>NZ_KB894729.1 GCF_000374565.1 Siminovitchia fordii DSM 16014 = CIP 108821 | reverse complement strand
TTGGTGGAGCGCTTGGAAGTGAGAATGCCGGTATGAGTAGCGAAAGAAGGGTGAGAATCCCTTCCACCGAATGCCTAAGGTTTCCTGAGGAAGGCTCGTCCGCTCAGGGTTAGTCGGGACCTAAGCCGAGGCCGAAAGGCGTAGGCGATGGATAACAGGTTGATATTCCTGTACCGCCTCGTTTCCGTTTGAGTGAAGGGGGGACGCAGGAGGATAGGGTAAGCGCACGACTGGATGTGCGTCCAAGCAGTAAGGCTGGCAAGTAGGCAAATCCGCTTGCCATAAGGCTGAGCTGTGATGGCGAGGGAAATAAAGTACCGAAGTTCCTGATTCCACACTGCCAAGAAAAGCCTCTAGCGAGGAAACAGGCGCCCGTACCGCAAACCGACACAGGTAGGCGAGGAGAGAATCCTAAGGTGATCGAGAGAACTCTCGTTAAGGAACTCGGCAAAATGACCCCGTAACTTCGGGAGAAGGGGTGCTCTTTGGGGTGAAAGCTCCGAGGAGCCGCAGTGAATAGGCCCAGGCGACTGTTTAGCAAAAACACAGGTCTCTGCGAAGCCGCAAGGCGAAGTATAGGGGCTGACGCCTGCCCGGTGCTGGAAGGTTAAGAGGAGCGCTTAGCGCAAGCGAAGGTGCGAATTGAAGCCCCAGTAAACGGCGGCCGTAACTATAACGGTCCTAAGGTAGCGAAATTCCTTGTCGGGTAAGTTCCGACCCGCACGAAAGGCGCAACGATCTGGGCACTGTCTCAACGAGAGACTCGGTGAAATTATAGTATGCGTGAAGATGCGCATTACCCGCGACAGGACGGAAAGACCCCGTGGAGCTTTACTGCACCCTGATATTGACTGTCTGTGCAGCTTGTACAGGATAGGTAGGAGCCTTGGAAGCCGGAGCGCTAGCTTCGGTGGAGGCAACGGTGGGATACTACCCTGGCTGTATGGACCGTCTAACCCGCGACCCTGATCGGGTTGGGAGACAGTGTCAGGCAGGCAGTTTGACTGGGGCGGTCGCCTCCTAAAGAGTAACGGAGGCGCCCAAAGGTTCCCTCAGAATGGTTGGAAATCATTCGCAGAGTGCAAAGGCAGAAGGGAGCTTGACTGCGAGACCTACAAGTCGAGCAGGGACGAAAGTCGGGCTTAGTGATCCGGTGGTACCG
>NZ_KB894728.1 GCF_000374565.1 Siminovitchia fordii DSM 16014 = CIP 108821 | reverse complement strand
AGAACGGGTAACTATAAAATACACAATACAACAAAAAAGAGACCATTCGAAGTGTTCCTCCTGGAAAAGCAACACTTAAAACCAGTCTCCCAAAATATAGATATTCAAAATAACTATGAGATAAGTATAGCAAGATGTGTTCATAAGGACAATACTATTCGTTACCAATCTAATCGGTACTCTCTTCCACTTGGAACTTATAACAAATATGAAAAAGTATGTATCAAGGAAACGGAGACTAAAGAATTAGTTATTTATATACCTGATACTGGCGAAATTATTGCAAAACATTCAATTCCCGAAGGGAAAGGGATGTTAATAAAAGATAAAAAACATAGTAGGGATCGTACAAAAGGTGTTGGAGCATTCATTAATACAGTGGCTGAGAGATTTGAAGATAAAGAACTAGCCTTTAAATATTTAGAGAAGGTTAGGGAAAAAAATCCTCGTTACATTAAAGACCAGTTGCAAATCATCTTGCGCGAAACAAAAGGTATCGATAACGAAGTACGGACTAAAGCGTTAGCAGAGTGTTTAAAAAGGAAATTATACAGTGCAACTGATTTTGGCGATATCATTGCATATGTGAAACGTCAGCGCCAGGTACATGAAACAGTTATTGATAAAAAGAAAGAAGTTAAGACTTTGAACAGGCTATCAGAATGGGTTTTAGAAACAGAAGCATACAAAAGAAAAGTAGATACTTACACGGTTTTAATGGAGGTTGAATAGCGATGAGCCAAATCCAACAATTACAAGACATAATGAAAGGGTTAAGACTCGTTGAAACTGCCAAGCATCTCCCCCATTTGATCAGAGAAGCTGAGCAAAAAGACCTTTCATTTACTCAATTCCTGTTAGATGTCACTTCTTATGAGCAAACTCGAAGAGAAGAAAAGCAACTAAACAACCGATTAAAGTGGGCAACTTTTCCTTTCAGCAAAACACTTGAGGAGTTTAATTTAAAAGAACAAAAGTCTTTAAGCAACAAACAACTAAATAGATTAAAAGATTTAACTTGGATAGAACAGCTGTACAATTTGATTTTATTAGGGCCACCAGGTGTAGGTAAAACTCACCTGGCCGTAGGCCTAGGAATAGAGGCTATTAACCAAGGGTATAAAGCGATATTCACATCAATGGGAGATTTAATTCATAACCTGAAAACAGAAGAAATCACACGAAAGTCAAAAGCAAGAATGAAAAGAATTAGAGAGGCTGATTTAGTCATAATAGATGACTTAATGTTTATGGCAATGGATCAACAAGAAGCTAATATGTTCTTTCATTTAATTAATGACTTGTATAATCAGTCTTCCATTATCTTGACCTCTAATAAGGC
>NZ_KB894727.1 GCF_000374565.1 Siminovitchia fordii DSM 16014 = CIP 108821 | reverse complement strand
ACAAAGAATCATTACTCAATCATTAAAAAAGGGATGTTGGCAAGTAGCTACAATTTTAACTGCCAAATCATACATATTCTACTTGCCAAATACAAAAGTAGAGGTAACCAACTCGGTCCGTTTGTTTTTTTACAAATTAGTTCAAGCAACATATGAAGAAGAAAGACGTGCCGCATCTATATCTGCATCTTCAGGTTAGATTGAAATAGATAAGGCTAAGTATCATAAAACAGATCACTACACGGTATCCATTGCCAACAAGTGATCTGTTTTTGCTCTCCATCTATATATGTTTAAAAGTAGTTAATACGCTTATTAAATGTTGTTTAAAAATCGAGATCTTTTATGAGAGACCAGAATACTTAAGTATTTCCCCTATTCCTCATATTAACTTTAAATTCAATAATTAGAACAGGTATAGCGATTAAAACGAATAGTATGTTTAAAGCATTATCATACAATTGATGAATTGGAAAAAAAGTTTTTATCAACATCATTAACACTACAATAAAATAAATTTTTCTAGCATTTTTAGCGATTACATTCATTCAAATTTCTCCCTAGCCATTCTTACTTGTGAAATGCGTCAGATTCTTGTTTTTTATTCCTATTGATTCATTACAGCGTGTCCTATCCACCCAACATAATTAGTTGCTTTCTTGAACTGTGTTTGTACAGCTTGTTAAAACTATATGCAGGACAAGGTTCCAGGTGGTTCGACTCCTTCAACTTTAAGATCATATCGGTGTGGTGGTTCTAATTGCTGTTAGCTCTGGAAGACAAGTAGATCTGTCACGTTGTTCATCCTTTAAAAAGGAGGTGGGAAAAATCCCACCTTCATTACTGTATAGGAACTAATATTTCACATAAATGATTATCTATCATTTGTAGAGTATATCTTTCTATAATGGGTTGTTCTCTTATTGTTAGATTATTTTTTTCTATCTCAGAAAAAATATTGCCCCAAAATTCACTAACTGCCTCTTTTGTATGGTCAAGCAAGAAAACAGCATATTTCCCACCAGAAAACTTACCAACTTGAGCTGGTTTTGCCACACTAATATCGTTATTTATAACAGCACATACATCATAACGACATTCCTCTTTTGGCGTAATCTCTGGGTTATCTTGTGGTATACCTAAGATTGTGGAATCATCTAATACACCATTCAACTGTGCCCACTTTTTAAAAGACTCCATTAGCTCTTTGTTTTGCTTTTCACCATACTCACCAACGTTTCGGAAATAAGCAATCCTTGATTCAGGTAATTCTTCAATCGTTATTTTCATATTTTATTCCTCCTTTCTTAGATAAGGTAATTTGATATAAAATGTTTTTCAAGACCTTTTTCGAAAAAATTTTTAATTAATTTAATTTTCCACAACATAATCAGACTGAGAGCGTAAAATATCTTATGTAAATGAATAAATAGAAAAAGGAAGGCTTTTTCTTGTAGACTTCCAAATAAAAGAGGTCTCCCCTATGGCTCAGTACAAACAATTATTATCCAGGGCTTAGTAAAAAGCAAGATATTACCGAGGTTATATATTGTATAGAGGCAAAAATAAAAAACAGACAAATCAATATGATTCGTCTGTTTTTTATTTCGAAGTAGATTCGGTTAAAAATTGTGTGACGTGGTTTCTTGAAGCACCATTTTTTTCTAACCATGTTCATCTACCTTGTGGTAATACCTGAGGTGGGATTCGAACCCACAAGCCCGTGAGGGCATTGGATTTTGAGTCCAACGTGTATGCCAGTTCCACCACTCAGGCATGATATAAAGATGGAGGCGGCAACCGGATTCGAACCGGTGGTAAGGGTGTTGCAGACCCGTGCCTTACCACTTGGCTATGCCGCCATTTTTGGAGCGGAAGACGGGGTTCGAACCCGCGACCCCCACCTTGGCAAGGTGGTGTTCTACCACTGAACTACTTCCGCATACTGGGCTAGCTGGATTCGAACCAACGAGTGACGGAGTCAAAGTCCGTTGCCTTACCGCTTGGCTATAGCCCATTGATGTAATACATTATACTATAAATTCAATGGGGCGACTAGTGGGAATCGAACCCACGGATGTCGGAGCCACAATCCGATGCGTTAACCACTTCGCCATAGCCGCCGTGATTGGCAGGGGCAGTAGGAATCGAACCCACACTAGAGGTTTTGGAGACCTCTGTTCTACCGTTAAACTATGCCCCTACGAATGGTGGTGGGGGACGGATTCGAACCGCCGAACCCGGAGGGAGCGGATTTACAGTCCGCCGCGTTTAGCCACTTCGCTACCCCACCATAACTTATATTTAAAATGGTGGCTCAGGACGGAATCGAACCGCCGACACAAGGATTTTCAGTCCTTTGCTCTACCGACTGAGCTACTGAGCCGTTTTATTTATTATTAAGCGATACGATTCGATTAATAATAATGGCGGTCCCGACGGGAATCGAACCCGCGATCTCCTGCGTGACAGGCAGGCATGTTAACCGCTACACCACGGGACCTTCTTAAACTATGATATATCAGGTGAAAATATTGCGGGAGCAGGATTTGAACCTGCGACCTTCGGGTTATGAGCCCGACGAGCTGCCAGACTGCTCCATCCCGCGATAGTATAAATGGTGACCCCTACGGGATTCGAACCCGTGTTACCGCCGTGAAAGGGCGGTGTCTTAACCGCTTGACCAAGGGGCCATATGACATTTTCAGTTAATATGGCGGAGAGCAAGGGATTTGAACCCTTGAGACGGCGGTAGCCGCCTACACGATTTCCAATCGTGCTCCTTCGGCCAACTCGGACAGCTCTCCAATGGCTCCGCAGGTAGGATTCGAACCTACGACCGATCGGTTAACAGCCGATAGCTCTACCACTGAGCTACTGCGGAATAATTAAAATTGTGATGAGAAGCGTATTACTGCGTCAGCTTCATTCGGTCCGTCAGTCACGTACTGTTGTACGTTCCTTCCATCCCTCAATCGCTTCCTTGTTCTGCATCTCCCAATTTTAAAGGTTATAATACTAACCTTTAAATCTTATGCCCGGCGACGTCCTGCTCTCACAAGGGGAAACCCCTCACTACCATCGGCGCTGAAGAGCTTAACTTCCGTGTTCGGGATGGGAACGGGTGTGA
>NZ_KB894726.1 GCF_000374565.1 Siminovitchia fordii DSM 16014 = CIP 108821 | reverse complement strand
ATAAGCAAGGAGCTGAGCTCCTATTTCAAGTGCTTAATTTGTGTTACGAACGGCGAAGTGTAATCGTTACGACAAATCTTCAGTTCGGACAGTGGAATCATATATTCGGAGATCCGATCTTGACGGAAGCGTTTATTGATCGCTTAATTCATTACTCACATTTACTGGTGTTCAATCGAGAAAGTTTTCGACACAAAGAATCATTACTCAATCATTAAAAAAGGGATGTTGGCAAGTAGCTACAATTTTAACTGCCAAATCATACATATTCTACTTGCCAAATACAATTTTTCACAAATCAATCACGAGCAGCAAAATTAAGTGATGATGGAACGGTCGTTGTAAGTCTGGCAAAATATCATAATCCTATTGAAGAGATAAACGCACATGCAGATAAGCAACAATTAGAATCAATAATGGATTTGCTTCAACCAGGATGGAGACAAGAAGTGGTTGTGCAACAATTTTTACCAAAACTAACGGTATCGTATAATTTCCCACATTTGAAACGAAAAGAAAACCCGGGTCCGAGCATACCAGAAATGAAAGGATTGTATATTGCAGGAGATTGGACCGGACATGAGGAAGTATTAGCTGATGCTGCAGCGGCGAGTGGGAAGCGTGCAGCGCGAGAAATTTTAAAAGCTAAAGAAATGATATTGGTAAAGGAAGGTTAATCGTTTTGGAGACTGAACAATTGTATCAGACGTATAGAACATTGTTATTTTCGATCGCCTACCGAATGACTGGGAGTGTTGCTGATGCTGAGGATCTTGTACAGGAGGCGTTCCTAACTTATAACAGTGTAAGCAGCGAAAAGGTCATTGAAAACAAAAAAGCGTATTTATGTAAGATCGTAATGAATAGGTCTATAGACAAATTGCGTTCCGCTGCTAGTAAGCGCGAGGTTTATGTTGGAGAGTGGCTGCCAGAACCATTGGTAGATAACGGAAGTGATCCTTCTGATACTTTTTTAATAAAGGAATCAATCTCAACCGCTTATCTCTTACTTTTGCAGCAGTTATCTGAGGATGAACGAGCTGTCTTCATATTACGAGAAGTTTTTCAGTATAACTATGAAGAAATTGCAGCTATTATTGAAAAATCATCCACTAATTGCAGGCAGATCTTCCATCGAGCGAAAAAAAGCATGGAAAATCGTCCGAATGCTTCTTCAATGGATTTTCAATCTATGAGGAGCAGGGTAGAACAATTTACGATGGCGCTTCAAAAAGGTAATATTCATAAAATGCTGGAGTTATTGAAGACAGATTCTGTATTTATTTCAGACGGAGGCGGCAAAGTAAAAGCTGCTTTAAATCCAATCTATACATCAGAACGAATTGTCTTTTTGTTTACAAGCATTATGAAAAAGTTGCCTGAGAACTCGAAAATGGAATTCAAAGAAGTAAATGGATATCCAGGCGTAGTCGTATTAATCAATGACTACGTCGCTTATGTGGTCTCAATAGAGTTCCTTGGTGATAAGATTTCCCGCATCTATATGGTGGCAAATCCAGATAAATTGGCACACTTACAAAATTATAAATAATGCTCAATATTTTTCACCTATCAAAAGCATACTATTAAAACTGACGGAGTCCTTGCGGAAGATAGACTCTGGCCGCCGGGTTTTCTGTCCTCATCTCACTTTTTCCATGGTAAGGCTGTGGGTCACGATGAGTGCTCTTTTTGCTATTAATCTATTATTAGGAGACCTTACAGGCGAACAGCAAGTTGGTGGACTGGACTTTTTCAGAAGCTAGGTAATGACGAAATAGTGGCAACGATTCAAGGCACTCAACCGATTAGTTGAGTGCTCTTTTTTAATGATTAATAGATGTTTGGCCAAATGACCATATTTTATTTGCGACGTCCATTATTATTTTCAATAAAAGTTTACCGAAATGGTAAACGCATCATTACTAAGAATTAAACGAGTTTAAATTAGTCCTTCCTGTAACGTTCTATAATTCAACGTGAAATAGGCTCTTACATCAGTAACAACAACCTAAAAGCAACATAATTTGTTGAGGAGAGTAGAAGTTTTTAATTACGCAAAACAGAATAGTATTCAACGCAACTCTCTTGTCTGGTGTAGTTTGCCCTAATGATTAAATAGAAAGGGGAGGTACAAATGCAGCATTTTCAAAACGAATTACAAGGGTTGGAAATGGGAAATTACCATGTTGGTGAATTGATTCCTATGAGCCAAGGTCCACTTCAGTACGACAGTAGGCTTTGTGGTGGTTTTCGTTGTGGGGGTTGTTTCCGATGTGGCGGTTGTTTTCGCTGTGGTGGTTGTTTTGGCTTTGGTTGTTTTGGCTTTGGCTTTGGCTGTTTTGGAGGATTTTTTATCTAGGTCAAAAGAAAAAATGGTTATTTTATAAAAAGAAAATGCCTCTGCACGATCTCGTGCAAGGCATTTCTTTTCTTGAAAAGTAAGAAAGCATAACATCAGAAGAAATATATTGTTCGAATTAAGATTCAATATGTCTAGCTCCGACGTAAAGGTAATATTAAGGCTAGTGAAGCGACAGGACAAAGAAAGCTTCGGCAACGTTACACCTCAGAAGAAAAAACGTAGCTTTTCCTAGGATGTAGCTGCATGAAGCGGCGACGTGCAGTACGCTCTAGTGCCACCGAAGCGATAGGATGTCACGGTCTGATGCGGCGACGCGCAGGACGCGCGGAAGCATGTCTAAGGTGAATGTGCTCCTGTGGCAAAGCTTATTCGGGGAAGCGTTGTTCCCTCGGCAGCAAAGTTGTACGCAGCATACTCAGAGATGCTTAACAAGAAGTGTTTAAAGTCAGCTACTTTGTTATGGTGGCTGAGAAACTCCCTCATCAAAATTTGCCTTGTGATTGTAGCCTAAGGCTGCGTGTCTTGCGCTTTCTTTATTGTTGAGCGAAACTATAAAATTCTATGCCTTTGGATAACTTGTTAATTGGAATATGCAACGTCCAGCTCCAGCGCCTATCGACTAGCAGACTTCGCGCCTCCGCCTACGATAAGTCAACATCTGCTCCTTCGTCGCGGTGTTTCCTTAATCTCGTTGGAGTCACTCCAGTCTGTACATCGATGAACAGGCGCTTACGCTCTTGTTCTGTTTGCAAGATGTTTGGCCAAATGACCAAATATTATTTGCAACGCCCCATAATAACTTTCTATTAAAATTCACCGGATTAGCTACTCCTCATCCCTTAAGAATTAAAACAGTTTAAATCAAAGTGCTTTCAACTTGAAATAGGCTCTTACATTAGTAACAACAACCTAAAAGCATCATATTTTGTTGAGGAGATCAGACGTTTTTTGTTACGAAGAACGGAAAAGTTTTTCAATGCAAGCCACTTGTCTGGTGTCAGTTTGCCCTGATTATTAAATACAAAGGGGAGGTACAAATGCAGTATTCTTATAACGAATTACAAGGATTGGCAATGGATAATTACCAAGTTGGTGAATTAATTCCTATTGATCCTCTGAGCCAAGATCCGCGCCAGTTTGGCGGTATGATGTGCGGAGGTTCTCGTTGTGGCGGTTTTCGCTGTGGGGGTTTTCGTTGTTTTCGCTGTTTTAGCTGCTTTAGTTGTTTTCGTTGCTTTAGCTGTTTTCGTTGCTTTAGCTGTTTTAACTGTTGGGGGGGGTAAGTCTCAAAAGAAAAAATGGGTTATTTTATGGAAAGAAATGCCTCTGCATGATCTGATGCAGGGCGTTTCTTTTCCGGGATGTATGGGAAATTAAAAAAATTTCTATTATGGATAATTTCTCCCTGTCAAGCTCCAGCGCTGGCCTTATGCGTGTCGCCGATAAGCAGGCACTCTCGTACTTCTTTATCCTTTATCTCGTTAGAGGCACTCCAGTCTATTACGTCGGAAATCGTCGCTCTCCGTTTTTCCTTTATCATATTGGACAGCTAAAAGTACATAAAATGGTAATGCGCAATTCGTAAAGATTAGGAATAAGGAGGAGCTGAATGTCAAAACTTAACTCGTCCACACGTCTGAAGGTTAATAGGGATACATTTTTCCTCCCTGATTCTAAGGGGGGAGTGTATTTTCGAAATAATTCAAGTTCATTTCGGATGGAAGGAAATACAATTTATCAATGGATTGAGAAGTTGATACCAATGTTTGATGGGGAGAAAACATTGGGAGAATTGACAGAGGGACTAACAACACCGTATCGGAACAGGGTTTATGAGATTGGAGAAACGCTATATAAGAATGGCTTTCTTAGGGATGTAAGCAAAGATACTCCCCATCAACTAAATAGTTCCGTTCTTGAAAAATATGCTTCGCAGATTGAATTTATAGAGAATTTTGTGGAATCTGGTGGATATCGTTTTCAAAAATACCGTCAAGCTAAAGTTCTGGCTGTTGGCTCGGGCCCCTTGCTAGTTGCATTGGTTTCGGCGTTACTGGAATCAGGGCTGCCTAAAATAAATGTCTTGGTAACAGATTCTATTCCTACAAGTCGGATGCGGCTGAACGAACTGGTGCAGAATGCCAGCAAAACAGATTCCGATGTAGAGTTAGCGGAGGTGCAATTTCAAAAAGAGGCGGGAAGGAGTTTTTGGAAAGAAGCCGTGCAGCCCTATGATTGGATTATGTACGTTTCACAGGATGGAAATGTAAATGAACTAAGGGAGCTTAACCTGATTTGCAAAGAGGAAAGAAAGGCATTTATCCCGGCCATTTGTTTACAGCAAGTGGGGCTCTCGGGTCCCTTGTTACATCCGGAATCGGAAGGGTGCTGGGAGTCTGCATGGCGCCGAATCCATCGATCTGCGTTGCATATAGAACAGCGGTCTCAGCCATTCTCTTCAACCACGGGATCAATCCTAGCGAATGTCGCTGTCTTCGAAATGTTTAAGAATGCTGTAGGAATTGCCGATCCAAACCAGAGTAATCAAATTTACCTGCTTGACCTTGATACGCTGGAAGGTGATTGGCTTTCATTCATCACACATCCGTTGGTTACATCTAGAAGCTTTACGCCCAACCTTGTTAAAGATCTTGATGTGAGGCTTAAACAGGAATCGCTCAGAGATAACTCGCCGAGTAATCTCCTGGAACATTTCAGTCAATTAACCTCTGAAAAGACTGGTATTTTCCATACATGGGAGGAACGAAATCTGTCACAGCTTCCACTTGCACAGTGCTCTGTTCAAGTGGTCAATCCAATGTCTGAGGGACCGGCAGAGCTCCTGTCAGAGGTTGTCTGTGCAGGCCTAACACATGAAGAAGCTAAAAGAGATGCGGGCCTTACAGGCATTGAAATGTATGTTTCACAAATGATCGATCCGTTGGAGTTAAAAAAACAGAATGATCAGGTTAGCGTGAACATTACCGAGGAATTTTTAGGCATCGGAGCAGGGGAAACAATCGAAGAGGCGGTTTGTCGAGGGCTACAGGTTTATTTAAATGAAGAATTGAGAAAAAGAAAGAGTGATCAACGGAATACGATATTTCATATGCAAATAGGATCAATAAAAGATAAATCATGCAGATTTTATTTAAATGCCCTGACTACCTTGAACGGTTCCCCAATAATCGGCTTGAGTGAGGATATATCAGGCTTCCCCGTGATAGACGTAAGATCGAACGGCCGTTGGTACTCAAGTGTAGGTTTAAATACCACATTAGCCATGCGAAATGCACTGCAACAAGCACTTTTGGATTCTCAAAGCCAGGAGAATTCCATCAAGAGGCAAGAGATGGAGTCAGCGGTTTTTCTTAAAAGAAAGGAAAACAATCTCGATATCCCCTCTTTAGATGAATTGCCGCAATGTGAGCTATTACAAACTTCCATTCAGGTCTTGAACCAAAACAACAAACGGTTATTAGTTTATGATCTTACATTCGAACCTTTTTTAAAACAAGAAATGGCAGGGGTGTTTGGTGTGCAGGTACGAGAGGGTGAATTCTAATGGCTACCCATATTCTAATTAACGGACAGGGGTTATTAGCGGATTTTGTCTATGAACAAATGTCCGGCAGTTATCTCGTAAAGCGTCAAAGTACAATAGAAGAGGTTCCCGAAGATACAAAACTGGCTCTGGTGCTGCACGATGCCTGGCATCCATCGGTTCATCAAAAAGCGGAAGAAAGATTCCGAGCCATGGGTATTCCGTGGCTTCGAGGTTTCGTTTCGTTTGGGGAAGGAATCATTGGACCATTGGTACACCCGGATATACCCGGATGTTCCCGTTGTTCTGACCTACGGAGGATGATAGCGGGAGCCGATAGCCGGGAAATGTGGGAGTTTCAGATGAGAATGGCTGCAGAAGAAAGCGAAAGGCGAGACGCATGGTCATCACGAACTGGACTATTGCATATGGCAACTCTGATATGTAACGAGGTGCAGAGACTCTCTCAAGGAGAAGCCAGCAACTTGGAAGAGAGGATTTTCATTACGAACCTTAGGACCTTAACGAACTCCAGTCATTTTTTCTTGCCCGACTCATCGTGTCCGGTATGCAGTCATTTACCTGATGATTCACCAGAATTGGCTAGAATCAAGTTAGAATCTAGCCCTAAAATTACTGCTGGTGCCTATCGATGTCGTTCGATGAACGAATTAAAAGAAGTGTTAGTCAAAGATTATCTCGATCATCGTACAGGTGTTATGAATGGGAAAGTACAGGATTTCACGCTGCCGTTTGCCGATGTTATCGTCAACATGCCTCTGTTTGGAGCGGATGAGGGAGTAGCAGGAAGGTCAAATTCTTATGAAATGAGTGAGCTGACTGCAATCTTAGAAGGTCTGGAGCGATATTGCGGGATCGGGCCACGAGGAAAAAGGACGGTAGTACGTGATAGTTATCGTCAATTAGAGAATCAAGCACTAAATCCTGCAAGAGTAGGTTTACATGAAAAGGAGCAATACGAAAAGCCTCATTTTCCTTTTAAACCGTTTCATCCTGATGCCCCAATGAATTGGGTCTGGGGCTACTCGTTTTTACACGAACGTCCTATTCTGGTTCCGGAGTTACTGGCCTATTACAGTTTGGGATATGGAGAAGGCTTTGTTTATGAAACTTCAAATGGGTGTGCATTGGGAGGGAGTTTGGAGGAAGCCATATTCCATGCCATTATGGAGGTCGTCGAACGAGACTCATTCTTGTTAACCTGGTATGCTCAGCTCCCCCTTCCGCGCCTTGACCTTAGCTCTGCCGATGACGAGGAATTACAGCTGATGGTCGACCGGATCTGTAAGGTGGCGGGATATGACCTTCATTTTTATAATTCGACGATGGAACATGGGATTCCGAGCGTTTGGGGAGTGGCAAAAAACAGAAGATCAAAGGGGCTAAACCTCATTTGTGCAGCCGGAGCTAACCCTGATCCTGTAAGGGCTGTAAAAAGCACGATTTACGAGCTCGCAGGAATGATGTCTAGGCATGGCGAAAAGCTGAAGGAAAACCGTAAGAAATATGAAGGGATGCTGCAGAATCCGTTCGGTGTGCGCACCATGGAAGACCATGGCCTATTGTATGGTCTGCCGGAAGCTGAGGAACGACTAAGTTTTTTATTGGACGATCATCGTCCTTTACGTACATTTGCCGAGGAATTTAAGCAGCCGCAGGCAAATACTGATTTGAAGGATGATCTTCAAGGTATTCTTGAGACTTTCCGCCGATTAAACCTTGAAGTTATAGTGGTTGACCAAACAACACCAATAACCGAACGGAACGGGTTATTCTGTGTAAAGGTATTGATTCCTGGAATGTTACCAATGACATTTGGGCATCATCTAACCCGTGTGAAAGGGCTGGAGAGGGTGCTCAGGGTACCAATGCAACTAGGATTTATGAAGGCACCGTTATCGTATGAACAGCTAAATCCAAATCCCCATCCGTTCCCATAATAGTAGAGTAGGAGGCTGAAGAGTGGAGCTCGAGACGTTTCTGCACCAACTGCATTTTGACACGGAAAAAGTCTCTCCGCCGGATTGGCAGGTGGATTGGGAAGACGCACCGTTGCCCTACAAACTGTATCGGGGATTACCAGAGGTTCCGCTTACTGCAGATGTGCCGTTGAGACTTGAGAGAAGGGAAGAACATCTAAAGCCTGTAATAGAGGAACTTGGTCATTTCCTATGGTATGTATACGGGCTTACTCAATACTCTCAATTGCCTTTTTATGAAGGGAAAGCCCAGTCGATACGGAGGTTTGTTCCCTCTGGAGGGGGATTGTACCCTAATGAATTATACGTATATATAAAGTTGGAAGAAGCTCCAGAGGGAATTTACCATTATGATGTTGCACATCACCGCCTAATATTAGTGCGCGAAGGAAATTACGATTTCTACTTATCCAAAAGTATGGAAAATGGCAATCATTTTTCCGACTGTTTTTGCACAGTTTTTATCTCGACGGTTTTTTGGAAAAACTTCTATAAATATCATAATTTTTCTTACAGGCTCCAAGGGCTTGATGCAGGTGTGTTAATCGGACAATCGCTGGAAGTGGCCAATCGGATGGGGTTCTCTTCACGGGTATGCTACCAATTTCTTGATCAGGCGATCAATCACTTGCTAGGGCTATCCGCACAGGATGAAAGTGTATATGCAGTGATCCAGTTATCTATGAATGAATCGAACGGTTGTGTTGACAACAATTATCACAGTGAAAAAATTGCTTCTGCCTCTGAATTGTGCCGGGAAGTACCATTATTACAGCATGTTACCTATAACCGTTCAAAGAAAGTTATTGATTATCCGATTCTGAGAAAAATGAATGAAGCTTCAATGGTTGAAACAACGAAGTCATTCGTGAAGACTAGGAAAAGTAATAGTCGGGAACAATCCTTGGGTACGGGGATGATCTTGCTGCCGTTTACGGAGAGCTTTTCGTACGACCTCGCATCCGTTTGCAGAAAGCGGCATTCACCTGATATCGATTTTATGATAGGAAAAGTGAGTCAAACACAGCTGTCCGCTTTATTGAAAGAAACATTTTCTTTCTCGTATCAGAATGACCTTGATGAAACGGATGGGAATATTGAGACTCGTGTTTCTTTGTATGGCAGTTTTTATAACGTAGAGGGAGTTCCAGATGGGGCCTACTCTTATGACAATAGCACTCACACACTTCGAAAGATAAACCAAGGAGATCACCGAGAGTTCTTACAAAATGGATTAACAATACCTAATGTGAATCTGTATCAAGTTCCGCTTTGTTTGCATGTCGTCGGAGAGAGGGATCACCTCAGAGAAGAATGGGGGTACAGAGGATATCGCATTCAACAGATGGAAGCAGGCATCCTCGTGCAACGCCTGCTCTTGATGTCGTGTGCTTTAGGGATGGGAGGCCACCCACTGCTAGGATTTGATGCGAACCAATGTGATGAACTTTACAGGATTGATTCACGAGGAAAAACCTGTTTGATTCAAATCCCGGTAGGTCCATACCGTCCGCGCGCTTGGTTAAAAGGTAGTTTGCATAGTTAGAGAATTTTGTTATCTGGAGGTCACGTGTCCCCCTCCAAACCAAAAAAGGACATAACCGAAGAATACAATACAATGTAAAATGGAACAGCAAAACGAATATACCAGACAGAAGCTTTTAGAAGAAAAAAACCGTGAAACTCTACGGAAAACGTAAATTGGATGTAGAACCAGTCTTCGGATTCCTGAAAGCCAATTTGCGTTTCATGCGTTTGTCCGTAAGGGACAAAGATAAAGTGGAAAACAAAGTGGGATTTGCGTTAAGAAAATAGGGCACAGCGAATCCCCATGTATCATTTAAAATAAAAATAACCTTTAAAAAATGGTTCCAACTATTAAAAAACGATGGGTGGAACCACTTTTATTGTTTTTGGCCAGTTATGTCTCAGCTATCTTTGGAAGCAAACTTCTAGGAATTTATGTGAAATGGTGGGTGAATCAGCGAAAGAAGTGGGCACCATGAGCAAATAGAAGTAAAAGAGTGGATGCTTCAAGTGTAGAAAACGGGGGTGTCGAACTCCTTATTAATGCTTTTGGTGTGTGATTGATACGAGAGATTGTGAATAACGTCATTAAGAAAGGTTTTGCGAAAAAAACAAAACAGTGTTTTTTCTTTTAATTAGGACAGTGTTTTTTAAAAAATGATAGGAAAGAAAGCATTGACTTAAGGAATATAAGGTGATAGTATATCTCTACTGGCAATACTCAAACTTAATTATTTTTCAAACGAAGAAAAAATATCAAAAAAGTATTGACTTTATATTGTTCATCATGTTATATTAAGAAAGTCGCCTCAAACGAGATTGAAAAACTACTTCAAAAAGTTGTTGACAAGATCTTGCGAGTGTGATAAAATAGAAAAGCTGCTCGAGAGAGCAACTTCAAGTTTGATCTTTGAAAACTGAACGAAACGAAACGTCAATAATTTTGATTGAAACAATGGATAATATCCATTGCCAGCTTTTGAGCTGACAAACTTCTTATACGAGAGTTTGATCCTGGCTCAGGACGAACGCTGGCGGCGTGCCTAATACATGCAAGTCGAGCGGATGAAAGAGAGCTTGCTCTCTGGATTCAGCGGCGGACGGGTGAGTAACACGTGGG
>NZ_KB894725.1 GCF_000374565.1 Siminovitchia fordii DSM 16014 = CIP 108821 | reverse complement strand
TGAATCGATTTCATAATTGACGTTTTTGAAAATGGGTTGAGTTACCCTACGATGTTTTTTAATGTTTTTTTAAAAAGGTATTGCGATTTAATCACGCTGTTTTTAACGAATGTTGCTCCATTTCTAGTCTGATCCGGTCTGCGGCTAATTTTGAGGCATTGTAAACAAGCGTCACCAATTGGAAGTGAAGCCTGGCTTTCTTACCGGTCCGATGACGGACATTATTGAGTCCAAAGAATTCCTTTAAGTACGCATTAACCCGTTCAACAGCTGTGCGTTCCTTGTAAAGTTCATTCCACTTTTTCGAACCTCTAGCTGGATGTGTGTACTTGCGGATATCCGTCGATTGCCTGATCTTAAAGGTCATTTGACAAAGGGAATCGAGTCGCAATGGGCAAACTGTACATTCTTTTGGACGTGTGTATTTCAGTGTCTTGTACTTCTGGTCGAAGCTGTCGTAACGATAAGAATGTTCCCGGACGCATGTAGGTGCGAAATGTTCATCGTATCCAACTACTTCCCTTTCATTGCGCTGGTTATATGGGATGACAGCCTGTAGATTCTGATTGATTAATTGCTGATATATGGGCTCATAATCATAACCTGCATCGAAAAGACCGGCGGTAAATAAAGCTGGAAGATCCCGATCAATTTTCTTCAATAATGGGATGGCTGCCTTCCCATCATTGAGATTTCCTGACGTCATTATACCCGTTAGAATGTATTGACTCTTTGTGCTGACGGCTAAATGTCCTTTATAACCAAACCAGAAGGTATTTTTCCCATCACTGTTTTTCTTGATTCCCCATTTTGGTTCGATGGGAGCTTCTTTATACAACGTTTCCACTGATTCGGATAGCTGGTGAACAATCTCTTTCTCATAAATCGGGCGTGCGTTTTCGGCAGCCTGTTTTTCCTTTAACCATTGCTCTCGTTCCACCTTCGGCTTGCGTCCGCGCTTTTTCGGTGTCTGCTTTTCTTTCTTTTTGGAGGCTTGCGCACGATCTCTTGCCTCAAAATGCGTGGCATCGAAGGCGATGTTTTCATCGCTGATATGCCCCTCGTTGATGGCAAGTAGAATCAGTTCATCATGGATATGTGTCATCACATTTGATTCGCTGATGACAGTAATCATCCTTGAATAGGAGGCTTCAGATGGAATTTGGTCCGAGTGAAGAAACCCACAGTCATATCGAAAAACCGGGTCACGTTTTAACCGTTTGATTAGGTCCTTGATTGTCACGATACGCTCCACCACACGAGCGATAAGTGAATAGACCATGGCACCATAATTCAGTTCTCTTGGGGCACCTACTTTTTTTGGTTTATCGAAAAGATTCCAAAAAGGATTCAGATCGATTGTCGAAAAAACAGCCTCAAAGTGGTGGGTAGGTTCCAACTCATATAATTCATGCATGTCAAATAGGCTTGGTTGACGTATAATGGACATAGGGCATCTCTCCAGTCTGTTATGTTTGTGTGGTAACTTACATTATACAGGATTTGGGGAGGTGCCTATTTTTTTACGTCTTGAAAGCCTTGAGCCCCAAGGGCTCGGGATTATGAAATTAACTCGTGTTATTGTTTTTTTAAAAATTTTTCTCTGATTTTTGGCATTTTACAAAAAAACTTGTTGAAGGTAATGAAAGGGGAAATCATCACCCATCTTTGCAGTTTCGAAGAGAGTTGAGTGTATGGTACCGAACGGCAGGTGCGTTGTGCATTTAACGCTTTTTGTAAGCGAGTACTGAAAAATGAAGCAATCAACATATACAAAGAAAGGCAGAAACGGAGATAACATTTTCAAATTTAACACCGCTAGAAGAAAAACAGCTCTATACCTTAGACAAACACTAAAAGGGAGAAGAAATAGAAGGACTTCAAGTAGCTGGTAAGAGAATTACTCCTACACTTCTTGCAAAAGCGATGCATAGCTTGCCAGTTGAGAAGCGTACTATCATCCTACTATACTACTTTTTTAATCTTTCTGATGTAAAAATTGATCAATTGTTCAACATTCCACGTTAGTACTGTACAGTATAGGCGAACGAGTTCTTTAAACCGTTAAGACGTTTTTTGGAGGAACATGCAGATGAATGGGATGATTAATACTAATACGGAAAGAAATGAGCGTGGCTTGTTGCCGTATCCAATCATTTTAGCTGCAAATAAGGGTGAGCTAGAAGCAATGAAAGTAGTTGTTCTACATTATAGAAGCTATATGACAAGTTTATACATGTGTAAGCTCCGTGATGAACAAGGAAACACTTATTGGGGCATCGATGAAGATACACGCGAACGCTTACGAACGAAGCTTATGCAATCTGTTTTAGCTTTCAAAATTTGAATACAGAACGGTTAGGTTTTCCCTTTCATTAATCATATATTTGTTCTTTGACAAAGAAAGCACGGAAGATTACGCCGTGCAGTATAAGCAAAAAATCAGATACGTTCTACTGATGATGAGCCACTTGATTCATACGCCATGACTTTCGTTAGAAACGAGCGATAATCTATGAATCTAATGTAATCGTGGTGGATTGCTGGCGATAACCCATCAGTTAGGATAATGATACTCCCCTATCGTCATGGTTCGAGCGTTTGAACCGTCGCAAGCTATGAGTAGGGCTGGAAGAAATACTTGCAGGGGTGAAATTCCCGTGGAGCTGCACCAGCAGCCGTCTGATTTTTGATATTCAATTTAGCAAGATAGGTTAAAGTAACTATCAAGTTATGACATTAAATCCTTTTAATTTTAGTGCAAGAGCCAAATTCACGCAACGTATTAGAATTAGTTTTATAGACGCGATATAATAATAGACAGATATCAAATAGCATATCCTAGTCTATGGAAAGGAGTTCATATGGTCACAGTCACTAAAAAAGACTTGATAGCACTAGGTTATGGTCCCTCTTTTTCAGCTGATATCATTAGAGAGTGTAAAAAACTAATGATTTCAAAAGGGCATACGTATTATCAATCTAAAAAGTTAGATCGTGTTCCTAAAGAAGCTGTAGAGGAAGTATTAGGGATAACTTTAGATGTGTGATTTGTACTTCTTGCACTAATTGCGTAAGGAGTGAAATCATGACTAAAGATATCGTCAAAAAGGCAAAGAACGGAACTTATTATTTTAGGGCAAATTTAGGATATCACCCCATCACTGGCAAGCAAATTCAGAAGTACCGCAGTGGTTTTAAAAAAAGAAGCAAGGGAAGAATATTCGAGGTTACTGCTTACAAAGTCAGATGCATTAGAAGAAAAGCAAGATGACGTTTTATTCCAACATTTTATTGAAGATATTTTCTTACCTTGGTATAAAACACAAGTAAAAGGAAGAACGTACGATAATCGATTACCAACTGTAAGAAAACATTTCACTTTTTTTAATAACTTAATCACAACAGAAATTACCCCGATTCATGTTCAAAAATGGCAATTAGCGTTATCTAAAAAGAAGTATCGTTCTTCTTATATTAGAAATGTTCAAGGGTTGTTTTCTATGGCAATGGATCGAGCTGTTGTTTTAGGGTTAGCTGAAAATAATCCATCAAAAATTGTAGGTAATGTGAAGAAAACAAAGACAAAAATAGACTTTTGGACAAAAGAGGAATTTGAAAAAGTCATCTCTCTTTTCTATAAAGAAGATTATTATCAACATTTTTTATTTATTTCATTGTGGTTTTTATTTATGACAGGCATGCGAATTGGAGAAGCCACTGCGGTTCAATGGGAAGATATTGACTTTGACAAAGGTCTGTTATATATCGATAAAACACTTTACTATAAGAATTTGGATAATTATTCTTTTGTAGAACCAAAAACAAAGGCTAGTGTTCGTCATATTGCATTAGATGGAGATACATTAACGTTACTCCGCGAATGGAAGGACGTGCAGCAATCTGTCGTTCAAACCAATTTTGTAATGAGCTATAATGGTGTCCCCACACAAAAGCATACGTTAGCGAATGCCATTACACGTTTTTCAAAAAAAGCTGGGGTTCATCGAATTAGATTACATGCTTTAAGACATTCTCACGCTTCTTTGCTTATTAGTATGGGCGAAAACCCATTAATCATTAAAGACCGCCTAGGGCATGAAGATATTGAAACGACACTTGGCACCTACGGACATTTGTATCCAAACAGTAACTTTGAAGTAGCCTATAAATTAGAAGGTATTATGTCTTACCAAACAGCAACAGAAAATGAAGATACTTCACCCAAGAATCAATTCACTGCTCGTTACCTACGTAAAGGTTTAAAAACAAATAATGCAATAACAATGCAATGAAAATAGAGTAAAGAGCCGAAACCCTTGTAAACAAAGGGGTTTCAGCTCTCCTTCTACTACTCCCACTCAGTAGTAACAGCAGGGAAGAACAAAGCTGAAGAAACCGAGAGAAGTAAAATCAACACTCCCATGCAATCATCATATTCTGATAATCAAAATAAATAGTCCTTGAAATATGGAGAGTAGGTTCATGGAAAAGAATCATTCATTTGGATAGGTTTCTTTTAAAAACGATACAGATTGACAGATCAAGGCCATTAATATATCAACGTCAATATCCGCTACTTTGTTGATGTATACACATGCTTTTCCTGTTGTATGCTTTCCAAAATCCTTTAATAATTTGTCTCGTTGTGTGTCACCCGTTGCTAAATATAAACTGATTTTAGCTTTTCGTGGTGAAAAACCAACTAATGGCGCATCACCTTCGTGTCCGGATTTATATTTGTAATGGTATTTTCCAAATCCAATAATACTTGTCCCCCACATTTTTGCTTCATAACCCGTTGTATCAGTAAAAATATCTAATAATTTATAAGCATCTTCACGTTTTCTGGGATTATCTATACTTTCAATAAACTCAATGACACTGCTGTCAGTTTCTTTAGTCTTCAGTTCGTACATAGTTAAATTCCTTTCTAAAGTACTAATAAAGATTGGACCGCTAAATTTTTACCGATTATCTGTTCGTATTGAATGAATACTATATAGCTCTGATAGCATAGTTCTGCAAAGTCTCTTTACCATTTAACATATATGTAACTAATGCGAAATTTAAGTTTTATCCATAAAAGAAGCAAATCACTTTCGTATTCGAATTATCTTTTCTTTTGGTGGAATAAATCGATTGATTTATATCCCTGTGAAAGAATATCGACCATTTGCAGCTGACGCTTTTCACGTGTCTTTTGTTGTTTGGCAGAAAAGATGTGGCGAGCCCAGTTTTTTTGGTAACCGGGTTTTAAGCTCTGAAAGAACTTAAGCACATCCGGGTAATCAGCTAAAAAAGCTTCAATATCTCTAACATTACTCTCATAATCCGCAACACGCTGGCTTACAGGTGATGACTTTTTTGCTTTCTTTTTCTCACGTTTTAATCCAACTACAGTGAAAACATCATCCATACTAACCATTCGTGAGAACTTAATATCACTATTGCCAACATACCCATCCTCGTTCACATTCATTGCTGGAAAAATTTCATCTCTGTGAACAAAGTTTTTATAGCGTGTGTTGCCTTTTTTAGGATAAGCGAAAAATAAATAGCCGTTATCCAGTAATAGTTGGTTGTGGATGATTCTATGCGTGTACTCGACCATCTCATCAACCGTTTCTACAAAAATGAAAATAGCATCATGGTCTTTGTACAATGTTGTTCCTTGTTCAGTAAATACATCATAGTCATTCGGTTGATTAATCACAACCATGTTTGTGTACTTATCGAGTTTCAATTTATCGATAATAGTCATAACAGGCTCCTTAGTTTTAGTTTAAATATATCATCTTATGGGCCAGATGATAAAGATTGTCATATGGCTTCCATAGAAATGTACAATGTGGTAATGTTGAGATTTGAATAAGCAACAATTACTATCCTTTCATCATAACCAATTCGGTCCTCTATTCCGCGAATTGTTCTTCTTACAAGTCTTAAAATGCACCTTCCCTAAAATAAAAGATACGCTCGCTTATAATCGAGCGTATCCATACAACTATTTAAATAACACACTATTGTCACCTCAACACAACTGGTGTTTAGTGACAGTAATGTTTGGCCATTCCGTTGTTGTGTATTAAGAAAGCCCTTTTCGCCCTACATTTAAAAATCATGCACTGTTACACAAAGCTGAATAACAATTCCAAACGGATCCCGTATTATTCCATATCCAGGACTAAATACATTCTTTTCAAACGGCATTAAAACAGTGACCTTCTCGTTTTTCACAAGTGTTTCATAAAGATTTTGAATAACATCCTTATCTTTCGATTGTATGCACAATGAAAAGCTGTTACCTAATTGCCAAGGTTGAGTTGTGTCCATTTCTTCCTCAGCGATCATAAGTTTATTTGAGCCTATTTGCAAAACAGAATGGGTAATATATTCATCTTGCCCCTTTTCATAACTAAAATTAGGATTCATCAATTTCATTTCTTTATAATTTTTTTTCAAGAGTACTTTAGCACCTAAATATTTTTCATAAAAACGAATTGCTGCTGCAGCATTGCCATTCAAAGATAAAAAGGGGATAACTTCAACATTCATTGTATTGCCTCCTTCACAGATATTGGTTACACTTTCAAGTATAATGAATAAAGGTGACAAAAAACGGCATCTTTAAGGCGGGTTTTTATGAAAAAGTCAGAACGTATAAATCAAATGCTGTGCTTCATTAATCAAAAACAACAATTTACACTTCGTGATTTAATGCAGGAGTTTCAAATATCAAAAAGAACTGCATTAAGAGACATTGCATCACTAGAAGAAATAGGCGCACCTATTTATACAGAGTACGGTCGCTATGGAGGATATCGTTTACTTAATCAAATACCCCTTCCCCCTATTTCTTTTAACAGCCAAGAAATTTACATACTTTATTTTGCCATGCAAGCACTACAAAGTTTTACAAATTTACCTTTTCAAGTATCTTTTCGTACAATACATGAAAAATTTATAAATGAATTATCGGAAAATCAAAGACAAGATATAGAGAGAATGCAGCATCGTGTATCTTTTCGACATACAGATCAAATCAAAGACAGTGCATATTTAGAAGTTTTATTAATGGCAGCTGTTAAAAATAAAGTATTAGAAATAGAGTATCAAAAGGAGTTCCAAAAGAGCATTCGCACTATTCAACCGATCTCGGTTTATCCGATGAAAGGCTATTGGTATTGCCAGGCTTACGATATCCAAAAAAAAGCTTACCGTGTTTTCCGCTGCGATCGTATAACATCTGCTAAGACAACAAATATGGAGCCTATAAAGGATTTGAATGAAATTACTATAAGAAACGCTCAATCACTTTGGAAAACCTCAGAACAGGCCGTTCAATTTAAATGTATGATCAATCATGCCGGGATAGAGCAATTCCAACAGGAACATTATCCTTCTATGAAATTAACTTATGAGTCAGGAACTCCATATATGGTTGGGTGGTATGAACCAAGCGAACTTGAATTTATTATTAAGTATCTTGCTGGCTTTGGAAAATCCATCAAAATAATAGATCCCCCCATTCTAAAAGAAAAATTAAGACAATACTTTAGAGATTTACTTAATAATGTTTAGAGCATACTTTTAGATTATTCATATTGGTTTGAACCTCTAATGGAAGAGATGCACGTGTTCACCATCACTTTCAAATTCTGAAAAGGTAAAACATCATCCCTGGTCATCTGATGTAACATTTCTTTTAATCGCGCATCTATCATGTCTATATCGTCAACAAAACTTAACCATTTAATATTTAACGTACCTGTCATGTTGGTTTGGAGACTCCTTAGAAGCTGTAGATATAATAATATAGCTGCGAAAAGGCTTCTTTCTCAATAAAAAACTGCATGGTGCCTGAATCATAAATCATCGCATACGTTTTTTGATCACTGCCCTCCATATCCAATTGAAACAGCAGTTCGTAAACAGCATTCTTTTCATCAAAGCTTGATTGATCCATAAATGCATAGCCCCCGACTTTTTGCCACTCCCATCCGTTTTATCATGATACTTCAAGTACTCGGGACCCCTGTTGGCAGGTCATAGTGGATTGACCGCGGATCAGTGAAGGAAACCAACTCTTCCTTCATTGTTGCTTTTAAGCATAGGGACCTCCATATACGATTGGTTCGACTCTTCATATTCCTCCTCTTCATCAGAAAACGTCTCTATGTCACCAGATGGCTCAAATTCCTCATAATACCTGCAATAGTAGCCATCCTCGTAAACACCGTAATCTTCGTCCGCCAGAACAAAGAACTGTAAAGGACCATGGTTTGGATAATCCGGTAGCTTGGGCAGCTGTGAAAAATTAAGCTGTGCAATGAGCATGTACGGAGTACCACTATCATGGACCGGGATACTATCACCTGGCTTACAGTAAGGCTGCCCACCTAGTTTACTGTCTGTGAATGTGACAGGCTCTTCTGCTGTATGTAATGCAATTGTTGGCTTCTTTGAACTTTCCATAATACCCTTTCCTTTCTAACGGCGTATATGCAAGTGAAGAGCAACGACTGTATAAAGGCAAGCCAAAACATGCACAAGATAGATGCTTAGGCCGTAAATTTGTAATACTAATTAAAATAAAGAATAATGTAAATAGTACTTAGGAAGGAAGATCAACATGATAACTTTAAAATCAGAGCGTGAAATCGCTATGATGACGAAGGCAGGACAATTGCTTGCTGACACACATAAACAAGTAGCAAAGATGATCGAGCCTGGTGTAACAACCTGGGAAATTGAAGAATTTGTAGATGGTTATTTACGCAAACATGGAGCCATCTCAGAACAAATAGGTTACAACGGCTACAAATACGCCATTTGTGCAAGTATTAATGATGAAGTCTGCCACGGTTTCCCACGAAAAACTCCGCTAAAAGAAGGTGATATTGTAACCATTGACACTGTTGTGAATTTGAATGGTTACTTAGCCGATTCAGCATGGAGCTATCCAGTCGGAGAGGTCAGCAACCTAACGCAAAAACTACTAGAGGTCACTAAAGAATCTTTATATAAAGGTATCGATCAAGTCAAAGTTGGGAATCGAATCGGTGATATCGGTCATGCCATCCAAACGTATGTGGAAGCTCAAGGATTTTCTGTGGTCAGGGATTTCATAGGTCATGGCATCGGTCCAACGATGCATGAAGAACCTAAAGTTCCACATTTCGGTCTGCCTGGAAAAGGACCTCGTATAAAGGAAGGAATGGTTTTCACGATTGAACCAATGGTAAATATCGGAGACTACCATACCAAAATGGACAATAACGGATGGACTGCCCGCACAATGGATGGCTCTCTCTCCGCTCAATATGAACATACTATTGCAGTTACAAAAGCTGGGATTATTATTACTACTTCCCAGGAAGATTAATATAACTAATCTTTACCTCAAAAAATAGCCTTTGCCTTCATGAGCAAGGGCTATTTTTTTGGGTAATCGGAAAATAGTGGAAAGAGGGTTAAAAAGTACCCTCTTCCATTGCATTTTATCAGTGTGGAAAAGTCAGCACCATGTGGGCCGATCCATTTCCATTTTCCTCCTTTTTTTATACTACGATTTAATAAATCAAAACCACTTTGCTGCTATTTTATGACTGAAGAGGAATATAGGTATAAAAATGACTATCACTAAAAAGGCACCTATCATGGTTTGTATGGTAAAAGCACCTGCTTTGGAGAAGTGATCAAAAAATAAAATATAATAGGGTATAATCAGAAATATGGATGTCCAAACCCCAGGCGTGTAGCATTTTAAAAATAAAGATTGTAATGGATGAGTAAAAATGTTTAATGCGAAAAACAGATTTAAGCCCACAAATAAAAAGACAAGTTGTGTGGTTGCAAATATTAATAACAACACAGAAGCAAAAATGGATAACACAAATACAACGACCGCAAACCGTATGGATGTCATATCTTTAACACGATTGATCTCCTTTTGTGCAAATAAAGGAATTTTTTTCCTCACTTTTGGATAGGTTTTTTTCAACCATCTTTCGACCATTATGATCTCCTCTAGATTATGGAGCATAAATATCATTAGAAAAGTTAACATCCATATTTCAAGATTCATAGTTCCCCTCCAATTCATTTGTACCTATATTGGGTGTTTGCACCTCCAAATAACAATAGGTCAAACCCTTGATTCACATATTTCATAACATTGTTCTTTCGGTTTTGATTTATAGTTACATTGAATTGAAATAATTTTCAGTTTCCTTAAAAAAGATAAATTTGAATCACAAAACAAATTAGGTGACCATTGAAACGTTTTACTTTAAATAGCTATGGAAAAGGCTCTTGAACATGTATTTCATTAAAAAGAGAAACAAAATGTAGAGTAGCCAGAAACTGATCGTCTATGTCGGCTTTTTTATACAAAAAGGAAAGTTTTTATTCCGGATGTGTGCCTTGAATTGAGGGCTGCATAGCATTGTTTACCCATATAACAAGTCCCAATCATTATAAATTCTTTTTCATAACAACCCTATTCTCATACACTATATAGTTATTTTTTAGATAAAAAGCTTCTGCAAGCCCTCCGGTTGCAGTTAATAAATAAATGCTTTGAATATCTCTTTTCTTTAGTTCTTCTTCTAGATAAAGAAGTAGTTTTGAACCGTAGCCCTTGCCTTGAATTTGATTGTTTATACAAAACTCTGCTAAATAAAAGGTTAATCCTGTATACATTTTTTTGCTATTTCCCGCAATAAATCCAATTAAAGTGTCATTTTCTAGAAATTTATTAGGTAATAGTAACGCTAAACTTTTAAATCTTTTCATTGTCTTCATACGGTTGTATCAGTTTGCTTTTTGCCTATGTCTTCTAACAGAAGATAACATCCATCCATTCCTGTTTTTTTGTATTTCTTTTGCAGGTATTGATGAATATTCGTCAGCCATTTCTTCTCCGCTTCGGTTAAATGACGTTTTATAATTGCAATGAAATCAATATCGCTAGAACCATCAATATATGCATTAAGAGCAATGGACCCATGTAAATAAAACCCTTCAAGGGTATTCGGAAGCTGTTCACTAAATAAAGTATGATACTCGTTTAATATAACAAAAAACCAAGGAATTTAGGCGTATGCATTAAATCCGATAGTCTTTCATTAACAGTTTGATACGTCCAGGTCTCATCCCAAGGCCTACAATTAAAAACATTTATATATAGTTCAATACACTCTTCCAGCTTATCATCTGTAATGGGAATGATTGTTCCAGTCATTATAACCCTCCCATAAGTTATTTTCATGATCTAGCAAATTTTCTTCTATCCTCAACAATATGACCATAACATCAAGAAAAGCCAAATTCATTCATATCTTATTCAACTTTTGGTCCAAGTAAGAAAAAGACACTTTTCAATTCAGAAAAGCGCCCAAATCTTGAAGAAAAATGGCATGATCATTGCTCCATAAATCCCTTTTAGTCCATTCAGCTTTTTGCAGTATTAAACATTTTAAATGCTACAAAATAAGCGGCAGTAGCAGTAGCAATAGCAATAATTATTGTTAGATCTATTGGTACAAAAGTTGCCTCAGTAAAACCCGCTTCTTGACTCAGATTACCCTCCATTGCAAAAAAGTCTGGAGTATAAAAGGCAGTTAAAATAACACCTGATAATATTTCAAATACAATATAAAACAATATAAAACTGATTATGAATGCAAAATACCTTTTCATACGTATCCCCCTTTAGAACCCTTTTGGATTTTAGTGTATCATATTTTTTCTGAATTTTCATTCCTCTATACTATACGCCTTATTGCCTTCTTTCCACTGATTTGCCACTCAAGGTTATGGCCAGCAGTATACCTGTTCCTCTCGATTAGCAGAAAAAGCTTCAATCAACTCATTGCCAAAAAATTAATTCTTGTTTCTTCATAATACATCTTCACATATTTCCCAGCAAAGGCTATTCTTCAGTCGCCGTACTGAGGCAGTAGGTCAACCTTACCAACACATTTCAGTTGAATTTTTTAAAAAATTTCTCCTTCTCTACAAAGTATTCTCTACAAACTTTGCATTTCCTTCACCTTATTTTTAAATTGCTCTTTTTAGTCCTTTTTACATTTTATTACAATAATTATAAATGTAATTCATACATTGTATAGTGTCATCAATCCGGTGTTTTTTGGAATGATAGTAACGTATTCCTGATCCTTCTCGAATACTCACTGCTTCTTTAATAACGTTATGCCACCTTTCAGGCATATAATTGATTGCATATTTACCAGCATCGACTTTAGAAATGATTTCATGTTCTCTAAGCGTATAGAATTGGCGCAACATCCCGGTAATCGACCATTGTACCTCCTGATCTAAATATTTTTGACTGGGATGGGGACTCTTGAATCCATAAAATATCTCCTTGATGATTAAACTTTAACCAATTTATATACAAGCTATTGAAACTTCTTATTTGTTTATGGCACACTAGAAATGTAGGAAACGGCAGCTAATTTATGTACATAAAAAAGGCCACTTGCCAACATCCGAAAAAATACATACACTCCTGTTTGGGCATATCTTTACAGGAGGTAGTATAGGAGATGTTAGCAATGGCTGAAGTTAATTATATCAGATACGAAACGAATACAAAAGGTCGCAGCTATGCAGAAGTAGCACGGCAGATGGGGGTAGATCGGCGGACGGTGAAAAAGTATTCCGACATGGAAGATTTCAATCCGGAGAAACCGAT
>NZ_KB894724.1 GCF_000374565.1 Siminovitchia fordii DSM 16014 = CIP 108821 | reverse complement strand
AAGGAGCTGAGCTCCTATTTCAAGTGCTTAATTTGTGTTACGAACGGCGAAGTGTAATCGTTACGACAAATCTTCAGTTCGGACAGTGGAATCATATATTCGGAGATCCGATCTTGACGGAAGCGTTTATTGATCGCTTAATTCATTACTCACATTTACTGGTGTTCAATCGAGAAAGTTTTCGACACAAAGAATCATTACTCAATCATTAAAAAAGGGATGTTGGCAAGTAGCTACAATTTTAACTGCCAAATCATACATATTCTACTTGCCAAATACACCCGTAATATCATCTTTATTAGTGACCGGTAAAATTACCACATGTTTTGGTGCTTCTACAGTATACTGAATTCCCATTAAGCAATTCATAATTTCTAGTTCATATTGTGGAAATATTTCTTGATTCGTCGCTAACACAATCACTTCTTTTGTTGATCTATTAATAAAGGCTTGTGCTGAACAACCAATCCATCCACCTGTATGACCTACCCACTCATCTTGAATGATAAAACCATGACTATAATGTTCTGCAAATTCTGTTGGTGTTAACATAAATTTCACAGTCTCTTTGCTAATGTACTGACCTTGCAAAAGTGCTTTTAAAAACTTTGCCACCTCTCTCACTGTTGCATAAATACCACCATCACCATAATAATCATTATATTTTTCACTGATGTGTAAATATTGGTCATCCGTAGTTTTTTTATATCGCTGTTCCTCATAATCATACGTTTGACTTTGTGCTTCCCATTGTTTTGTAGGTTGTGTTGTTGTCTGTGTAAGACTCAATGGTTCTGCAATATATTCTTGTAAATATTTTTCATACGATAAGCCGCTTACCTCCTCAATAATTTTGGCAAGCAAAACATAATTCGTATTACTATAAGACCAATGCTTTGGCGCATATTGTGGTAGCACCTCTTCGATAAATGTTTCAATTTTTACTGTTAAATCTTCTGAGATATACTCTGGAATACCTGATGTGTGTGTAAGTAATTGTGCAACTGTTACTTCTGTAAAATGCGGTACATTAAACCAATTTGTAATTTTATCTTCTAACTGTAGCTGTCCTTTTTCGATTAGCTGGAACGCCATTACGGCTGTATACATTTTACTTAGCGACGCCAGATTAAATTGCGTATTCTTGTTAATATGGTTCCTCTTTTCGAGTTCTTGATGACCATGATAATACTGTTTGATTTGTCCATTTTTTTCATAATACACCGCACCGTTAAACGCAATATTTTTGAGTAAATCTTCCACTTATTAACCCCCTAAATAAATTATACATCTAACATATTTGGCATGAAGAAATTTTTATAACTTCTTCATCGCAATCTCCTTTAACTTTTCAACAATGCGTTTTAATTCGTCTGCCTCATTTGATGAAAATTTTTATCTGCGATTTGTCGCTCTACATAATCTTGTTTTGAGAAATACTCTAATCCATTTTCATCTAATGTTATAAATACTTCACGCCGATTTTGTAGATTCATTTCTCGTTTGATATATTGGATCTTTTCTAATTTCGAAATTAATTGACTAACTGCGTTAGTGTTAAGGACAACTTAAAATTTTATAATTTAGCCGGTTTACTTTTTTAGAGTATGGCCGGAATTTCCCCGATTGGGAGCAGTTGCCCATTTTCCTCTTTAAATCGCTCTTCGGGTGCCACCCCGGGTGTCTGATTCGGCTTTGCGTTCGCCACGATTTCCAGCCAGTGAAGGGCGTCCCGATTCTAAGCTCCGGGAAAGCAATTCAATTTCCTTTTCCGGATTATGGGTCACTTCATTTGATTTAAACAGTAATTAGAAAGGTTAATCTTTTTGTAAATTAAACATGTATGCCACTTGCCAACTGTATTACGAATGCAATAAGAATTCCTTATAACGGAAGCCGACGCCGGTAAAAAGTAATAAATTGTGAATGTTGGATTAAACGGTCAATTACAGCTTCCGTTAGAATCGGGTCTCCAAAGATATGGTTCCTTAGGCCAAACTGCAGGTTGGTGGTGATGACGAGCTCCTTTACAAAGCTCGCCATCAAGAAAAGAACATTTCTGTTGTGTTAATTTCGTTCCAACCAAGCTGGAAGCTCTTCCTCTGCGATCAGTTTCATATATTCCTTCATTTCCACAGGATATACTTCAATTTCATTTGCTTCCGTCACAAAGCTATAATCTAGAAACCACACACACGACTTTCCTCTTAAAAATAGATATACTGGCTCATCGCGCTGCGCCTCTTCCACTTCTTCCCCGAACATAAATGTAATTGAATCAAAAACGGCATGACGTTCTTGAAAGTCTCTTAAAAAGGAGCGGAAAGAGATTGGATGGTCCTCATCCTTACAAATTGCGTCCATTTCTTCATCTGTATATGTACCCATGGAATCAAACAGTTCTCTTTCGATCTTAAAAGGTGCGATCCCCTCTTTTGGCTCTTCCTCAGGTAAACCATAAAAGTCGATCAGATGTTCTACATAATCAAGATTACCATTAATCATCGTAAATATATGATCCATGCCTTCGAAACGTTGGACAATCCTGCCTCCGTCTGCTAGGTGATGAAATATTAATGCATACTGCCCGTATACACAGCGAACCTTTTTTGGCGCCTTCATCACAGCATGAATCAGATCTTCTACTTCTTGGACTAATTGTGTTGAACGGGATTCATCCCAATAACCACGATGCTTTAACAGCCTTTCTACGTGATACGCGAAAGCGCCTAGCTGTTCCTCTGTCATATCCCGCTTTAGCAATGAGGCTTCACGCGCCACATCCTCATAACCACACAAAGCGAGCACCCCAATAAATTCATCTGTCGATAAGGCAATCTTCTTTTCATTTAACAAATTCATCATCCATCCCTCCATAAGCACATCCGCTCTTTTTTAAAAACCAAACCACATTTTTATCCTTGTCATGATCATCTGAATCAATGAGGATGCTTCTGTGGGATAGAAGTATACTTGACCATGCGTATCTACTTCCTTGTAGTCGATATACCAAATGCATGATTTTGACGGTAAAAACAAATGTATTTCTGGAATTTCATTCTCATCTGTGATGTAGTCAGACTTAATCAATGAAAAATTATTGAGGAAACATCCACTCTTCACAAACGCTTCCATGAATGCCTGCATAGCTGGAGGATGTTCTCCTTCAGAAAGCAATTCGTTGATTTGTTTTGCGGTCTTTGCGACTGAAAAAGACTGGAACATCTCACTCGACATTATAAAGGGCTCCATCTCGATCGGTTGTTCGGAGGGAAGCTGATAAAAGTCTTGTATTGTTTTTTCACCTTGTTTATTTTTTGTCATATCCATGTCGTAAAAGCTATGCATGCCATCTTCACATTTTTGCACAAGCACTTTCCGTGACCCCATGTTATGTAAAAGCATCACCGTTTTACCGTGGACACAACGTACTTTTTTCTCTGCTCTCATCAATAGATGAATCAAACTTTCGAGTCCCTGATCTATTTCACCTATTTCATTTTGATAGCCGCGACGCCGTAATAACGACTCCGCTTCTCCGACAACTTCTTGTAGTTGTTCATCGCTTTCCCAATCCCGTGTGTTCTTTAACGCATCAGCCGCCGCTTGCTCATATCCACACAACATCATCACTACACTTAGTTCTTCTGTCGATAACGAGAATGCTTTTTTCTCCTGAACCATGTCCATCCCTCCATTCATGTTTATTAATCCTTGCAAACAAAAAATGGGCACAAATGAATGTACCTACCCGATTTTCTCTTGATCAATAAACTGCTCAACAAATTCCAAAACTGCCTCTAAAGGAACATCACTTGCATTTTGCGGGATACTGATCGGAAACTCTTTATTCTTGTTCATATTTAAAAGAGCGCGTTTTACACCACTTTGTCGTTGAAGGAAAGGTTCAAAGTCTATCGGCATGATGCCAATCATCTTTTGTCCCACTAGCGAATACATCCCTATTCGCTCAATCTCATCCCAACGGATCAGACCCACACTTGCTAGAGTAGCATTTTCGTAAATTCCTTCTTGATCAATTCGTAATGACGGTCTCGGTTTGACAAAACGATACAATAGATACACCGTGCAAAGGCCAAAAAACGGGATGCCTACCACCCAGATGAAGGGGAGAATGGGCGCGATGACAGCGGTGATCCCTTGGGCATTCTCTGCAATTTCATCTCGATTAAACGCTGCCCACACGAGCACAGCCACAAACGCCAATGACAGGATCGAAAGCAACAACGTTCTTCCTTTCCCTGGGTAAACAATCATACTGTCTTTACTGACTTGTGTTCGATTTGTTTCACTCACCGCTTCTACCTCTCTCCTTTAAGCCGTTTTTTATCGTACCAAAATATTCTCTACAACAGCTGATAGCTTTTTCAAAAATACATCTCTATTCATATCTGTCGATCTTGGATGCATCAATATCACTCGGAATCTGTACAAAGTACGGAACTATACGTCTGTATTCAATCGCTTGTTCTAAATACTCACGTTTATCGATTTCAAATTCGTCCTTTTCCTCTTCTAAATGCTCTGGCAACAACACTCGTTCCGGTTCTTGCCCAGTTGTTTGACAGTACCATTGCCTGTTCTCTTTGTACAAAATCATTTCTTTTGGTGGACTCCAATCCAAGCGATTAAAATAACGGACACCGTTCTCTACATATAAAAACTCCACATCTTCAAACGTCTTCGATCCCTTTTCCCGATAACTGCTTATTCCCTCTGCAATGTAATAATCCAACTCTCCATACTCCAAGTAACGTCCACTTGACAGCATTTCCACTGATGGTTTTCTTTTCTTCGCCTCTTCGCGTGCTTTCTCTTCTGCCATCCTTCGGGCCCGCTCTTCTGGCGTAATGTCTAAGTCTATGCCTGCAGCCATAATCAAACGTGTCCAAAATCCAGTGAGAAAAAGGGCGATGCCTGGCCATATGAGGGCTACCGCTACTTCTTTACCAAACAAAAATGCATTAATCCCCATGCCTTTGGTGGAAGCAAAACTCCCCAACAAATGAAATATAAAAAAAGCGCCAAGTATAATGGTTACGATACGGGCTATCCTTTCTCGTGTACGAACTGGGATCCACTTGATCCATGAAAATAAAATAAACAACAATTGAATCCACAGAAGATTAATATAGAGCTCTTGGTAAAATGGTTGATCCACCAGCGCCTGTATTCCATATAAATTAATGGCCACCATTGACCATAGACCTGCAGTGAATACAAACGAATAAGTTGCCAATCGAATATTGTCTGAAAAACGATAGTGTACATATGCAGAAATGGCACTCACAATAAAATAACTTCCCCACAGCAAAATGGCAAACAAACGTGATGTGTCATTTAGGTACACAAAAAAGATATTGGGAATACTATAGAGATGAACCAACACCCCGAAAAAAAAATGATACCCACTATAAATAAAGAGAAAACTTTCCTTTTTTTCGTATGTATGAGTAGAAGGATTAACATTTATCACAATTTTGCACCTCAATTCCGCAGCTGCAGCAACAATTTTCTCTACAACTTGTCACACAGGCTCTCCTAAAGCCGTTTTTTATCGTACCAAATTATTCTCTACAACAGCTTATAGCTTTTTCAAAAATATATTTTATTCATCCCTGTCAATCTTGGACTCATCAATATCACTCGGAACCTCTACAAAGTACGGGACTATACGTCTGTATCCAATCGCTTGTTCCAAATAGCTTACTCTTCTGCGATCATTCGCGCTCGCTCTTTTGGAGTAACACCTAAGTCTATACCTCCGGCCATGGTCACATGTGTCCAAAATCCAGAGAAAAATAGAGCTATGCCTGGCCATATGAGAGCTACTGCTACCTCTTTACCGAACAAAAACACATAAATACCCATGCCTTTGGTGGAAGCAAAAATCCCTAACAAATGAAATATAAAAAAAGAGCCAAGTATAATGGTTACGATACGGGCTATCCTTTCTCGTGTACGAACTGGGATCCACTTGATCAATGAAAATAAAATTAAAAATAATTGGATCAATAGAAGATCGATATAAAGCTCTTGATAGAATGGTTGATCCACTAGCGCCTGTATCCCATATAAATTGCTCTCCACCATTGACCATAAGCAAACCGTGAAACCAAGCAAGTTTGTCTCGAGTCGCTCATAACTTGGTAAGCGGTAAACAATAAATGCAGCAACTGCACTAACCACAAAATAACTTAAACAGAGTAAAACATCAAACAAACGCCATATATCATCAATATACACAAAAAAGATATTTGGAATGCTATAAAGATAAACAAACACCCCACCCAAGAGATAAAGGCTTAAAATTGATCGGTACCTTTCCTTCTCCTCACTTTTATCAGAAAAAGAATCGATGTTTCTCACAGCCCCACCTCAGATCCCCATTTCAACACAATATAAAAACCCTAGTAGTAAATAAGGGAAGGGGAGATCCCCCTATCACCTACATTAACCAAACAGGCTACCAAGCGCTTTGGCGCCGCTTGATAGTAAATTCTTCGCTCCTTCTTTGACCTCATTTCCAAAATCACTTGCTGCATTCCAAGCAGCTTTTCCTGCATCTACTGCGGCATTCCAACCTTTTTCAGCTGCAGCTCCAATTTTCTCTCCAACTTGCCGTACAGGCTCTCCTAAAAATGTGTTCGCTGCGAAACCGCCAATTGCTGCGCCAACAAATCCACCAACAACCGTACCGACGCCAGGGAAAATCATCGTACCTATAGCCGCCCCTCCGGTTGCACCCGCATATGCAGCACCAATATCCAAAGCTGTTCCTGCAAGCGCGCGACCCGTTCTTTGTGCCGTACTTTTATCTTTATGTGCATCCGAAAATGCTTCCATAAAGTTGAGTCCCACCGCCAATACATTTCCTGCGCGGGCGAGATTCTTTTGCCAACCGCCGCCACCTGGTTTTATATTTTTAAGTGATTTTTTCACATCAACGCTCTTTATTGTTGGTAAGAAATTGTTACGCAAATTTTTCAATAAGTTTATAGAATTCCCTATAATACCATCCCCACGCCGGAAGTAATTTACAAACCGCTGTCCATTTTTATAGATCACCGTTGGACCTGAAGCTCTGTTCAACAGTCCTCCAACTCCTACGTTAGGTAGATTTCTTAATCCGGCTATTTCTTTTGGAAGATTGCTAGGCATATATCCATAACGTTGAACAATATATTTCCCTTTTGGGTGTTTCATCAACTCATGTATTTTAGAAGCCAGTTTTGAATCATACTTTCCTTTTTGCTTTGTCCATTTCTTATCGGCCACCAATTTAACAGTACCGTTTCCATTGTCCACGAATTTCAACATGCCCGTTGTAAACATTATTGTCGTCGCTGCACCACGCGCAACATCAACACCGACCAGTCCCCAATTCTGAATCGTTTTTACATCTGTTCCTAAGAAATTCACTACTCCCTGTACTAACGAACGGTCATCTCCACGATCCAAGCGACCCATATTCACGTCCGGCGCTTCCTTATGTAACGTCATCTCTTCGAAATGTGACCTTACGTCTTGAATATTCACCCCTTTTAAAAGAGGTCCGCCTGCATTGGTCCACTCTACCGCTTTTTGCACAATGGTGTCTAGTTCGGTACGGCTCGCTTGTACGTCATCCATTAAATCGACTCCGTCATTATCAAGCATATACAAATCATCAACGACTTCACTTGCGAATTTTCGCGAACTATCGATGCAGTTTGATACTTGGCTTATGTCTAGCTTTCCAAGATTCATAATATGGCTAACCGAAGCGGCATACTCATCCACTTTTTGTTTAGACTGCTCCGTTGACTCCTCAACTTTATCTAGCCCTCGAGTCATTTGCGTATCCCAAAAATCTTCGGTCACTACCCCATTTTCAGAGGGCTCAAATTCAAGGATATATGCCTTCATTTTTTTGATTTTTTCAATTGTAGTGGTGATGTGGGCGCGAAATGCCCGGATCGTTGGGAGCTGTAACTCAGCATGATTCAAGATTATTGCTTCCCCACCTTCTCCAGTGAATGCGCCGTCCATATTCAGTACTCTTTCAATTCCTACATCCATCAAATCCAAAAAATCCAAGCGACGTTGCAATTGATCTATGTCTTTATCAAGCTTCGCGATCGCTTGACTGACATCTAAGATTTTCATTATTTTCACCTCATTTTCCCTGCAAGTTCATGGTCCACATTCTCATATTCTTGCACTAAGGTTTGGAATTGCTGTTCCATTTGACTCAACGCCTGAAAATACATGCTTAATTTATCCTCTATTTCTTCTACTTCTCCGGTTTCAGCTAGCAACATGTCTAGCCCCTCAGTTGAATCAACCGCTTCTTTTTGAAAACTACCAGCAAGCTCTCCGACTGCTTGAAGGATTACTAGGGCTTCCTCTACGTTTACTTTAATTTCCATCCTCTATCACCCCTTATTTTCCCTTGCTAGCTTATCTAGCTTTCTCAAATGGTTAATTCGATCATTTCGGTATTGAATTTGTAGTCTTCCACTCTCCATTTTTTCATGGAGTCGATCTCGCTCACTATCAATGGCATCGATCATTTCTTGGACTTGCTCTGGTAACTTCACATGCTCCAGTTTAAGCTTATCACGCTCTGCCCTTTCGAAGTCAGATGCAATGGTCCCACGCGCTGCGTCATTTCCTAATTCCGGATTATCGATATGACTTTTATCTGATACTAACGTACTTTTTTCAGTTACTAACTTACTTCGGACATCAAGCAACTCTTGACGATGCTCTCCTGCTATATCCATTCCTTTCCTAATCGTTCGGATCTCATTATTCAGCAGATTAATTTGATTTAAATAATAGCTCATCACCTATACACCCTTCTTCGTTTTTATCACACAGTTTAATCCTTCTTCACTGAATAAAACCCATCCTTACTGTCAAGCATCTTAACGATTTTAAAAATTTCGTTTAGCCCTCGCCAGACGACATAGCCAAAAACGGCGTTGACTAGTTGATATATTAGACAAGCACAAGTAGATCTTCTTTTACCACTTCTGGGATTTTGATTTTCACATCTTGCCCATTGACGATATGGTAGCCAAATCCCTCTCCTAATGTCTCTGTACGATCCATCGTAAAGCTTATCACGCTCTGCCCTGATTTTTTCATCAGAAGTATATGTTGACGGACAGACTTTAATTGTTCAATAACTGGGCTGCGCCCTAAACTAATTTCTCGATGATTTGCTGCGGCTATGACTTGGAACTGTAAATGCCCAAACGTTTTCATCATATCCGCAAAAGTAGTTTCTTTCGTCATGCCAAGTGCCTGTTTAAAGTCTGCAACATTATCAATAACAAAGAGATAAGGAGAGAAGGTAGGAAATTCCATCCCCTGACTTAACGCCTCTTCATATTGAGCCTTTCTTAATTCCATAACTCGTGTCGCCTCTTCGATCTCTTGATTCATACCTTCCATTGTCATGACATAGGACACTTTTTCATGGCGATTGAAATCAAATAACGGGCGATCAACTCCATCAAATACGATAATCTTTTCTATGTTATCGTACTCAAGGTAGAACGAAAGCATGACTTTTAACATATTTGACTTTCCACGCTGTGGTTCACCAACAACCAATGTGTGCGCCCCTGCATCCTCGGCCATATAGACTGGCAGCACAGTCTCTTCGTTCAGGCCGAGTGGGATTCCTGGTTGAGGAACTTCTTCCAAGCGTTCTCGGAACCCAGCAAGTGTCAAGGTCTTCGGCAACATGACCATTGATTTTGGCAGTGCCGAACCTTGATAACGGCTATTGATCGTTTGGATACGTGCTTTCATGTTTTCAATTACTTCAAAGTCCGTTTCCCCTTCTGCTGGTAAGTACGTATGGGCAAGCCAGTTTTTACCTTTTGCGACAATCATTCGACCCGGGACAGACTCAATCGCAAATGGAACCCTTCCAAGTAATGATGTGACATCGGTTTTATCAATCATGTAATGACAAATCTTCATATTCATGCTGTTTAACAGCACAGGCTTCACTGCATTTCTTGCAGTTACGGTTGCAAAGACATAAATACCGCGTGATTGACCATCTCGGGCGAACCGAGTGAAGGCCGGGACTAGGTCTGAAAACTCTTCCGGCAAGATGTCATAGTTATCAATGACAATGAAAATCGATGGCAATGGCTCGTCACTCACCTCATTGTAAACGGAGATGTTGCTCACTTCTTTTTCCATAAACAGCTCACTCCGGCGTTCCATTTCTTTTTCAATGTAGTCAATGAGCTTTTCTAACTTACGTCCTTCATCCAATTTAATATAATCCCCGGTATGACGAAGTTGGCGCAATGGCAGAAGGGCACCGTTGCCAAAGTCGAGCAAATAATAGTTTACTTGCTCAGGTGATTGTTTCTCCGCAAATGCTAAAAGTAACGTCAGAAGCGTCATCGACTTTCCGTATCCGCTCATACCAAAGATCATTAAATTGCCGCTCTTGCCCCAATCATAACAAATGGGGAATTGCCGTTGGTTCTCTGGGTCATCGGCAAGCGCAAATGGGAATGCTTGTGGATCATCTTCTTCGTAACTCTTAGCATCATAGAAGATCCGTTCTTCTAATGGGTCAAGCCATGGGCTTTTCGCTGGAACAATCGCCAATTGGTCTGTTGTTGTTATAATTTCTTCGACAATCGCCTCAATCTCGGTGATGCTTTCTTGTTTGTTGTCCTCTTCCATCTCCGATCTTGAAACAAGTTTTAAACCGAGATCTGTCACATAAGCAATCTCCTCTTCCCCCTCGTGAGCTGACCGCATATACTGTGCACCGCTCCATGCGCTTTGGAACAAGTCGTATTGCTCGTTACTACCAATTTGTAAATAGCCTCGTCCCGTTTCTTTAATATAAGCGGCGTCTTCGTTTTTTAAAATTTCTCTTGAATCCGTGGCATTTTGTACTTTCAAGGCGATCCGAAAACGGGAGTTACTCCAGATTTGTCCGTCCACAACTCCGCTCGGCTTTTGTGTCGCTAGGAGAAGATGTACACCAAGAGAGCGCCCAATGCGCGCCGCAGATACAAGTTCTTTAATAAATTCTGGCTCCTCATTTTTTAGCTCCGCAAATTCATCGGAAATAATAAAGAGGTGCGGCATCGGCTCTTTAGCGACACCTGATTTATACAGTTCCGTGTAGTCGTTAATATGGTTAACGGTATGTTCATCGAATAAGCGTTGACGCTTCTTTAATTCTGATCGAATGGAGGCTAGGGCACGTAAACTAAAGTTTTCACTCTCAGCAATATTGGTGATCACACCAAGTAGATGCGGCATCCCTTTAAATGGCTGCGCCATTCCGCCCCCTTTGTAGTCAATGAGCAAGAAGGCAACTTCATGGGGGTGGTAGTTGACGGCTAAAGACAAAATATAGGTTTGTAAGAACTCTGATTTCCCTGATCCCGTTGTTCCTGCAAGCAATCCGTGGGGACCATGCATCTTTTCATGTGCATCTAGCTCAAGCAGCTCATCTTTTGCCTTAAAGCCGATTGGCACTGCAAGGGATTTAGTGCTGTCATTGATTTGCCAACGTTTATTGATTTTTAAATCTTTCGCCTGCTTAACCCCTGGGAACATTTCCATAAAGGACACCATGTCAGGGATTGACCGTGTCATACCCTGTTGATGATACAAAGAAGCGAGCATGCGGGCATAGTTTTCGTTCGACGGATCGTATGGATCAAACTGGAAGCGTTTATGAATCGAAATGTTCCTCAGTAGAACAATTTCCCCTTCGTTTCGGTTTACTGCTTTCACAATTGTATGCACATGTTCATTTAAGTTTTGAGCAACATCGGTTAAAAAGATGACGGTGAAGCCAAGCTGTTTATCTTTTCCTTCCAAATATTCCATAATACTGTGTTCTGCAATCAGTGAACGGTTTGCGACAAAGAAAACGATGTGCGGGAGAAATTTTTTCGCTTCTCGTTTCTTCTCAAATGCTTCTTTTTGTACCAATTCTCGCTCACGCAGCATGTGATATAACGGATTTAAAATGTAGTCGCACGCCTTTTCATCATAGATGAAGCCTTTTGCCTCAGAACCAGGCAATTGAAAATGTGGTAACCAGCGCATCCACTCCCATTTCCTGCGCTGTCCTTCATGTAAAATCGCGACAAACCGTAAGTCATGATAACTGTGGGCAAAAGCGAGTTGCCCAATAATTTGCGATACTTCACGTTCCACAATGGAAGGCTTTCCAACATATCCGAGCGCACCGCGGGCGACACTTAAACGTAGCGGGGCATCCTCTAGGTGTGAATACTTGTCACGTAACCGCTCAAAATCCTCCATCAGCTCATCCCGATCACGATTCGATAACTCATCACTCGGTTGATTTAATTCAAAGCTGGCGGGCACAGACGAGCGTCCAATTCGAATATCTAAAAAATCGTCGTTGTCAATGGTTCTCTCCCAAATACGGCTACTGACACGACGTGTCTTATCCTTCATCTGTTCAAACGTCGGCAAATGATACGAAAGCGCATGCCTTTGCGCTTCCGCTAGCGCCTGCAATTCATCCCGCTTTACCTCTAAATAGCGAGTGTACACACGTTTACGCTTTTCTTCTTTTTGCTTCCGCTTTTTCTTCTCGCGAAAAAACATCATTGTCGCCACAAACGCCATTACCGTCATAATTGGGACAGACATGAACAACATCCACGTGCGTTTCAATGTAATCGAAATCGTGACCATGATCACGATAATCGAAAGCGGCGGCAGCAAAACCAACCACAGTGGCCGGCTCGTATCATCCACTTCTTCAGACGGCATAGAAAAATCCACTTTATCCGCCGGTTGTTCATAGATCATACGTGGCGTACGGCGGTAAATAGGATACTGTTGTTGCATGAGGGACGTTGGCGTTTCTACCTGGGTCAACGTCGTTTCATAAGGCTCACTGCTTTCAACGACCAAAATAACACCATCTAAAATTTTCAAAAGCACTCGTCCAAAAAGAAGCTCATCACCGTCTAATATACGGGTCGGCGTGGATACTGTCACTCCGTTCACATATGGGGCCTGTGTCCCTTCTTTCGGATAGAGCGTCCATTTCTTCTTTTCATATAGCAATGTGCAATTAACCTGAATATCTAGTGGTAAAACAACATTGGCAGAAGATTTATTGGAAATGGTCACAAGATTCGAATGACCCATGTAATATTTTTTTTTACTTGGAGCCTCTTTAATGTATAGGAAAAAATACGGTTGACCATCTATGTTCAAGTTGCATGATTCACCAGAAGAAAGGGTAAGCAGTTCTTCGTCTCCACACGTAATCAAGCACTGACCATCTTGATCACGAACTTGTATGTCTTTTTGTAAAAAAGAAATACGCACCTTCACTTGTTCCCCTGAGCCAATAACAGCAGGGAGTCCATCCACCGCTACCCTTTGCACATACTGATCGTAAAAGACCCACAATGTCGAGGACATTATTTGTCACCCCCACCCTTTTCCTTCTTATAATCCTTTTGATTCCTATCCTTTTCTTTTTCGTCTTTTCCTTCTTGTTTGTCTGGATTACCCTCATCATTCGGCTGGAATGGTTCCTCTTCCTCCGCTAGCTCTTCAAGTTCATGCATATAATTATCAATCTCCGCTTCAATCTCCTTGATTAAGTCTTCCCGCTCTTTTCCTGACAGCTTATTATCATTTTTAACTTCTTCTCGACGCTTCAAATTGGCATATACAAGCCACTCTTTATCTTGAAGCCCGCGGGCAATATCAATGGCTTCTTCATTTTCGCCCCGTCCAATCGCAATCCAGTAATCGAAGTAAGGCTCTGCAGCCTGTAGTACGAGCACATTTTTAAGGTTTTTCCGATGATAGTCTTGCAATGGTTCTACTGCGACATAAGATTGCGCGAGTTCATATTTCACAACACGGGGCATGCTGCTTGGTGAATACGGTTCAAGGGTATCAATCACTTCACTATAGTTTTCATTTAAGAAAGCGGAATGGCCAGCAGTAAATGCTTCTTGGCTTGGTTGTAAAAAGGCAAGGACGTACACAATATACACGATCGCTGGTACAAGCACGGAAATGAGTCCGATGCCTATCCATTTTTGTAGGGTCCACCTTGTTTTTGGTACTTTATGTAATTGCTTCTCTTGTTGTTCCTGTTCTCGAATCCAATCACAAACAAGTTCACGTAATCCTTCTAACGTTGTTTGTTGGATGAGAGCTGCTGCTCTATGTGATAATTTTAATGTGTCATGATGATTCATATATTCATTGAATCGATAATTCCCATCTAAAAGTACTAGTAATGTGGTACGTAATTCAAGAAATAATCTATCGGGGGTTTTTTCATATGGGGGGATACTGTCTTTCACACCATAATGGATAAATGTTACGTCCAACCCATCACTGACGAGCACGTTCTCAGGGCTGACAATCAAATGAAGTATATCGTGATCATGTTGGATGACTTTTTGGATCAATGCGTGGGCAACAAAGAGTTTCACACTTTCTTCTTTATTTTTAAGCGTACCAAACGATCTCAAAGGGATCACTGGTCTCACTTTAATGACAAAGTCGTCTTCATTTTGTTCGATTTCTCTCGTAGTGTACGGATCACAACCGTCTAGTACTCTTGCTTCTAACGTATCATTTAATTGAATCTCTTCATTCTGAAATGTAATAGTATAATAGCCGTTTTCATCTTTCCCTAACTGCATACCTAGGCGTTCTTCTAAATAAAGTAGTTTTCTCTCACTCATTTTCCCAACTCTGCCCCTCTCCTATGAGCGAATGTTCACAGTATCACTAAACGATCACCATTTGTGACACCATGGTCTGCCAAAATCTGATCTCCTCCAAGTATCCGCGCTTTATTTTCAATCCGGATATAATCCCCCTCTCGCCGCTGTTGGTTCAGCTTTTCAATTTCCCACACAATGTCGATGAACTTGCGCACAGTGTATTGGTCGGATAGACGCAAATCAATTTCTTTTTCTAAATAATTACGCAAATCAACTGTTACTTTTATGTACACGAAAACACCTCTTCCAAAAGAAAGAGCAATCACAATCCACAATAACATGAATCGCGATTGCGCTCCGTAAAATGAATTAGTATCCAATACGGCTACGGATTTCTTGGTCTGTTGTTTCCACAACGTTCGCAATATCATCCGTTTGTGCTCCAAGCTCGTCGTACAACTGGATGAGCTCTTCTACGTGCCTCCGTTTGTCTTGCCACTGTTCAGCAAATCCTTGGAATGCCTCCCCTTCCCAAGTAGAGCCCAGCTTCATAATACGTGCGTCTCCTCTTTGCAGGAGCTCTTGGTACGATGCTGCATCTGCACGGGTCTCATTTGCCTCCGTGCGTAATTCATCTGGTGTCATACGAATTTGTGCCATGAAAAACCCCTCCTTAAAAAAATACTACTTTTCTATAATACATAATTATTGTAAGAGTGAAATTATTATAGTGTCAACCTTTTTTGGATATATTTTACAATCATCTTAGCTGTGTCTCCTCTTCCGCGCGCTGATTACCCTGGTTACTCGCATTGTGGAAGTCTAATCTTTTTCGGAGACCTGAGTGAAACAGGAAGTTAATGATCATTGAATATGATGGTACCATAACTTATCTCTTTTTTGACTTCATCTTCTCCAAATCTAGCCGATGTGTTCCCCAAAAGTCTTATGTTATCGTTATAATGTCATAATCAAGATCAACATAATTTTCCATTTATTTATACTTTCACACAAAATTATGTTTTTATCAATCGTTGTTTCTGCTACGATAATAAGGAAATCGGGACATACAGTCGAATCTTATCGACGTATGGATAATCATATAAAGAAGGAGGATTTGTAGACTGTGAGAAGCAAGAAAAGCAGTGTCATCAGCCTACTCATCGCCATTCTAATCATCGCTGCGATACCGCTCGGATTTTTTAATTACATTGGGCCTGAACCGATGTTTAGTCCAAAAAACACAACAGGGCAAATCGCAATTGTTAACGAAGATGATGGTTTTCTTCGAGCAAAAGATGACCTCACCACGCTAGGAAAAGACTTAATTCTAACGATTGAAGGCGGTGAATCTGAGTACGAATGGCCTGTTGTCAGCCGAACCGTTGCACAATCAGGGCTAGAGAACAAAAAATACGATGCTGCCATCTATATTCCTTCCTCTTTTTCACGTGACATTATGTCATTTAAGGAGGAAGTACCGAGAATCACCAACATTCGCTTTGAGCTATCGCCCCACCTAAACGCGAAAAACCAAGAACGTGTCCAAAAAGAGCTAGAAGCTGCCCAACAAAAGTTGAACGGGCAAGTCACTGCAATGTATTGGCGTTATGTAAGTGAAGAAATTAACGAAATTCAAACGAATTTTGGTGAGATACTAGACAAAGAGATCGATTTCTTAAATGAAATGTATTCGTTTTACGCTCCCAGCTCACAAGAACTTGAGAAAGAAATTGATCGTCAGCGTGAACGCTTAACACAGCTATTTTCCTACTCGAAAGAGGCGACAGGTATTGCAGGAAATTCCCAAAGCAGCCTGACAGAAGCAGAAAAGGCTTTTGAAACGCTCACGAACAATATCGACATGTACCTAGATTATCAATCAGATGTAGCAGATTCTTTACAATTAATCGATCTTGAAAATGAACAGCTGATGAATGAAGCATCCGCCGAGTTCAACGTATTATTAGAAGATGGTGAGAGGCGGATCAGAGAAGGCCAAGAACCCTTTCAGCCGCAATTAAAAAATGAAGGAAACAACGTATACGACTATTTGCAATTGATACATGCTGGAGCAGGTACTTTCTATCAACAAATGCAAGGCTTTGAAACGAATATGAACACATCTTTTCAGGCTTTAAATCAAGAGATTGACCTCCTGCCGCAATCACACAGGGATGTCATTAGAAATTACAATCAGCAAGACGCTTTGAATGCCTTTTTATATACAATAGAATCTACTCTCGTCAAACGTAAGGACCTGACTCAAGAAACTCCCGATGAGCTACAGCGGCCAGGTGCACCACAAGATGAATTGAAAGGGCTGAAACCAAGTACGCTTGAAGAGGTAGAGAAGCAAATCGAAACCATAAAAGAATTGCTTACCAAGCTTGAACCGGAAAAAGAGAAGCCAGAGCCTAATCCAATACCCGATCCAGAGCCAGACACTAAACCAGGATCACCGGGTGAACCAGACAACGATCTCGAACAAGAAAACACAATGGGGGAGTCAGAAGAACAACCTGAGCCAACAACAGACGCTGAACCAGAATCACCGGGTGAATCGGACAGCGATCTCGGCCAAGAAGACACATTAGGGAAGTCCGAAGATAATGACCTAGACAATTCAGAAGAACAACCTGAACAGCCAGGACAACCACAGCAACCAGATACGCCTCAAGATGAACGTTCCCCGTATTCGATCTGGGAAGAAGCAACTGCTCTTATTGAGCAGCTAGAAAATGAATTGAACAGCCAAAAGATAAACATCAAAAACAACGGCGATCTTATATCTAGTTATATCGACTACTTAGAAAAACTGCAGCGCTACCTAGATCAATTAGAAGAAAGAACAGAGGCGCTACCGAACTCACTGATAGACAAAATTCAGGAGCGCGAAAAGCGGATTTTATCATCCGAACCAGCAAGTGAATTTGCGTCCCGTTTTAGTGAACCAATTCAAAATCGGGACCCTGGCTTACTGATGGACTATTACGGATTACTTTCTGAGCTTGAACTGACCATGCGAAACTATAGTTTTAGCAGTACTTTAAATCGGGAACATGCAGATGCTGCGATTAAGCAATTTGCTCGTATGGGAGAGTTAAGGGAACAAATCCTTGAATCACAAGAAAATGTGACATCCTTCATGTTCTTAACCGAGGATATTAAACAATTCCAGAAATTCTCTACAGACGCACGTACCGAAATGGATACTCTCCTTGAAGATACGAATACCGTGCTCGCCGACCTAAGTGCTGAAATAAAAGAGGAACAACAGCTTATTTTATCATTGGTTAATGAAACACATGTACATGCGGGCAACGCTTTAGAGCAAGTAAAGAGTAACCGCAAACCAATCGACATTGAAGCTGGGCCAATCGAAGGTCTTGATGGCCACCTTGTGCAGATGAGTCATCAAGCGTCTTTAATGGAGGTCGAACAACTTGGCGATGTAGTATCCTCTCTTAGCAAGCACCAAGACGATTTGATTGGGTCAACAGAAGAAATGTTTGGACAAGTCTCAAGTGTCCAAAGCAAATCTGATGATCTAAATAACCGATGGAAAAAAAGTGTGGATACAACAAAACTTGTACACGACAATATGAATGACATTCTTCATAATGCGATTAACGATGGCTATTACAACGACTACGTATACAAACATTTGTCCAACCCGGTCAACATTGCTGGAGAACAAGTGGTAAAACCTGCCGAACCGTTTACACCACCGGTTGTCATGCTTGTGGTTATCTTGCTTGTCAGCCTACTGATTGGATATTTGGCTCACCATTATGGGAATTTGCCTATCCCTGTGCATCTATCACTATATGTCATTTTATCGGTTGCTCTTGGATTAATTATTAGCATATACGGGCTCAATATCTATAAAATGTCGGAGGCACAAGCCATTCAATGGTCCATTATTACGGTACTGCTTGTCCTGGCTACATCAGGATTGATGTGCTTAATACTCATGATCGGACCATGGATAGGAGCACTCGGGAGCGTTTTAATCATTTTCCTATTTACCACTCCGCTCCTTGATATGGCGATGCCAAACTTTAGTTCCAATAACCCGATAGCTGAACTATTCATATCCATTCAACATCAAGAACAAACGCTATTCGTACCAGGTGCCACGGTACTAGTCGCCATCACCTGCTTTTCAATCGCAATAATAGTGGCTAAACACATTTACAAAAATCAACAGTTACGTCATTCAACAGAGGAAGAGGAATATGAAGTTTAAACGTTTGACTGTTTGTTGTAGTGTAATAGCAGTGCTCCTTACAGGATTTTCTTACATCTCTTTTGCGGCGGAAGAACCTACACGTACAGATCCCGCCGAATATCAAAAACATGAGATCCGGTCCAATTTACGAATAGATCATACTTCAGAAGAGGCACAAGAGCCTGTACGTGTACCTGAAGAAGTGCGTAAGTTACAATTCGATCAACCACGAGAACAAGAATACGATAAAATGATTCGTACCCTCTCCTTCACAGGAGAAGATAAATTCACAACCGAAATGATTGCAAGTCATATTGGACTGTTTGATACAGAAAACCCTTTGCCGCAACAGACACCTAACAACGATGATTCATCCGTTGCTTGGCTCCCTTGGGTACTTGGTGGTGTTGTGATGGCGCTCTTTTTAACGTTGTTTGTATATATCTTGCCTAAAGGGTTTAATCAAATGGAGCAGTAAAATCATTCTCCCGTTTATGTTAAGCGTAAACGGGAGATTTTTAGTGAAATTTGTTCAGTACATGAATCAGAAAACGAAAAAACAGATGATTCAGATACTGAACACTAAATATAAAATGGTATAAAATCATTCAACAAAATTCAAAAAGTGAATTTCACGAGAAAAAAAGGATTCAAAAACCAGCTTTGGTAAA
>NZ_KB894723.1:4358-20639 GCF_000374565.1 Siminovitchia fordii DSM 16014 = CIP 108821 | reverse complement strand
CCCACGTGTTACTCACCCGTCCGCCGCTGAATCCAGAGAGCAAGCTCTCTTTCATCCGCTCGACTTGCATGTATTAGGCACGCCGCCAGCGTTCGTCCTGAGCCAGGATCAAACTCTCGTATAAGAAGTTTGTCAGCTCAAAAGCTGGCAATGGATATTATCCATTGTTTTAATCAAAATTATTGACGTTTCGTTTCGTTCAGTTTTCAAAGATCAAACTTGAAGTTGCTCTCTCGAGCAGCTTTTCTATTTTATCACACTCGCAAGATCTTGTCAACAACTTTTTGAAGTAGTTTTTCAATCTCGCTTGAGGCGACTTTTATATCTTATCATCCGCTAGACAATCTGTCAACTTCTTTTTTGAAATTTATTTTAAGATGTTTATTTCTCTAAAGATGTTTAATTTCTCTATCGGACAGGTAATAATATATCACAGCATTTTAGGAGATGCAATAGTTTTTTATAAAAAATTTATCTTTTCATCTTCTCCATACTCAGCACATAAATATAATAGCAAACATCTATTTAATTTGGAAGGTGATTATCATTTTAACTAGCATTGCTCTCACTATTTCTTTCTTAATGGCTCTTTATCTATTTTCCTATTCATATATCGAGGCGTTGCGAATTAGCAACTCAGATGAAAAAGTTGAAGCAGGGACTTTTATTTTCATGTCCTGTATGGCATTTGTTTTTTCTGGCTTTACTTATATGTTCATTTAAAGATCATCCTCTTTTATCTTTACCGATAAATAGTGAGACACCAAAGATGATGATCATACCACCTGCTATTTGGGTAAAGTAGATTTTTTCCCCAAGAAAGATATATGCAAGTATTGTCGCACCTACCGGCTCAAATAATATAGCCATCGAAATGACTGTTGTACTGATCCATTTTAAAGCCCAATTAAACACCGAATGGCCAAGCAGGTTAGGTAAAATGGCCAGTAGTAAAAAATAGATCCATTCTGATGGAGGATAAGGATACAGTTGCCCCTGTGTCAAGAATATGTACACCAGTAAGACAAATGCACTAAATAAATAAACGAAAAATGTATATGTCATCAACGAAAGCCTCTGCCTGATCATTTGGCCGATCAACAAGTAGGCAGTAATAAGAGCACAGGCTGCCAGTGCCAGCATATCTCCAAACAAGGCGCTGCCGCTTATATGAAAGTCTCCCCAACTGATAATAATACTCCCGATGACGGCAATACCAGCAGAAGCGATCGCTTTGAAAGAAAATCTCTCTTTAAAGAATATAAACGCACCAAAGAACGCAAATAGCGGCTGCAATGTTACAAGGACAGTCGAACTTGCAACGGATGTGTATTCAAGCGATTCAAACCAAAGAATAAAATGAAATGAAAGAAAAATTCCAGCCATCGCTGAATAGAGCCAATCTTTTTTCGATACGCCTTTAAGTTCTTTCGTATATTTTTGAAAAAAGACAGGCGCCATGATCAAAATCGAGAACAACATTCGATAAAAAGCAATCACTCCAGCTTCAGCCGCAGACAGCTTGACGAAGATGGCGGAAGTTGAAATGGAGATGACGGCTAGGATAACGGCTCCATATGGATTGATTTTCGGTGTTTCCATTTAATATCTTTCCTTTATAGGTTGCTTATACAATATAATAAAGTATATTAATCATTTTTTTCATTTCCAAATCAATTCATATAAAAGACAGGAGAGATGATAATGGAAATGATGGATATGGAATTGCTTATAAAATTATGTATATCTGCAGCCCTTGGATTAGTGATCGGGCTGGAGAGAGAATTAAAAAGAAAACCTCTCGGTCTAAAAACCAGTCTTGTCATATCAATCATAAGTTGTCTTTTAACGATTGTCTCTATTGAATCGGCTTATCTCTTTCCTGGAAGCGATGAAGTCAGGATCCAAATGGACCCGCTCCGTCTTGCCGCGCAAATTGTGTCAGGAATCGGTTTTCTGGGGGCTGGCGTCATATTGAGACGCGGGAATGACCATATATCCGGACTAACGACAGCTGCCATGATATGGGGAGCTGCTGGGATCGGAATAGCTGTGGGAGCCGGCTTTTATATCGAAGCCTTTGCAGGGGTTGTGCTTCTTATTATCAGTGTGGAGTTTATCCCTTTTGCTCTAACAAAAATAGGGCCGAAAAAACTTTTAAAAAGAGATCTTCTCATTAAAATAACAGTAAATGAAAGGGAAAGTGTGGAGCATGTCCTTTTAAATTTGAAAAAAGAGAAAATCCAAATTACACACATGCGGATTAAAGACTTGAGGGAAAAATCTGCTCACTTATTGGAGTTAAAGACACGAGTCAACGCAAAGAGATCCGTGACAAATATTTATTATACGATCTCCCACATGAAAGAGGTGCAAGAAATAGAAATAATCAGCTAATTATTTCTCAATCCTTATCATCGGTACACATTATCTCTTCAAGAACTTTGGTATATTATGCAGTATCCGCCAGTAAAAACCTTTAGTTTCACAAGTTGCTCCAACAAGAGCCTATTTGAAGTGCATAGTGAGCACCGGATTTGTTCATTTGAGTAATCATAGAAATAATAGGCAGTTAAAGTTATCATGGAGAGTGTATGGTGATTTCATGAAAATCCTAAACATTTTCGTTACTTCTATAAACCTGAAGCATACTCTCGCTTTTATACCGAAGGAAGAAGCACCTTTCCCATACGCTGGTTGATTCTCTAAGCACCTTTAAAAATAACGATACCCGGACAGTACTGGGATAAAAAGATAAATACCAAATTAAATCTATGTTCCCCGCCCAGTTCAATCAATTGATTTGCTTTTTCATAGAAACCAGAACTCCCTGATGTTTAAAATTGCTATCCAAAAATATAAATAATTTATTAAAATTTCTCTTGCATTTTTAATATAAGTTTATATAATAGAATATGTGTTCAATTAACGGGGCATTAGCTCAGCTGGGAGAGCGCTTGCATGGCATGCAAGAGGTCAGCGGTTCGATCCCGCTATGCTCCATCTAACGTAACCCTGCATCTTTTTTAGAAGATGTAGGGTTTTTTTGTTGTCATAAATATTTCGTATGAACTTCACTCTAAAAAGTCATACTATTCTCCGAAAGGAGATTGAGTCATGGAAGAACAAAGTTTTTCAGAAGCTGCGTTACAGGAATATAAAAATGGCATTGGAATTTTTACCAAGAAAATGCCTAAATTAGCCGAAGCCTATAATCAATTCACACAGACATGTTTTGAAGAAGGGATGCTATCACAAAAAGAAAAACAGATGATTGCACTCGGAATAAGCCTCTATGCTCAAGACGAATATTGTATTATCTATCACACCAAGGGATGCCTCGATCAAGGATGCACCGAAGAAGAGATACTGGAAACGGTTGGCGTGGCTGCCGCTTTCGGAGGTGGTGCGGCAATGAGCCAGGCTGTAACGCTTGTTCAACAGGCAATGGAAGAATTAAAAGAACCCCCCCATTAGACAGGTGTATACTAAAGTACAAGCGCTTGTTTATAGTAGTACAGATTGAAATTCCTTTTAACTTATTTTAGGACGCTCCAGCTTGGATGGTCTCGTATGTTAATTACTCGAGATGACGTGTACAGTTATCTATGATGCTCGTCGAAGCTCCTTAATTACGATGGTCGAAAGAGGAGATGGTCCGAAAGTCTGAAACTATGCGCTCCATTAAAAATAAGTTATTTATACAAGTAAATGAATTCCCTTTACTACAAAAATAAGCTGTCCTGCAAAGAGGACAGCTTTTTCGAATACATTTTTATTTAAATACCGCAGGATATACGGTTAAATCCACTCCCCATAAAACAGGCAGTATCAGAAATACAAATGCGACAATTAAAATCAAAACGAATATATTGACCCAAAAACCGGCCCTAATCATTTCTATGATCTTTAGTTTCCCGGTTCCAAACATGATTGCATTCGGCGGTGTTCCGACAGGCATCATAAATGCACAATTGGCCGCCATGGCTGCGGGGACCATCAGAGCAAAAGGATGAACATTGATTGCCAAGGCAAGCGAAGCTAAAACTGGCAGAATCATTGTAGCTGTCGCAGTATTGGATGTAAATTCTGTCAAACCAAGCACAAGGGCTGTAGAAAGGAGAATGATCAGTATGAAATGGACTCCTTGCAAAACAGTCAGTTGGGTTCCCATCCATTCAGCGAGACCGGTCTCAATAAAACCTCCGGCTATGGATAATCCCCCTCCAAATAATAACAATATTCCCCATGGGATATCTTTTGCGCTGTCCCACTCAAGCAGGCGCCCTTTCCCTTTTCGGGTTGGAATCAGAAAAAGTATAACTGCAGCAAGAATAGCAATTAATGTATCTGAAAGTGTGGTGATGCCAAAGAGATTTTCCCACAGGAATGTTCTGGATATCCACATGAACGCTGCGAAAAGAAACACGAGCAGTACCATTGTTTCTTCAAAAGTCATTTTACCCAACGATGTTTTTTCCTTCTCAATCAGATCTTTCCCACCCGGCAGTTCTTTCATCTTGACAGGAAAAGCAACCTTGATGATATAAAACCAAGTCGAAATGATCATGATGATAACAACCGGCGTTGCAAACATCATCCAGTCCGCAAAAGAAATTTGCACATCAAAAAGCTTGTTGATTGTTGCGGCCAAAATGATATTAGGAGGAGTTCCGATCAGCGTACCAAGACCACCAATCGTTCCAGCATAACCAATCGCCAAAATGACGCCCTTCTCGAAGTTTCGGTAATCATCCGGGTCTGTCTTGCTTGTCCCCTTCATAGCCGCAGCAGCCTGGTACACAATAGCGGTTCCAATGGGTATCATCATCATGACCGCAGCAGTATTGGAGACCCACATCGATAAAAACCCTGTTGCAATCATGAAACCCAACACAATTCTTTGTACATTTGTTCCGATAAGTGAAATGATTGTCAATGCAATCCGCTTATGCAGATTCCATTTCTCCATGGCGATGGCAATAAAGAAACCGCCTAAAAATAAAAAGATGATCGGGTCCCCATATGAAGCGGTTACATCAGACCCGTCCATGGCCCCCGTCATTGGCAGCAAGATAATCGGAAGCAATGAAGCAGCCGGGATTGGAATGGCTTCGGTAACCCACCATGTTGCTACCCATAATGTAACAGCAAGCACTGACTTGCCTTCGGCACTCAATCCTTCAGGTGCAAAAAATAATTGAGTCAGAATAAATAATAATGGTCCTAAAATCAAACCAATTTTTTGCGGCATTCTATAGGAGCCGGGCCCTTTACCGTCCCCTTTTTGCTGATCAGCCCTTACATTTTGTTCTGTTTTTCTTTTATATTTATCGTCAGTTTTTTTTCTGGGCATTGCAAACATCAATAGATCTTTGGTTTGCTGATGTAATTTCCACAGAGTCTCCCATGCTGATCGTATATGTAGTCTTTCCATCGTCACCGTCCCCCTTATCACATTAATTAAAAAAAGCGTTTTCATTGATACCAGGACCATATTACATGCAATTTTACCAATAATGAAGTCTGTTAAATTAATTTAAAAGTTATGTAAGTAAAGTAAATGAATGTTCATCTAATGTACTGATTGATCACTTCCATATTTTCTTTTCTCAGGCAATACTTGTTTGCAGGACGCCCTTTTGTTCCATACTCTACCCTTTTTTCCAAAAATTGAATCTCCGATAAAAAACTTAAATACTTTCCCATGGAAACCCTTGATATTCCCACTTCTCCTGCAAGCTCATCCGTTGAGAAAAAATGATCATTCTTTTTTAAGATCCTTTTTGTTATCTTCTCCAATGTCGCTTTCGTTAACCCTTTCGGAATATCAGCCGAGCCTGGAGTGCTTCCTTCCCTTTTGAATAACTGATCGATTTCTGCCTGCTGTAGCTTCTCCTTCTGCTCATTTAACAATTGCTTATTTTTCTTATATTTTATTAATGAATCAGAAAATCGACCAAATTCAAACGGCTTGATTAAATAATCGACGACTCCCAGATGCAAGGCCGACTGAATGATATCAATATCGTTGGCAGCAGTAATGATAATGACATCTATCTCCTCTCTTTTCGCTCTGATTTGAGATAACAGTTCCACCCCAAGTTCACCGGGCATGTAAATGTCCAACAGCAATAGGTCAATATTGTTGTTTTCCAGCATTTTCAATGCTTCCTTGACATTTGATGCAATTCCGGAACATGTAAATCCAGACACAGCTTCTAAATATTTTTTGTTTATTTCTGCGACCATCGGGTCATCTTCAACGATTAAAACATTGATCAAAATCATTCACCTTCTTCTATATAGGGAAACTTCACTATGAATAAAGTGCCTGTTGCTTCATCGGATTCAAAATTGATTGTGCCACCAAGCATCCGGACACTTTGCTGAACATTAAATAATCCAAATCCTTTATTGGGACCTTTAGTGGACTCCGCTTTTTGAAAAATATTGCTCCTTATTCTCTCATGGATTCCTTTTCCATTATCTTTTACCTTAATGGTGCAGGTCGCTCCATCATAATTAATACTGACCGCAACATGTTTTTCGGCATTTACCTTTACGGCATCAAACGCATTGTCTATTAAGTTGCCCAAAATTGTAATCATATGGTGGGCTGTATTTGGATCGGCCGCCACCGGCAAAGGAAAGTTTGATGACAACGTCAGCTTGACTTGATTTTCCCTTGCATAACTTCCTTTACTCAGCAAAAAGCCCGCTATTACAGGATCCTTCACAATCTTAGACACAGACCCGGTTTCTGATTGATAAAGCTTTGTTTGTTTCCTCAAATATTTTTCCAGCCCGTCATATTCCTTGAGGTGTACCATCCCAGTGATGACATGCAGTACATTCATAAATTCATGCGTTTGGGCGCGCAAGGCATCTGCATAAGTGCGAACCCCTGTAAGTTGCTCAGCTAACGCCTTGATCTCAGATTTATCCCTAAATGTAGAAATGGCTCCTACAATCTGCCCGTTCACTTTCACCGGCACCCTGTTAACAAGTATAGGCAGACCGTTGATATCACTTTCCTGGTCGTATTCAGGCTTGTCAGACTGCAAAATTCTTATCAACCGGCTGACTGGCAGATACTCATCAACCTTTTTCCCTACCGGATCAGATGGGAGGCCTGCTTTTTGAAAAATCCTTACCGCTTCTGCGTTGGCCACCACAATGGTGTGTTTTGGATTCACAGCAATGATCCCTTCCCTGACCGATTCGAGCATTGCGTTTCTTTCCTCCAGTAAATTGGCAATTCTGTACGGTTCAAGCCCAAATAAAACTCGATTGATTCTTCTTGCCAAGTAAACAGCGCCCATGACGCCCATTAATATCCCGACACCCATTCCGGCATAAATGACATACTGACTTCTTCTAACTGCTTCTTTAACATTTTTAAGGGAAATCCCAACTGAAACAGCTCCGATCTGCTCCCCTTCATCATCGTAAACAGGGTGGAATGCACGAAGGGAGAGGCCTAGTGTCCCTTCGGCTATAGATGTATATTTGTTTCCTTTTAAGGCAGGAATTTCATCTCCACCAACGAATGGCTTCCCAACCAATTCAGCGTTCGGGTGGGTCTTCCTATTTCCATCCATGTCCATCACAACGATAAAAAGTATGTCTGTATCCTGCCTGATTTTCTTTGTGAAATTTTGAGCATCCTTGTTTTGTGCTTTTCCTTCTAAAGTTTCTTTAATGAGTGGAACTTCACTGACCGTCTGCGCAATTCCCATCGCTTTTTCCGACTGGTGCGATTCAATATTATGGGCAGTCGCATTAGCCAAAAGGAACCCTGTTGCTGATAGAGCAGCAATAACTACGGTAACCACAAAAATGATAGTGACGTTTTGTAGTGATATATATCTTTTGCCGAAGTTCATGATTTCCTCCGCTTTACACTGACATTTACCGCCTCGTATGATTATCATTTCGCACAATAATCATGTCTTTTTCACAATTGCTGATACTAATGTTCGAATTGTGCATACTACTTTTCCATTGAAAAGGCCGGCATGACGCCGGCCGCTTTTGTTCTATTAAGTAGAATGCCTTACTTTCTCTTTGGCTTGTCCTCGTTTGTTTACAAGATATCCTGCCAACAGAATGAATACGGTGATTCCACCGGTAACGGTATAAGCCTCTAACTTATTGGATATATCCGTTATGCTTTGGATGTATTCGTCCCTTAAGATCATCTCCCCGGCTGTCCAGGCCAAGTTACCCGAACCAATATAAGCGATCCAGCCAAATCTATCCATGGCTTTCACAATAAAAACCGACCCGTATATCATAACGGGGATACTAATTGCCACTCCAATGGCCACCATTACGATGTGTCCATTTGCTGCCCCCGCAACTGCCACAACATTGTCCAGGCTCATGACAACATCTGCCAAGATGATGGTACCCACCGCTTTAAGAAAAGAGTTATGAGCCGAAATAGCTGTTGCATCTTCCCCGCCACCGATAAGCACTTTGAAAGCAATCCAAAGGAGGAGCATCCCCCCTACAAGGTCAACAAAAGGAATTTTTAACAGCCAGACAATGAGCACGGCAAATAAGATTCTTAAACCCACTGCACCTGCAGTTCCCCAAACAATCGCTTTATTGCGCAATTCCTTGGGAAGATTCCTTGTCGCCATGGCAATGACAACGGCATTATCTCCCGAAAGGACTATATCAATTGCAATGATTTTCAATAGAGCAATCATTGCCGCTGAAGAAATCGTGATACCAAATATAGTAGCAGCCATATCCATATAGCTTCCTTCTTTCCATAAGATACTTAATTATATCATAGGCTTTGGACGGAATTAAATCTAACATCAACAACCGTATATCTTTTCTTCCTATCCATAAACTATTAACCGTTAAAGAAAACATTTGGAAAGCGAGGAAATACTATGGGCATCTTGAGTGGAATTCCCAAAAATGAACCGATGCATTACGGAGAGGTTTTTGCCATTTGGACTGCATATTCCAGCTGTAAAACAATGGCTGCGGAGTATCAAACACTTCTTAACCATGCCGGAGATGGAGAGTTGCAAGAGCTCCTGAAAGAGGCCATCGAAATATCACAGAATGACAGCAGGGAATTAGAGGTTTATTTAAAAGAGAATGGTGTCTACCTTCCTCCAGCACCTCCGGAACGGCCGAAAGCAGACTTAGAGGACATACCGGCAGGAGCCAAATTTTACGACCAGGAAATCGGAGCCAAACTGACACTTGATATTACTGCAGGCTTGGTCGCTTGTAGTCAGGCAATGGGAATGTCCATCAGGGAGGACATCGCGATGACATTTGGCCAAATGCATGTAAAAAAAGCACAGTTGGGCTTAAAAGTTTTACGGTTAAATAAGGAAAAGGGATGGCTTATCCCGCCTCCTTTACATTTAGCTGTACCTGAGAAAGAGTAATTATCCATGAAGGCAGGGCTATCGCCTTGCCTCTGGCTTGTAAGCAGGATTTTTTTCCTCTGTGCCATTTTCGAACCTTCCCTTCAGCATCCCTAATGGATTTAATATCGGGCTGATTTCCACTAAAGATGACGACAACTACAAATAAAATACCCCCCGCTGAATTCCAGGGAGTATGGATCAAAGCAGTCATTAGTCATCTGTGGATTGGTCTGGCAGGGTTGCCAACGACTACTTCATTTGGTTTTACATCTTTTGTAACAACTGCTCCTGCACCAACTGTTGCTTTTTCCCCAATGATTATACCGGGCAAAATAGATGCATTGTTCCCTACTTTCGCCCCTTTCCTCAGAATAGGACCTTTCAACTCTCCATTTCGAGTGCCAATATATTTATCATTCGATGTGGAGAGGCATGGTCCAATAAAAACGTAATCTTCAATCACCATATAGGCTGTAACATATGAACTTGTTTGAATTGTGGCATATTGACCGATTTGGGTATTGTTTTCGACCATTACATTCCTGCCAACAATACTATTATTTCCAATTGTAACTTTTTCTCTGATAGCAGCGAGATCACCAATCAAAACACCATCCATAATAGTGGTTCCCCGATATATAACACATTGACTACCGATTTTCACATCATCGCCGATAACCAATGAGGATAAATATTTGGGAGGCTTTCTTGCCATTTTCTTGTTTGCTACAGGGGTTTGACCCAATATAGAGTGATCATTAATGGTAACATTGTTGCCAATTCGGGAATCTTCCTTTATGACAACATGATGGCCGATTGTGACATTATCACCAATCACGGCATTCCTTTCAATGATGACATACTCGCCTATTTTTACATTGGATCCCATCTTTACCGTTCTATCAATCATTTTTCATCCTCCTGGGATTCCTCTCTCAGGATACTCTTATCGTCTTTCATGTCAATTGTGGAAAAATACTCCACAGGAACCGACACAGGTTGCTTCCTTTTACTTGATTCATATAAAGCAAAAATAGCTTCCAAAGCCTTTTTCCCTTCCTTTGCTGACAGGGCATTTGGTGTTTTTTTCGAGATAACATCAAAAAAACTTCTGTACATCCAGTAGTGATCATCCGATTTATCACTAATTTTCTTCAATTCCTCCCCAATATGTGGGAGACCTTCGATATAGCAATGATGGATCTCATTGAAACCCGGTCCTCCAATACAGATAGAGCCTTTTTGGGCAAAAACAGACAAATAGTATCCTTGATTCTTAGGCTTTGTAATGGTGTTTGCTTCAATGAATCCTTTTGCCTTATTTTTAAATGAAATGACCCCACAGGCAATATCTTCAGTTTCCTTTTCTGTTACCCATGAGGCAATTTCCCCATAAACAGATTGAATATCACCCAATAGCCAAATCAATAAGTCAATAAGGTGGATCCCTTGATTCACAAGCATGCCGCCATCACTTTCCCAGGTTCCTTTCCAGTTTGAGGACTTGTAGTAATCCAAGGAACGATGAAGTCTCAATGAAACAGTTCCCATATAAGGTACTCCCAATAGACCTTCTTTCAATATTTCTTTCATTTTTTTCATCAAAGGGCGGTGACGGAGCTGATGACATATAAAAACCTCTTTCTTGAGATCATCTGCCAATTGAATGACTTCATTCGCCCCTTGCATCGACAAAGCCAGCGGTTTTTCAACAATGACATGCTTCCCATGCTTTAACGCCTCTTTAGTCATTGTGGAATGCAAACTGGAGATAACGGATATGATGACAACATCAATCCGCCTGTCCATCAGCAGATCTTGATACTTTTCATAAAAAGAAATCGCACAATCACTCTTTCGTTCTTTTTGATACAAGGCCGCAGTTTCCTTCATTTTCTCAAGTTCAATATCACAGACAGCAATTAGTGAAAATCCTCTGATCCTGGATAATGTTTGAACATGTTTATGCGCAATATAACCGCAGCCGATCAGTCCAACCCGAATCATTGCCCGCTCACCTCAAAATTTCTCAAAGCGGATATGACTTGATCCTGCTCTTCTATTGTCATGGTTGGAAATAGTGGAATGGCAAATAATCTGTCTGACAATAATTCTGCATTGGGGAAATCCCCTTTTCTATACCCAAGGGACGCATATGCTTCTTGCAGATGAATACAGCGTGGATAATAAATCCCTGTTTGAATCTCGGCTTCATTTAAACAGTCGATCATTTCTTTTCTATATTCAGATTGAACACAAAACAAGTGATACACATGAGTGGTATGCTCTATTGCAGGTGGCATTGTCAGACATACTGTATCTTTTAATTCTTTCAAATATCGTTTGGCTAATACTCTTCTTTTTTCATTCCAGCTATCAATGTATTCAAGACAAATCAATAGAATGGCCGCATGAAGTTCATCAAGACGACTGTTATAACCAATCTCACTATGAAAATATTTCTGTGTACTTCCATGTGCCCTTAATGCCCTAATTCTTTTCGCCGCTTTTTTATCAGAAGTTACAATAACTCCCCCGTCACCTATTGTCGATAAGTTTTTTGTTGGAAAAAAAGAAAAACAAGCTGCATTTCCCAAGCTCCCTACTTCTTTTCCTTTATACTTTGCTCCAAATGCCTGACAGGCATCCTCGATGACAACAAGACCATGCTCTGCTGCAATTGAATTGATTTCATCCATGGCAGCAGGCTGCCCAAATAGATGGACCGGCAAGATGGCCTTGGTAGCAGATGTAATTTTTTCATTTATTTTTAACGGATCGATATTAAATGTCTCATCAATGTCGACAAAAACAGGAGTGGCTCCTACTCTAGAAATTGCCTCCGCTGTGGCAAAAAATGAAAATGGCGTTGTAATGACTTCATCACCCATTCCAATTCCATACGAGTGAAGGGTAAGCACTAGAGCGTCCGTTCCATTCGCAACCGCAATAGCATCAGAAACTCCCAAACGCCCCGCAATTTCATTCTCAAGTTCGGTGACATGCGGCCCTAAGATATACTTGCCACTCACTAAAACTTCGTTTATTTTATTTATGATTTTATCTTGAATAAAGGTTAACTGGCCTTTCGGATCTGTAATTGGGATCATATCCCATCCTCCCATGCTCTTAGTTTTCTTTCCTCCTCTTGGTTAATTTACTCCTTACTTTCTTGCAACAACACGGCTCTACTCCATATATATAAAAATGTGCCACTGTTGATGACCGTGGTGCTTATTCCTAAACCAGCCATACAAATAACAGAAATAAGTGAGATATCTACGATTGTGGGGTCGCCTTTTTTTCTATTAAAGCTTGGCACCTCACATCCATGTTGCATATATAGTTAATAATTTCTTTGAAAGGAACATTAATAGTGGAAACTCGACTAGATATGCATCATTCAAAATTCAAAAAAGAGGTAGAACAAGGCAGACAAAGTGAGAGTATTGGTCAAGCGTGCTCCCCTCATTCGGATATAGATAATGAAAAGGATCAACACATGGAGAATAAACAAAAAGTGGGTGTGGTTGGCCTTGGTTATGTAGGACTTCCTGTAGCAATCGGATTTTCGGAAAAATACAGCGTGGTCGGATTTGATATCGATAAACAGAAAATTGACTTTTTAAACAGTCATGTAGACCCAACGGGACAAATCTCAAGTGAAAAATTAAGAGAAGCTGCCATCGAATTTGTCCACGAAGAACGTAAACTGAAGGATTGCAATTATATCATTGTGGCGGTTCCAACTCCCATCACTACTACAAAAGATCCAGACTTATCCTATCTTAAAGATGCTTCAGCCATTATCGGGAGAAACCTTGCTCCGCAAACAATCGTCGTTTATGAATCAACTGTATTTCCTGGAGCTACAGAAGAAGTTTGCATCCCCATTTTAGAAGAGTACTCCAAGTTAAATTCTGGAATTGATTTCTTTGTCGGCTATTCCCCGGAAAGAATTAATCCCGGAGACAAGGAGCATACTTTTAAGACGATTCCTAAGGTCATATCTGGCCAAAACAAATATGCGTTAGAAAAGATATATGAATTTTACAATGAAGTAATTGACGCAAACATTTATAAAGCTCCATCCATTAAAATTGCAGAGGCTTCAAAAATTGTTGAAAACACCCAACGGGATATCAATATAGCTTTCATGAATGAACTCTCTCTGATATTTGACAGATTAAACATTGATACTTATGACGTTCTTGCTGCATCAAAAACAAAGTGGAACTTTATCCCCTTATCTCCAGGCTTGGTCGGTGGGCATTGTATCGGAGTAGATACCTACTATTTAATCCACAAAGCAAAATTGGAAGGGTATTACCCGAGCTTACTTTGTGAAGCTAGGAAAACCAATGATTTTATGCCCGAATACATCATCCAATCTTTAATGCAGTTAATGATATCGGAAAAACTGACTGTGCAAGAAACCTTAATCACTATTTTAGGTATCACCTTTAAAGAGAATATTCCTGATCTAAGGAATTCCAAATCTTTGGAGATGGTTCGAAAACTTCAAGATCTTGGTCTCTCACTGCAAGTTTGCGATCCGAATGTTTCCAATGATCAACTGAAAGATACGGATATTCAGTTAAAATCATTCAACCGACTTGAAAAATCAAACATTGTTATTTTAGCAGTACCCCATAAGGAATTTAAAACGGCTGATTTAAATGCCTTATTTAAAAAGAATAATGGAATTTTAATGGATCTAAAGGGAGTTGTTCCTAAAGATGCCCTCTGCAAAAACATCCAGGTTTGGAGGCTATGATGGCAAGGGAATACATCCCCTTTATTTTTTTCATTTTATAGAGACTAAACACAAATGAGGGCTTTTTGCCATACAGATAACTATTATGAAAAGAGTTAAAGGTGGTAAGGATCATGAATAAGAGATCCAAAATTCTGGTGCTTGTAAAACCCTTTTGGGTTTATCCTAAACATAAAGTAAAGAGAGACATATTTGAGGCCCTTGAAAAATATGCTGATATCTATTATTGGTATAAAAATGGCCATATAAAAGATATTTTAAGGGTATTAAATATCAAACCTGATTTTATTTTTCATTACGATATCGCCTGGAATTTTATCATGTCTCCAAAAATTGAAGGTTTAGCCGATATAGACATTCCAACCGGCTGCTTTGTCATCGACCTTCATTGGCAGGCAGATGCAAGGATTCAATATTTCCAAGAAAACAAAATTGATCTCATTTTTTCTGCCACGAAATATCCATTTCTTAATACGTTCCCTCAATTCAGTGATAAATTCCGCTGGCTGCCTTGGTCTGTAAATCCCGCAATTATGAAAGATTATGGATTAGAAAAGGATATTGATCTATTGCTTATGGGATTAGTATACATCGATAATAACGCACATGGCATTCATAAGTTTCCAAAAGCTATGCCGCCAAAAGGAAGGTATGAATTCAGAGACACTGTTTTCTCAAAGATGAAAGATAAGCCGGGATTTGTCTATCATCCCCATCCTGGACATCTTGCTAGTCAATCCGATCAGTTAATCGTGAATGAAAGTTTTGCAAAAGAACTTAACCGATCTAAAATTTTTTTCACATGTGGCGGACGCCTTAAAATGGGCAAGGTAGCTGTTCTAAAGTTCTTTGAGGCACCTGCCTGCAAAACGTTGCTTTTAGCTGAACCGAACGATGATATTTATGACTTGGGATTCGTTGACAAACAAAACTTTGTAGCGTGTACCGTTAATGATTTTGAGGAAAAAGCGGAATATTATCTAACCAATGACCAAGAACGATTAAGAATTACAGAAAACGGGTTTCAATTTATCCATCAGCACCACACCCATGACGAACGCGCAAAACAAATGCTGAGAGACATAAATGCATTATAACATTCGTAATTCTTTTCTCCTTTTCGTATCTGTTGAGAACCAGCACTTTTCATGAGTCTACAGTCCTCAATCTATCATTATACTAATATCCTCCCAATTAATTGTGTATTTATTCTAGCTAAACCGCCTGAACAAGCATTATTCCCTCACATAGTATATTGAGAGTTCAATCAGAAGGTTGAACTACTTTCTCAAAAGGAGGGGATACCTTGTCTGTTACTAACTTAATTAACAACGGAGGATTCGAGACCGGAACTTTGGGAGGTTGGACAGCCAATAATACGTCAATTACAACCTCTCATACCCATACGGGTCAATATGCTGCTGTGTTTAATCAGGGATTCGTAGCATCCTCCCTCACACAAACTGTACCAATAAGTCCAAATCAAAGTTATTTATTGAAAGTTTCTTTGGCCTCACAGGGCTCTAATCAGATTATCCTGCGCGTTATTTATTTAAATGAAAATAACGTAGAAGTTGGAACAGGGTTGGATATTAACGTTCCGTTCGGTCAGTTATTTCCAGTTTCCATTTACGAAAATTGGAAGGAAATCTACCAAGTGACTGAACCTGCGCCATCTACAGCGACAAAAGCAAGAGTTGAAATTATTAAACCAGGTAATTTGAGTGCTATGTTTAGAGTAGTAATTGATGATGTAGTTTTATTAGAGTTTGAAGGATCAGATGGTGTTCCTGGACCTACGGGGCCTGCCGGACCTGCTGGACCTACGGGACCTGCCGGCGCTGACGGAGCTACAGGACCTGCTGGACCTACAGGACCTACGGGACCTGCCGGCGCTGACGGAGCTACAGGACCTGCCGGACCTACAGGACCTGCCGGACCTACAGGACCTGCCGGACCTACAGGGCCTGCCGGACCTGCTGGACCTACAGGACCTACGGGGCCTGCCGGACCTACGGGACCTGCTGGACCTACAGGACCTGCCGGACCTACGGGACCTGCCGGCGCTGACGGAGCTACCGGACCTGCTGGACCTAC
>NZ_KB894723.1:0-4258 GCF_000374565.1 Siminovitchia fordii DSM 16014 = CIP 108821 | reverse complement strand
CCTGCCGGCGCTGACGGAGCTACCGGACCTGCTGGACCTACTGGACCTGCCGGCGCTGACGGAGCTACCGGACCTGCTGGACCTACTGGACCTGCCGGACCTGCTGGACCTACAGGACCTACAGGACCTACGGGACCTGCTGGACCTGCCGGACCTGCCGGCGCTGACGGAGCTACAGGACCTGCCGGACCTACGGGACCTGCCGGCGCTGACGGAGCTACAGGACCTGCCGGACCTACGGGACCTGCCGGCGCTGACGGAGCTACAGGACCTACGGGGCCTGCTGGACCTACTGGACCTGCCGGCGCTGACGGAGCTACAGGACCTGCTGGACCTGCCGGCGCTGACGGAGCTACAGGACCTGCTGGACCTACTGGACCTGCCGGCGCTGACGGAGCTACAGGACCTGCCGGACCTACAGGGCCTGCTGGACCTACCGGACCTGCTGGACCTACAGGGCCTGCTGGACCTACCGGACCTGCTGGACCTACCGGGCCTGCTGGACCTACAGGGCCTGCTGGACCTACAGGGCCTGCTGGACCTACTGGACCTGCCGGCGCTGACGGAGCTACAGGACCTGCCGGACCTACCGGGCCTGCTGGACCTACAGGGCCTGCCGGACCTACGGGGCCTGCTGGACCTACAGGGCCTGCCGGACCTTAAGGTAGATATAAACTACAAAACTGAATTGTTGGGGGTTGTTCATGATCGTGTAACGTTCATACTTTAGATTTGTATATTTTTTGGTACCACACCTCTTCCCCCAGGGATATGATATGAAGATACTCCTTTGAGTATCTTCTTTTTTGCAAAATTAAAAGTGACTGGAGGAAAGAACATGAATACCATTAGTTTATGTATGATAGTAAAAAATGAAGAAGATGTACTTGAAAGATGTCTTGATTCCGTTAAGGATCTAGTTGATGAGATTAATATTGTGGATACAGGGTCAACGGACAAAACTGTAGAAATCGCAAAGAAATACACGGATCGTGTATTTTTCTTCGAATGGACAGGAAAATTTAAAGATGCAAGGAACGAATCCTTTAGACATGCAACCAAGGATTATATATTTTATCTGGATGCAGATGATGTACTCATGGAAGAAGATCGACAAAAGTTTAAATTACTGAAAGAGACTTTGGCTCCTGATGTTGATTCTGTTTCAATGTTTTACAATGCGGGGATTGATGAATATGGCAACATCACATTACGCTATAGGAGAAATCGACTTTTAAAACGAAGCAAACATTTTCAATGGCAAGGAGATGTTCATAATTACATTGAAGTATCAGGGAATGTTCTAAATTCCGATATATCCGTCACCCATTTAAAAAACAGCCATTCAGTTGGCAGGAATCTCACCATTTATAAAAACAAGATTGAAAATGGCGATACATTTACAGTAAGAGATCACTTTTATTACGGAAATGAACTGCGGGAAAATGGTCATTATAAAGAAGCCATTGATCGCTACTCCAAGGTAATTAATATGGAAGAAGGATGGATTGAAGACAAAGTGTATGCCTGCATCTTCCAGGCAGATTGCTATCGTCATTTAGGAGATACAGAAAAGGAATTATCATCTTTATTTTCCTCTTTCAGGTTCTCCAAGACTCCACGGCCAGAGACAGCCTGCCGAATTGGTTACAATTTTCAACAAAAAAGAGATTATAAAGCAGCTATATTTTGGTATGAATTAGCTACTGAACTGAATGTTGATCCGAACAAATGGAGCTTTACTTATCCCGCCTATCAAACTTGGTATCCACACCTGCAGCTATGTGTATGCTATTACCATATAAAGGAATTAAAAAAATCTTATGAACATAATGAAAAAGCCCGAGAATATCGCCCAAATGATGAAAGAATCCTGTTTAATAAACAAATGCTTGAACAGAAATTGGAATCGAATCCAAGATAAACCGTTAAGCTTCAATCAATCCGGTTTACATTTACTTTTTTCCTCCTTTGGCTAGTTTTCACCTAAATAGTCAATGAAAGCAATATGTTACATGGATTGTAAAGATAAATATGTTTTGTCTTATAAACAGATCAGTGTCCTATTTGATTGTACTAAATTCCTTCCACTCAACCATCCCAACCGTATAGAGGAAAGTATTAGATTTTCTCGTTCCCTTTGCACAGTTCTTTTCCCCTTCTTTAGGTAAGACTATATTCTCTTGTCTTTTAATATTTTAGTATGGAAATGTTTGTTTATAATAGGTAGTTTGGCCAATCAACTTTTCCCCATCAATCATATGCTATGAACTAAAGACCAATTACCTAATACCTAGGAGGGATTATTTTGTTGCAAGAAGAACAAGTGAATGAAAAGCTCGATGGAACATGCAGTTGCTCAACAGGCTATTTCGAGCAACAGCCTTGTTGTGATTTATGTTTTTTAAGTGAAGTCAAAGAAGACTTTTATTGTCCCGAACACCAGATTGATTCAGAGTATGGTTATGATGAAGATGATGATTCATCGGAAAACTACCCACATGAAAAACGATCCCATGATCACCATAGCTGCGCATGCGGAATCTTTAGAGATTTTGTAGAGAATGTACCTGTCGAAATATCTACTTCCAATGATAAAAATATCCCATTATATTTTAAATCAATCGATCTTGATGAGTGCCGTGTTTCATTCTTTGACCCCGCCAGCGAGAGAGTCATTTCAACGGATTGCCGAAATATCACGAGCATCCGATATAATAAATATGAATAGTTTAAGATTTTTTCGAAGGGACATATGGCTTTTACAAAAAAAGGTCATAGCCCTTCGTTTTTTTTCAAAAAGTGACTTTTAAATACTTTACTCTTCAAACGAATTTCCATTATGCCCAGTCTTGAAAATGAACTATAATGATGAACGTTCTTTTTTAAAAAATTAAGGACGATGACTTTTTTAATAACAGCGTAATGTGTCCAAGCAATTCGTTAGGATATACTCAAACACCTCTAAATAAATTGTATACATGTCTTATCTATTTAAAATAATTTGGTTTTTTATAGGGATTCGTGAAATAGTATCTTAATCCGATATATATAACCTGGAATAGACAATTCCCTATTAAGGGACAAGAGCCTTTTTTCAAAACCATGGTAATTGTCCAACCATTTTCGTTATAGATTCAATACAATATATCGTAATCAACACTAAATAGGTTCAAAACAGGTTGTTAATCTATTTAGTGGTTGTGCATGATTAATAAATCAAAAGAAAGGATGGACAATATATGAGGTTTGATGAATTCTGGTGCAAAGATGATGACTATCATATCTCATCATGCGACAGATGCGGATCCATGGATTCTCCTTGCAGATGCAGCAGAAAACCGCGTTACCCGGATCATGAAGTCCTAGTGAATAAGGTCATTTGTTCAAAACAAGTTCAAAAAGTAGCGGAAGCAACTATTCCTTTGTCGGCTTTAGGAATTGTAATAGGGCCTGGGGAACCCCTTCCACTGATTACTTTAACACCGGATCTGGAAGGTATCGTTCAAAACAGGACTGTTTTAAGGGATGAAGTTCTCAATGTCGGTTATGTACCAGCGAATATTACTGTAGCCGGCATCGCTTTACCTATATCTGTAAGTCTCCCATTCCAGGAGCATACTCCATGTCCTGGTGCATGTCCGGAAGACTATTTGGCGGAATCACAGCTAGAGGTTGACAGCATCATTATCCAACCAATACCGTTGGCATCTATTGGAGGCGTAGTAGGAGTAGCATCCGCCCTGTTTAAAGTCGTTATGCGTACAACGTTGACTGTAACTAGACCAATGATAGGCAGAATAAACCAACAAGACTTGTCAAACTTAACTGATGTTAATAATTACCGCTGTGATAACGGAACGCCCCGTACGATACGATTCCCATTGAATGGAACTAGCACTCCAGCTACTCCTCCACCTGCAGGGCCTGCTGCAGAAACAGAATAGTTTGAGCAAAAGAGGCTGGGACAAAACCCAGTAAAAAAAAGAGTGGCATCCACCAACATAAGTTGGTGCAGATGCCACTTTTTATTTGTTTTAGAAAGTAAAAAAGGATACCTTCTGATAAAATTAAAGTCACCACAACAATAAATTAATCGGAGGTATCCTTATGTTTAAACATTATAACATGAATCAGATCGTTTTGCCGTTGGACTTGGAAATAAAACTTCAGGAGAATGATATTGCCTATGCCGTCAACGATGTGGTGGAAAGAATTCCGGACGAAGCTTTCGCCGGTTTTCTGCGTGAAACGGGCT
>NZ_KB894722.1 GCF_000374565.1 Siminovitchia fordii DSM 16014 = CIP 108821 | reverse complement strand
TTCATCCGCTCGACTTGCATGTATTAGGCACGCCGCCAGCGTTCGTCCTGAGCCAGGATCAAACTCTCATATAAGAAGTTTGTCAGCTCAAAAGCTGGCAATGGATTTTATCCATTGTTCAATCAAAATTATTGACGTTTCGTTTCGTTCAGTTTTCAAAGATCAAACTTGAAGTGCTCTCTCGAGCAACTTTATTATCATATCACCATTCGGTGATTATGTCAACAACTTTTTTTAAGAAGTTGGAGCGGGTGATGGGAATCGAACCCACGACAACAGCTTGGAAGGCTGTAGTTTTACCACTAAACTACACCCGCATCATTATTTTTTCTATGGTCGGGAAGACAGGATTTGAACCTGCGACCCCTTGGTCCCAAACCAAGTGCTCTACCAAGCTGAGCCACTTCCCGTTCATAGATTAAAAGAAAAAGTTGTAAATGGCGCGCCCGAGAGGAGTCGAACCCCTAACCTTTTGATCCGTAGTCAAACGCTCTATCCAATTGAGCTACGGGCGCATATCGTTTGGTGCGGTCGAGAGGACTTGAACCTCCACGGTATTGCTACCACTAGGCCCTCAACCTAGCGCGTCTGCCGATTCCGCCACGACCGCCTTTTTTCAAGGACAAAATATATTTTATCATCTTACTGATAATGCGTCAACATGTTTTTAATATCTTTTTCTCTTTTTTTAAAGAAGAGTGAGCCATGCAGGATTCGAACCTGCGACCCTCTGATTAAAAGTCAGATGCTCTACCAACTGAGCTAATGGCTCTTGGCTGGGCTAGCTGGATTCGAACCAGCGAATCACGGAGTCAAAGTCCGTTGCCTTACCGCTTGGCTATAGCCCATTGTTCCGAGTTCTTAATTATACAAAACTCAACAAAATATTGCAAGCATTTTTTAAAGCGGTCCCGACGGGAATCGAACCCGCGATCTCCTGCGTGACAGGCAGGCATGTTAACCGCTACACCACGGGACCATACAGAAAAGCGAAAGCGCCTTTTCATCGACGCACAGACTGGAGTGGCTCCAACGAGATAAAAGGAAACACGGTGAGCCTGAAAGGCGAGCCGATGTTGACTTATCGTAGGAGGAGGCGTGAAGTCTGTTAGTCTATAGGCGCCTGCAGTTAGACAATAATAAGGAAACTCAGCGTCCTCCATTATTGCTTTTCCTCCAAGAAATCACTTAATGACCCCTACGGGATTCGAACCCGTGTTACCGCCGTGAAAGGGCGGTGTCTTAACCGCTTGACCAAGGGGCCAACATAAAAAAATGGCGGAGAAGGAGGGATTTGAACCCTCGCGCCGCTCACGCGACCTATGCCCTTAGCAGGGGCACCTCTTCAGCCTCTTGAGTACTTCCCCGTATGAATGCTCTTCCGATTATAAATACTATAGGTCGGGCTGTCAAGGGGGTCTAGGGGAATTTTTTAATCTTTATTTCATCCATTCCGAGCCGTACCCCACATCACTCAATTTCAAACTTTCTCTTGGAGTTTCCCTCTGCATTCCCCACAAAAATATCGGTTTGTGTTAATTCTACGTTGCCGTTCATAATGCTGTCCGCATTTTGTGCATACATAGACCCGCTTAACGGGAGTGCTTCTCTTTTTATCCAGAAGTGGCGTACAATGTCTAGGAGCACCGACTTCTTGCAAAAGATGTCGAAAGTCTTTGTCACGATGTCGGTAGCCTTTCCCTTCTAAATGAAGATGGTAGTGGCAAAGTTCATGTTTGATAATACCTACCAGTTCCTCCATCCCGTGATCTTCATAATATTTCTTGTTGATTTCAATGTTGTGAGTCCCGAGCATGTAGCGCCCTCCGGTCGTCCTGAGGCGCGGATTAAAGAAAGCCTGATGTTTAAATGGTTTCAAAAAAAGCGTTTCAGAGATCTTTTCAGTCAATGCCTGAAGCTGTTCATTTGTCATTTCCTTACCTCCGGCTGCAAAAAAATCGAACACGGCAGCTCTTTTCTTCATATATATAATATTACCAAAAATTTCGGCGAGGAGGTTGTGACTAATGCCTGTCTGGTTTCAAAACCAGATGCAGAAAGCCTTCTTGGAAAAAGACCGGTATCAAATTAAACTGCTTAATCAATGTTGGTTTTTTTACAGAAAGAAACACTGCTCTCCCTAAGCAGTGCTTCTTCACTTCATTTACTTCTTCGGATCGATCATTGTCAAAGACAGACGCCCTTTTTGAACATCAACGTTCTCCACCCAAACGGTGACGACATCTCCCAGTGAAACAACATCAAGAGGATGTTTCACGAAGCGGTTGCTCAATTTTGATATGTGGACTAAGCCGTCCTCTTTAACTCCAACATCCACAAAAGCACCAAAGTCGACAACGTTTCGGACGGTTCCCTGAAGCTCCATCCCTGCTTTTAAGTCTTCAAGCTTCAATATGTCTTTTTTCAAGAGAGGCTTTGGCAGTTCATCACGCAGATCACGCCCAGGCTTCATTAATGATTCGATAATGTCACGGAGAGTCAACTCTCCAAGCCCGAGTTCCTTAGCCGTTTCCTTAACCGGCAAATCCTTCAAGGATTCAGTCATTTTATCAGTCCCGACATCCGCAGATGTCAACCCAATGGAGTCAAGCAGCTTCTTTACCTCCGGGTAGCTTTCCGGATGAATAGGGGTAGCGTCTAGCGGATCCTTTCCATCTAATATACGCATAAACCCAATTGCCTGCTCATACGTTTTCGCTCCAAGCCTTGGGATTTTCTTTAATTGGGCACGGCTGTCGAATTTCCCGGTTTCCTCACGCTGCTTCACAATATTGTTAGCTACTGTCTTGCTTAATCCCGATACATATTGAAGTAATGAGGAGGATGCGGTATTAACGTTTACTCCCACTTGGTTTACCGCGGTTTCAACAACAAAGGCGAGCTGTTCATTCAACTTTTTCTGAGATACATCGTGCTGGTACTGGCCAACGCCTACTGATTTGGGATCAATTTTTACAAGTTCGGCAAGAGGGTCCTGCAGACGACGTGCGATTGAAACTGCACTTCTTTCTTCAACTTGCAGTTCCGGAAACTCCTCCCTCGCCAAATCCGATGCTGAATAGACACTGGCTCCCGCTTCATTGACAATCATATAAGATATATCGGCATTTAACTCTTTTAAAATATTGGCTGTAAACTGCTCTGTTTCCTGGGAGGCAGTCCCATTTCCGATTGCGATGATTTCGATGCTGTATTTATGTAAAACATTGATCATCTTCTCTTTTGCCTGCTCGGCCTTCGCTTTTGGCGGGTGCGGATAAATAACATCAATATGAAGCACTTTTCCCGTCTCATCGACAACGGCCAGCTTGCAGCCAGTCCGATAAGCCGGGTCCACCCCAAGAACCATTTTCCCTTTAAGCGGCGGCTGAAGCAGCAGTTTTCGAAGATTTTCGGAAAAAATATGAATAGCCTGATCCTCCGCTTTAGCCGTCAGTTCATTTCTGATTTCACGCTCAATCGCCGGCTCAATCAGACGCTTGTAACTATCTTCGATGGCCACCGCCACATCGGAAGCTACAGTGGATGACTCGTCCTTGATGAATTTTTTCTTTAAATAACCGATGATCTTTTCTGTATCCGGTTTGATAGATACACGTAAAATCCCTTCCTTTTCACCGCGATTTAATGCAAGAACCCGGTGAGGGACAATTTTTTTCACTGGTTCTTCGTAACCATAATACATTTCATATACAGATTTTTCATCCAGCTCCGCTTTTTTCACTTCTGAAGTCACTTGTCCGGAACGGAATGTTTCGTCCCGGATCCATTGACGGACCGCGGCGTCATCAGAAATCCTTTCAGCCAGAATATCTTGAGCCCCTTGGATGGCTTCTGCTGCATCTTTTACTTCTTTTTCATCTGAAACATACTTGTCTGCTTCCTTCTCAATATTTCCATCCGAAGGAAACCCCCACATCCAATCAGCCAGCGGCTCCAATCCTTTTTCCTTGGCAACGGTCGCTTTTGTGCGGCGTTTTTGCCGGTAAGGACGATAAAGGTCTTCAACTATTTGTAGTTTATCGGCTGCAGTAATTTTTTGTTTCAAATCTTTGGTCAGCTTTCCCTGTTCATCAATAAGACGAAGGACATCCTCTTTTCGCTGCTCCAAATTTTGTATGTACGTCCAATTCTCCATAATATCTTTTATTTGAACTTCATCAAGCGCACCGGTCATTTCTTTTCGATACCGGGCAATGAACGGAACTGTATTTCCTTCTTCAAGCAAAGTGATGACACTCTTGACTTGTTTGCTCGAAAGCTCCAATTCTTTTGCCAGCTTCTGAATGAGCTGATCGTGATTGGTCTTTGTTTCAGTATCAATCATCGGAATCCCTCGTTTCATTTTCGTCACTATTATTTTATCTTAACATCGCGGTGAACAAAAATACCATGTAAAAAACAAAAGAGCAAGTACCTGGCCTTCGGCGAGATAAAAGATAGGGTGCCTGTTTATCGACGAATACAGAAAAAGGGCAGAAAGCGAAGTTTGCCTCAGCAATGATTACCCGGTGACACTTGGCTGGCTCAAGCAACGACGTCCTGCACTTCTTACACTAGCATTTCCATGCCCATTGGCGGCTATGTTTACTTATTAGACTAACCATAGGAAATCAGCTGATTGTATCTTCCCTTGATGATTCTCGGATTTCGACGGGGTAAGGCTAACTCCGCCAATATACTGCGTAATACGTAAAGTCCTAAACAAGCAAAAAAACCCGCTTATTTAAGCAGGCTTCCTATAATAAATGTTACATCATCGTTTTTATTTATTTGCTTTACTTTCAATTGGTTGGCAATGGCAGATACCGTTTGGTATTTGTCTGTAAGTGGCTTCGTATCATTTTTGACAAAACCGTCTGAATGGATTAAAAAGGTGGATTGGGGCTCGTAAGGGAATTTTTGAGTCCGGAATTTTTGAGGCCTGCCTGATAAATACCCCGACACCGGCATTGGATAGACCATTTTTCCTGAAGGTGTATACAAATAAAATCTAATGTTTCCGACACAGCTGTATTCAAAGGTCTTCTCGCGGAAATCCACTTTAAATATGGCGGTCGCAGCCCCACGCTTGCTGAGGAGTACTTTATTACTGAAGTTCATGAGCGTCTGGACATCTTCTTCCGGGTTTGATTGGACAATGGATGTGACTGCTTGGGAAGATTCATAGGCGTATTCACCGCTTCCAAGTCCATCTGCAAGAACACAAAGAAAGTAACCATTGTTCGCTGTCATGTAAAAGCTGTCACCGCAAAAAGCTTTGCCTTCTTTAGCTCTTTGAAAAGCATATGCCTCAAGGCACTCATTTTGGAAATGAATCATGAGGTGGAGCTCTCCGTATTAATGGGCTCAGCATATATGGCATCCTTCAGTTTTTTTATCGCCCTGCGCTGAAGCCTTGAAACGTGCATCTGCGAAATATTTAACAGGTCTCCGGTTTCTTTCTGACTCAAATTATCCAAATATGTATATTGGATAATTTGTCTTTCCCTTTCAGTCAACACATGCAAAACTTTTTCCACTACAAGTTTCTGGTTCACTTTTTCATAACCCTCGTCCACGTTTCCAATAATATCTAATAAAGTAACAGTACTTCCGTCTGCGTCCGCTTCAATTGAATGATCCACTGACAAGGCTTGATAGCTTTTTCCCATTTCCATCGCTTCCAACACTTCTTCTTCCGTAACATCCAAGCGGTCAGCAATTTCATGTATCTGCGGAGAACGCTGAAGCTCTCTCGTCAAGTCCTCTACGGTAGTCTTGATTTTCGGCCCCAATTCCTTGATTCTGCGGGGAACGTGTACACTCCATGTTTTGTCGCGCAAAAAACGTTTTATTTCCCCGATAATTGTTGGAATCGCAAAGGCTTCGAACGATTTCCCGAATGATTCATCGTAACGCCTTATGGCACCCAACAGACCGATAATTCCGACTTGAAAAATATCTTCATGATATGACTTGCCCTTTGAATATTTACGCGCGATTGAGTCCACCAAGTTTTTATAATGAAGAACGAGATTGTTTTGAGCCTCTTTGTCTTCATGGAGTTGAAAAGCTTTGATCCACTTATTAACGTCAGTGTTCTTGTAATCAGGTTGAGATTTGTTCGGCATTAAGCTCCACCTGCTCCCCTTTGAGGTATTTCGTCATAAAGACACTGACCCCTTGGTTCAGCTGGACATTTACTTCATCCATCAAACTCTCAATTAAATATATACCCAATCCTCCTTCACGCATGACTTCCACGTTTTCCTTTTCGGAGTAAGGGCCGGTTTCGCTACGTATCTTTCTCATATCAAAACTTTTTCCGGAATCAGACACCATTACCTCAAGGCGGTCGTTATAAAGAGCAAATCCCGCCACAACTTCACCATCTTCATTCCTCTTGTAAGCATGCTGAACCGCGTTCGTAACAGCTTCACTTGTAGCAATTTTAATATCTTCAATCAATTCATATGAAAAACCCATCCGACTGGCGATACCCGATATAGTCAATCTGATGACTCCGACATATTCCGGCTTGGCAGGCACCTTCATCTCGATATAATCAAAAGCTGCATCCATTATACTCCACCCTCCACCTCGGTATTGATGTCCATCACATCTGCAAGCCCGGTTATATCAAACAGCCGCTGCAGCCTTTCCGTCATACCGGTTAACTTCATATTTCCATTATTTGCGCGCAACTGCTTAAAAACACCGACAAATACACCGAGTCCGGTACTGTCCATATAATTCACACCCGATAAATCAATATTAATCTTGACACCTTCGCCCTTAGCGGCCTCCATGAGTTTCTCTTTCAATTTCGGTGCAGTATAAACATCTATTTCGCCAGTAAGCTTCACGAAAAAAGTATTATCCTTTTCTTTTACCTCTATAGAAACATTCACATTACCCACCCCTATAATATGTAGTGTTTATGATACCCATTTACACATACCCGGCTTTGAGGTAAAGCAAACATATTTTTATGTATCTCTTTTTAAAATGATTAAAGTGAAATCGTCCCGAAGTTCAAACTCCTGCAGCCTTTCCAACTCTTTATAGACGCTTGTTACGATGTCCTGAGCAGGCAAATCAATATATTTCCTTATAAGATCTGTAAGGTCCTCCCGTTCGATAAATCCTTCATCTGTCCGGCATTCAGTGACACCGTCTGATAAAAGGATAACCATGTCGCCAGGAGCCAACTCTAATTGATATTCACGGTATTCAGTGTTTTTATCGATTCCGAGCAGTAATCCTTTCCCCTCCAGCTCCTTGAACTCCTTATTGTCTGCTCTATAAAAGAAACCGGGTTCATGACCTGCACTTGAGTAGCAAAATGTATGTTTTCGTTGGTCAAATACCCCAAAACACATCGTAATGAACATACTCGGATCGACATTACTTTCGACCACCCGGTTTAAGCTCCTGAGTATCGAACCTGGCCGAAGTTGATTTTCCGGCAAACTATCCATCGCATATTTGATCATCGACATGGACAATGCAGCAGGGATCCCTTTTCCGATGACGTCCGCAATCGCTATCCCGACATTTTGATCATCATCAATGACAAAATGAAAGTAATCTCCGTTCATTTGTCTCGCCGGCACACTAATGGCCCCTATCTCCGCCCCTTTCACTTGGGGAATAGACGTCCTGAGCAGTGTTTGCTGCATGCTGGCCGCCACTTCAATTTCATTTTTCAGTGCCATTTGCTTGGTTCTGAGGCTTTGATGCTCCCTGTAGGCAAGCCCATATGCCATCATCACTTCCAGAAGGACATCAAATGAATCCAGCAGTTGTTCGGAGGAATTATCCCCCTCCATCATAATCGCCTTGTGAAGGCTGACAATTTCCTCAGGTGCAATATGATGCTCAATCAGCTTGCGGCTTAATTTCTGTCCTTGATAAAGGACCTTCTCATCTTTATCAATCAAATATTTTTTGATAATATCTTTGTATTTCGGTTCAATCGTCTCCCAAAAGTCCACTCAACCCACTCCTTTTATCGGAGCCACTTGATAGCAGTAATAACTGTACCCTTTCCAACTTGTGATTGAACGTCAAACTCATCCATCAGCCGTTTTACCCCCGGAAGACCGGCTCCCAGTCCTCCGGAAGTAGAATATCCGTCTTCCATCACTTTTCGAATGTCCGCTATCCCCGGCCCTTCATCCTCTGCGATTATTTTCAATCCCTTTTTTCCATCAGAAAATACCTTATCAATGGTCACTTTACCATCACCGGCATATAAAAATATGTTTCGGGCCAATTCGCTGATGGCAGTTGTTATTCTTGCTTGGTCCACTACCCCAAAGCCCAGCTCTTTCGCTGCATTTCTGCCTAATTGGCGAACTGCTACGATGTCCCATTCATTTAATATTTTTACGAAGGACTGCAGCTCCATAGGCTTAATCCCCCAGTTCCTGTTGTAATTTATCCAATCCGTTCTCCAAATCAAGAGCAGTCATGACATCTTCAAGCCTGATTCCTAATTCAATCAACGTGATGGCCACCGCGGGCTGTATTCCAGTAATGACCACCTTTGCACCCATCAATTTTGACATTTCCATCACATCACCCAAAACCTTGGCAATGAAAGAGTCAATAAAATCAATGGATGTAATGTCAATGACAACACCACGGGCATTTGTCATATGAATCTTTTGTAAAAGATCCTCCTGAAATGAAAGCGCAGTTTGATCATCCAATTCCCATTGAATAGAAACTAGCAAACAATCCCGTAGCTTTAAGATTGGTATCCTCAATCTGAACCCTCCTTAAGCGCCACAATTTTTCTATTTGTGAACTCCAATGCTTTTTCAATCCCTTTCTGAAGGGTGCTGGTCGTAGTAATCTGATTAAGGTGGATGCCGAGATTGACAATCGTTTGTGCAATTTCCGGACGAATTCCTACAAGCATGCATCTTGAACCCACAAGTCTTACGGCATCCGCTGCCTGAATGATATGATGTGCAACCATTGTGTCGACAACTGGAACTCCGGTTATATCAATTAAAACAACTTCCGATCGATGTTTGACCACTCCCGAGAGCAAATTTTCCATAATCAGTCTCGCTCTTTCAGTATCAATTGTTCCCACAAGCGGCATTACAGATATTTTTTCAAATACAGGTATCAAAGGTGCTGACAATTCTTGAAGGGCAACCTTTTGGAGGGAAACTATTTTCTCCCAATTATTTGAATAAGATTCAACGATTTGTTTAGTCATTGGGGCAACCCAGCGATCAATCTCGGTGATCAATTCTACCGTCTCTTCACTGCTGTAGTCCTTTTCTTTTCGCATCAACCCCAAGATAAGACCCTTTAACGTACTGAGACCGTCCATTAAAAAAGCCAATTCCCAACCAATCCTTACAACCTTCTCGGTAAAGCGTTCAACCTTCTGGTTAAATCCACTCTCTGAATCTATGATATTGGAAACTGCAACTTCAATAAATTCTTTGCTGATATCTTGAAAAAATTCATCTGAAATCACACTCAGCGACCGGTCGTCTCCGCCCTTTTTCATTGCGTCTACCCAATTTTCGAGCAACTCGGCCTCGTGCTCTTTTAAAAAATCGGCAACTTCGACATTCACTCACTTTTCCTCCAATCGTTTGCCTGTTCACGCCCTGTTTTTCACTCATGTTGTTATTTTAGCAATTCCGCCATGCAATTGACAAATGTTTGCAAAAAGTTCCATATATTTGCAACCGCTTCCCAGAGAAGGGTTGCCTTATTTAACTAGATATCGTTCCTAAGAAAAAACTGCTTTCCAGAAATCAATGTATAAGGTTTAAAATGCTAAAAAAGGTGAATGAGGATATAAAAAAAGACGCTAAAAAGCGTCTTAAAAAGCGATGAGGCCCAAGCTGATTTGTAAAGCATCATCCACTTTCTCCATCATTTCTTCATCTAGATGTGTAATTTTATCAGTAAGACGCTGCTTGTCGATTGTTCTAATCTGTTCAAGCAGTATGACTGAATCCCGTTCAAAACCGTAACGCTTTGAATCAATTTCCACATGAGTAGGCAGCTTTGCTTTTTGGATTTGGGCAGTAATGGCTGCAACAATGACTGTGGGACTGAACCGATTTCCAATATCATTCTGGATTACAAGCACCGGTCTGACTCCGCCTTGTTCCGAACCAACTACTGGGGATAAATCGGCGAAAAACACATCACCCCGTTTAACGACCAAAAGATCATCCCCCGCTTACAAGCCGTTCGACAGTATGCTCTGCCTCGTATTCCGCCTGAATAGCCTCCGATGCGATAGCTAGGTTGATCTTTGCCATTTCCATGTAGCCTCGTCTCATTGATTCAACTATGTGGCGTTTCTTTCGTTCGCGAATGTACATTTTTGTAGCCCGGTAGATAAATTCATTACGATTTACATTTTCTTGTTCCACAAATCCGTCCAACTCTGCCAAGAGCTGCTGTGGTAAACGAATGATAATTTCAGTTGTTGCGCTGGATTCAGACACCAACTTACACCTCCACCATAAATACAAGCCATTTTTTATAAAAATAAAAACAAGTTAATATAATCCACATACCATCATAACATCATTCACCCTCGGTGCAAAGAACATTTAAGATTCTTTTAAAAAACAAAAAAGACAAATAAAATAACTTCTGGTAAAACTGGACTCGGTGGCTTCAATCTTTTAGCATTTCTCCTTATTATCGTCATGACAAAGAATTCCTTATACATGAATTCTTCTTTTTTGTCATAACTCCTTCTTTTTTCAGCAAAATAAATTAATTTTTTTATAAAAAGTGAAGGATGTCGTTAGCATAGAATCGAACCAAATAGAAAATTTGCTTTTCGACAATTCAAGCTGCTTTCCTACTACAAACCGAGAAATAGCTTATTCTCGACTTCAACCTGTTGGCCACCTCTTTTATAAATACGAGGCACTCGAAAATTGATCGTACATGTCACTTCATAATTGATCGTTTCAAGTTTTTCAGCGATTTCTTCCACTGTTATAAAGTCCCCTGTCTCTTGGCCGCCAATGAGGGTGACTTTCGTTCCAATCGGTATAAAATGGGGAAGTCGTACCATTGTCTGATCCATGCAGATCCTACCGACAATGTCAGCACGCTGGCCATCGGCAATAACACTTTGTCCTTCCAACTTTCGCAGCCAGCCATCTGCATAGCCAACCGGAATCGTCGCAATCCATTCTTCCTTCTCTGCCTGGTAGGCGGCTCCATATCCGATGCACTCGCCTGGCTGGATTTTTTTCACATGAACAATTCTTGTATGAAGTGAGAATATTTGTTTCCCCTTATTAAACGTTGGTCTCTCTTGTGAAGTGCAAAGGCCATAAAGAGCAATCCCTACTCTGACTGCGTTGAATAAAGAATCATCGTGACAAAGAGCGCCTGCACTATTAGCGGCATGGACATACTTTGGAACTGTTTCAAGTACAGAAACAAATTTTTTAAAAACAGCCAATTGCTTTTGGTAATACTCTTCCGAGGCTTGGTCGGCGGTCGAGAAATGGGTGAAGATCCCTTCGAACTCAAATCCAGCCGTATTCTGGATGAACTGCTCAATTTCTTTCAACTCTTCTTCATGCTTAAGTCCGATACGCCCCATTCCCGTATCGCACTTAACATGAATTTTCAGTGGCGGTTCCCCACCTTCCATCGCTTGGCTTGCCTCTTTAAGCCACTGCACTTGGAATACCGGCACTGAGATATGGTGCCTGGCGGCAATCACCGCATCCGTCGGCCTGATCAGACCGAGTACGAGAATCGGTGCTTTAATCCCTTTTTGCCTGAGTGCCAATGCTTCATCAAGCAAAGCGACAACAAGACCGTGCGCGCCCGCCTTCAGCGCTTCTTTCGCAATTTGAAAATCTCCGTGCCCGTAAGCATTTGCTTTGACCGCAGCAAACAAATTCGTTTCCTGAGGCAACCCGTCACGGATTGTTTTTACATTTTGATACAGGGCATCCAGATCTATCTCTGCCCATGTATCACGAAAATATTGAGTTTGGCCAATCAAAAAAAGTCACGCTCCCCAGGAAATCTAATTGACTCCTATTTGATTATTCAATTCACTCCCGTATATGTCAAATAAATTTTGAAGTCATTTTTATAAAAATTTAATGACGAGTTAACGCAAAACGATTGTATTTCGGAGAAAAATAAGCTCCCGTATTGAAACGGGAGCATACATTTCCACTATTTTACACTTACAGCCTCAACATCTATATGTTGGAAAGTTTTTACATCGAATAGGCCAACATCAGTAAGTTTCAATTCAGGAATGACCGGCAGGGCAAGAAACGCCAGAGTGATGAATGGATTGAATTCCATGGAGCAGCCAATTTTCGCCAAAGCTTCATTAAGCTTTTGAATCCGGTCATTGATTACTCCGCAACTCATGTCTGACATTAAACCGGCAACCGGCAGCGGAAGGGAAGCGATCTCCCTGCCATCCTCCACGACAGCAAGGCCACCTTTCATATTAGCCGTCAACTGGATCGCTTTTAACAAATCTTCGTCATTTGTTCCGGCAGCCACAATATTATGGGAGTCATGTGCAACCGTTGATGCGATGGCACCATTTTTAATTCCCAGTCCTTTAATGATTCCCAAACCGATATTACCCGTCCTATAGTGACGTTCGATAACCGCTATTTTCAACTGATCTTTTTCGATACTCGGCTGAAAATAACCATCGGTAACATCCACTTCCTCGATAAGGTGTTCGGTCACAATCATTTTTGGCCTTATTTCAATAATATTCGCCATGTTCCCTTCGCGCATTTTCACTTTTAAATCGTCTAGCGAAACAGGATGTATATTGACGCTGTCAGTGATAATGGGAAGCGGTGCAACTGACGTCTTGGCTGGCTGCATAACAGCTCCGTTTTTTGCTACGAGCCTGCCGCGTTTGTACACTTGTTCTATTTCAACTTTCTCCAGATCGTTTAACAGCAAGATATCGGCTTCATAGCCAGGCGCAATAGCGCCTTTTGTTTTAAGGCCGAAACATTCTGCCGTATTTAACGTAGCCATCTGAATGGCAAGTAACGGATCTATTCCTTCCTGGATTGCCGTTTTCACACTGAAATTAATGCTGCCCTCATCAATTATTTCATCTAGATGTTTGTCATCTGTAACAAACAGGCAACGGCGTGCATTATGTTCATTTACCGCTTTAAGGAGGTTAATCAAGTCTTTTGCTGCAGATCCCTCGCGCAGCATGACGTACATTCCTTTTCTGAGGCGATCCAGAGCTTCCTCCGCCGTAACACATTCATGGTCCGTCCTGATTCCTGCCGTCATATAAACATTGATTCCATCAGCATCAATGCCGGACGCATGGCCATCGATGTGTTTTTCTTTTGCCGAGGCATTCATAAGCTTGTCCAGCATTTTATCATCCTTATAAAGGACAGAAGAGTAATCCATGACCTCTGCAAGACCGAGAACCCTTGAATGGGAATAATAAGGTTCCAAATCCGAATGCTCCAAGGCGGCACCTGAGTTTTCAAATGGAGTGGCAGGAACGCATGAAGGCAGCATCAAAAGAACTTCAAGTGGAATGGCTTCTGAAGCTTCCAGCATAAAATCGATCCCGGCCGTTCCGCTTACGTTCGCTATTTCGTGTGGGTCGGCCACGATAGTCGTAACACCATGCGGAAGAACGACATTGGAAAACTCAGAAGGGATGACCATGGCGGACTCGATATGAACGTGCCCGTCAATAAAGCCGGGTACAACATATTTGCCGTACGCATCTACTGTTTCATATCCTTCAAACGTTCCTGTTCCAGCAATATAGCCATCAACTATCGCAATATCCTCTGTGATGATTTCCCTCGTAAAAACGTTGACAACCTTTCCATTTTTAATGACTAAATCGGCGGGGATCCTTTTTGCCGCCACATCGATTCTTTTTTTCAACATTTCCTTTGTAAAAGTCAATCAGTTTCCCTCTCTCTATTTATAGGATTAACCCATAATAAAATTGATGATAAAAGCCGCACTTACTACATACATGATCCAATGGATTTGGCTGGCTTTTCCTGTCAGAAGCTTCAAAAGTGTATAAGAGATGAATCCGAAAGCCAATCCTGTGGCGATGCTGTATGTGAGGGGCATTAAAATAATCGTCAGGAATACTGGGATGACATCTGTAAAATCATCAAAGCTGATATTTTTGATTTCACCAAGCATAAGCGCTCCAACTAAGATGAGAATCGGAGCAGTTGCTACCGAAGGAACAAAAACAATCAGCGGGGCAAAAAACAATGCCGAGAGGAACAATACCCCCACAGTGAGAGCAGTCAGCCCCGTTTTCCCGCCTTCCTGTATACCAGTGGCATTTTCCACATAAGCATTCAACGCGGTACTGCCAAAAGCAGCACTTGCCATTGTACCGATTGAATCAGCCTGCAGGGCGCGGTCTAAATTTTGTATTTTACCGTCCTCATTGACCAAGCCGGCTTTCTTCGTTAACCCGATTAATGTTCCCAAGTTATCAAACAGCTCGACAATTGTAAAGGAAAAAATGACGGACAGGATACCATAAGCAATGGCTCCTTTAATGTCCATTGCCAGAAATGTCTCGGACATACTGGGCAGATTAAACGAAACAATGTCTCCGATCCCTTTTGGGAATCCGACAAACCCTGTGATCATGGCAATGACAGTTGTTCCGAGAATACTGATTAGAAGGGCCCCTTTTACCTTTTTTGCCGTTAAGACCGCTGCGATGATAAAACCGATTAATGCAAGGATCGGTCCAAGGCTTGTCACATCACCCAGGGCCACAGTTGTTGCTTCATCCGCTATGATCAATTCCGCATTGGAAAAACCAATAAAGGCGATGAACAAACCGATTCCGACGCCGATAGCGGATTTTAGTACGTCAGGAACCCCATCCACGATTTTTTGCCGGATACCGGTCACGGTCAAGATTAAAAATAGCAGGCCGGAAATAAATACCGCTCCAAGCGCTGTTTGCCATGTCAAACCGTGACCAAGGACAACAGTGTATGCAAAGAAGGCATTTAATCCCATTCCCGGCGCTACGCCGACAGGGTAATTTGCCCATAGTGCCATTAAAATGGTACAAAAAACACTCGCATAGATGGTCGCAGCCAATGCTGCTTCTTTCGGAATCCCGGCATCAGCCAAAATCGTCGGGTTAACAAAAATGATATAACTCATTGTCAAAAAGGATGTCAGCCCTGCGAGCAGTTCCGTCCGGACGTTCGTATTCCTTTCCGACAATTTAAACAATCTTTCCAACAGACTATTCTTAGATGGAGGCGGAACGCTGGGTCCCAGGTCTTTTTCTATCATCCCCATAGCAACATCGCTCCTTTTTTCTAATATCAAAATCAGCAATTCAAAAGACACAGGCCGAGAACTGATTGTCTCTTTGTATCCCAGACTGTTAAAAGGTTCCTTTAATGACTGACTTGATGAGGAAGCGTTTTCATTATTAAACGTGCCGAGCCCCCGATTTGGCATCCCCCCTGCTATTTATTTTTCCGCATAAATGCCCACCTCCTTCGTGACGATCCTTAAAAAGGGACTCCCTCCATAAATGGAGGTCATGAAAGAGCAGGCTTATTGTTAAATTCAAAATATTTATAATTGTTAGGGACTATTATACCATTTTTCAAAAAACGTACAACTCTCTCCTTTTATTTTTTGAAAAAAATAGACCCTCTCTTGTAGAAGGGTCTATTTCACAGAATCGCCTTGGACCGAACGTGCGACCATCATCAATTCTTCCTGCGTCAGGTCTTTGGAAGCAAGCATGTAATCCACACCGTCCTGGCTCCAGACAATAGAATGATCATTCATTACGCCTATAGCAAAACCTAGATCGACCATCTCGCCGGCCATTTCCACCGTTTCCATTGATGCAGTCGGAATCACTTCCGCTTTTTCTTGAAAGAGAGTGAAAGACTTATCTTCTCCCTCGTAAGTAAGGATGACCCGCTTTCCTCTGTCCGTCTCCATCGTTTTCTCTTCGTGTAGGGTTACACCAGGAATTTCAGCCATTGCATATTTCACTGAAAATTCCTTTCCGCTCAGATCTGCCAGTACAGGCACTTCCAACTGGGCACTCGTCATATTCTTCTTTGTATCGAATGCATCATCATCAAACTTGGCATCAAAATCCACTTTTGTAAATTCTACAGTGACGACCGGATTCTTATCCGTATCCATCACCTTGACACTAATTGGCTCTAAAGTCCTTTTTTTGAATGTGACTTCCTGTGTTGGGAGCATCTTATTGTTCTGATAGCGTGTCTTTGTCTCGAACACATAATGTTCTTTCGTTTCCTTGAATTTAGCTTCTTTATCTTCAAGGACATCCTTCACAAGAGATTCAAACAAATAAGCTTGACTGCTGTTTTCCGGCCAATCACTTTGAAACTTATAACTCTTGTTAAGGGCCGGCGTCAACACATACACACCGCTCTTATTCCTTAAGATCATCTGGCTCTGTTCTTTTTTGGCATTTTTCAAATGGACCCGATAATCTCCCGGCTTATGATGCCAGACATCGATATCGTAAACTTGAGGCTCATTACCGACTTCCAGCGTCATTTTCGCTTTTGCCTTATATCCCTTGATATCCCCCGCTTTTTCCTTTAACCCTTTTGCCACATCTTCCTGAGATTTTGAACCACAGGCCGAAAGTACGAGCATCGCCGCAACAATCCCCCAAACCAGCCATATCCCCTTTCTCATTCCTTCAACCCCTTTGTTGTCTCATTTACACATGAAAAGAAGAGATTAGGAGGGATTCCAGGAATCATTGGCCAACATTGCCATTCAAATCGCGAGCCGTTCCGCCCAATGCGGCAATAACTCCCGTACCCAGCCTCTTCTCTCCTGACGCATTAAAAATATATGAGACAACCGTGGACAATATGTATAGAAAAGTGGAGGGCGGCTGATTAGGGGCGACAAGCGCTGGAGGAAACATCAGTGAAGGCGTTCTTTGCCTTCGATGATGTTTCCGAAGCGACCTCGAGCCCCTGCCGCCCGGAACTGGACAGGGGAAAAGTGGAAGCATCCGTTTAGCGACGTACGGACTGGACTGACTCTGACCAAGATAAAGGAAACACGCGGAACGAAGTGAAGCGATGTTGACTTATCGAAGGAAAGAGGAGGGAAGTCCGCTAGTCGCTGGATGCTGGAACTAGACAATAGAAAAGTGGAGGCGACTGTTCATCCCCGACAAGCATAAGGCGATTTCCGAGGAGGCAGCTTTTCAGCCACCACAGGGAACAGCTTATGACCTCGAGGGACTAGGAGCTGGAACGGAAAGTTGGGGTTATTCATCGATATACTGACGGACTGATTTTGAAGATAAAGAAAACCAGCGGAGGAGCCGATGTTGACTTATTGAAAGGAAGTCCACTCGTAGCTGGATGCTGGGAACTGGAGAAGTGGGGGAGGCGGCCGGTTTAGGGACAACAAGCCCCAGAGGGCCTGGCATTGAAGTTGTTCTTTAACTTTATTGGCAGAACTGAAACAACCACGAGCCCATTCCGTCTAAAACTGGACAATAGAATGCATCCGTTTAATGACTTGTGGATGGACTGACTCTAACCAAGATAAAGGAAAAGGAAGTGCGAAGAGCGCCTGCTTATCAGTGACAAACGTTGATGATAAGAAATGATGGCCTACATTAATATATTGGGTCCAATCTTCAAATCATGAATCAGACTTTAGAGGAAATAAACCGGAACAATACATTAGAACCAATAAAATAAAAATATGATCTTCGGAAAAAATGAAGGGATCAGCAAAGCTGTTCCCCTAGTTTTCTTCGATCACCACCTGTGCGGCGGCATATGCTTTTGTATGGGTGATGGATAAATGAATCCTTTTTCCTTGATCCACAGGCCGAATAATATGCGGCTTTCCCGACTCATCCGGCGAAATTTCTATATCCTGGAACGACAGCTGTCTCCCGATCCCTGTTCCAAGTGCCTTTGCGTATGCTTCTTTTGCCGCAAACCTTCCTGCCAGGAATTCAACTTTTCTTTTTTCAGGCAAGGTTTCATAATGGTGAAGTTCTTTACCTGACAAAACCCGTTCGCAGAAGCGAGCATGGCGTCCTATCACTTTTTCAATTCTCTCTATTTCAACAAGATCCAGTCCTATCCCTAAAATCATCGCGGCACCCCTCTTCTACTTTTCAGCTCCAGCTATAATATAATGGTAATAGTCTCAAACAGAAAGGAGATCTTCCCATGTTTGTCCGAACGGAGTCTATCCGGCAATTTATTCGCCTGTATCCTGTAATCACGGCTCTTGTAGCTATCCATATCGCCATTTTCCTTTCCATGCGTCTGCCACTCTTTCCGCAGAAGCTCATTTTTGAAAAACTGGCCGGCGTTAACGTATTGATCGAACTAGGTGAGTATTGGCGCTTGGTTACACCAATCTTTGTCCATGTCGCTTTTTCCCATCTGCTGTTCAATTCATTCTCACTGGTTTTATTCGGACCTGCTCTCGAACGCGCTTTAGGCAGAATTCAGTTCATCCTTATTTATATCAGCTGCGGGGTTGCAGCCAATGTTGCTACGCTTATTTTGAAGCCGCCCTATTACACACATATTGGCGCGAGCGGCGCCATCTTCGGTTTGTTTGGCATCTATCTGGCCATTATTTTTTTTAAAAAAGAAGCGATGCCACAACAAGGGAAGCAAGTGATTTTGCCGATTGCCGCGCTGAGTGTAATCATGACTTTTTTTCAAGCAAACATTAACATCACTGGCCACATTTTCGGCCTGATTGCAGGCATTTTAATAGGAGCTGTTTTAATAAAAATCAGGCCTATCCGATTTCAGTAGCCCGATCTCGATGGCTGTACCAATCGTATATATCAAGAGCTTCCAATTCATCCAAATGGGCAATTTCCGCTTGTCGGGAGGCTTCACCTGATTTTACTGATGCACTTATCGCTGTTAAATCGGCACGCTTTTGAAACCAACTGACACTTTTTTCCATAGACTGGATCCGGTTTTTCCTCATAAGCATCGTATGCTGTTCGATGTTCCTGTACCGCATTGTCAATTGGGAGTCACTAATGTCCCAGCCTGCAGATTTATACTGGGCATATCCCCATAATATAGCGATAGGTATTAAGACAGCAGCGAATAAGCCGTACGGCCAGAAAAATCCGGTGAGGATACTTGCAATAATCAAGGCGATAATGGATTTTACCAACATATAGCGCCGCATTGCACGACTGGGAGCGGCTTTAAAATGGGTTTCAAACACATAATCTGTCAAATAATCTTCTAATATACTGGCAATCTTGTTCCGCTTTACAACCGGAAGAAGGACCATTGAGGAATTTTCCAAATCCGTAGACGAGCCTCCTGCACTCTCCAAAGAAACACTGGCGTATCCAAAAGGCTGGCGTATCGGGCTTTCTGTGATGGTCAAGGCCTGTATCCGATGCAACGGGACTGTCGTTGTCCTTTTTTCCAGTAACCCTCGGGTAATGATCAATTCGTCTTTTACTTTTCTTACTGTAAAGTCATTGTATTTGAAAAAGGCAATTACAACGGATAGCAACCAAGCAATTAAAAGGGCTACGAAAACAACCGCGGAAATGAAAACAACTCCAGATTTAACGAGTTCCTGCATTTCATTGAATAATTTGTCATAAGGAATAAAATCCTCAAATTGAAAAATGAATGCAAGGAATGCCGAAATGACAACGCCTGCTCTTCCCGACGTGGATGCCAGGAAAAGAAGCTGCCGCGGAGTAATTTTATAAATGATATCTTCTTCTGTGCGGACCTCCGCTTTCTCCGTAATATCGGCCGGGATTTTATTTTTGGCGTCAGCGATGATTTTCTGCAGGGTCTCGGCGTCTTCTTTTTTGATGGCGGTTAGTTCTGCCTCCGCCTGGTTTCCACTAGAGCCGGCGGTCTCTACCTTCACTTTTACAAGTCCGAGTGGACGGTGGATGATACTCTCCGACAGATCGAGACTTTGGATCCGGTCAAAAGGGATATATCTTTTCTTTTTTACAAACAGCCCCTGTTCTATCCGGAGCTCATTATCCTCGACTCTATATGTAAACCGTAGCCATTTGATAACCATAGAAGCTATCATAAAAAGGACGAATAGTAAAAATAGGAGCTGCGGGAGCATGCTTAAAAGAGGCCCTTCTATCACAATTTTATTTTTGCCAATAATAAAAAGGAAAATAAATGGGATGATGAGCTCTTTCAGCGATCGAACGAAATCATAAAGTACCGTCATTGGGTGAAGCCGTTTCGGTTCAAACATCGTCTTCAGCCACCCTTGCCAAAGCGGAAATTGAGCGGCGAAGCTCTTCCGCCTCATGTATATCAACCGCAGGGATCTCGTGGACCGTAGCCGCGGTTGAAATCGAGACCGTGGCGAGATCATATTTTTTCAATATTGGCCCCTGAGATGTGTCAACATGCTGAACTCTTACCATCGGCACTAGCGTACGATGAATGAAAAAAACTCCGTGCTGGAGCTCCAGCTCATGCTCGGATACCTCATACCTCCAACGCTTCCATCGGATGGAAGGAATGACAAAGATACTCAAAATAGTGAGGACAATGACGAGCCCGGCACCTGCCGCTGTAATCCAGATCGGCCAATCAAAAAAATACGTAAGGACCCCTAAAATAATGATTAAAACCCATAATACCAATGAGTTAATTACTCCCATGATCCGCCAGACTTTTAAACCTCGCTGCGAAATTCGCCTCGATGGTTGTCTAATCTCCATTGAATCTCCTCTTTTCTGAATTACAATTTCTCTACTGTTTTAATGCGTGTATTTCCTATTTGGAATTCGGATAGAACCAGTGGCATTTGGAACCGAGCGGTCCTAGGTTTGAAATTCCGATTTCAGAGTTACTCTGCATTTCCGGGAGTTAATCTTCACTTTCGAGTTACTTTTCGATTTTGCGAATTACTCTTCAATTTCGAGAAATACTCTTCACTTTCGGGATTTACTCTCCACTTTCCGCAAATACTCTTCACTTTCCGTAAATACTCTTCACTTTCCGCAAATACTCTTCACTTTCCGCAAATACTCTTCACTTTCCGCAAATACTCTTCACTTTCCGCAAATACTCTTCACTT
>NZ_KB894721.1 GCF_000374565.1 Siminovitchia fordii DSM 16014 = CIP 108821 | reverse complement strand
GTACAACAAAACCGTCGGCCAATCCGGTTACCAAATATGTGAAGGTCGATCCTGGTTCCTCGCTGAATGTCCGAGACAAGGCGTCTACACAAGGAAAAGTGGTAAGCAAGCTGTCCAGCGGAGCGGCAGTGTCGGTGATATCCGAATCGAACGGCTGGGCAAGGGTGAAAGCCAATGGCAAAACAGGCTACGTAAGCTCACAATATTTGTCATCAAGCAAGCCGTCAGCCAGCACAGGTACAACAAAGCCGTCGGCCAATCCGGTTACCAAATATGTGAAGGTCGATCCTGGTTCCTCGCTGAATGTCCGAGACAAGGCATCTACACAAGGAAAAGTGGTAAGCAAGCTGTCCAGCGGAACGGCAGTATCAGTGATATCCGAATCGAACGGTTGGGCAAGGGTGAAAGCCAATGGCAAAACAGGCTACGTAAGTTCACAATATTTGTCATCGAGCAAGCCGTCAGCCAGCACGGGTACGCCAAAACCGTCGGTTAAGCCGGTTACCAAATATGTGAAAGTCGACTCTGGATCCTCGCTGAATGTCCGAGACAAGGCGTCTACACAAGGAAAAGTGATCAGCAAACTGTCCAGCGGGACGGCAGTGTCGGTGATATCCGAATCGAACGGCTGGGCAAAGGTGCAAGCCAATGGCAAAACAGGCTACGTAAGTTCACAATATTTGTCATCAAGCAAGCCGTCAACCAGCACAGGTACACCAAAACCGCCGGCCAACCCGGTTACCAAATATGTGAAAGTCGACTCTGGATCCTCGCTGAATGTCCGAGATAAGGCGTCTACACAGGGAAAAGTGATAGGCAAGCTGTCCAGCGGAACGGCAGTATCAGTGATATCCGAATCGAATGGCTGGGCAAGGGTGAAAGCCAATGGGATTACCGGTTATGTGAGCGCTGAATTTTTGTCCGCTAGTGCCTCATCAAGCAAGCCGTCAACGGAAAAACCTTCAAAAACGAAGATAAAATATGTGAATGTCAATCCTGGTTCCATTTTAAATATGCGCAGCACAGCGTCTACGAATGGCCGGATAGTCGATCGACTGACACGCGGCACAGCCGTAACAGTCGAGTCTGAAGCCAATGGCTGGGCTAAAGTGAAGGTTAACGGCAAAACAGGCTATGTCAATAGTGAATTTTTGTCAGTTTCAAATGCAGATTCTGAAGCGGCGAAACCAAAAACCAAATATATTGTCAATTCTTCATTGTCAGGTGTGACCATGTATAAGAGCCCGTCAACCAATGCTTCCAAAATTATCAATATTGCAGCAGGGGTGGCTGTAGAGGTATATTCAGAGGAAGGTGGCTGGGCAAAGGTCAAAGCCTACGGTTCAGAGGGATATATTCAATCCAAATTCCTTTTTGATACAAAACCTGAATCTAAACCTGAATCCAAACCAGGATCACAACCAGAGGATCCGACAAATCAAATAAAATATGTTGTTGTCGACCCCGGGTCAAACTTGAATATGCGCTCCGAGCCTTCCACCAATGCTTCCGTGATTACAAAATTGCCAAATGGTACTGCTGTAAAATACCATTCTGAATCCGGCGGCTGGGCAAGGGTCACTGCGAACGGGAAAACAGGGTATGTAAGTTCCAAGTATCTGTCTTCAGGTAATGCACCTGGTAAAGTAGAGGATGGCTCAAAAACTACCGAATACTCCAATTACGACCTTACTTTGGATGAAATGGTGAAAATCCAGATGGCGGCCAATCCGCAGACGGATAAGCAATATGCCACTTATATAAGGGAAGATGCTTTAAAGTTAAATTCAGGCAAGTCAGGAACGGTAATTGGTGGAACCTGGAATGTTCGAAGCGGAGCAGGAACTAATTTTAGTTCCCTCGGTAAAGTTAGTACTGGAAGCTCCTTGACTATTCTATCTTCTCAAAAAGGAAAAGATGGATATACTTGGTATCAGGTACAATACAAAACAGGATGGGTAACAGCAAAGCCTGAGGATGTAAAGTATTACCTTGATCCAAACAACTTTATCAATGATCCAGTTAAATCGCTTCAGTTTATTAATCTATCAAAAACAGCGAACGCCCAAGCAGCTGAGATAAATGGGAAGATCCTTACCGGAAAAGGCATTTTAAGCGGAAAAGCCGCTGCCTTTATTGAAGCGGGGAAAATTCATGGAGTCAACGAGATGTACTTGATTTCCCATGCTTTGCTTGAGACAGGTAATGGAAAATCTCAACTGGCCAATGGGGTAAAGGTGAACGGCAAAACAGTATACAATATGTATGGCATTGGTGCCTACGATGGTGCTGCCCTAGAAAAGGGAGCAGAGTTTGCTTATAATGCAGGATGGTTCACTCCTGAGGCTGCTATCATTGGTGGAGCACAATTTATCGGGAAAAATTACATCAATGCCGGCCAGAACACATTATATAAAATGAGATGGAATCCGGCAGCCGCGAGCAAAACCGGAAAAGCCACCCATCAATACGCAACAGATATCGGATGGGCGGTAAAGCAAATTACACAGATCCATAATTTATATATGCTGGTAAATTCATATACGCTGGTTTATGACATCCCGGTCTATAAAAAATTGTAACCTAATGTTCAATATATCGAAGCACTCCCGCTTTTCTGCGGTGAGTGCTTTGTTTACTTTAAGGAAATTTTTCAACTCCGCTTATATTTCTCTCCGCATCGCCTGCAGGACATCTATCTGCGTGGCGCGCTTGGCCGGTCTCCATCCGGAAAAAATGGTGACCAATAGGCAGATGGCGATGCTGATTAATGTAAGCGTCCATGGAATATATGAAAACAGTAAATTGTCAGGCGGCGATTCATCAAAAATATTCTCAACAACGAGCGGCAGTGAAAAATTGACAGCAAGGCTGATTCCATAGGCAGCCGCTGTTCCTACCAATGCGCCAATCAATCCGATACAACTGCTTTCAAGCAGAAAAACCTTTTTGATTGTCGTGGGGTTTGCACCAATAGCTTTCATGATTCCGATATCAGGTGCGCGTTCTGTCACAGCCATTGTCATTGTATTATAAATTCCGATTGAAGCAATAATAAGGGCGATGGTACCTACTAAAATCAGGCCAATTTTCATAACCGTAAAAATCATATTCACTTGTTTCATTTCACTGACGATGGAATACGATGCATAATTGTCCGCATCCAGTTTTTCAATGATACCCTCTACAGCTTGAACGTTGTCGACGTATATTTTCACTTGGTCGTATGTTTTAGCTTCTGGATTTTTAACCTCGGTCTCTTCAAGTTCTAAAGACCCGCCAGATGTTCCTGTAAAAGCTTCTATTTCTTTTAAAACTGTTTCTGAAATAAAGACATCGGAATTAGCCATCCAATCTTTGGACGGTTTTTTGGCAATCCCTACAATGGTAAGAGGAATCGCTTTAGTGGAGTCCTTTTTGTCCTTCACTTCCATTTGTACAGTTTTTCCGATTAAGTTTCCCTTAAAGGCGTATTCCTCCTTAACGGTTCCATCTTCATGATATGGATTGACGCCATCTTCAACTTCAGGTGCCAACTCTTCTTGGAAGGAATAGCCAACGACGATCTCATTGTCCTTTTCCGGCAGGCGGCCATCCGACAACTCGAAACCTGCTTTTACTTCTTCAGGGAAAGCAGTGACAAGAGTATTGGTAAGGATATTGTATTCTCCGATTTTATATGCGGGGGTCTGCTGAAGCATCTGTCTCCGTGTGACCGCCTTAACATGATCCAGGGCTTCAAAATATTCGATATGCCGATCATTGATCGCTTTAAAGTTTTCCTGATCATCCATTTGGGCGTGCACTTCTATTTCAGTTACAAGGCGGTCTTCCATCAATTCTTGAATGATTGATTTATGGAGACCGAAACCGACAGATGCAAGAACAATCAGGAATGCACAACCAATGGCCGTTGCTAAAATTGTCATGAAAACCCGTGACTTATTCTTTTTCATATTTTGTCTGACAAATTTGATTTGATCTTTAAGCGTCATACCAATAATGCCTCCAATACTTTCCCATCTGAAATTTCAATGGCCCGGTGGCCGATTTCCGCAACTTTGTCATCATGGGTTATGATCAAAAAAGTGATCCCCTCCTCATTCAATTCTTTAATGAAGCGAAGAAGATGATCCTCTGTTTCGCTGTCCAGGCTACCGGTAGGTTCATCTGCCAGAATAAGAGGTGGATTGACTGCAAGGGCACGAGCAATGCTGACACGCTGCTGCTGCCCGCCTGAAAGCTCACTTGGATAATGGTTTTTATACTCAAGTAATCCGACTCTCTCAAGCGTTTCATCCGTCTTCAGTTTGCGTTCCGGCTCGTTCATCCCTTTTAAAACAAGCGGCAGTTCTACATTCTGGAAGGCTGTCATGCTCGGGATCAATTGAAAGTTTTGAAAAATAAACCCCAGATGATCCAACCGGAAATCCGCAAATTTCCCTTCATTTAAATCACTGACTTTTTCTCCGGCAATCCATACCTCTCCTTCCGTCGGCTTGAGAAATCCGCTGATAATGTTCAAAAGTGTCGACTTCCCTGAACCGCTTCGCCCAACAACAGTGACAATTTCACCTTCGTTGACAGAAAGGGAAACATTCTCCAAGACACTAATCTTGTGTTTTTGCCCTCTTTTTCCAACCTCAAAAGCATGGCTTACATTTTTTACAACAATCAAGATTTATCCCACCTTTAAAAATGACTCTACCAATTAGACGAATCGGATTGGGAAAACACTACAAATAAATTTATAGATTTTAAATTAGCGGAAGGAATCGCTGTTTTTTAATAGATATAGTGTTTTAGTGTATGTTCCTTGGTTACTTTTCAATTTATACAGAGGCAAAATATTAAGAACACTGACAATCCCGAGTGAAAAAGTGGAAGCGGTAAATGGTAAAAGGATCTTAAGGGGAATAAACAAAAACGTGGGTTTTAACGGTGTTGATGATAGAATAGAAGATAACAAGAGGTATCTTCGGCTTCAGTACAGGATGATGAAAGATAATCCTGTTGGTCTTTTGACACTCATCTTGTAAATGATTTGAACAAAAAAACAGCTAGATGCTGTTGGATTGATTTGAAGAATTGGATCGTGACATTATGTATTTGTCGTTTCATCAATAGTACAAGCAGGTCGATGCCTGCCAAAGATCCAATTGCAAAGTGGATAAAAGATAACAAGGATGAAATGTCAGTATATTAACAAAATACCCCCAACGAAAAGCCGATTAATGGTAGCTTTAACTTTATGTAAACAATTCCATATTAAAGAAACAGAGCAATAGAGCATATAATCTTTAAGAATATTGAATAACATTATGCTGTACGTCAGGAACGGTGTTGTTCTTCTTGGTCGGGAGCACTAGATTGTATCGTTGAAATCAGAATCGAAGGATTTTGGAATTTCTTTCAAATGGAGTCCTACCAAGTGCATCACCCGTAAGACAAAGTAGTACATGAGTATTTGAATAGCTATAGCTCGATGCAAATGAAGGACGGTTATCTCATTGGCTTCCGCTTCGGATGAATTTTTGGGAGATCATTCGAAGGAAAAAGAGGGGAGAGCAGGGGGGCTTTTCAAAATAAAGAAAAAGCAATATCTCTGAGATAATGGCAAGGAAGCAATCATCCACAAATATTTCTCCCCAGTATTTATTCAATAAAAGTGGAAAAACCGAAAGGCGGTAGTTGAATGTCCGAAAAAAATCATCAGCCGGCTTGGCTGCAACAATATATTGAATCTCCGTCAAAGCGACAGGAGCTGTATAAACGAACGCTCCTTGTCGTTGTCTTTTCCCAGATTTTCGGAGGAGCAGGGCTTGCGGCCGGAATTACGGTAGGCTCGCTGCTTGCACGCGAGATGTTGGGCAGCGATAGCCTTGCAGGAGCTCCAATCGCTTTGTTCACACTTGGTTCTGCAGCGGCCGCACTGATCGTGGGGAGGCTGTCCCAACGTTTTAGCCGGCGTTTGGGGCTAGGGGCAGGGTTCATTACAGGAGGTATCGGGGCCATTGGAGTGGTAGCTGCTGCAGTCATGAATAATGTCTTCCTGCTCTTTGCTTCATTGTTTATTTACGGGGCAGGGACGGCCACGAATCTTCAGGCGCGCTATGCAGGGACGGATATGGCCAATGCAAGTCAACGGGCCAAAGCCGTAAGCATTGCGCTGGTCTCTACAACGTTCGGCGCAGTTGCTGGCCCGAATCTAGTGGGCGTGATGGGCAGGTTTGCTGAAGGAATCGGCATTCCCCCATTGGCGGGACCTTTTATCTTGGCCGCTGCTGCGTACATTCTTGCCGGGCTTGTCCTAATGATTATGCTTCGTCCGGATCCACTTGTAGTAGCGAAAGCGATAATGGAGGCCACAAACAAGAAAGAAGGTCATGTTCCGGATAGAGGGGAAGCTTCAACCGACAGGCGTGGAATCGTGATTGGAGCCATGGTGATGATCCTAACCCAAATTGTCATGGTTGCGATCATGACGATGACTCCGGTCCATATGGAGCACCATGGCCACGGCTTGAAAGATGTCGGGCTTGTGATCGGAATCCATATTGGAGCTATGTACTTGCCATCACTTTTGACAGGCGTCCTTGTAGATAAAATTGGCCGTCCGATCATGGCAATCGCATCCGGCCTCACCTTGTTGGCAGCTGGCCTGTTGTCCGGATTAACTTCCGGTGAATCAATGCCATTGCTCATTATAGCACTCGCTTTGCTTGGGCTTGGCTGGAACTTCGGATTAATCAGCGGGACAGCGCTTATCGTAGATGCAACTACTCCTTCGACACGAGCAAAAACGCAAGGAACTGTTGACGTTTTTATTGCTCTCGCGGGCGCTTCGGGAGGAGTGCTATCCGGCATGGTTGCAGCCAACTTCAGCTATTCGGCGCTGTCACTTGCCGGAGGATTCCTCTCCCTGCTGCTGCTTCCTGCGATTATTTGGTCACGGGATAAAAAAAATTCCAGTAAAGCCGCTTAATCGTTCAAATCCATCAAGTCCCAATTGATTTCAGATAATCGGTGTCTGAGAACCAGCTGGGACTTCCTTGCTTTTTTATTTGAGGAAGCAATATCTTCTGTTTGCTCCTGCCAGGACAAGCCTGTTTCTTTTTCAAGCTTGAAGATTTCCTGATCGAACCATGGACTGTAGCGCTCATACATTTTCATTGCTTTTTCTTCGTTTTGAAACTCTTCAGGTGTAGTATAATCCAGATTGCTGTACCAGACCTGAAAATTTTCCTCACCCTCCTCTCTCATTCTTTTTTGAAAAGCTTCAAGGATTTCCTTTATTAACCCACCATCGAATCCATATTGAACCATTACTTTTTCTAAATTGCCCAAAGTGATCATCGACAAATTCCTTTTATTTTTAAAAAGACGATTAAACATAGAGCATAACCTCTTTACCTCACTATACGGTTTTATTCTATGGAAAGTTTCCTTTTAATCTCTTTTTAAATGGTAAAATAGATAGGTTAAGTTCCATTTGCTCGTTCGATAAATAATTGCTGAACGTTCTTTCAGGTTTCGAACCATAACCAATCCTTATTGAAAATTATTTCACAAAAGACGGGAATCAGAAAAAAATTTTAAAAAAAGTGTAGTATCCAAACCATCAGTCGTCGTCTATTAGGGTGACGGCTTGAAAGGGGGGAGAGAAGTTTTGGATGATGTGCTCATTGAAAAAATCAAAAACGGCAATGATCACGCATTCCGTTTGCTTGTAGAAAAATATCGGGATCATATTTTCTACACAGTGTATGGCGTATTACGGAATGAAAAAGATGCGGAAGACGCTGCACAGGAAGTGTTCATGAAAATCTATACTTCTCTCCCCCAATATGAGAAGCAAGGTTTTAAAACATGGATTACAAGAATTGCAGTCAATCATGCCATTGATATAAAGAGAAAAAAGATGAGACGGCAGGAGGAAATGAATATTGAATATGAAGAGGCGAGTCACGCGCCGCCTGGAGAAAGTGTCGAATTCCTTGTTTTGAAAAGGGAGCGTCAAAAAGTCCTTTGGAAACGGCTCGATGAACTTCCGGAAAACTACAGAGAAGTAGTCGAAGGATTTTACATAAAGGAGAAAACCTACGAGGAATTGGCGCAAGAGATGGACTTAAAAGTAAAAACGATTGAAGTGAGGCTGTATCGGGCAAGGAAATGGATGAAGAAGCACTGGAAGGAGGATGATTTTTCATGAACCATATAGATTATGAAGATTGGGTATTATACGCGACGGATTCCCTTGATGAAGAAACTCGCTTACAATATGAAAACCATCTCTACAGCTGTGATCATTGCTTGGAGCTTTACTTAGAAGCCGTCGAAGAAGCGGAATCGCAGATGCCGGTGCTGTCTGATCCAACAGGCTTCACGGCCTCAATCATGAAAGAAATTGGCGGGGGGAAGAAACAGCCTCCTGTCCAAATAAAGCCGAAGAAGAACATACGGAGGCAGACTTTGGTCCATTACGCTGTCGCGGCGGCCATGACGCTCGTGCTCATGTCAACAGGGATTTTCTCGGAGTTAACGTCAACCATCAGTGCATTTGAAAACTCAGCTGGAAAACAGGAGCACTCGGTCATCAGCAGCTGGTTAAATAAAACAGATTCAATTACGGAAAAAATTGAGGACAACCTTAGGGAGGGGAACAAACATGAATAAAAATCCGATTATTGCTTTTTTACTCGCATTTTTTCCTGGCGGGGGATTGATGTACCTCGGGCAAGTACTACGCGGGTTTTTCTATACAGCTGTTGTATTTGGTATTCCGGCTATGGCGGTAGCAGCTACAGTTATCACAGGCTCTCAATTCTTTCTCATTTTTGCTCTTGGCGGGCTACTCATGTATATTGTCAACTTTATTGATACAGTGGTGACAGCTTCCAAGCTGTATAATCGAACCGAGACGATGGACGAAGGAGTAGCAAGTGAAAAAAACCCGGACTCCGAACGATTTTTTACGATTGTCCTTTCAGTTATTCCAGGTCTCGGCCATTTTCAATTGGGGCTCGTCTATAGAGGAATAACATTACTGGCGGTGTTTTTGGGGCTTGGTGTCATGATCCTTTTCGTTACTATGATGACCGGGCGTTCCGAGTTTCTTATCTTCATGGCTTCATTGCCAATCATCTGGATCTACGGATTTTTCGATGTTATGCAGCTGCTTGATCGAAAATCAAAGGGAGAAAAATTAGAAGATCGGTCAGTTCTGGAAGAGCTTGAGAAGAAAAGACCGGATGGTCGAAAGAGCAAATCGTTTGCAACATTGCTTTCTATCGTACCTGGAGCAGGCCATCTTTACCTCGGTCTTCAAAGACGCGGGATCCAGTTAATGGCAGCATTCTTGTTTTCCATCTATATACTTGATGTTCTGCGGCTGGGGATCTTCCTCTTCATCGTCCCGATCATCTGGTTTTACAGTTTTTTTGACGGTCTTCAAAAAGCTTCTCAATATGAGAGTGGGGTAGTGGAGGATGAACCGATCGTATCTTACTTGATCAACCATCAAAAATGGCTGGGTATTGGGTTGATCGTATTGGGATTGTATTATATCGGAACGAATATCATTATTCCGATGGCAGATCCAATCCTGCTCGACAGATACGATATCAATATTCAGTTTTGGATTCAGGCATATGTACAGCCTGCGATCATTTGCCTTTTCCTCATTGGGGGCGGCATTAAGCTACTATCAGGAAAAAAAATACATTCAAACCGGGAAGGTGAATCAGAATGAGAACATGGAGAGTCGGTTCTTTTTCAATGGGGGCATCCCTTTTGTTGCTCGGTGTCTTCCTTCTACTGTCACAAGTTTTCAAATGGGGGGATCCAGCGATCGCCCTCCTCTCCTGGTGGCCAATCATATTCATTGTTCTTGGTGTCGAGATCATTGTGTATCAGGTCCGTTCCAAAAAAGAAAAAACAACCATCCAATATGATTTTATAAGCATTATTTTCATTGCCATCCTTGGAACTTGCGGTCTTGTGATGGCGATGTTGAGTGCAAGCGGATTATTGGAGCTGGCAGGAAATGTGGCGAAAGCCGAGACACGGACCGCAAATCTACCGACGTATGAAGAAGCTTCCTTGAATGGAGTAGACCGGATTGTCGTTGATGCGGGAACATTTCCTTTAACCGTTGAAAGTACAGAGGCTAAGTCAGTCTCGTTATTTGGTACGTATAGAACAGAAACAATAGGGGATAAAAATTCGATTGAAAATGTATCAGATTATGTTTTAGCAGAGAAAAAAGGCGATACACTATTCATTAAGCTGAAGGAACTTCCGCATCAGCGATTTATCAATAGTTATCATGATGCTGACGCCACTATGCTTATCCCGGCTGACAAAGAACTGGAATTCAAAGGAAACGACAGGAATCTTGTTTTTAAACCGAGAGGGTTGAAGAGTGACTGGGCGGTTGATACATCTGGCTGGGTAAAAATCGAGTCGGATGAAAAAGCCGATATGAGAATTGAAGCGAATAATGTATATGAATTGGAAGGTGAATGGAAGGGTATCAAAGATGTGAGAGAAGATGGCTTAAAATCCGGCTACATCAACTTCGAAAAAGGAACAGCCACACTGACGGTCAATCATGCCAATATGGTAGAAGTAGACTAACAAGTGATAAAAAGGTATGATTACTTAGTGGGAGCACAATTAAATCTCGTTTCGCATTTAGAGTTCGAAGGATGATGTGAATTGAAAAGAGCACGAATTATCTATAACCCGACAGCTGGACGCGAAATTTTTAAAAGGCGTATCGCTGATGTTTTACAAAAGCTAGAGATAGCAGGATTTGAGGCATCATGCCATGCAACGACTGGTGCGGGTGATGCAGCAGCCGCTGCCCGCACGGCTGTGGAGAGAAAGTACGATGTCGTCATCTGTTCAGGCGGCGATGGAACGATCAATGAAGTGGTCAATGGTTTGGCGGAGCAGGAATATCGGCCGAAGCTCGGCATCATTCCAACAGGGACGACGAACGACTTTGCCCGCGCCTTACATATTCCACGGGATATCGACGCCGCTGTGGATATCATCACCGCTGGCGAAACAATTCCGGTGGATATCGGTAGAATGAATGATCATTATTTTATCAATATCGCTGGGGGCGGAAAGTTGACCGAGCTCACGTATGAGGTGCCGGCGAAAATGAAAACTGTCCTGGGGCAACTGGCCTATTATTTAAAAGGAATGGAAATGCTTCCGTCCATCCGCTCGACGGATGTCAGCATCGAGTATGACGGAAAACTTTTTGAAGGTGAAATCATGCTTTTTCTTGTGGCACTGACAAACTCTGTCGGAGGCTTTGAAAAGCTGGCACCAGATGCTTCCATAAATGACGGTCTTTTCTCGTTACTGATATTGAAAAAGACGAACTTGGCCGAGTTCATCCGTGTAGCTTCTCTAGCATTAAGAGGGGAGCATATCGATGATCCGCATGTCATTTATTCAAAAGCGAACCATATAAAAGTCAAATCAAAAGAAAAAGTCCAGTTGAATATTGACGGGGAATACGGGGGACTGCTTCCAGCAGAGTTCTATAATCTATACCGCCATTTGGAAGTGTTTGTTCCAATTAACGATATTCGACCGGAGGATAAAGTATAAGCAGCCCAAATTGATTTTTGGACTGCTTTTTTCATAAGGCTATTAAAGATAGGAAAGGAATATCTCATGTTTTTCCTAATCGAGAGGTTACGATTATATGGAAAAGCCGACCCATTCATTTTTCTTGAAAATTTACACGCAAAAGGGTAAGGTGCGCTTTAACCATACGACTTATAATAATTTGTATAAATAAAATTCATCGACAGGCTTGCCGTTGATCATCAAAGATTGAATTTTTTCGCCTTCCACTTCAAATCCCATTTTCAAATACATGCTGAAAGCCCTTTCGTTGTGTTTCATTACAGTAACCCCAAGGCGGGTCAATCCGACCTCTTTAGACCAGCGGAAAGCTTCTTTTAAGAGACGTGTTGCAACACCTTTACCGCGGTATTCCTCGGTTACCCCAACTGAGATCCTAGCAGCATGCTGACTACGGGAAGACACCCCTCCAAGTATGACAACATAACCAATTAGACGGTCATTATCTTCTGCGACAATGATTGTCGAATTGCTTTGAAGGAGGATCCTCTCTATATTTTGTTCTTCTTGCTCTTTACTTGTTTTTCTTTCACCAGGTTCAAATAACATCATATTGGAGGAATCAACACTGGTAATCAAATTGGAAAATTGTTCGGCATCCTCCAGGCGGATATGCCTGATCTCCATAAAACAATCCTACTTTCTCTATTTATTTTTAATTTTCTTTCTCGTTATAAAAACCTATGAAAAACGCCAGTCCTGACGCGAAAAAGCAGCCTGAAGCAAACAATATCCAGGAAATGACGAAGTCAATGTTTTGTGAAAATTTCTTCGCGAAAATAATATAGCCGACAGCTATTATAATCCCCAGCAGCAGAAGATTTTTTGCCGCTTTAAATTTCTTTTTTCTATCCTCGTGGATATTCTTTCTTGTATATCTTACTCCCCATAACGTCAATACTCCTACTAGGAGAAATGATATGAAAATAATCCCCAGGCCGATCAGCATACATAAAAACCCCCCGTTCGACAAATACATTTTACCACAACTGAGAAGTATACGCAGTTTTTAATAGAACATATGGTATACGTTCACCGAGCTGTTAGAAAGAGCGGTTGATTATGGTTGAAATGGCCGTTCTAAAAAAGTACACTTTTTGTATAAATTATAATTATGGAAGGAAGTCATACAGAATGAAAAAGCTGTTCATTGTAGCTTTGATTATGATAAATATGGTATTGGCAGCATGTTCAAATTCGGGGAAGGAACAAGCTGAGGAAAATAATCACGAGGGAAAAGAAATGCAGATCGGCGATATTCGGGAAGAGACAGGCGGTCCGCAGGAGTTGCCGGAGTTTCTCAATGGAAAACCCGAGGACATGCAAGTTGTTTACCAGGCGGTTGCCCTCAATAAAGCGCTACTGGAAAAAATGCCTTGTTATTGCGGATGCGGAGATTCAGTAGGACATAAAGATAACTATGACTGTTTTATACATGAGAATAAAGAAGATGGGCGTATCGTTTGGGATGACCACGGAACCAAATGTATTGTTTGTCTTGAAATTGCCGCCCAATCCATCAGCGACTACCAGAATGGGAAGCCCATAAAGGAAATCAGAAATGAAATTGATGAGAAATATAAAGAAGGATATGCGGAGCCGACTCCAACGGAGGAGGTATAAATAGTAAGGGATACAGGCAGGGGCTTGTGTCTCTTATTTTTTTTGATGCCTATGCGAATAGGGCTGTAAGAACTACCTGAGAGCCTTCTAATATGGAAAGCTCGCAAGACCCAGGTCTTTGAGTTTTTCTCTGCTGTATAGGCTGTCCGATCCACCTGATTGGTTTATAAATAAAGATAACAAGGATCTGCCTCATTACATTCACAAGATCATGAGTCAGGTTGAATGGACTCAAAAGTTTCAATCATAGACTTTGCAGCTATGGCATACCAGCTTTCTCCTTCAACTCTTATATACATAAATAACAAGCAGAAAATTAAGCCTTTCGCCGCGAAGTTCAATATCAATTGGAGCGTGGAATACCCTCACGGTCTTTGCCTGCCATTATAAAATAGGTGTACGTATGATTGAAACCAACTGATGGAAGGAGATAGTCGAGGAGTTGTTAATTTGCGTCCATCAACTGAAGATAATACCCGAGCGTTCGGTATTTCCACTCAAATTATGATTCATTGATAAATTTTAAATCAAGGAACTCATACTCTAGGATAATAATTTAAGTCACATTATACCGCTATGGCTTCCATGCTATACTTGAGTAAGATTGTAAGGGGGTGCTGGAACAAGTGTTGCTCGACAAATTGAAGGAATCGAATTATACCGTTGTGCTGACAGGTGCCGGCATGTCAACTGAGAGTGGTCTTCCTGACTTTCGATCTTCAGACGGCCTTTGGGAAAAAGAGGATCCAAGTCGGATTGCCAGCACAGATGCGCTCAACCGTAATATTGAGAAGTTTTTTGAGTTCTACCGCCACCGTGTCCTGGGGCTTCAGGATTGCAAGCCGCATACTGGCCATAGAATCTTGGCCAAATGGGAAAAAGAAGGTGTCATCAACAGCATTATTACGCAAAATGTTGACGGCTTTCATGCAGAGGCAGGGAGTAGGAACGTTGCAGAACTCCACGGTACATTGCAAAAAGTTCATTGCCATATGTGCGGAAAAGAATATGATAACGACAAGTATGTAAATGAACAGTATCAATGTGAATGCGGGGGGAAACTGCGTCCATCCGTCGTACTTTTTGGAGAGATGCTGCCTGAAGAGGCTTTACTTATGGCTGCGGAAGAAAGTGAGAAGGCTGACTTGTTCATCGTTTTGGGGTCATCTTTGACTGTAACACCGGCCAACCAGTTTCCTTTAATAGCCAAGCAGAACGGAGCATATCTCGCTATCATCAATATGGAGCCTACTGAGCTCGATATTTATGCAGATGAAACAATCCATCATCGCAAGATCGGCGAATTGTTAAAAGAATTAGATGAAGGGTTAGCGGCTCAATAAAGGATAAAGGAAGACTTCGGTCTTCCTTATTTTTTTATGGTACAATCGTAACAGCATAATAGCGGAAAAGGAAGAAAATAATGAGCAAACAACATGTACCGATAAAGAAAAATGATGAAATAGATGTCATATTTGAAGATTTGACCCATGATGGAAAAGGTGTCGCGAAAGTGGACGGCTATCCGTTATTTGTAGAGAATGCCCTGCCGGGTGAAAAAGCGAAAATTAGAGTGACCAAGCTCAACAAAGGTTATGGCTTTGGTCAAATGATTGAGCTCGATGAAAAAAGCGAATTTCGAATCACTCCGGCTTGTCCGATTTTTGCGGAGTGCGGCGGATGCCAACTGCAGCACATCAGCTATGAAGGCCAGCTTAAGGCGAAGGAGAAACAGGTTCGTGATGTGCTTGAGCGGATCGGCAAGCTGGAAAATGTAATAGTGCATCCGGTGCTGGGAATGGAAAATCCGTGGCATTACCGCAATAAAGCGCAAGTGCCTATCGGAGAACGTGAAGGCGGACTTGTTGGTGGCTTTTATAAACAGCGTTCCCATGAAATTGTGGATATGGAAGCCTGCCTTATTCAGCAAGAGGAAAATGATGATGTTTTACAAAAAGTGAAGGCCATCTGCGGGGATCTTGGAATCAGGGCATACAATGAAAAAACGCACAAAGGGACGTTGCGGCATATCATGGTCCGTTCCGGCAAGGTGACAGGAGAAATGATGGTCGTATTGATCACCCGTACACCAGACATTCCCAATAGAAAGAAACTCGTGGAAAGAATTGTGAATGAAGTTCCGGGACTCAAATCAGTGGTGCAAAACGTGAATACGAAGCGAACAAATGTCATCTTCGGAAAGCAGACAAACGTGCTGTGGGGAGAGGAATTCATCTATGATTACATTGGGGATGTCAAATTTGCCATATCAGCACGTTCCTTTTATCAAGTTAACCCTGAACAGACGAAAGTGCTGTATGACAAAGCATTGGAGTACGCCGGACTGGGCGGCGAAGAGACTGTCATTGATGCCTATTGTGGAATTGGGACCATCTCGTTATTTTTAGCGCAGCGTGCGAAAAAAGTGTACGGTGTAGAAATCGTGCCGGAAGCCATCGAAGACGCAAGGAGAAACGCTGAGCTGAATGACATTACAAACGTCGAATTCGAAGTGGGAGAGGCGGAGAAAGTCATACCGCGGTGGTATGAACAAGGTGTGAAGGCTGATGTTCTGGTCGTTGATCCCCCAAGAAAGGGCTGCGACGAAACATTGTTGCAGACGATCACAGATATGAAACCTGAGAAAGTCGTCTATGTGTCATGTAACCCAGCCACTTTGGCGAGGGATCTCCGGGTTTTGGAAGATGGTGGATATGAAACCGTGCAGGTGCAGCCGGTGGATATGTTTCCGCAGTCTGTGCATGTTGAGGCGGTGGCGTTGCTACAAAGAGAAACTATATAGACACCTTTAGTTTTAAACACTTTCACAAGCATTTCGTGTTTGTAGGAGAAGGTGAAAAAACTAGAAATGAAGTACTGAAAAACCACATTACTGTTTCAGTAGTAATTATCCGGGGTGTGGGAACACAATAGAATAAGATGAGAAGATAATACGACCACTACAGTTTAAAATGATTGTGGTCGTTTTTCTATTTTTAAATTTAAATGGATTTATCGTTTTAAGCAGATTTGAATAAGGTATGTTTCTTAATTTTAAAGTTGTTTTTGAAGATATTTAACTTTTATGAATTATTTGTTATATAGAATGGTGCTATGTTAAATTACCATCATAGATATGGTAAGCATATCATAATAAATATGTGCAGTGATCAAAGAGGAAAATGATTAGAACTAATATTAGTGAGTGGGAATAATTCACTAAGAGCATTTGAAATGAAAACGGTGATTTGACTGCATTTCAATGGTACGTAAAATGGATAAAACAATAAAAAATGAATAGGTTCTCCGCCAAGATTCCGTCAGAAATATAAAGTGTGCCACGACTGTACCACAGATTTTAATAAGTCACAAAGCTAGAATGAAAATTCATTTCAGCTTTTTTAACTTGACAACATTTAATTCCATATTAAAGAAAGTGGCTATATCGATATAGGAGAAAACATTTTAAAAGAAATTGGTAAATTGCTTCATAAAGGCTGTCCAGTGCAACAGCGTGCGAAGCGAAAACACATTGGCAAGATCTTTAGTGACTTCATACAAATAAAATTATATTAAATTACAATATAACTTTACTGTTATATTCCAGATGTGTTATATTCGATAATATCAATATGTCAAACATTGGAAAGGGGGATGCGATGAAAATAGATATTGAATTAATGAGGTGAACAACATTGATGGGTAAATTTAAAAGCATAGATACATCTATGCTGAGCGCATTAGCTGAACCTAATCGGATGGCAATCGTTGAGTTGCTTCGCGATGGAGCTCTAACGGTAGGAGAAATCGCTAAAAGGCTGGAACTGAGCCAGCCGCATGCTTCAAAGCATTTAAAGGTGCTGAATGACAATGGAATTGTAGAAGTAAAGCCAGAAGCTAATCGTCGATATTACAAGCTACGACCTGAGCCCTTCCAAGTAATAGAATATTGGGCGACTTCCTTTCAAAAGCAGATGGAAAAGAGACTCAACAACTTGGACGACTATGTACAAGAATTGAAAAGCAAACGAAAAAGAGACGAGTGAAAAATAAGGAGGGAAAATAATGTCAAAAAACAAAATGGTTTCAAGAGTAGAGAATGAAAGGTTTCTAATTTTAGAGCGCGTTTATGATATGCCGCGTAATCAACTATTTCAATTATTTAAAGAACCAGAGCATTTAAAGCGCTGGTGGAGTACGGACGGTTGGGAACTACCTGTTTGTAACATAGACTTTCGCCCAGGGGGCGTATGGCACTATTGCATGAAATGTGTTGATAAGAATCAAGAAGAATATGGAATGGAATCTTGGAACAAAACCATTTATAAAGAAATTATTGAGCCAGAAAAGATTGTCTATAACGATTATTTTTCAGATGCAGAAGGTAATATCAATGAGTCTATGCCTTCTCCAGAGGTCACGATGGAATTCATCGATTTAGGCAATCAAACAAAATTGGTCAGTCGTTCTGAATTCGATTCTGCGGATTCCCTGCAAGCTGTTTTGGACATGGGATTGTTGGAAGGTATCACGCAAACGTGGAATAATTTAGATGTACTGGTAGAGAGATTAAAATAGGGAATAAAGCTTTGATCATTTAAGATGATTTTAACTTTTACGTGCAACGTCATTTGGGCGGTATTTACTTACCGACAGATGGCGTTTTTTGTTTTTAAATTGGAGGTGAAATAATTGAAAGATTATATGATTAAAAAAGATTATAACACAAATTTAAAAATAGGAAGTTTATTTGATGGAATAGGTGTTTTCCCCTCTTTCCGCTTCTCGTTATGGAATTAGACCAACATGGGCAAGTGAGCTAGAAAAAGCACCTATTTTGGTTAGCTCGACAAGTCGCTCCTACTTGGAACTAGCAACAAAACTCGATGAAATCAATCAAACGACAGTGATAAAAGACATGTTAGATCAGGCAAAGTTAACAAAACGTCATCCACAAATGTTGATGCAACAGGCGCTTGCAACAGAAGAAGTAATTAAACGATAGATTGTAGGGATTCTATGAAGCTATTGAAATTTATGTTGTTTACCATTATTGGTGAGGTGTTTCTATGGTTTATCGTGCTTATCTAATAGCGGATATGCTTTCGACTGATTATCATTCACAAAGATTTTTTGTTTATCACAATCAAAAATGACGGTGCGGAAATAAAATTCGCTTTTTAACGACCAATCCACAGCCTGTCATTGAAGAGATTCTGAAACTGAAAATGGAATATATGTTACATAAAGATTATGCGTTTTACTATTATTTGGAACAATATGTTTTTGGTGATATTGTCGTCATGGTTTCTCCTGATGCAGACAAAGGTTGTTTACCGGAACTCAAAGGAAAAGGATGTCGTCAATTTGAAAATTTCCTACTAGCCCAACAGTGAACATGGTTTGACTTTTTTTATGGGCGTGTTTCGTGTTGGCGGTGTATTTAAACGAATCGATCTTGCCATAAGGTCTACGAAAATGTTGCATAACGGGAAGCAGATTGAAGAAATAAAGAAAGGAGGAAAGAAGAAATCGAATAAAAAAAGAAGGGACGTATCGGTGCTAAGGCTGAATGAGATATGGAATAAACCCAGTAGTGACAACAGATAGAGCGATAATTATATTTGACATTTTTATTATAGAATTTATAATGAAAATATATTCACTCATTGAAAAGGAGGACCTCTATGCTAACTGATGATTATAAGTTAACAATTGTTAAAGCAGATAAAATAGATAAAGATATTGATGTAAGAAATCAGATGGCCGAAATATTTGCTGATGGTTTTGCTCAATGGCTCGGTTATTTTTCAAGGGATAACAGAATACTTTCGAAGGCATTTGCACACATGTTTGTTTTAGATCAATTCTATGTGGCAATGGTGGATAATAAAGTCGCTGGAATGACTGCATGTACGGATGGAAGCAGACTATCAGTACAATTAAATAAAAATGAGTTGAGAAAGCATTTAGGTTTTGTAAAGGGGAGCATGGCGGGGATCTTTCTTAAAAAGGAATTTGAAGCCCCTTATGAAAATTTTCCATCCAACACAGGATCTATCGAGTTTGTTGGAACTGCTTCTGATTTCAGAGGTAAGGGCATAGCCTCACAAATTATTCAGTATATTATTCAAAACACCCCATATCATGATTATTTAATAGAAGAGGTTGCTGACACAAACATCCCAGCTATGCGTTTGTATGGGAAGTTAGGGTTTGAAGAATACAAAAGAAAGCCTATACCTGTAAAGATAGCAAAGAAAAACGGTATCAACAATTTACTATCATTGAGGTACACGAAAAATAGAATTTCTTGTTAGGGGAGGAAGAACTCTTGCCTAGAACAAAAGAACAATTTGAAGCAATGAGGTTGGCTACTAAAGAAAAAATACATTCTGCTGCGATTAAACTATTTGCTAAAAAAGGCTTTGCGGCAACTGGAGTTCAAGATATTGCAGAAAGTGCTGGCATCAGCATCGGTCTATTATATCGTCATTACAAAACGAAAGATGATCTATTTAATGACCTTGTTTCCTATGCTACTGAAGGTTTAGAGCGTATTGTAAGACGATTTGAGAGCGACTTGTCTCCAAATAAAGTTCTCCGAGAATTTACTTTAGAGATTTTAAATGATTTTAAAAAAGATAATGAATTCGCAAACTTTCTTATGATTATGAACCAGTCTTTTACAGTGGATAATCCATCCCATCAAGTTCTTCAACTGAAAAAGCAAAGTGAAGCTATGATGAAACAAACTGCTATTCTTATTGAAAAGGGTCAGAAACTTGGTCAGTGTAAAAATGGAAATGCTACAGAAATGGCGTATTACTATTTTGCTTCAATACAAGGGTTAGCGATGATGAAACTATTATTAGGTGAAAAATTTATTACACCAAGCTTAAATTTAGTAACAGCTTCTTTAATTAAGGAAGACTTATAGGTAATTGACAAAATAATATTTCTCTTCACTTTAAATTCCTATTTCTACTATGTCTAGTTAAAATAAACATTCCCCAACCAAAATAAACATTTCCAATTAAGATCCGGTTTTCTTGAAAATAAACAATTCCGATTTTCGGGTCTTTTTCATGCCTGAGAGAACTTTATTATAACTCTGAAAAAAACGTAAAAACAGGCATAAAAGAGGGAAGAAATTGTCCAAAAGGAGGTTCTGTAGGTAATTTTTATTTTAACTCCAACGGTGGAATGCGGGTTGGAGGTGGGGGTTTTCGGAAGAGTTTATTTTAATTTCACAGAAAATTATGTAGAAATACTTAGTAGTTTTACGCTGTTTTACAAGTATGCACACTTTGTACCAAATGGTCAAAATGGTCGAAAAAAAGGATTGAAAAACCACATTGAGGTTTCAGTAGGAATTGAACTAGTGTGTGGAAACACAACAGAATAACGAATTATCAAAGAAATGAGGTGTACAACGAATGGAACATATCCAATTGTCGCTGTTTTGGAAAACGTGTCAGAGAAATATTATTTAAAGCCCGCGATTTGCAATCGTTTCCTATGTCTTGCAGAAAAGACAGATTGTCCTCCTCCAGCACCAGTCGAATATCTGCTCAAAAAACAAGGGGGGAAATACCCATTGTCCGTCCTTTTCAAGAAAGGCAGATGCGAGGTGCAGCCAAAGCAAGAAATCAAAAAGGATTTCATGCGTACTTATCATGCGATTGCTGACTTAATGACGTATGAGGATACAGAAAGTACCGCCTTTCGATTATTAATCGCTGTCGATAGTGTTTTAGGGAAAATCATTAGAACCTATATATGTACAACTGATATAATGAAATAATTGGAATATACAGAGGTGTTAAATGAACAATATCCCTGTAAAAAATAGACTAATAGAAATAATTGTCGACTATTTAATAATAACTGCATATTTGGTTATGTTATTAATTGTCAACTTGGGGATCATCTTTTTATTTTTTAAGAGAATTCCAGAATATACAGAATTACAAGCCCAATTAATAGCAACACTTACATCCGTGATACCAATCATCCTTATTTTTTCATACTTAGATTATTTTAAAAAAGGGTCTATTGGAAAAAGAGTATCTGGATTGAAACTGACTTACGCAAACTACAGATTTAGCTCAAGTTTATCAAGAAATATTATAAAGTTTTTACCGTGGCAATTAGGACATGTAGGTGTTATCCATGGAATATATAGTGATTTTGATATGACTGCAATCATTATCGCAAATAGTGGAACCTTCCTTGGATTAGTATTGTTGTTCATGGGATTATTTAGAAAAGATAAACGTCATTTAGGTGATTTAATAGCAGGTACAAAAGTAGAACTACAATAACAGATTCCAATTTAATTAATTAAAAATCAATTATTTCTATTAAGCAGCAGACTAAAAATCTGCTGTTTTTTTATGTTCATTTTCAGAATAAAGGATGTGATGAATGATGGAAATGCAAGTCTACATTGCTAATCTTGGAAAGTACTAAGAAGGTGAACTTGTCGGAGGCTGGTACACTCCGCCTATTGACATGGAGGATGTAAAAGAACGAATCGGTTTAAATGTGAATATGAAGAATATGCCATTCATTACTATAAACTTCCTTTCAATATTGTATTTGGCAAGTAGAATATGTATGATTTGGCAGTTAAAATTGTAGCTACTTGCCAACATCCCTTTTTTAATGATTGAGTAATGATTCTTTGTGTCGAAAACTTTCTCGATTGAACACCAGTAAATGTGAGTAATGAATTAAGCGATCAATAAACGCTTCCGTCAAGATCGGATCTCCGAATATATGATTCCACTGTCCGAACTGAAGATTTGTCGTAACGATTACACTTCGCCGTTCGTAACACAAATTAAGCACTTGAAATAGGAGCTCAGCTCCTTGCT
>NZ_KB894720.1 GCF_000374565.1 Siminovitchia fordii DSM 16014 = CIP 108821 | reverse complement strand
AACTCCTTACGTCGTATTTTACTTTCTTCACTCCCGGGTGCGGCGATCTCTTCTATTCAAATAGAAGGTGTACAACATGAATTTTCAACTGTTGAAGGTGTAGTCGAAGATGTTACCTCTATCATCCTTAATCTTAAAAAACTAGCTTTGAAAATATATTCGGACGAAGAAAAAACATTGGAAATCGATGTGCAGGGCGAAGGTAAAGTGAAAGGTTCCGACATCATGCATGACAGTGATGTTGAGATTTTGAATCCCGATCTGCATATTGCAACACTTTCAGCCAATGCTAACTTCCGTGTCCGGATGACCGCCCAACGAGGAAGAGGTTATACACCTGCCGATCTAAACAAACGTGACGACCTTCCAATCGGCGTCATTCCTATTGATTCTATTTATACACCTGTTTCACGTGTAAACTATCAGGTGGAAAATACTCGTGTAGGTCAAATGACGAACTACGATAAACTGTCACTTGATGTTTGGACAAATGGCAGCATCAGCCCGGAAGAAGCCATTTCTTTAGGCGCAAAAATATTAACAGAGCACTTAAATATCTTTGTCGGTTTGACGGATGAGGCTCAGCATGCTGAAATCATGGTTGAAAAAGAGGAAGATCAAAAGGAAAAGGTTCTGGAAATGACGATCGAAGAGCTGGATCTTTCTGTCCGTTCCTACAACTGCCTGAAGCGTGCAGGAATCAATACTGTCCAGGAGCTGGCCAACAAAACGGAAGAAGATATGATGAAAGTGCGTAATCTTGGAAGGAAATCTTTGGAGGAGGTAAAAGGTAAGCTAGATGAGCTTGGCCTCGAACTTCGCAAAGACGACTAATCGAAAAATATACGTCACCATGAAGGAGGGAAACCTGAATGTCTTACCGTAAATTAGGACGCACGAGCTCTCAACGCAAAGCTATGCTTCGAGACTTGGCAACAGATTTAATCATCAGTGAACGTATCGAAACAACTGAGGCACGCGCGAAAGAACTTCGCTCAGTTGTTGAGAAAATGATCACACTTGGAAAACGTGGCGACCTACACGCACGCCGTCAGGCAGCGGCTTTCATTCGTAAAGAAATTGCCAATGCGGAAGAAAACCAAGATGCATTGCAAAAACTGTTTTCTGATATCGCGCCTCGTTATGCTGAACGTCAAGGCGGATACACAAGAATTATGAAATTGGGACCTCGCCGTGGAGACGGTGCCCCAATGGTCATCATCGAATTAGTTTAATTCGCGATGGAAAAGGGCAGGGCGCGCGGTCTTAGCCCTTTTTCATTAAATATTTTAGATGCGACGGACAGGAAGTCCTAGTGCAGGGGAAGCGACAGGACGTCGCCGGTTGAACCGGCCGACGGACAGGAAGTCCTAGTGCAGGGGAAGCGACAGGCGTCGCCGGTTGAGCTTGCCGACGGACAGGAAGTCCTAGGGGTGTTCTTAGTCGGCCAATGCATAGCCCCACAAAATCATTCCGCTTTCATGTGGTGGCTGCAATAGCTGCCTCCTCCGGATTCATTTACTTGGGGACTGACTAAGTCGCTTCCGCTTTTTCGATAAAGCTAAAAAGAGCGTTACGATAGGCACAAACAAATAGAAAGTGATCCTGTCTAGCTCCATGCACCTTCTCCCCCGGCTTAACCGCGTGGGTCAAGGCACCGAATGTCCGGTGCCTGGAGCAAGGTGCAGGCTTTTTTCTATTTATAGGCATTTTTTAAAAATCAACCTTACGAAGCAAAGGCACGAGGAGGAATAAGGGATGGCCGGTCCGGTGATTACCATTGAAGATGTTTCCTTCCGCTATAATGGACAGGAGGCGTATGCCTTAAAAGATGTTTCTTTTTCAGTAGATGACGGGGAATGGCTGGCAGTAGTAGGCCATAACGGATCAGGAAAGTCCACTCTTGCAAAGATTTTGAACGGGTTGCAGTTTCCCGAAAAAGGAACGGTTAAGGTTCAGAATCTTCTTTTAAGTGAAGAGGCTATTTGGGATATCCGCCGGATGGTAGGGATGGTATTCCAAAATCCCGACAACCAGTTTGTCGGAACGACAGTACAAGATGATGTGGCTTTTGGGTTGGAGAATAACGGAGTGCAGCACGATGAAATGGTGAGCCGTGTCAAAGAAGCCTTGGAACGTGTTCATATGGCTGAATTTCTTAACCAAGAGCCACACCATCTTTCCGGCGGCCAAAAGCAGAGGGTGGCGATTGCAGGTGTCATAGCGCTGCGCCCTAAAGTGATTATCCTGGACGAAGCGACTTCCATGCTGGATCCTCTTGGTCGTGAAGAAGTGCTGGAGACCGTCAGGGAGTTGAAAGAGGAGCAAGGATTGACAGTCATTTCAATCACGCATGATTTGGAAGAAGCGGCAAAGGCGGATCGAATCATTGTGATGAATAAGGGGCAGGTATATAAGGAAGGAAAGCCGGAAGATATTTTTGAATTGAAAGAAGAACTGATTACACTGGGGCTGGATATTCCTTTTCCTGTAAAAATGAGCCATTTATTACGTAATGCAGGCCTGGACTTGCCTAAAATGTACCTGACAGATGAAGAGTTGGTGAATGATCTGTGGAAATTACATTTCAAGAAGTAGAATACCGGTATTCAGCCGGGACTCCGTTTGAGCGGCTGGCCATTCAAGATGTCAATTTGACTATCAAGCAGGGCACATTTTTGGCGCTGATCGGGCATACAGGCTCTGGAAAGTCGACAATCCTTCAGCATCTGAATGCCTTGCTGCTGCCGACAAAAGGCCGAGTCATCATTGGTGACAGAACGATTGAAGGCGGGAAGAAAGAGAAAAACCTTCGAAACATCCGCCAAAAGGTCGGCATAGTCTTTCAGTTTCCGGAACATCAGCTTTTTGATGAAACGGTAGAGAAGGATATTTGTTTCGGTCCGATGAACTTTGGCGTTTCGGAAGAAGAAGCAAAACAAAGGGCCAGAAGGCTTATAAAAGAAGTCGGACTGCCGGAGGACGTTCTTCAGAAGTCCCCTTTTGACTTGTCAGGCGGCCAGATGAGAAGGGTGGCCATTGCCGGAGTGCTCGCTATGGAACCAGATGTATTGGTGTTGGATGAGCCGACCGCTGGGCTCGATCCTCGAGGACGTACAGAAATCATGGACATGTTTCAACGTCTGCACAAAAAAGACAACCTATCAACCATTCTAGTAACACACAGCATGGAAGATGCGGCAAAGTATGCGGATGAAATTGTCATTATGCATAAAGGAAAAGTACAAAAGATTGGGGAACCGGAAAGCATTTTTTCAAACCCTGCGGAGCTGTTGGAATTGGGCCTCGATGTCCCACAGGTTGTCAAATTCCAATATCAGCTGGAACAACAGATGAACTGCAAGTTTGAAAAGACTTTTCTGACGTTAGAGGAACTGACCGATGCTTTGGCCAAATTGAAAGAGCAGGACGGTGCCGGCCTATGATGGAGAAAATGATTTTCGGACGCTACATTCCAGGCGATTCCATTCTTCACCGGATGGACCCCCGTTCAAAACTGTTGTTTGTATTCGGTTTTATACTCATCGTGTTCTTAGCCAATAATGTCGTTACCTATGGTATGCTTGTAGGTTTTGTCATCATGGTGATCCTTCTTTCTAAAATGAATGTCAGATTCTTAGTGAATGGTTTAAAGCCGGTGATTTACCTGATTATCTTTACTTTCATTTTACAGCTTTTATTTAACAAAGAAGGCGAAGTCATTTTCAGTATCGGTAAGTTTCATATTTATGAGGAAGGACTTCGGATGGCCATTTTCATCTCCATACGGTTTTTCCTGCTCGTATTTGTAACAACCCTGATGACTCTGACAACGACGCCGATAACATTAACAGACGGGCTCGAAAGCTTGATGAAACCCTTAAATCGTGTCAAATTTCCAGTCCATGAGTTGGCGCTTATGATGTCTATATCTTTGCGTTTCATTCCGACCTTGATGGATGAAACCGATAAAATCATGAAAGCGCAAATGGCAAGAGGTGTCGAGTTTTCCAGCGGTCCTATCAAGGATCGGATTAAATCTATCGTACCATTGCTCATCCCTCTGTTTGTAAGCTCATTTAAAAGGGCGGAGGAATTGGCGACCGCTATGGAAGCAAGAGGCTACCGCGGAGGAGAAGGGCGGACGAAATACCGCTTGCTTGAGTGGAAAGGACGCGATACAGCTGCTGCTGCAGTATTTGTCATCTTGTCAGTGCTGCTGATTTGGCTCAGATCGTAAAGGTAAGCGAGTATGATGATTAGGATATCATGTGAGGGGAAAGAATATGCAGCGTTATAAAGCGACCGTTTCCTATGACGGATCCGGCTTTACCGGCTACCAAATCCAGCCGAAAGGGCGGACGGTCCAAGGAGAAATTGAACAAGTGCTCCGAAAACTGCATAAAGGCCAGGCTGTGGGCGTTACAGCTTCCGGGCGCACGGACAGCGGCGTCCATGCCCGCGGCCAGGTCATTCATTTTGATTCGCCACTGAAACTTTCAGGGGATCAATGGATAAAAGCTTGCAACAGTCTCTTGCCGGACGATATCTCTTTTTCAAAAGTTGAAGAAGCCGGTTCCAATTTTCATGCTCGCTTTGATGCAGTGCAAAAAAAATATAAATACTTTTTATATGGCGGTCCAATAAGAGATCCTTTCAGGCGGCATTTTGCTGCACATATTCGAGGATCCTTGGATGTGAAGTCCATGAGGAGAGCGGCTGATTGTTTGAAGGGTACTCATGATTTTTCAAGCTTCTGCTCTGCGAAAACAGAAACGGATAACAAGGTGAGGACCCTTTTTGAATTGGAGATCGAAGAACAGGGCAGGGAGTTGGTTCTGACGTTCGTCGGAGACGGATTTTTATACAATATGGTTAGAATCATCGTTGGAACATTGCTTGATGTCGGAAGCGGAAAATTGGACATTGACGCTATTCCGGACATTCTGTCTGCAAAAGACCGTACCATGGCAGGAAAGACGGCTCCAGCAGAAGGCCTGTATCTGTGGGAAGTTTTCTATGAGAACGGGAAATAAAAGCAAAACGGGGGAAAGTGCTGGATGCATGATAAAATTTGAAAACTTGGCCCAGTGTTAGATTGAAAATCCCTGACAACCATGCCTGGTGTTCAAAAATCCCTTGACTTTGCTTGTTAAAGAGGATAAAATATCCTATGGTATTATTTTTTGATTTCCACGATAAGCCCCGGAAACTTATTGTGATGAAAATAAATACGAATGAGATACTTTTTTAAATTTGGGAGGGTAACTAATGCGTACTACGTATATGGCTAAAGCCAGTGACATCAATCGTAAATGGTACGTCGTTGACGCTGAAGGCAAAACACTTGGCCGCCTCGCAACTGAAGTTGCAACACTTTTGCGCGGTAAACATAAACCGACTTATACGCCGAATGTTGATACAGGCGATCACGTCATCATCGTGAATGCAGCGAAAATCGAATTGACAGGCAACAAGCTCCAAGACAAAAAGTACTACCGCCATTCTGGATATGCAGGCGGAATCAAAGAAAGAACTGCCGCTGAAATGAAAGAAAAGCATCCAGAAAAAATGCTTGAACTTGCAATCAAAGGCATGCTTCCAAAAGGACCTTTGGGACGTCAAATGTTCAGGAAGTTGAACGTCTATGCAGGCGCTGAGCATCCACATCAAGCACAACAACCGCAAACCTACGAACTTCGCGGGTAATTAAAAAGGAGGATAACAATGGCACAAGTTCAATATTATGGTACAGGCCGTCGTAAAAGCTCCGTAGCCCGTGTACGTTTAGTACCTGGCGAAGGCCGTATCGTTGTTAATGATCGTGAAGTAGAAGACTACATTCCATTCGCAGCTTTACGCGTAGTAATCAAGCAGCCGCTTGCTGCAACTGAAACTCTAGGCAACTATGACGTATTAGTCAACGTTAAAGGCGGCGGCTATACAGGTCAAGCTGGAGCAATCCGTCACGGTATCGCCCGTGCGTTGCTTGAAGCTGATCCTGAATACCGTGCACCGCTTAAGCGTGCTGGTCTCTTAACTCGTGACCCACGTATGAAAGAACGTAAGAAGTATGGCCTTAAAGGCGCACGTAGAGCACCACAATTCTCAAAACGCTAAACCCCTTGATACCACTGGGTTTGAGCCTGTTTGGAACTCGATTCCAAGCAGGCTTTTTTAATAAAAAAAGATGGAGTGACTGGAAAGTGACTGGAATTATTTTAATTACATTCACTACCGTATCTTTTGGGGACCGTTATTCGTTGATTTTAGATATTCAATTAGCAGATGATTTAAATGCTTGTCACTCTTTTCTGTAAGATGAGTATAGGTATCCATGGTTGTTGCTAATTTTGCATGTCCCAATCTTCTCTGAATATCCTTCATTCGAGCGCCAGCTGCATATAACATTGAAGCATGTGTATGCCTAGGCCCATGAACTTTAATATTATCTACCTCAAACTTTTTACATGCTGACTCTAATAATGTATTTGGATAAGAATGTCGCATTGGTTTTAAGTCAGAAACACTTGGAAATACGAAATGCTCTATCTCCGGATTGCCAAAATCATTGCGTAACTCTTGATTTAATTCTTTTAAGTGTAATAGGACTTCAAATGTCTTTTGATCGAGGAAAATGACTCTTCTAGAATTTGGGGTTTTGGGAGTAAGCAAAGAATATTTTTGACTTTCCCAAAAAAGTGTTTTATTGATAGTGATGCTCATTTTTTCCGTGTTAATATCACTCTCAAGAAGCGCCCCTAACTCGCCTTTTCTAATACCAGTAAACAATAGCGTTCTGAATAAGGCATATTCCCTAAAGGTCAGTTCCTCCTCGCATTTTTTTAAGAAGTACCGTACTGTATCCTTTTCCCAGTGAAGTACATTCAATTCCTTATCCGGGAACTGTTGCTCATCAGGAATATTCGGATAGATGACGTCATTCATCGGATTTTTAACAATTATCTTTTTCTTAATAGCATAACGAAATAGCAGATCTAACTGATTGCCGTATTCTTTAAATGAGTTAATCTTAGACGAAAGCTGATCAATAAAATCCTGACAATATTCTGCGCTTATCTTTTGTATATATAGTTTTGAGAAATACGGTAAAATATGCTTCTTAAATTTCATAGCTTTACTGTGCATCGTAGATGGTTTCAATCGTCTTTCTTCTGATAACATCCACTCGTTATATACTTCCTCAAAGGTAATTTTATTTTCAGTTATAAAAGTTCCCCGCGAATGTTGTGTGAGAATTGCTCTTGCGGCAGCTTCTGCTTCTTTCTTTGTTTTAAACCCCCTTCGAGTTGTACTTTTATATTTTCCGGTAATGGGATCTTTCCCCAAACTAATCTGGACAAGCCAACGTATGCCAGATTTAGATTGATACTTTTTGTATGATGCCAATATTACAAAACTCCTTTATAAATAATTAAAAGACGAGACGTATTTTATCAGCGGATTAATATAGTTTTGCTGATTACTTCTGTCATTTTGTGTAGATAAACCGGAGAATTTACCAAAGCAACTTTAAACTTTTTTTAAGCATAAAAGGTAGAGAGCGTTGGTTAGGGATTTATTTCCGTTTATCGATTCCTATACTAATACTAAATTTAAGTTAACTCAATCCATTAAAGATAGAGGCTGCTGTTGCTAGCAATAAAATATGAGTTATAAATTATTTGAGTCCTATCTCGAGAATATAAGGCTCACTTTTTTATTCAAAAATTAAGTTTTTTATTGTTAAAATATACACTTAAGTGTATTATAATTATTGAATAGGTAATATTATAATACACCATTAATAAATTGTGTTGTAGTTAAAGTGTTTTGTTGTGTATTATTTAAATAGTAAATTGAGGTGTATGATACGATGAGTTTAGAAAAATTGTTGCCAACCCTTATCAGAGCATCGTTAGATGAGGATTATAGAACTGTAAGGTCTATTGCCATGAGGTTAATTAGACGAATTAAGGATACTCATCCCGGAATTGCAGATGAGATAGCTGAGGCACTTTCGCAACATGGAGTTGGTGCTAGTACAAAAAGATCAATAGGGATGGGGGATTCACCTGTTGATACTGAGACACTTTTCTCTCTAGCAACAATTGATGAACCGATAGAAATTGCACGACCGATTTTTACGAATAAGGTTAATGAGCTAATTGATACATTTATCCAAGAGAGAAAGGAATCAAAGAAACTTATGAGTGTGGGATTGAATCCACCTAGTTCTTTATTATTATATGGGCCTCCTGGTGTTGGAAAAACGGAACTTGCAAAATATATTTCAGGGGTTTTTGACCTCAGCCTAATTGTTCTTGACCTTTCTAGTACAATTTCGAGTTATCTCGGAAAAACCGGGCAAAACATGAAAAAAGTTTTAGATTATGCAAAATCAAGACCCTCAATCTTACTTTTGGATGAGTTCGATGCCGTAGCTAAAAGAAGAGATGACATGTCTGATTTAGGAGAATTAAAAAGAATAGTAAATGTGCTATTAAAGGAACTAGAGAATTGGCCTAGCCACACCATTTTAATTGCAGCAACTAATCATCCTAGCCTATTAGATGACGCAATTTGGAGGAGATTTGATAGGGCAATTGAAATTAGATTGCCTGAAGAGGAGGAAAGAATCCAAATTCTGTTGAACGAACTAACTAATATTGAAATGAATAAAGATTTAGTCAATATAATTCAATTAATAGGTGGGATGGCTGAAGGATTGTCAGGTGCTGATATTTGCAAGTTAGTGGAAAGAGCTAAAAGGAAGTCTATTCTTTCTGAAATAAGTCTTGAAAATGCTTTACTTAGGGAATTACCCGATTTTATAAAAGGAGATATTGTTGAATTTAACAAGAAGTTTTGTAAATTAGCAAAGGAAAACTTAGATGTTTCTATAAGGACTTTAGCTAGTTGGTTAGGAAAAAGTCCTTCAACTATACAGTATTATCTAAAATAAAAAGGAGGAAATTTAGATGGATGATAAATTTAGACCTATTTTAGGTAGAGGAGAGAACTATATTTTTCCAGATCAAAATAGACCGGGTGCCCCTATTACTGACAGAAGACCATCTTATGAAGAGGCAAGGAACAAACTACTCAGTCAGATTTATACGGTGAAAGGCAAAGTTAAAGAAATTCCACCTGAAAATAGATTAGATGAAGTAATATTTAACATGAAAATGGCTCTGGGTTATACCGCGAAATCATATCATCCCAATAATTTAATAAAGCAGTCGGGAGTAAAAGACGTTGGTTCAAAAAAATGGCAGGAGAAAGAAGTGAACAATGGAAAAGAGAAAATAAGGCAGGGGAAGAGTATATTCCTAAGAATGTCAGAGGATGAACTAGTGTATTTAGAGCATCTACTTAATCAAAAGTCTTCTGAATTACCTAAAGGTTTTATTGATGACATTAGAATAGTGGAGGAATTTTATATTGGGGATAACAATTATCTTCTAAATATTTTTAATAAAGACTGGGATGGTGGGCGTGTTGAATTTGTTTTACATCCGTTTGGTAACTTGGAAGATGTAGCGGAAGAAAGATTTATGGATCTGTTTAATAAATATGGGGGAAATCCTAATAAGGTTAAGATTCGCAGTTATTCACCTGGCCCAACATTCATCAGTGCATATGTGGAACGGGAAACATTAGAGCACTTAGTAAATTTTAATCCAATTCGAACTGTACATCCAATGGTTTTTAGAGGAGTTCCAGAAATTAGAGGATCTCTAACTAACCTATCTTTGCCAAAACCTCCGCCTGAAAAAACAAAATCATCTGTTTTAGTGGGAGTGTTTGATGGGGGACTCAAAGAAAATTCTCCGTATTTTAAAGATTTCTCTAAAGAAAATTATCCTATTGAAACAGAAGAAATCCCAGATTTTATCCAACACGGAACGGGAGTGGTAGGTACAATCCTCTATGGTGATCTAAAGGAATACGGGAAAGAAGATACGCTTGAAACCCCATTTGTAAATGTGGAGAGCTTCCGTGTCCTTCCTCCATCTGATCCCAATGATGTAGACTTATATGAAGTTATAGATGTTATTGAAGAGGTTGTACCCAAAAGAACGGATATAAAAATATATAATTTATCTATAGGTCCATATGGACCTATTGAAGATGATTATATTTCAAGATTCACGTATGTAATCGACAGTCTATCACAAAATGGAGAAAGGTTATTTACAGTAGCTGTAGGAAATGATGGGGATTTGGAAGACGATGATAGTAGAAGGATTCAATCTCCCTCGGATACTGTAAATGGTCTAGGTATTGGAGCTTATACATTTGATCTAGAACAAAAAATAATTAGAGCGCCATATAGTAGTACCGGAGAGGGGAGAGAAGGAGCTAAGGTAAAGCCTGACATAGTAGAATTTGGTGGTTGCGAAAGAAACCCTTTTCATTTGGTGGGTATAGATGGAAGTTCGCGTTTTTTTGCTAGTGGTACTAGCTTTGCTGCACCGTTGGTGGCTAGAAAAGCGGCGGAGTTGATGGGAAGATGTAATTTGGTTGATCCATTGGTTGCTAAAGCATTAATTATAAATAGTTCAATTCATCCTAACATGCAATTTGATAGGTATTTAGGTTATGGTGCAACTCCAAATAAGGTAGAAGATATATTAGGGTGCGATAGTAATAGAGTTACAGTTTTATATAAACAAAGGATATTACCTAAAAAATATGCTCGGTTAGAAATCCCGATAGTAAAGGATCTTGATTATAATGGAAAGGTAAATATCTATTGGACTATTGCTTTTGCCGCAAAACCTAATCCTCTAAATACGGAAGATTACACAACAAGCGGGATTGAGGAATACTTTTATCCAAATGCAAACCAGTATAAGTTTACATCTCCTGATAGAAAGCATAATTACAAAAGGAATCTAATCACTCAGGAAGATGAGGTAAAGGAATTATTGAATCAAAATTGGAAACAAAGCCGGTTTCCTATTACAAAGTCAGGCACAAGATATCTGAATGAACAAGAAAGAAGAGCTGAATTTAAATGGGATACAATTGTGAAAAAAGGTGTTTCTGTACAATATAAAAATCTAGATTCTCCATTCTTGGTATTACATGCTATGGATAGAAATATTGAAGAACACCTTTCTGACTTTTTTAATTATGCTGTAGTTGTTACTGTAGAGTACGAGAAATATCAAGGTGACGCATATCAAAGCACAATTTCACAGTATAATAAATTAGAAATGGCCCAAGTGAAAAATAGAAATGAACTATTTGTAAAATAAAGATAAAGTTAGATTTAAGAACTTCCTTCCTAGCTCATTGCCTTAATGTGTGATGGGCTTTTTTTATATGAATTTGTGCATGAGATTCAAAATTTCCCGCAATGTGTAGGTTTATTCGTTAAGTTTGATTATACATTTTTTAAAGGCTATAAAGAAAACATATAAACTTAGAATGTCTTATAAGTATTTCTCTTGCAGCAGCTTCTGCTTCTTTCTTTGTTTTGAATCCTCTTCAAGTAGTACTTTTATACTTACCAGTCATGGGATCTTTACCCAAGCTAATTTGAACCAGCCAGCGTAAGCCTGATTTTTTTATATGATGCCAATAATACAAAACTCCTTTTTAAATTGATAGTTAGCCGTGAAGTATTGTACAAAACTTTTTAAAGAAAATACATTGATATATATCTAAATAGGATAATCAAAAATAACAGAGCTCTTGAGTAAAAGAGCCTGTGAGAAATATAACAATAAGGCTAATAAATATTTTGATTTTTGATGAGGGGATTTGTAATAATTTTCTAACAATCGATCTATATATTTGAATCGGTCTTTTTGGGTTAACAAGTAGAATAGTTTAGTTATAGTTAATATTTACACATTATAGGAAAAGTAGAGGGAATTTTTATATATTTGTGATAAAATCGGCCTATATATAACTGAAACTAAGAGGAAGTGGATGATATGGTTGATTTTAAAAAACTAAAGTCAAAAAAATCAAAACCGAAGTCGATAGATCCTACAGAGATATTTAGAAGATTACCAAAACCCGAGGGGGTTAATGACTTATATACTAGTCAAACTGAGATTCTTCAAAAATGGTTTGAACGTAGAAATGAAAAGGATATAGTACTGAAATTACATACGGGAGGCGGCAAGACTCTTGTTGGATTACTTATGGCACAATCTACTCAAAACGAGACTGGTGAACCAGTTCTCTATTTAGCTCCGACAACACAACTTGTTCAGCAAACACTTGAAAAGGCGGATGAATTAGGTATCCATGCTGTACCGTATGTAACAGGTAAACCACTTGATGAAGACTTTGTTAATGGGAAAGCTATTATGGTCGGGACGTATAAGGCACTGTTTAATGGAAAAAGTAGATTTGGTCTTCGAGGTGAGGTAAATCCTCAGAATGTAGCGGCAGTTATTCTTGACGATGCACATGCAGCTTTTTCTGTAGTTCGTGATTCTTTTACTCTTAAAGTGAAATCTAAGGATAACCCTTCCCGTTATCTAGAACTAGTTGACTTATTTCGAAAATCATTTAGGGATATTGATAAACTAGGGACATTAGAAGATATAGTGTCAGGTTCAGACTATTCAATTCTGGAAGTACCCTACTGGGCTTGGCATGAACAATTAGATGCGGTTAGGGAGCAATTAAAATCTGATTCGGTTAAGTATGGATTAGTTTGGCCGTTACTGAGGGATCAACTTCATCTCTGCCACGCACTTGTAAGTAAAGAAGCTTTTACAATTACACCCATTCTTCCCTTATTAAATGTATTTCCCACATTCTATGATGCACCTAGAAGAATTTATATGTCAGCAACTATTGCAGATGATAGTGAAATTATCCGAACTTTTGATGCAAATCCTGATTCTGTTAAAAAGGCTCTTCAATCTCGTTCCTTGGCAGGTATTAGTGAAAGAATGATCCTTATTCCTGAATTAATGTCATTTGAATACGAAAAGGAACATGGTGAAAGAATAATTAAATGGGCCACGGATAAATTAGACGTGGGGTCGGTTGTTCTGGTTCCATCTGATAAAGCGACAGAAGCTTGGTCGGAAGTGGCCACTGTGGCAAAGGGGTCAAAAGAAGTCGAAAGTTTGGTTACTAAATTGCAAAAAGAAGAGATTAGAGGCCCTGTTGTCTTTGCCAATCGCTATGATGGAATGGATTTGCCTGGAGACTCCTGTCGAATCCTTCTTATGAATGGCTTACCATCAGGAACATCAGATTATGAGCTTTTTAGAGCAAGTGCGCTATACGGAGGGACGACTATCACTCGTATGTTAGCTCAAAGGATTGAGCAAGGAATAGGTAGGGGTGCTCGTGGAGCAGGGGATCATTGTGTAATTCTATTAGTGGGAAGAGATATTTCATCTTGGGTAGCAAAGGATGCGAACTTTCGTTTCCTTACTAGTGCAACCAGAGCTCAATTAGATATGGGAATTGAAGTAAGTAAGGAAATAGGAAGTCTTAAAGATTTAGCACAAACTATTCAAAGAAGTATAGATCGAGATAAAGACTGGATTGAATACCACGCTGAAACTCTAGCTGAATTGGTCGATGAAGATGAGTATAATGATTTCCACTTTACTCAGGCAAAAGCGGAAAGGAAAGCAATAAATCTTTGGAGTGATGGTTATCATGAACAAGCAATTGCTAAACTTGAACAAGTGGTAAAAAATAATGAACAAGCTCTTGATATACAAATGCGTGGATGGTTTCAACAATTAGCAGCTCGTATAGCAGAGAGATGGGGGAACGCAGATAGAGCTTTAGACCTACAACGTCAAGCGTTTGCCAACAACAGAAACTTAATTAGACCAAGAATTCTTCCACCATATCGTCCCTTATCTATACCAAGCTCACAGGCAAGAGCAATTGCTCAGAAAATAGGAGGCTATCGACTCCGACAGGGGTTTTTACAATCATTCGAGGAAGTTGTAGCAAATTTGCATGAAGATGCTACAGCTAATCGATTTGAACAAGCTCTTTGCGATTTGGCTGCTATGATTGGACTCAGCTCTGAACGTCACGATTTAGACGGTGAAGGTCCTGATGTACTTTGGCTACTACCAGAAAGAGTTGGATTTGTTATTGAAGCAAAGAGTAGGAAAAAAGAAAAAAATGCATTGACAAAGGAACAGCATGGGCAACTCTTGGTAGCGGCAGAGTGGTTTGCAAGTGAATATCCGGAATACGATTGCGTAAGAGTTAGTGTGCATCCTAAGAATAAGGCTACTCGCGCTGCTGTAGCAGGGGCGTCACATGCACTCACATATGAGAAGCTAATGTCTTTGGTTTCAGATGCACGTTTACTATTATCTTCACTTAGCGAATCACAATTAGATATTGAAATGCTAGAAGTGGAATGTAATCGTTTATTAGAAAGTTCGACTCTACGTTCAGACCGCATTGCAAAAAACTATTTGGTACCTTTTGAAATTTGCGTGTAAAATTTTGTTTCGCCTTTTCAACATTCGACATGTGGCTTTAATAGGCAAAAAGTGAAATCAGTAAGCGGCGTAAGAGAGGAGCAAGATTCAGCCCCCGTTTTACTTAGGCTGGGTTGTTAAGAAAAGTTACAATTCAAATGCTGCCATTATTACGTAATGGCGGTACTTAAATAGCGCATCATTTAAGAAGGGTGGTTCATTTGAATAATACACATGTTAACCTATTAGAGGCAAGCAAAAATTCAAATTTAGATGATTTTATAAGTGATTGTGAGAAGGCGGAATACTTGCAAAGGTTATTAATTAATATGAGCACTAACGATGGCCCGGTTAATGACGACCATTATATTGAACTTAGAAGTTATTTCATGAAAAATGGTCAAACTAAACAGTTGTTACCCCGCTATGTAATAAATAATAGAGACCTTTCCCAGTTTTGGCAGTTTATAAAGTATAAGTTCCCAACATATGCTGAAAGAAGACAATTTATATGGGATGACTTTAATAAACTGCTAGAATATCTTGAAGATCAGGAGAAACTACCCTTAATTGAATCAATTGGTGAGAACTTACAAATATTTAATTCTGAACATGTTATTAATTACTGGAACACAGCTGTAGAGAGAATAGAAAATGATCCTGAAGGTGCTATAACTTTATCCAGAACACTTGTAGAAGGCGTTCTGAAATATATATTGGATGAAAGAAATATAAATTACAGCAAAAGTGCTAATTTACATGACATATATAAATTGGTAGCTAATGAACTAAATTTATCTCCTGAACAACATAACCAAAAACTTTTTAAACAAATTTTAGGTGGATGCTCATCAATTGTTAATGGACTAGGAAATTTAAGAAATATACATGGTGATGCTCACGGAAAAGGGAAAGTACAATACTATAAACCTTCTGCTCGCCATGCAGAGCTAGCAGTTAATTTAGCTGGTTCTATGTCTCTATTTCTAATACAAACTTATCTTGATGAAAGATAAAGAGGATATTACAGAGGAGGGGGCTTGAACAGAATAATGTAACTACAGGAAAAACTAAAACATCAAGAGGATTCTCTGCACATTTTTAATATATTATTTGTTTTGGTATTCACTAAGGGTGAAAAATTTGAAGGTGACATTTAATATAAATTAGTGAATGTAATTCTAGCTCATTGAATGTAATCTGAATGTAAATTTAATATAAACACAGATAAATTGGTAGACCGATATTTTGTTAAATGCCCTTAAACTTTGATTTTTAGGCATTTTAGGGCTTTTTGTGTAATATGTTAAACACCCTGCCTCAAAGAACGTAAGAAGTACGGTCTTAAAGGCGCACGTCGTGCACCACAGTTCTCAAAACGTTAATATTGGCTTCATGCCAATGTTTACAACCTCTTCCCGAGAGAATCGGGAAGGGGTTTTTTAATGCTGAGATTGGACTTACTACCCCTTGATTACCCTTTACTTAAAAGTCGAGAAAATCATTGATCGTTTCTGCTGGAGTTTCATTCAAGTTATCTGTAACGTGCGTATAGGCATTCATAGTTGTTTGGATATCTTTATGTCCTAACCGTTCCTGTGCAGCCTTTATGGATACTCCAGCTTCACATAAGTAAGAGGCGTGTATATGTCGAAACCCGTGTACGGTGATTCTAGGCAGATTAGGATGTTTTGTTTTTTGAAAAAACTGGCAAGTGAATAATTTTGCACCCTTACTTTCCGGTTTATTCAAATAAATCAGGGATTTTTAGATGAACAAGGGTTCAATTTTTCTAGAAATAGCTCTTAAGTCTATTAGTGTAATTATGTAATTTTATAATATGAAGGTTGGTATAAAAAGCAAATAACCAATGGCTTTAAAATAAAGTTTGATTATTTTAAAAAGAGTTCGATAATTAATAACAGAGTTTGAACAATTACGTTGATAGGCTAGAATGTGCCAATCAAGAAACGGGCCAGATTGCGAATTAAAAGACGATCCTTTGGGAGAGGGCATAAATGTCGATGTAAGGGTAAAAATACGTTTAAAATACGTATTTGGAGGCTATATATTGACTAATCAACCCAAAATGAGTTCCACTGAACTTGGTTCACTATGGTTGACATACAATAAAAAAACACTGATTTTGCGAATGGTGGAGTATTTCATTGAGAAAGCCGATGATAAAGAAGCCAAAAATCTTATGTCAGGCTTGTGGGAACAACTTCATCCAAAGGTTATCGAAATGAAATCTATGTTTGAAAACGAAGGGGCAGCATGTCCGGAAGGCTTCACTAAAGAGGATGTCAATCTAGAAGCACCGAAGTTATGGGGAAATGGCTTTGATATTATGTTTAGCAGGGTTCTAAAGGAAATTAGTACGGGGTTGTATGCACTTCATTTAACAATATCTTATAGAGAAGACATCGTTAACTTTTATAAGCAACTAACTGAAATAACTGAGACTTATTATAATCTGTTTACGCAATATCTTCTTAAAAAGTCGCTACTACCGCGTCCGAATTACGTCAACATAAGTCAATTGGTTTCATAACTGATAAACAATACATGAAGGGCACTAACATTTTGGGGCATAAGCGACCATTAAATACTATTGAGTACGGCGTACTATATCGAGCGTTTGAATCTAGTATTACGGGGATGCAATTACTGAAAGGTTTTGCACAATGTGCCAAGGATAAGGAAGTGCAAAAATATTTTACAAAAGGCATGGAACTTTCAAAAGAAATTTTAAAAGAAGATGGGGATATTCTTCTGCAAAATAATATTCAACCCCCTGCTACACCAGGAGGAACAGTTACCAATTCAACTATAGCTCCATTTTCGGATAGACTCATGATGTTTTGTAATTATCTTTTGGGCGTTATGAATCTGGGAGGTCAGGGTTTTAGTGGTGCCTTGTTGTGGCGTAATGACTTGATACCAAAAACAGTGATACAGGCAAAAGATGTATTTGATTACACACGAGAAGGTGTTATTCTCATGATGTCTAAGGGATGGCTTGAGGAACCGCCAAAAGTGGATCTTTGATCCTGTTTTTGCCCTATGGAAAAATTGCTTTGGTGCACAGCCCTTCCTGTTTTGGTCAGCTGCTTAATGGTAAAATATTTAAGGGTTGCTTATTTTTTAGATTTTTAATCAATATTCAATCAAATTTTAATAAGATTATTTTACTAAGTTTTCATGGACAGATTGAAGAAGCCTTTCAACAAGCCCAGTACCAATGGCTCATGTTTTACCCTTGTTTATACTTTTTTGCAATGTGGGATGCTTATAAAGACGCAGGAGATGAGCAACAGCCATAATTACCTTCGGTCTCTGTGCAATACCCCTTCAAGGGGGCAGCGCAATTTTGAGTTATCACGAAAAAATAACCAACCCAAATGCTGGCTAGGCGTTTTATATTCTCCCCTTAAGGTAGACAGATAAAAAAATAAAAATCTGGCTACTAATAAAAGGGGAGTTTTTTGATGTATAAAAAGGCATTCGCTGTGGAGAATAAAGCTACAAATTACAGAGTTAAAAAGTTTTTTAATTTACAATAAAGTCGTTTAAAAAAATGTGAGTCATTCTATTCAATAAAAGGGACATTTATTGGAATCAAGCTTCCAAACTAAATTAGATATTTATGTTAATATGGGTGTGAGATTGTGAAGGCATGCACTTAAATTAACTGTCAGTTATCTGCAAAAAAACGACGTAATTTTCTATCGATTTTAATGGTTCGAAATGTAGTTAAATTTGTGAAATTGAGATCGTTAGGAGGAAGATAGAGTGTCAAATGAAATAAAAAGTTACATTGACTATCCAATGGTAAAAATTCCAGGGGGAGAAATAGAATTAAGAGACGATAGAATAAAAAGTAAATGGAAAGCTGAAATAAGACCGTTTCTTCTTGCACAGTATCCTGTAACTATGAGTCTATACTATGCTATTACAAATAAATCATCTAATTCTTTTGACGGAGATATAAAACCAGTTGTGAATATTTCTTGGAATGATGCAATTTCTTTTTGTAATCTACTTTCACAGAAATCTGGATTGAAAGAGTGTTATTCTATAAGTAATGATGGGGAAAACATTATTTGTGATTGGGAATCAGATGGCTATCGACTTCCTTCAGAGGCAGAGTGGCAATATGCATGTAAAGCAGGGACTGTTGGTTATAGATATGGAGATCTTGATAAGATTGCCTGGTATAATGAAAATTCGGAAGGCAAAATCCATGAAGTAGGAAGAAAGGAACCGAATGCATGGGGTCTGTATGATATGTTAGGAAATGTTTGGGAGTGGTGTTGGGATTTATATGATGAACAAGTGTACGGCTCCTACCGAATTTTTCGAGGAGGTAGCTGGGCTGAAGAGGCCAGGGGTTGTGGGGCTTCGTGTCGTCGTCGTAGTCATCCCTCATTTTGCATAGATGATCTTGGATTCCGTCTTGCTCGGTCTTTCTAACTTTTACAAACAAGCCAGCTATCGAGGTTTTACAGATCAACTAATAGGTACGATAGCTGAAAATCATAATCCCCCCAACACTCTCATTATAGATCATCCATTAAAGGACGCTGCTGTTGAATAAAACTTAGATTTTTAAACGACTTTATTGTTATATTTTTTAGTGTAGTTAAGTATCATACATCAAAAATTAAACAACTATATTTTTAACCCCGTCCTAAATTTAGAACGGGGTTATGCTTGTTTGGCTTTTTAAATTAAATAACTCTATTGTTTTTTCATTTTTTACCAGTAATGTGGTTTTGTTTTTTATTTTCGATTTTGAATTGCTGTCTCGGCTAACTTTAAACATTGTCTACACAAATCAAGTGCTTGGCGAAGTTCGTCATTTCTTTTGTCAAAGAGCTCATAAACTTGCCGGTTCTCATGTTCGATTCGATAGGCTGCTACATAACCATCTGCAAATAATTCGAGAGCTCTGTCTATATCATGATTTACCATGCTTTTTATTTGGTCTACGGTAAACATATCAAATTCTTTATACTTGTAATTCATTTTACTTTTGAATCCTTTCGTTGTTTCATTTTTGTTATTCTGCTACGGACAAGTTCTTCGGTATGAGTTAAAAACTCTGGCTCGTGCATTTCAGTTGTTGGAATATGCTCCTTAGCTTCATGAAACCTTGCAATATCTCAATCAAAATTTGTGTATTCCTGTCCGTGTTATTCGTTCCTGGAACCGCCGTATACGGAACCGTACGTACGGTGGTGTGAGAGGGATAAATGGAGGTTAATCGCCTCCCCCTATCTCAATTGAGAACTAATTAGGCGGAAGATCGTCCTGTTACATATATGCCCATTCAAGAGTTTCTCTTTTAGAAATTGTAGATGCAGCTATTCAACAAAGGAAAAGACTAGTTGAAAGGCTGCAAAATCAAGACTTACCATTAAAGAGTAATTTCATACTCTTGAGTCCTGTGTAAAAGGTGAGAATGAGCATGATTTACATCATATCAAGCAATTGAAAGGCACATAAACAAATGAGTCAATGGATTGGAGCTGCAGGAGTATGTGTAAATGAGCATGACGAATTATTAATGGTATTACTGGGAAAGCCTGAAGAGATCAAAACATGGTCCGTTCCTTCTGGAGGTCTTGAGAGCGGAGAAACGATAGAAGAATGTTGTATTAGAGAGGTATATGAGGAAACAGGCTATCAAACTGAAATCATTGAAAAACTTTATGTGAAAAATACCGTAATCGACAATTTCGATGTACAAGTTCACTATTTTTTACTACGCATAATCGGAGGAGAAGCAACCATCCAAGATCCCGACCAACTAATACACCAAATTGCATGGATCCCTAAAGAACTCATTTAGAATTAACTTATCGTGAGGATATTCACATGGTGTCAGGCACCACTCGTGGACATTCCGACTACTTTCCTTCTGAGGTGGACAGTTTTATGTTTGCTAGTAGTTTATAGTGAACGATAGACGGTGATAATTTATTCATAAAGAAAGAGAAGCGGTTGTGCTCCTCTAGTGTAGGAAATGTGTATAGATCCATGGGGAAAAACAAAAGGATATGATGGCTGTTAAGACCATACAAACGCTTGAGACGGCGCCAGCTGCATGACTTATCTCTAGAGCCTTTGACGTTCCGGCTCCGTGAGAGCTTGTGCCTAACAATACACCTCTTGCAATCTCGCTTTTGAAGCGGAACAGGCGAATGATCCACGGTCCAATTATCATTCCGATAATTCCTGTCATTATGACAAATACAGCAGTAATTGTTGGAACACCACCAATTTTTGAGGAAATTCCCATGGCAATCGGTGTTGTAATTGAATACGGAATAATGCTTGAAATTAATGATTTATTTAAATGGACAAGCCATGAAATACTAAAGGCAGCAATGATTGACATCATTGAGCCCAAGAAGACACTAAATAAGATCTCGCTTAAATATTTTTTTAAAATGGGGAAAAAACGATACAATGGAATGGCTAGTGCCACTGTAGCTGGCTGCAATAGTTTTGTTAGCCATTTTGCCCCATCATTATAAGAAGCATAACTTACATGAAATACGGTTAATACGATAATAATTAAACAAGGTGCAATTAGCAATGGAGAAAAATATACCTTTTTTGTTTTTTGGTATCCCCACTTAGCCCCCCAATACAAACTAATGGTTAGAATGAAGTACAATAGTATCAGCATTTTTTGATTGCTTCTCCTTCCGTTTTGCCATCTTTTCTGCTAATAATCCTGAGCAAACCATGACAATCGTTGAGCTAATAAATATGACAGCAATAATTTTTAGCCCATTGTCTAGCAGTAAATGCTTATACTGGATAATGCCAACAGCTGAAGGAATAAAAAAGAGAAGTAGTTCGGCAACCAGCCAATTTCCTCCAATTTCAATCCATTTCAGTTTAACAATTTTCATTTGTAATAAAATAAATAAGAGGACTAATCCTAGAATACTTCCTGGAATTTTTAGGTGCAGGAAGGTAGCGATTTCGCCCATGATATAAGTAAAGATACAAAGTATCAAAATTTGAATCATTCCGATTAATAGTTTCTTCATTTGTGTCACCTCGTAGACTGAGAAATCCTTTCTCCTATTAAAGTGTACAGCGAGATAATGTATAGGTAAAATGAATATATAGAATGATTGCTATTCGAAAAAGTTATAAGAGGTGCGAACTGGATGGACATTCAACATTTAAAGTATTTTGTTGCTGTTGCAACCGAAGGCAATTTCACTAAAGCGGCCCAAAAGCTGTATGTATCACAGCCAACCATTAGTAAAATGGTGAAAAGTATAGAAGATGAGCTCGGGGTTATTCTTTTTGATCGAACAGGAAAACAAGCAAAGCTTACAGATGCTGGTGAGATTATCCTCGTTCAGGCTCAAAATATTATCAAGTCATTTGAAAATCTATCATTAGAGCTAGATGATTTAATGTCATTAAAAACAGGAAGTATTCAAATAGGCTTGCCGCCAATGGTAGGGGCTCGTTTTTTTCCAAAGATCATTCAGGAGTTTCATAAAGAATACCCTAACATAACCGTTCAACTCGTTGAAGATGGTGCTAAAAAGGTAGAACGAGACGTTGGAAATGGAACATTAGATTTAGGAGTCGTTGTTTTGCCGACAAATGAGGAGCAATTCCATACGTTTTCATTTGTCAATGAAAGGTTAATGCTTCTTACGCATCCAACCCATCCTCTTAGCAAAAAAGAATCAGCTACATTGCTGGATTTGAAGCAAGAGTCATTCATTTTATTTAGAAAAGATTTTGCTTTACATGAGCGGATTATTACAGAATGTGTACGTGTTGGCTATCATCCACATGTTATTAATGAAAGCTCACAATGGGATTTTATAAGTGAAATGGTAGCAGCTAATCTTGGAATTGCATTGCTTCCAGAAACGATTTGTAGACAAGTGGATAGAAATCAAATAGCGGTTATACCGCTATTTGAACCAATTATTCCTTGGCATTTAGGAATTATTTGGCGAAAGGATCGATATCTTTCCTACGCGGCAAGAGAGTGGATTCGATTTACTCAAATGTTTATGGAAGTCTCATTTAGGAATAGTATAAAGTAATAACTTATTTTATAGTTAGGGACCGTCAATAATTTTGTGTAAATGAGTTTCCAGTATATGATCTTTACATGCCGTAGCTTCAATAATTTCTACGCCTTTTCTTTCACATAATTGCCGTAATATTTGTCCTATATCTTGTTTTAGTTTCCCATAAATAATCTGCCTTCTATATTTGGGTGCAAAAACTATGTGATACTTACAATTCCATTTCGTATGTGCTAAACTGTTTACGTCGGAAGACATAAGAAGCCCCTCCTTGTTACATAATTTGGTTGGCGAACCAAAATTTATTGTAACACCAGGAGTGGGCTTTTTTAATACCTCGCTATAAGCTATCCGGAACCATACGCCTAGCGTATGGTTTTCATTTACACAAAAAAATAATCCACCCTTGAGTTCGTGGCTCAGGTGGATTATTTCTGTCTGCTGCTAGCCCCCTTGTGGGAACCAAGCTATTGTTATGACTGAAGGTGTTGGAGCACCTTCAGTCGTTTTTAATGTATTCACTTCTAATTACAGTATACCTTTTTTTTATTGTTTTTAATCGGTTTAAGTTTGAAATGATGGCTAGTTATTTTTATAAGCAAACAGCATTTAACGAAAAAGGGGAAGCAGTAGAAGTAGAATTTTCTGCACAAAAGGAATTACGTCAAGGAGCCTTTTTTTAAAACTCTATGTAAAAAAGGGAATGAAGTTACTTCATATGACGAAGTGAAGTGGGAGGCTATTCCAAACGAGTCACAAACAAAATTAAAAAAAGTAAGTGCTTAATTACAAAAGTGATTAGTTCTCGAAGCGTTAAAAACATTGATATATCGATGTAGAGAAGGTGATAGAGGCTGGGACAAAACCCAGTAAAAAAAAGAGTGGCATCCACCAACATAAGTTGGTGCAGATGCCACTTTTTATTTGTTTTAGAAAGTAAAAAAGGATACCTTCTGATAAAATTAAAGTCACCACAACAATAAATTAATCGGAGGTATCCTTATGTTTAAACATTATAACATGAATCAGATCGTTTTGCCGTTGGACTTGGAAATAAAACTTCAGGAGAATGATATTGCCTATGCCGTCAACGATGTGGTGGAAAGAATTCCGGACGAAGCTTTCGCCGGTTTTCTG
>NZ_KB894719.1 GCF_000374565.1 Siminovitchia fordii DSM 16014 = CIP 108821 | reverse complement strand
ATAAGCAAGGAGCTGAGCTCCTATTTCAAGTGCTTAATTTGTGTTACGAACGGCGAAGTGTAATCGTTACGACAAATCTTCAGTTCGGACAGTGGAATCATATATTCGGAGATCCGATCTTGACGGAAGCGTTTATTGATCGCTTAATTCATTACTCACATTTACTGGTGTTCAATCGAGAAAGTTTTCGACACAAAGAATCATTACTCAATCATTAAAAAAGGGATGTTGGCAAGTAGCTACAATTTTAACTGCCAAATCATACATATTCTACTTGCCAAATACAATTTTTGTTGCTATTTTGGTCTATAAGGACTTTTTAAATGAAAAGAAAAGGTATAAAAATATATAAAATCGATATAAAAACAAATCCACTTCTATGGTTAATAGAGGTGGATTTGTTTGTTGATATTTGATTTGCATACAAAATCTTCGGAAATGTTGGCGGTATCTATTGTAGGAATAAGGATTTTCAATCGTAGTATGTGAACTATCGTACTTAAAGTAACAGCTTTGGGAATGACCCCTTTGCATTTTGGTATCATGCTAACGTTTAACTTAAGTATTGGAACGATTACACCTCCAGTCGGTAACATTCTGTTTGTCGGCATCAAAGTGGCCCAAAGGAAACTGGAAAATGTCATGCCGCATCTCTTACGGTTTTATGCTCAGGGGAAAATTTAGTATACAGTCTTTTTTTATCCAGCTGCTCCCATGTATTTTTTGATATCAATGGCATTGGGCTCATTTTATTTACTTAATGATGGTAGGATAAGGTGATGTTAGAAAGCACTGGGAAATGATCACTTGGAAATTGGCCATTCCTCTGATCGTTTACGATTTCAATTTCATTCGTTATAAGGTTTCCTTTCCCAAGAATCCAGTCAATACGCTTGTCAGGTCCTCCACCAAAAGGATCATCAAAACCATTAAATGTTCCTAAGTCTTCATTTATTCTGTTCTCAGCTGTTTCCCATAAATCATCAAATTCTCCATCACTTGTTAAAATGTTGTGTGGAAGACTACCTGGTTTAGCATTGAAATCGCCTGTTAAAATAACCGGTAAATCTGGATCAAATTTTTTTGTTACTTTAAGAATAAAATCTGCACTTTTTTCCCTTGCATTGGCGGATTGATGATCAAAGTGTGTATTAACAAAATAGAACTGTTTGTTGCTTTGTTTATCAAGAAACTTTACCCAAGTAACCATCCTTGGAACCTTATTTCCCCATGTTTTTGAACCAACGATATCTGGTGTATCGGATAACCAAAAACGGTCATGCTCCAATATCCTGTAATTCTGTTCTTTATAAGAAATAGCAGAGTGTTCTCCACCATTTCCACCAATCCATTTATAATGAGGTAAATGATTTTTGAGATCTTGCAGTTGCGCTTTTGACACCTCTTGTGTCCCAATGATATCAGGTTCCTTCTTGTTGATCAGTCTTTTAATGGCGGGAAGCCTTTCTTCCCAAGTATGCGGCGAGGGATCATTGCTATGTTTGTTTCTTACATTAAAAGTCATTGCTTTTACATTTACCGACACCCATTGTTTTTTGTTCTCTGCAGCCACCCCGGTTAAAGTTCCCGGGAACAAGCCGCTTAGCATAATGAGTAATCCGGCTACTGCTAACATTAGAGTTTTTAGCACTTTCTTCAATCTTGATCCTCCTCGTTACATGATGTGATGGAAGAAAGCGAAATTCTTTTCAATGGGGATATTACTTAACCAGCTATAGCTAAATGATCACCCCTTTGGTTTTATTCTTCTAAGAACCAAATGATCATATTGATCGCTTATCCCGCTGTAAATGAAAACTTTAGATGAATCGGAGTAGCTTAGGCGGGAGATCAACTGACCGTAAAAGCCCGATTCGTTCAACTAACAATCAGTGAGGGATGAATGAAGTTTCACTTTATTATCCCTTTTGTTCAGAAATCCTATTCAATGAAATGGCTGTGATTACTAAATAGGCATGAAACAAATCACCATTAATATGATGAAGAAAAAAAGAAGAGGGTGAACAAGGACAATCCCGTCCTCCATCAGCCTCCCCATTCACCTAAATATCTCCCCACGAATCATCTTAAACACTCTACTCGGCTGCCTCTCCAATAACTCGAGCGGCAATCGCTGTCGTACCTCTTCTCCGTGCAAATACTTGGATTTCTCGCACTTCCCGATCAAGCACCACAGCGTCATGCCCAATCTGATAGGCTTGAATCTTCTGCGCGCGATCCACATACGATTCATCCAATTCCGTGTGCACCTTGGTAGTAAGCCTCCTGAGCATTCTCCACAGTTTGAGCTCTTCCCCCAGTGTCATAAAAAGCTCCGGCAATTCTTTTGCCTGCATTAAGATTTGCTTCGTCGTCAGCATATAATGCTGGATGCCGTAACCCACCGGACGGATCGTCCCCTCTAATGTCCTCCATCGATCCACGAACAGTCGTACCGAGGATTCTCCTCGAGATTGATTCATGATTTCCACATCAATAATTTCGCCATAAAACTGGATGCCGTTCTCAGCACCTGTTTGACTTGCAGCTTCCTGCGTAACATACAATGCTAGGTACGTTGCCTTTTGCCATGCCCCTTTTAAGCGATTGGCTTGGATTTCGAAATATCTTCCTCTCTTGAACTGCAGATAATCGTTCGCGGTTTTCACCGATCCCACCAGCACCTTCTCATCCAACTGGGATTCCCAATAAGAGATGGAGCCTTGCGGCAGGATGCCCTCTTTATCTTTTCAGAAAAGGACGGGAAACCTTCCTACAGTTCCGCAAAAACCGGATATCATGTTGGAGATTGAGAAAAAGGTTAGAGGGCTATTTAACCCTTGTTTTAGGGTTAAAATGTAGGTCCTGAAATGGTTGAATGACAAACGGAGGGTTTTTTATAACATATTTTTCACTAAAAATGGCATTGACTTTACCCTCCGAATACCCAAAATAATCCTGCTATTATTAAACCGACGTATCCTATGCCCGAAAACCAAAATCCTTTTCTAAGAACTTTATATTTCATCGTAGCAGTGTTAGATAAAAAGTAGTTCTGTTCAATCACTTTTTCTAACAAGTCTTCTTTCTTAATATTGATTATTTCTCTCACGTAATCCTCTTTATCCATGGAACTAACATTTTCCCAAAATATTAGTCCTTTTGAATTCTTTGCAGAGGTTCTTGGATATACTACCAATACAGCAAAAAATATAGCAACCAATAGTAACATACATGATATCAAAGTAAAAAAATATTTTGTCTCAACCAAATTGTTGGTGAGATAGTTAAAGAGGATTCTAATAATTAATCCATTAATCGTAATAATTGCAAGTGCTTTTGCATCAGCAAATTTAATATAATCATTTAGGTATGAGTTATGGTGCTTAGCAAAATCTCCTTTATCCATACTTTCACTCACTTTCCGGTACACCTAGTCTTCTAAAATCCCTTATTTCATCATTTATAAATAAACCAAACTTATCTTTGGCAATTAGATTACCATTATGATTATATATATAACACTCCATAAAATGGAGGCCAGTATATGCTGTTGACTGTTCACAAACATATTCACCTTCAGATTGTTCCATATAATATTCAAGACCACTTTCGGATTGTTCGGCCTCAGTTCCATAATTAACTACTTTCCATTTAATGTTTCCAATTGGCATTGAAGCATAATTAACTAATTCAAATCTTAACTGCATTCCTTTTTCTAGAGAACAACTACTTTGGTAATGCCTTTTATAAGGCTCATCCTCTTTCTGCCTTACACTACAGATTAACTCAAAATCAGTTGGAGAACTATAGATTTGGCCCTTACTTTTTGATTTTGGTAGGGACGAAAATGAGTCAAGATACTTTTCCCAATTAAAAACCCTCATTTGATAATACGCATATAAATTTGTATCATTTAGTACATATTTATCTTCTACTGTTTCACCATTTTCAATACGAGTTTTTACATCAAAGAAGTTATCAGATAAGTCAAGGTATTTGTAAACATTTTCACCAATCATAATCTTATTTCTTGGTGATTGACTTTGTAATTTTGCTGCTAAATCTGTATGAATACTAGTTGAGGTTACTTCTGTAACATTACCAATACCGTATTCTGACCATAATACCTCGCTGTCATCACCTATATCAATTCCAATTCTAATTCTTAGAGGTGGTAAATCATTTTCTTCAAAAAATTTGCTCAATGTATGCTTATTATATGATTGCATTAAAGATGCAGCACTTAAAGCATTTATAAGTGCGTCACTTTTCTTCATTGCCTTATGCCCAAAATAAGCAAAAACAGCATCTCCTTGCAGACGATGTATGTGACCATCAAATGCTTGAAATAATTCAATGGCTGTAGATAATATAGCATTCTTATATAACCTTACCGTAGATAGTGGAAATTTTAGTCCTAATTTTGTTGAACCAGATATATCTAGGAATAAGGAGCAAATATACTGGTGATGAGGTAGTGTCGTTGAGTCCGCAAAATCTGGGTGGGTACCAATAGAACTGGAAAAAACACTACTTTCCTTCCCAAAAAGACTTCTCAATTGCTCAATAGGTGGACGTACTTGCTCAACATCATGGATTTTTGCTAATTTTTCAAAAACAGAAAACTGTTGCGATTTATAAATTATTTCTATTGGAATCTTAGAAGCAAATAATCTATCAAAAATATCATTTAATTGGCTCATATATAACTCCCCTTTAATATCTGTAACAACATAATTATACTATTTATTACCAATGTGATAGCGGCCATCAGATGAGCTATACTTCTTCTTTGGACCCGGTTGGCGCACCACGGAGATTCTTTCATGAAGCGCGTCATACAGCTAAGGTCGCGCCCCTTTCAGGAATTTCCCCTAATCTGCGTGACCGTCTTGTGCCCATCGCTCAGGATGATGCCATGCATGATGGAAATCAGATAGTTGGTCTGCGGTAGTTAAAGGCAAAGCCCCAGGAAAAAAACGAACTTGACGATAGAAGAATAGAAGGATAACATAACCGTAAGAAATCTCCTTTTCTCGGGATTTTGGTTTGGTGTGGTTACCTTCCAATTCCACGATTAAAGGGATGTCACTCTTATTTTCAGGAACTTTTCAATACTAGACATCTTGCGACATTTATTTCGACAAGATTTTTGCAAGACTCAAGTTAATCATTAAAAACATCTCCCAAGAACATTACATATATTATTAAGCACATTATCTGTCATGCTATTAGCATTTACTCAGGCACATACATCTTCTGCAGCGGCAACAGCGCCCTTACTTCGTTAGGCATATTTTCATACCATTTCACAACTAAATCAACCAATTCCTCTAAATCTACTAATCTTACAGAATTATGTTTAGCCACGGCTTCAGCTTGTGAAGTAAAACCGCCAGTTGAAACAAATAAACTATTTGCATCAATTGGATTTGCCCCAAGCAACTGTTGGATTTCTGGTGCTGATGCAGAAGATTTTCGATGTTTTACTTGCACCTTAATAATAGGCTTTTCAAATCCAAAGGCATCTTTATAGGCTAATACATCCACCCCACCATCGGGACCTTTAGGACTAACTTGGACATTGTAATCCATAGCCTGTAAAAGTCCCCCAACTAATTCTTGCATTTGCCATGGGTCAAGTTTATCGACCTTGTCTTGCACCATAACTAAAGCTCTATTAACCAGCTCTTCTATTATTTCGCTTTCTTCCACTTCATTAGTTTCATCCAATTCAACAAAAGGATACTCTAATAACTTTTCAAATTCGTTTCCCCAATTATCAACACGAAATACTGTTAATACCGAACCTAAGCTATTTTTAGCTGCTTGTGATAATAAATCTCTTTTAACAGTAGTCCCTTCCCAATCAACTCTTATATTATTAGGGTACGCAGGATCACCAACCGTTTCATTATAGAAGTGTCCTTCAGTTACCGTTCCTACCAGATATTCTCTAATTTCTTTAGAATAAGTGATAACTCTATCACCCTTCTTTATTTCTCTACTGAAACGCCATACTTGATTAATCCAGCTCCTTCTAGTACTCGGTTTATTTTCAGCAAATACATTATCTGCGATAATAAACATTTCCTCTTTTGAACTGTATTTTCTTGGATCACCTAATTTTGGCCATCCAATAGAAGCAATACCTTTGTCCTTCCAAATTGGAATTAATTCATTATTATCTCCCGCACGTATCATCCACCATCTCTTCATTGTTTAATTCCTCCTTTAAACAAACATCAAATCCTAATTTAATTGATGCTCTGTAAAAAGTACGCGGCTCTTAATCACTTTTTACATCAGTTCTTGTTGCTCATATGTAGTCAAGTAGTTCTGGATATCACATAAGGTTGGGGAACCTTCGCTATTTCAATTTCGAGGTACAGTTTCTAATTATAGAAAATATATCGTCCACTTAAAGAGTTGAAATTGAGCATCTGACCTGTTAGCCAGATGCTCACATTGGACAGAATCTCATTATAGAACCCGCCGAAACTTTTTACTTCACATATTCTCCGCCATCAACTCCGCCTGCTTCACCACAGTCTCCACTGCCATCTTTTGCAAATCAGGTGGATACCCATATTTCTTTAATAGTCTGCGTACAGTAATCCGCATTTTCGCTCGCGCTGATTCCCGCAAGTTCCAGTCGATGCTCATATTCTCTTTGATTGCCTTTGTTAGTTCGTGTGCGATGACTTTCAATATATCGTCACCCAATACTTGTTCGGCTGTTTCATGGGACGCGAGTGCGTCATAAAAAGCCACTTCTTCTTTGATCATGCCCGTGTTTTCTCCGGCTTTGTACGACTCGTTCATTTCTTTCGCCAGTTCGATCAGTTCTTCAATGACTTTTGATGTTTCTATGGCCCGTTTGTTGTATTTATTAATAGCTGCGTTGAGCATATCCGTGAATTTCTTCGCTTTTACCAAATTATTACGTTGAACATTCTTTACTTTTCCTTGTAGCAACCGGTTCAACAATTCAACAGCTAAGTTCTTTTGCGGTAATGCCCGGACTTCATCCAAGAATTGATCTGACAAAATCGAAATATCAGGATTTTCAAGTCCTAATGAATCGTAGATGTCAATGACTTCATCAGAAATAACTGATTTGGAGATTAATTGATTTAACTGAGCATCAATTTGTGTAGATGTCTTCTTTTGACCTTCCACAGGAATTAATTTCACTAATCCTGCTTTTACCGCTTTGAAGAATCCAATTTCTGCATTTAATTCCTGTGCTTCTTGCTCTGTTGCACATAGAGCAAATGCCTTAGCAAGTTCCGTAACGACTTGCATAAACCTTTTCTTCTCTTCTTCACCTAGTCCAATAATAAAATCCATAGTTTCCGTGATTGCTTTCATTCGCTCAGAAGGTTTATCCGAATGGAAAGCATCGTAATCATGCTTATATAGCATTTCCTGAATGATTTCGAATTTCTCTAGCATCAAATCAACAGCGAGCGAAGTATCAATACCGGTATTTTCCCGGTCACTGTCCGTATACTGTTTTAATGCTTCTTTTAGGCTATCCGCAATCCCGATATAATCGACAATTAACCCTCCCGGCTTGTCCCGGAACACTCGGTTGACACGCGCAATCGCTTGCATTAAGTTATGTCCGCGCATCGGTTTGTCAATATACATCGTGCTCATTGAAGGTACGTCAAACCCGGTGAGCCACATATCGCGCACAATAACAATTTGTAGTTCATCGTTGATATCTTTCATGCGACGCGCTAAATTATCACGCCGCTTTTTGTTCCCAATAAACGGCTGCCAATATTCTGGGTCACTGGACGATCCTGTCATGACAATCTTAATAACTCCTTTGTCATCCTTATCTGAATGCCATTCTGGGCGTAACTTGATAATCGCCTGATATAAATCAATGGCAATCCTACGGCTCATGACAACAATCATTGCCTTCCCAAACATCGCTTCTTTTCTGGCTTCAAAATGCTTTACCACGTCTTCTGCTAATCGCATCACTCGCTGCTCTGCCCCGGCCAACGCTTCCAAGCGTGACCACTTAGACTTCAGCCGTTCCCTGTCGGATTGCTCTTGGAATTCGGTGATTTCATCATATTCCGCATCCAAGTCAAGTCCTTCCGGCAAATTGAGTGGGATGATCCGGCTCTCATAATAGATTTTCACCGTTGCCCCATCTTCCACCGCCCGAGTCATGTCATAAATATCGATATAATCCCCAAAGACAGCAGGTGTATTTTTATCAGTTGACTCAACAGGCGTACCGGTAAATCCAATAAATGAAGCGTTCGGTAGGGCATCCCGCATATACTTCGCATAGCCATATTTCGTGAACAAGTCATTTGCTAATTTCGTCACCTGTGCACCAAACCCATATTGAGTCCGATGTGCTTCATCTGCCATGACAATGACATTATGACGTGTTGTGAGAGCTTTCATTTCAGTAGTTCCTTCTTCAGGCGCAAACTTTTGCATGGTGGTAAAAATAATACCGCCTGACTCAACGGACAAAAGTTTTTTCAAATCAGCTCTACTATCTGCTTGCTTCGGTGTTTGGCGTAGCAAATCACTTGAAATCGAGAACGTGTTAAATAACTGATCATCCAAGTCGTTTCGATCAGTCAAGACGACAATCGTAGGGTTATTCATGGAAAGTACCAATTTCCCTGTATAAAACACCATTGACAAACTTTTTCCTGATCCTTGTGTATGCCAAATAACCCCGATTTTTCGGTCTCCTGATTCAGAGGCTGCCCGCTTTGCTTCTTCCACGGCCTTATTCACCGCATAGTACTGGTGATAAGCTGCCAAAATTTTAAATGTCTTTTCACCATCTGTTTGGAAGACAATAAAATGGCGTAGCAAATCAAGAAACACAGCAGGTTGAAACATCCCTTGAATCAATACTTCAAGCTGCGGCATTGTAGATGGGGCTATTGTTTCCCCATCCACCGTACGCCACATCATAAAACGTTCTTCGTTCGCCGTAAGTGAACCTGCCCGTGCGTTTACCCCATCACTCGTTACGAGAAAAGCATTAAATTGAAACAGCGTGGGAATTGTCTGTTTATACGTTTGAAGCTGATGATAAGCTTCTGTAATCCCAACCTTTTCATCCGTCGAGCTTTTCAACTCCATCACAACTAGTGGTAGCCCGTTGACAAAAACAACAACATCTGGCCTTTTATTGTGATTACCTTCAATTACTGTAAATTGATTTATTGCAAGAAAATTATTATTGTGCGGATTGTCAAAATCAAACAACCACAACTTCTCCACTGTATTTCTACCATCGGACGTACGAACTTCCACGTCTACCCCATCCGTCACAAATTTGTGGAATGTCCGGTTATTGATGACGAGATTTGGTGACTGCACCATCGCAACAAGCTGAACAGCGCGTTTGATCGTGTCTATGGTAGCTTGAGGATTAATCTTTCGTAACGCATCTTCCAAACGTCCGTTCAACACGACATCAGCGTAGTGATCGCGCTCTGGATACTCTCCGTCCGCTGCAATAGTCGGCCCATCTTTTATTTCATATCCAAGATTGGCAAGCCACTCAAGTGCGGCTTGCTCCAAGTCATCCTCATGAAACTGGTACATGCTCTATCACCTCGGTTTCGTCAGGTAGTTCAATTTCTCCGGAGAGGAGTTTTGGGAGAAGGGTGTCTCGTAAATTAATTAAACTCTGTGTTTGCTCACGTAATAATAAGACTTTATTTAGTAAGGGTGATATAAGCGCTTCAAATTCCTTTGTTTTCCCTTCATCATAAGGGAATTTATATGCTATAGCAGTGGTAGGGTTTACTCTTTGTCTACTATTTGTTGACCCAGTAGCATTGTTTTTTAAATATATTGTAAAATCACTAGAAGCAATCAAGCAGTGAACAAAGGCTCTATTGTTCAGATCTGACGTATCCAAAACTACGAACTCTGTAGAGCAGACATTAGGGATACCATCTTTTATTTTCGGTAACCAAATTCGTGGTGTGCTTGGATTCATTTTTGAAAACATCAACGAATAATTATTAATATAATATTTATTGCTTTTTATTGTATCGCTTCGCTCAACACTATAAAATTTTTGTTGATCAAAAGCTGGTAAACTAAAATGAGCTACTTCTTGGGGCTCAACTTTTTTTGGATTAAATGTCTGTTTTGAATGTTTCACAATCTGCTCTAGTTGAGACACATGCCATCCTTTTGGGATCATCCCTAACTCACTCTCCACCATCTCCCCACCACTCGATTTGTATGGTTCCCCGTTTTCATTCGGAAACTCAAAATCGACAAACCAGCGTTTAAAAATAGTTTGGGCGAGTTCTTCGAGGTTTGAAATAATACTATCATTTAGATTAATTTTTAAGTCAATGCTTTTTAGCATTTCGGTAATCTTTTTTTGTTCGTTCATAGGTGGCACGGGTACTTTAATTTTTTTTAATGTACTAACAGGCCTTGATATTGCTGGCACCCCAGTTTGGGACGTATTTATCAACAGTCTATGTTGGCCAATCCTTGACTTAAAAAAATAATATAAGTAAAGTGGCAATATCTTATCTTTGTCTAGACTCAGTTTCATTTGACTCTGTGATACTATATATCTATTAAACTTAGAATCTTCATGTATATATCCTATTTGTCCTAGAGTCCCTCTGTGTGTAAAAACGATATCTCCCTTAACAGCCAAGCTACTACGTAATTCCTCAGCCTTTTCTTCTGTTAAGTAGCTAAAACCACTTTCGTTTAGCCACCCTTTAGTCAAGTTTTGACCTTTAATAACGGGAACTCCGAATTCAACAAAATTATCAGTTTTTATCCTTGAGCCAAAAGGGCCCATTGCAATAGCATTTTTATCAGTTGCTGCTAATTTTTCAATTTCCAATTCTGGCCATTTAAACGCCATATCCAATTCCCTCCAACATATTGCGGATTTTGTTTTCGAGTTCCTTGGATCTTTTAAATTGTTCCGCTAGCACAGTTGTCAATCGCTCCATTTTTTCTTCAAACGGCTCGTTGTCTTCTTCCATCTCTTCAAGTCCAACGTAGCGGCCTGGTGTGAGAATGTATTCATTTTTACGTACATCATCTAGGGCTGCTGCTTTGCAGAACCCTGCTACGTCTTCGTATGTTTGCTCGTTCGTTCCGCGCCATGCGTGGTAGACATCTGCAATTTTCTTAATATCATCAGCAGAAAACTCTTTTAACGTACGCGTTGCCATATGACCGAGCTTCCGTGCGTCGATAAAGAGGATTTCTCCACTTCGCTCACGTTTTCCATTGCGCCCTTTATTGTTCGTTATAAACCATAAGCAGACCGGAATTTGCGTAGAATAGAACAGTTGACCAGGCAAAGTGACGATACACTCAACTAAGTCGTTCTCAATGAGATTTTTTCGAATTTCTAGTTCTGCTGTTGTGCTCGTGGACATAGAACCATTCGCCAATACAAAACCAGCTGTACCTGAAGGAGCTAACTTTGAGATAATGTGTTGAATCCAAGCATAGTTCGCATTGCCAACAGGTGGTGTACCGTAATTCCAACGGACATCTTCTTTTAATTTCTCCCCGCCCCAGTCGCTAATATTAAACGGCGGATTTGCCAAAATAAAGTCCGCCTTTAGACCTTTGTGCAGGTCGTTATGGAAAGTATCTGCATTGTGTTCACCCAAGTTCCCGTCAATACCACGAATTGCCAAGTTCATTTTAGCCAAACGCCATGTTGTTGGGTTAGATTCTTGACCATAAATTGCGATATCGCCAAGTTTTCCTTGATGTTCTTCTACGAACTTTTCACTCTGGACAAACATGCCACCTGATCCACAGCAAGGGTCATATACTCGCCCTTTATAAGGTTCAAGCATTTCAACTAATAGTTTAACGACTGACATCGGCGTGTAGAACTCCCCCCCACCTTTTCCTTCAGCGCTTGCAAACTTGGAAAGGAAATATTCATATACTCGCCCCAATACATCTTTTGAACGGCTTTCTTTGTCCCCAATCTTAAATGAAAACAAGTCAATCGTTTCTCCTAGACGTGTTTTATCGAGAGCTGGCCGTGCATAGTCTTTCGGCAAAACGCCGCGGAGCGATTTGTTCTCCTTTTCGATTGCAATCATTGCATTATCAATGATTTGCCCGATTTCCGGTTTTTTGGCATTTTCTTTGATAAAGGACCAACGTGCTTCTTTTGGAACCCAGAAAATATTTTCAGCTAAATATTCATCCTTATCTTCCGGATCTGCCCACTCATCCTCTTGCAGTTCTGCATATTTCTCCTCGAACGAATCCGAAACATATTTCAAAAACAGTAAGCCTAATACAACATTCTTATACTCTGAAGCGTCCATGCTCCCACGCAACTTATCAGCCATTAACCATAAGTTTTCTTCAAACCCTATATTTGCAGTCGTCATAATTTTTCCCTACCTTTTCTAGTCACTCTTACTCTATGTAATTAAGTAGTCCTATTACAATAATACCAACGCCTTGTAAACTTGTCACAAGAAAATGACAATTTTTTGGAAATGTTACTAGAAACTGATATTCTTCTATGAAAACTTGTAATCTTTTGTTTTGTCACTCTAAAAAAGGGTTACAAACTTTAATCGTCACTTTGGTCCGTTTGAAATCTTTACCCTTTATTTTTAATTGATATTAATGGCTTCGTTGCTTGTAATTAATAACCACACATAAAAGTATTATTCTTAAAAATCCTTGGTTTAAAACTCTTGTCATCTCTAATAAGCAAAAGTATTTCCTAAGGGAAACTTTTGGGTATTCCACATCGCGTTCCGATTTTTCTCCTTAGCTTCTAATGGTTTTAAAAAGGAGATACACTTATATACCATTGGTTGGATGGTAAAGTATATGGGGGAAACCATAAAGAGACTAAGATTGAGGAATCAACTCTCACAGGACGATCTTGCGTGGCGTTCTTCTCTTGATAGGAAGACGATAAACAAACTGAGACCAACCAGCAGGAGCCGCTCGCCAGCACCATTAGTGCTGTTGCTTCCGCTTTTGAATTGGATCCATCTGAGTTTATAAAAGAAGTTGTAGATGATATACTTCGTGAAAAAGAGTCATAAAAAAATACAATCCATATTAAGGTTTAGTCACTTGCACCACTTGACCACCGAACAAAATTTAGAGAGGAGCATCAACCTTGAAAATTCATTGCCCGATATGTAGAAATGTCTTCCAAGAAACAGACGTCGTGTTACTGGACATCATCAACACCTTTATCCATGTACATTGTTATACAGGGCCCTATGATCTAATTACTGATAAAGGTACGTATAAAGAGCTTTCTGAAAAGTATTCATTTCTTCAGGAATTTGTACATTGATCAGCAAGTTAGTATAAAGGGAGGCATTTAGCCGTTCAGTAGCCTCCTCTTCTTGGCAATGCCAAACATCTTTCGGAAGAATGAATGGCGCCACAGTCCCTACGCTTTTTGCCCCCATTTGCCTGCAGGCTAAAAGAGCATCTTCAACATCATAGATTTTCTTTGCAAGAGCATGCGCTTTCAAGAGTTTCATACATCTCCAAACATCCCACATTCTTTGTCAAAGGTGAGCCTGATGGTACCAATGGGGTCGTTCCGCTGTTTCGCCAGGATCACCTCTACAACGTTCAGTTGATCCGTGTCTTTTCGGTAATAATCCTCACGATACAAAAAAGCAATCACATCTGCATCCTGTTCGATTTGCCCGCTTTCCCGAAGATCAGGAAGGATCGGCCGTTTATCCTGCCGGCTCTCCACTCCTCTACTAAGCTGGGAAAGAGCTGCAACTGCCACTTGGCATTCCCTTGCTAGCAGCTTAAGCATCCGGCTGATTTCGCTAATTTCAGCCTGACGGTTCGATCTATGCTTGGCATCTCCAGCAATGAGCTGCAAATAATCAATGATGACAAGGAACCTTTTTTCTTTACCGTATTCTCGTCGAAGTTTCCGCACCTTGGCCCACATATATCCTATATCCATCCCCGGCTTGTCGAAAATATGCAAGTTTGCCTCAGATAACATCCCCATGGCGCCCGTCAGCTTCGTCCAATCGTCCTCCTCGAAACGGCGGCGGGGATTTCTCATTTTCACCGAGCTGATATTTCCGGCCAGGCCGACCGCCCTTTTCAGCAGCTGGTTCTTGGCCATTTCCAATGAGAAAATAATTACAACATCCTGCCGTGCCGCCGTCAAAGCCAGATTTAAAGCAAATGCCGTTTTGCCCATGCTCGGCCGTGCCCCGATGACAATCAGCTCCGACTCCTGCAGCCCGCCCGTCAGGCGGTCCCAATGTTTAAAGCCGGAAGAAATGCCGGTCACCTCGCCTTGATCCTTTCCGGACTCCTCATAAAGATCGATAAGGCCGGAAGAGATATCGCCCAGTTCCTCGTCGACCAGCCCCTCTTCAAGCGTAACCAGATCCTCAATACCGTTTTTTAGCACAGTGGAAATCTCTTCTCCCTGTACTCCTTCTTGGATACGACTTGCGACTATCATCGCTTGTCTTTTTTGGTTATACTCCTGGATCAGCCTCTCATAATGCCTGACATTAGCGGTTGTATATACACGGGCGGCCAGGTCCGTCACATAGCTGATGCCGCCGGCACTCTCCACGTTGTCCAGGCCGACTTCCTCGATGACGGACACCGGGTCGATAGGCTCCTCTTTTTTACACAAACGCTGAATCGCCGCAAAAAGCACCCGTAATCTGGACATATAGAGTTGCTCAGGCTTGATGGTACTTTCTTTTGCCAGATCCCCATCCAGCAGCAGTGCTCCCACAAAGGCTTCCTCCACTTCCCTGCTGTAAAGCGGCCTCTCCTCCATCAAGATTCTCCTCTGCCTATCCCTAAAATGGTCCGAACCTTCTCCAACTCCCTCTGTATCACTTCGCGGCTTGCAGGCTTTTCTTTCCCGGCAGTGATACTTGCCGTTTCTTCCGGGCCAGGAACCACCCGCGCTTCTAGCGGTTTCTTAAGCAAATCGGCAATCTTCGGAGTGTACACCGATGCCGACACATGCGCTTGGAGTGCGGCTTCCAACTCCTCCAGATTGTAGTTCTTCAGCACTTCATGCCACGAATCTAGCTTTTTCTGATCCAGCTCAAATTGTTCGTAGTACACCGCAATCCTAGCCATCAGCGAAAACGTCTCCCGCTTAGTCATCAAGATTAAACTCCTCCTCCCGCCACACCTTTTTTTCCGGCTTCTGGTTTAAATAGGACTCAAATTTCGTTCCAAACAACGTCTCCGGACGCAAATACTTCCTCCAATACGGATCGTGAAGCCATTCCGCTGTTTTCAGGTCGATCACTTTTTTCATATCCTGCAAGGTAAACCCTTCATTCCAGCGTGCACGGATCAGCTCCTGTGTCCGCCTTGTGCTCGGCTTATAGGCAGACCCCGTCTTTGCATTCAAGTATTCAACGACCTCGGAAAAAGGAATATGTATTTTCTCTGTTGTAGTCTCTGTAGTAATCTCTGGTATTGGTTTGGTCAAACTGACCTGCTCAGGCGCTCGAACTGACCCGCTCACCATCCCACCCGGAGCAGGGAGGTGTCCATCTTGATCACCTACAGCTAACTCATCCAATTTTTCATAGTCCAGAGTGTACCATTTCGTCTGGTCCATCCTGGACTGATTGAACATCGCGGACAGCACCAATCCCTTCTTCTCCAGCGAATTGATCGTGCGTCTCAGCGTGCTCTCCGACCAGAACGGTAGCTGCTCATGCCACTTGCTGTATGTGTTATACACCCACTTTCGCCCGTCCTTAATATGTGTGCTTTTCATCACCCAATAATGCATCTGTTGCAACACCACCGCTTCGTTCACTCCGAGCTTCACAGCCAGTGACGGAATGATCATCACCGGATGCTCCTCAATCAACAATCTGCTCATCCAAACTTCCCCCTTTTTCGAAAAATCAGCAGTGATGAACTCCGGTTAGCCTCTTGCATCAGCCGCTATTGTCAACTTGTATATAGAGGGCTTCTTTGAAAAAGGACACCCTGAGGTCGAAAGATTTAAAAAACTTGCTCACTGTTGCTTAAAAGGATCGGGAGATTTCACATTGAAAAGAAAAAAACAAACTACATTCAGAACAGAAAACATGAACAAATCTATGATGATGTAGGCTCGAGTGCGAATTAATCAATTAAGGTCGACAATGAGGAGGCTGTCTATCATTACACACATGTAAAAATCATTGTTGTTCACCTTGTATACAGCAAAGATGGGTATAAAGGTACGGAACCCCTCATCCCCCTTAATAGATGCTGGTAAACTCCCTGCTTTTTCTTCATCTGTTCAAACAACTTCTTTACAGTTCCAACCCCAATCTCCCATATTTAGTAATTTACATAAATTTACTACTTGAGATATGCAATGAATAATCATACTATTTATAAATAACTGATAAAAAACTAAGGATGAATCAGGCTATTTGAGTATTTCAAGAGCATTGATTTTAAAAAGGGTGAATGTAAATGCTGGAAGATATAGCGCAAAAATTGGCGGTCTCCACTAGTGAGATTATAGGTTACGAGGTAATTATCACAAACGAGCAGTCAATCATTATAGGATCCAGTGATACCTCAAGACTTGGAGATTTTCACGAAGCTTCTATAAAAATAATTGAGACGGGAAAACCCAATCCTGATACTGTCAATATTAAATCCCTTGAAGGAACTAAACCTGGTTTTGCGTTGCCTATAGAGATTTTCGATAAAAATATCGGTTCGTTTGGCATCACAGGTAAGAGAAAAGAAGTAAGAAATTATGGTTACCTTTTGAAAAAATATATAGAAACAATGCTTTATCAAGAGATGTATTTGAAATCACATGTATTGCGTGAACAAGCTGTCGAAAACTTAATTCAAGAGATTTCAGTATTTGACTTAAATAAACATGATGAGAACTACTTGATTTTACGCGGGCGGGAACTTGGATACGACTTGCTGCCCCCACGAATAGCTATAATCATTGATCTTTACCAATTTAAAAAAATTACGAAACAAATATATAAAAAAACTGCAGATGAATTATCTCCTGAACTAGAAATTCAATTCCTTAAATTGGAAGTCATAGAAATCATGCAAAAAGTATTTAAGGATCAAGATGATTTGATAGCTCCCATCCAAGATGACAAATTTATCATCCTGTCTATGCTTCCCTCCAACCAAAACGAAAGTTCGATTATTAAAGATATAAAAATTAAATGCACCGAAATACTCCAACAGTTTGAAACGAAAGGATTATCAGCCTCCATCGGGATAGGAACAACAGGTGAGGGAATCGATGAATTAAATCAGTCTTACAAGGCTGCGCGGAGGGCTTTAAAATTAGGTAAAAGTTCAAAGGATTCTTCCCGGATTTACTATATGAATGACTTGATACTTGAGGATTTGTCAGCATGCGCTTATAAAAGTACTTCCAGGAAGTATATTCATAAATTGATGGCACCCTTAAAGGCACAAAGTGATTGGGAAGATTTGGCACAGACAATCTGTGCCTGGTGTGAGTCAGGATTTAATCAGAAAGATGCGGCGAACAAGTTATTCATTCATCGAAATACACTTAATTATCGCCTTAATAAAATATATGAGATTACAAAAGGGGAAACTAGAGATTTCAAGAAAATGCTTGTGCTTTATATGGGTATCTTAATGGAAAATATGCATAACGTATGAGTTTATGATTGTGCCTTAAGCACAAAAAAGGAAAATTTTTTTAAAAAATATTGGTCAATTAAAATAATGTTTTTTCAAGTCCCTGATAATAAAATTAAGTTAAGAATTCGGAATATTCCTAAGATGGATGTACAGGGAGAGTTGCTTATGAAGAAAGTAGTTATTATAGGGGGCGGAATTATTGGTTTGTCTTCGGCCTATTATTTAAAGAAAGCAGGAATGGATGTAACAATAATTGAAAAGGGAGAACTAGGGAAGGCTTGCTCGCAAGGCAACCAAGGGTGGGTATGTCCTGCCCTCCATGAACCTGTCCCGGCTCCCGGATTAATGACAGAGTCTTTTAAAATGCTTCTCCAAAAAGATAGCCCGCTTTACATCAAACCCACTGCAATGCCCCAGCTATCTAGTTGGTTATCTCAGTTTATGAAATTTTGTAATGAGCGCGATTTCAAAGCGGGAGAAGCTGCACTATTGACCCTCAGTCAGTCGACCCTCTCGTTATTCGATTCTCTTCAACACGAGGGAATTAAATTTGAATTGCATAGGAAAGGAATACTATTTGCCTTTCTTAGTCAAGAAAATCTCCAGAAAAAATTTAAAAGGTTTGAAGAGGTTGCACGTGTTTTTGGGCATGAACAGCCTGTGCTTAAAAATTCAGAAGAGATTCAGGAAATTGAACCATCTCTTTCGACTAGTGTCCAAGGCGGAATTTTATTAACTGAACAATATCATGTGCGTCCTGAGTCCTTAGCCCAAGGGATTATCAATAAACTGAAGGAAATGGGCGTTAATCTGTATGTAAATACAGAAGTGGTAGACCTCGAAAGAGAAGACGATAGAATTGTCTCAATTAAGACAAAGTCCGAATCTATCAAATCCGACTACTTTCTTTTGGCTGCAGGGGCATGGTCGGGAACATTAGCCAAAAAAATGAGTTACACCCTTCCATTAACTGGGGGCAAAGGGTACAGCATAACCATTCAGAACCCGTCTACCAAAATAAACCGTCCGTTATATCTTGGCGATTTAAAAACGGGGATTACTCCTTTTAATGAGGCGCTGAGAATGGGAGGGACAATGGAGTTATCAGGAATCAACACTACACTTGACAGAAAGCGCATTCAAGGGATTCGTTCGGCGGTCTCCAAGTATTTAAAGGAAGATATCAAAGGGGATAAAGAGGACGTGTGGGTAGGTATGAGACCGATGACTCCAGACGGGCTTCCTGTCTTGGGAAAGGTTCCCAAACTAAATAATATGTACATTGCCACGGGTCACGGGATGGTAGGGGTTGCCATGGCTCCTGCAACCGGAAAAATTCTCTCGGAACTGATTGTTTCAGGTGCAACTGAATTTAAGATCGCTCCCTTTGCTCCGAGCCGCTTTGGAGAAGGGGCAAAATTATATTCCTAAAGGGATTTGCAGATGCCCAATTTCATTGTGTTCTTATATCTCGCCTAATATCAGTATTCATTAGAAACTTCTTCAATATCACAGTTGTAATACCGTAGGTTATCAAAGGGGGAGACCTTTTATATTTTCCCCTTCTAGCCTCACTACGTTTAATTCTTCCCACAGCGTTATAGGGACGCAGAAACAAAGAACTGGAGGAATGGAGATGCAAATTAGTGGAATAGACCTTTCTTTGTTAATTATTTATCTACTGGGTACTTTATGGATCGGTTATTATTCAATGAAAAAAGTCTCTTCTTTTAGTGATTATTCAGTTGCGGATCGGTCGATGCCACTGTCATTAATTTTCGCCACCATTGCGGCTACTTTAGTAGGTGGTGGGGCAACTGTTGGACGAGTGGCATTTGTTTATGATACGGGCATTGTTGTTTTTCTTGCCCTTTTAGGAGTTGTCATCAGTCAGCTTCTAATCGGCTTTTTTGTCGCCCCCCGTATAAGTAAAATGAAAAACATTTTTACGATCGGGGATATCATGGAGTTTTATTTTGGACGTTCTGGACAAGTTATATCCAGTATCCTGGCATTTTTGTTCATGATAAGTATCTTTGGTGTTCAGGTTTTGGCCTTAGGACGTATTTTGGAGCCGGTCATCGGGTTGCCTTTTATTACTTTAACGATTATCGGGGCATTGGTTACCATTGCATACACCTGGGCAGGGGGGATGTTAGCGGTCATTTATACGGACGCTATGCAATTTATACTACTCACTGTTAGTATTGCAACTGCTGCCATAATTGGGGTTGTTAAAATGGGCGGTATGACAGAAGTAATTAATAAGGTGGAGGCCTTTGATCCGGAACACTTGGTCCTTTTTGGGGGACCATGGACAGTCGGTATGTTTATTTCAGCTTTCTTAAGTTTTCTATTAGGGGAGGCACTTGCGCCACATTATATACAGAGATATGCAGCATCTAAAACCGCAAATATTAGTAAATGGGGAACTGTTTATTTCGCACTCATGTATATTTTCCTTACCATTGTCATTATGGTCATCGGATTGATTGGACTTGTTGTATTTCCTGGAATGAATGGAGATGTGATATTCGTTACTTTTGCACAAGAATACTTGCCTATGGGTATAATCGGGTTGCTTTTCGGAGGACTACTTGCAGCGGTCATGTCAACGGGAAGCTCAATCTTAAATACGGCGGCTGTTATTTTTACAAGGGATATTTACGGTAAATATATAAATAAATCTGCTCCAGACAATGTCTTGTTGAAATGGACAAAATATACCACTTTGATCGTTGGATTTGGTGGTGTCATTGTCTCGTTATGGATACCCAGTGTTATGGGTTTAATGCTTTATGTGTTTCAATTATGGGCTCCATCGATTCTTCCTCCGATGGCCATTGCTATATTATGGGGAGGACATTCAGAGCGGAAAGTATCTCCATATGCTGGACCACCTGCAATCATTGCGGGTTTGCTTATCACAATTTTATGGTTGAATGTTTTGGAAGAGCCGTTTGGGATTCCAGCGATTGTCGTGGGGATTGTCACTAATCTAGTTGTTTTTGGAATTACTCATATCATGACGAAGAATAAGATTCCTCCCCATACTTTAGAAAAAACAGATGAATTAAATCTAAAAATCGACTAAAAAGGAGGAAGAAAAATGAGTGGATGGGATCTTCTCTTTTATTTCTCAGTTGGTGTTTGTTATTTTGCGGCAGGAGCAGTTTTAGTCGGCTGGATCAGATATGGAATGAAAAAGTAATAACATAGGGTCATGTCATTGAGCTTAGTTTTACACGTGAGACCGAAGTGGGATGGTTAGGTATGTGTCCAATGACACCACATGCTCTCCTAGCTTTTGGACAGGTGCGCCTATTTGACAAAGCGCTTTTGTTGCAACTGGTCATGGCATATAAGGGGTGCCAAGTCATTTTACCCTCTACGCTTTCAAAAGGGATTGAAAGGGCGATCTACTTTATGAAAAACCATTATAGTGTAATTGTTATCGGGGCTGGTTCAGTTGGAATGGCAGCTGGATATTATTTATCTAAGAATGGGATTGACACATTATTACTTGATGCCTTTGACCCTCCTCATGGAAAAGGAAGTCACCACGGGGAAACTCGATTAATTCGCCATGCGACTGCTGAAGGTGGACATTATGTTGAACTTGCTCTGAAAGCACAGGAACTCTGGAATCAGCTAGAAAAGGAAACAAACAAAACATTATTTATTCCAACTGGCGTGCTAATGGTGGGAGAATGCTATTCGTCATTTATTGATGAAACCTTAAAAAGTGCTAAAGAGTATTCTTTACCTTTAGAGACACTACATGCCGCTGAAATTCAGAAAAGATGGCCTGGTTTTTCAATTCCCGATCATTTTGTCGGTTATTTTGAGCCGTCCTCTGGTACTCTTCTAAATGAGGAATGTATAAGAGCTTTCAGACAAGAAGGATTAAAACGTAATATTACCTTACAGACAAATACAAAAGTGAACAGTATAGATTTTGTTTCTAGCGGGGCTATTGTCAAAACAGAAGAAAATACTTATTATGCAGACCAGGTGATTATTTGTGCGGGAGCTTGGACAGGGAAAGTTCTTTCTTCATTGGGCTTACCGTTAGAACCTGTGCGTAAAACTTTTGGATGGTTTGAATCGAATGATTCTGTTTTTCAATACCCAATGTTACCTTGCTTTTATTTTAGCTTAAAAGATGAAAGGTATTACGGCTTCCCCGATATCAACGGAAGTGGAGTAAAGGTTGGTCGAAATGATTCTGAGAGAAAGATAGACCCGGATTTAATGAGTCAGGATTTCAACAAGTATCCTAGTGATGAAGGAGATTTGAGAAGTTTTTTAGAAAGATTCTTACCCGGAGCGGCAGGCAAATTGAAACAAGGGAAAGCTTGTATGATTACAAAGACCCCTGATATGGACTTTATCGTAGACCATCATCCTAAATTTCCGCATGTAAAAATTGCTGGTGGTTTTTCGGGGCATGGCTTTAAGTATAGTAGTGTTTTGGGAAAAATACTAAGTCAGCTTGTCATTGATGGTCATACCGAATATGATATTTCGAAATTTTCAATTTCTAGACCTGCTTTAGCCATCGTTTAGAGTATTTTCTTAAACGTTTCCAATACTTTAGTCAGTGTCAAGTAGATATGCCAAAGGTATACTATATGGTGAATTTATTACAAGTTATTTAGTCATAGAAGATACACAGGAGAATCGATGAATTGGGAATAAAGAAAACTTAACTGTTGTTTTTACCATTGACATTGGAGTGAATAAAAATTTCTAACCTTACCCTTTAAATACTAATCAAACGTTTGACTTAAAGCCGGGTGCCACTGATACATGTTTATCCGCTTTACGCGTTGGAAAGGAATCGCTCATCGCACCCTTATTGATCGGGAAAGAAAGATAAGGTAAGGCAAAATAATTAGAAACTAATAAAAAACTGATGAATCCAAGGGGTATCAGCACTCGCGACCATACATTTAGCCGGGTTCCCTTCAAAGTGAGACTGGCACCAAAAAAATAATCCACCTGATCCGCTTTGAAGTGCCCCCAAACATACTAACATTAGTAGTACAAAACCAGGCCATGGTTTTGTACTACTATTTCTTTATAGTAGAAGTGAAGAAAAGCCGTTCTAACTTTAGGATATTTGGGATATAGATGTAAACATTAAACTATTCTTAGTTTATCATTCACAGCACTCTCACTTACACAGTTTAGTTTACAGTCACAAGTTAGATCTAATGGGTAAATACTTAGTATCAAGTAGATATTGAAGTCTTTTACAAATGATTTCAACCTCGTACTTACCTATTAGTTGGAATGGTGCAATTTCTGACACTAGCTCATCGACTAACTCTTTAACATTCATATTATTATTTTGGAGGACCTCTCTAGTCTTTTTTAAAAAAAGCGTTAAAAAGTATCTGTTTCTAAAAATGTCTTCATAAGAATAATCATTTAACTTCAAAATATAAAACTTACATAAGTCTTCTCCAAAATATTTATCAATTACGTAATATATTTTTTCAAAACAAGATAGACTTTCTCTACTTTCCAATTTATTATTCTCTACTATAAAAATGTCCTTCCAACTCATATAATTAAAATCTCTAACCTTTAAAAATTTTTGAGATCCATCAAATATAGCCTTTAGCACATCTTTAATATAGGGTTCATTCATTGAATCCGGATAAGTAGAAACTGTATCCAAAAGTTTCCTTTCAATCTCCATTAGTGCTTGACGATCGTTTTCCTCTACTAATTCAAGTCCATTGGAAGGTAAATAAAGGTATTGATAATTAGATAAACATTGTTGAACTAACAGAACTTTAAGCAAGGGCAAGTTTCTATCGCGTATTTGAATTAGGAATGCATAAGTTAAATTATTGTTCTTCGTATCGAATAACCATTGACTTTTTTCAAAAGTGAATCTATGCCCTATCTGAGTATCATCAGAAATTATTTTTGAAACTTTTTTCGAAAACGCCCTATAATCATCATACATATCCAAATTCATCAGTAATTCTTTATATAAATCAATATTTGCATCCCATTCTCCTTTTCCTGGATAAAACAGTTGATATAAAATGTAAGCCATTCTATACTCTTTATCCAAGGTGTTTATTAATAGTTTAAATTTCTCTTTTTCACTTTTACTAAACCTTTTTGTTACATTGCCGAATGTATTAATCAAAAAATCGAAAATATATTTAGAATGTACTTCTTTAACTATTTCACCTGATTCCTTCAAATCTATTATCGTTTCAATCTTTACTAAAGCGTTTTTCTCCTCAAAATAGTTTTCCAAAAGTTTTATATATATAGCTTTTAAAAAATTTCTGAAATACTCATTTGTTTTATCTTCTTTATAATAAATAATCTTCCAAGTAATTTCTTTATTTATTATTCTAAGTAACTTATGTAAACCACCCGTCGTGTCTACTTTTTTAAACAGCTCATAAAACAACATGTTATGCAATGAATATTCTGATTCTCTACTATATATAGCCGTATTGTCATTGCCTGTAAAGTCTTTAATAACAGCTGCTTCATCAGTTTTAATTAATCTATCTAAGAAAAATAAATCATTCTTATAAAATGAGAGGAGCTCATCAAATTTAAGATTAGCAGTAATAAGATAATTTAATTTTTTTAATAAAAATTTTTTATAATGTGCATTAACAAATTCCCTATTAATTTTCTTTAGTTTATTAACGGTTTCTTCATATATTGTTGATTGAAACACTTTTTCATAAAAGGGCATCAGTTCATTTTTCTTTATATTTTCTAAATCCTCATTTAGTGCAAAGAAAAAAACAGAGTCACGATTATAAAAATCATGTATAAAATAATCTCTATATTGAGTCTCTATACCTTCCTCAATACTTCTTTTCAGAAAATAATCATCGTTTTCTTTTATTGAGAGAATTAATCTAATCGCTCTTAAACTATTAATAATTAAAAAGACATATATGACCAGTAAATAAACGACAGATGTTTGCCATATACCTATTAATATATCTGCAAAATCATAAAAGTAGTTTGAATAAATAACCACAGGAAGTAAGATTAAAAAAAATAGCATTGCTTTAAATGAAAAATTATTAACAAGGATATTCCATCCAATACCATTGATTAATTTATTTGCTTTACTTCTTCCTAAATATATGTCATTTTTATCGAACCCCACCAAAAATTGGAGAAACCCAAAATAAATTCCATATATCCCTAAGATAGAGAAAGAAAAAGTTAACGCATCCACAATATCGAATTCCTTGATAGAATATATTAACCAATTATGATGCAGTTGCACTTTTGTTAAAAAAATAATTATGCCAATAGAAACAATGTTTCCAAAAAAATATGAATACCTCGATAACCTCTTAAAGAAACTGACCTTTGTAAGATAATATTTAATTTCCCAGATTACTCTTTTTAATAAAGGAATTACAACAACAAATAACAAAATATACAGAAGCCAATCCATTATAATCCCCTTTACTGTATTGCTAGCAAATTAATGAATACACAAAATATCACAGAAAAAAGCAACAATTACTTACGGAATTTCAAAAATACAGCCTATAAATTCTTTATTTATCGATCCTCAAAAAATGAAGCATCTAAAGAAGTTAAATGAAATTTTTCTTAATAATAGTATAAATGAGTTAATTTCATAATCCCGAGCCCTTGGGGCTCAAGGCTTTCAAGACGTAAAAAAATAGGCACCTCCCCAAATCCTGTATAATGTAAGTTACCACACAAACATAACAGACTGGAGAGATGCCCTATGTCCATTATACGTCAACCAAGCCTATTTGACATGCATGAATTATATGAGTTGGAACCTACCCACCACTTTGAGGCTGTTTTTTCGACAATCGATCTGAATCCTTTTTGGAATCTTTTCGATAAACCAAAAAAAGTAGGTGCCCCAAGAGAACTGAATTATGGTGCCATGGTCTATTCACTTATCGCTCGTGTGGTGGAGCGTATCGTGACAATCAAGGACCTAATCAAACGGTTAAAACGTGACCCGGTTTTTCGATATGACTGTGGGTTTCTTCACTCGGACCAAATTCCATCTGAAGCCTCCTATTCAAGGATGATTACTGTCATCAGCGAATCAAATGTGATGACACATATCCATGATGAACTGATTCTACTTGCCATCAACGAGGGGCATATCAGCGATGAAAACATCGCCTTCGATGCCACGCATTTTGAGGCAAGAGATCGTGCGCAAGCCTCCAAAAAGAAAGAAAAGCAGACACCGAAAAAGCGCGGACGCAAGCCGAAGGTGGAACGAGAGCAATGGTTAAAGGAAAAACAGGCTGCCGAAAACGCACGCCCGATTTATGAGAAAGAGATTGTTCACCAGCTATCCGAATCAGTGGAAACGTTGTATAAAGAAGCTCCCATCGAACCAAAATGGGGAATCAAGAAAAACAGTGATGGGAAAAATACCTTCTGGTTTGGTTATAAAGGACATTTAGCCGTCAGCACAAAGAGTCAATACATTCTAACGGGTATAATGACGTCAGGAAATCTCAATGATGGGAAGGCAGCCATCCCATTATTGAAGAAAATTGATCGGGATCTTCCAGCTTTATTTACCGCCGGTCTTTTCGATGCAGGTTATGATTATGAGCCCATATATCAGCAATTAATCAATCAGAATCTACAGGCTGTCATCCCATATAACCAGCGCAATGAAAGGGAAGTAGTTGGATACGATGAACATTTCGCACCTACATGCGTCCGGGAACATTCTTATCGTTACGACAGCTTCGACCAGAAGTACAAGACACTGAAATACACACGTCCAAAAGAATGTACAGTTTGCCCATTGCGACTCGATTCCCTTTGTCAAATGACCTTTAAGATCAGGCAATCGACGGATATCCGCAAGTACACACATCCAGCTAGAGGTTCGAAAAAGTGGAATGAACTTTACAAGGAACGCACAGCTGTTGAACGGGTTAATGCGTACTTAAAGGAATTCTTTGGACTCAATAATGTCCGTCATCGGACCGGTAAGAAAGCCAGGCTTCACTTCCAATTGGTGACGCTTGTTTACAATGCCTCAAAATTAGCCGCAGACCGGATCAGACTAGAAATGGAGCAACATTCGTTAAAAACAGCGTGATTAAATCGCAATACCTTTTTAAAAAAACATTAAAAAACATCGTAGGGTAACTCAACCCATTTTCAAAAACGTCAATTATGAAATCGATTCA
>NZ_KB894718.1 GCF_000374565.1 Siminovitchia fordii DSM 16014 = CIP 108821 | reverse complement strand
AAAGTGAAGAGTATTTCTACAAATTTGAAGAGTATTTCTGAAAAGTGAAGAGTAATTCTCGAATGTGGAGAGTAATTCTCGAAAGTGAAGAGTAAATCTCGAAAGTGGATAGTAACTCTCGAAAGTGAAGAGTATTTCTCAAAAGTAGAGGATATTTCTCGAATTCGAAGAGCTACTCCTCATTTGAAGAATATTTCTTGAATATCTCGGAAAAGGGCATATCAGAAAAATATAGTCACGGGGAGCGTTGACAATGACAAAGGTACGTTCTGTAGGAGATGCAGTTACATGTATTAAAAGCGGTTCTTCTTTGATGGTCGGCGGATTTGGAGGAATTGGGAATCCTCCAACTTTGATTAAAGCTATTTTGGAAAATGGTATTGATGAATTGACTTTGATCTGTAATGATGCCGGATTTCCGTATGTAGGGATCGGTCAGCTCATCACGGAGGGAAGGGCATCAAAGCTTGTCGCATCTCACATTGGGTCTAACCCGAATGCGGGCAAGTTCATGCATGAAAATAAATTGGATATAGAGTTTTCTCCCCAGGGGACACTGGTCGAGCGGATCAGGGCAGGCGGGGTTGGATTAGGCGGGATTTTAACTGATATTGGCGTGGACGGACTTGTCGCTGAAGGCAAGGAAAAAATGATAGTGGATGGGAAACCCTTCCTAATTGAAAAGCCCCTCACAGCTGATGTTTCCATCGTATATGCGAAAAAAGCTGATGAGTTTGGGAATTTAATTTTTGATAAAAGTGCAAGGAATACCAATCCGTTAGTGGCGATGGCAGGAACGCTCACGATTGCGGAAGCGGATGAAATTGTTCCGGTCGGAGAGCTGGATCCAGAAGAAATTGTCACACCTGGTGCGTTTGTGGACATGGTGGTAAAAAGCGAAGGGGTGAACTGGACATGGGCATGGGAGTAAGTGTACGTGAAGCGATTGCAAAGAGGGCTGCGGAAGAAATCAAGGATGGAATGGTTGTCAATCTCGGAATCGGTATACCGACTTTGGTGGCTAATTATATTTCTCCAAATATAAATGTCATGTTTCATGCTGAAAACGGCGTTCTGGGTACTGGGCCGGCTCCCCAAAAAGGTGAGGAAGATGCGAATTTATGTAATGCAGGGGGGATTCCGATGACTATCGTACCTGGGGCTTCCTATTTTGACAGCACCCTTGCATTTGGCATTATCCGTCGGGGTTTGCTGGACGTTACAATCTTGGGAGCTTTTGAGGTTAGTCAAAATGGTGATTTGGCGAATTGGATTGTTCCGGGAAAAATTGTGTCCGGAATGGGCGGTGCAGTTGATCTAGCGCAAAAAGCCAAAAAGGTGATTGTGCTAATGAATCACACGGACAAACATGGAAATCCAAAGATTGTACGTGAATGCACGCTGCCGCTTACAGCCGAAAGATGTGTCAATCTGATTATTACAGACATGGCTGTTATCGAAGTCACTAAAAAGGGATTGAACTTAATTGAAGTGAAAGAACCATACACAGTGGACGATGTCATCAATGCTACAGGAGCGGAACTTCATATTGCTGATTTTGTAAAATAGCAGAATATCTACGATGGAAAGAGCGGGATTAAAAATAGATGGCTAACCAAGTCCGGTTTGGGGAACGGATTACACCATCTCTAATTTTTATAAATAGAGCGGAGGGGATTCACGATGCAGGATGCAGTGATTGTAGCCGGCGTCAGAACGCCGGTGGGTGCCTTTGGCAAGTCATTGAAAAAGGTGGAAGCCGCAGAACTGGGAAAACAAGTTTTAGAACAGCTAATGAAAAAAACAAGTCTACATAAAAGCAGTGTGGAGGAAGTGATCTTCGGACACGGATACGTGCACGGCGGCGGATTAAATTCGGCTAGAATAGCGTCTCAACAAGCAGGCTTCCCCAAAGAAACACCTGCTTATGTCGTAATAAAAGCATGTGGTTCAAGCTTGAAAGCCATCACAAATGCGGTGGCGGCCATTCAAACTGAGCAAAACGAAGTCATTGTTGTCGGCGGAACGGAAAGCATGAGCAATGTTCCTTACATCGTCAAGAGCCGCTGGGGTTCCAAGTTTGGTAATATTATAATGGAAGATGCACTGATGGCAGATGGTCTGGTTTGCTCACTTGGAAATGAACATATGGGTATGACAGCTGAACGATTAGCTGAACAATATGGAATTTCGCGTGAAGAACAAGATCAATTTGCTTATGATAGCCATGTGAAGGCAGCGAAGGCGATCAGGGAAAATAGGTTCTTGGATGAGATCATCCCTGTTGAACTCTTGACACGGGAAGGGAAACAATTTTTTACAACAGATGAAAGTGTAAGGGTATCCATTGACAAGAAAAAGCTGTCGACATTAAAGCCGGTTTTTAAAAAGGACGGTTTCGTCACAGCTGGAAATGCGTGTCCCATGAATGACGGGGCTGCGGCATTACTAATGATGTCTGCTAAACGGGCGGAACAAGAAGACTTGCAGCCACTCGTCAAAGTAAAAGCGTATGCAAGTGCCGGGGTGAGCCACACTGTTATGGGGATTGGACCTGTCCCTGCGACTAAAAAGGCACTGGAAAAAGCGGGACTGACAATGGATGATATTGGATTGATCGAATTGAACGAAGCTTTTGCTGCCCAAGCGCTTGCTGTCATCAAAGAGCTTAACCTAGATGAAAGTCGCGTGAACGTGAACGGGGGAGCGATTGCGCTTGGCCATCCTGTTGGTGCGACGGGCGCCAAATTAAGTGTCACGTTGATGCATGAAATGATCCGCTCGAAAACAAAGTATGGATTGGTCACAATGTGTATGGCCGGAGGCATGGGGATTTCTGTTATCTATGAAAATATGACGTTATAAGGAGGTATAGTCGTGACAGTAAAGGAAAATATCAATCAATGGATAGATGAAAACAGACAAGCTCATTTAGCGTTTTTACAAAAGTTAGTACAACTGGCAAGCACTCAGGGGAATGAAAAAGAAGTTCAGGAAAATGTGGCACGGTTTTTAAAAGACCTTGATCTGGAAGTGGATGTTTGGAATCTGGATGGTGAAAGGTTGAAAAAACATCCTTATTTTTATTCGAATCGTGAAACATTCGAAAGTAGTCCGAATGTCGTAGGTGTCCTAAAAGGTACAGGCGGCGGAAAATCCATTATTTTAAATGGGCATGTGGATGTTGTCCCGGAAGGTGACCATGAACAATGGGATAAAGGGCCTTACAGCGGGGAAATCGTGGATGGAAAAATGTATGGCCGTGGAGTTACGGACATGAAAGGCGGCAATACTTCATTGATGATTGCCCTTAATGCGATCAAGTCATTGGGAATCCGTTTAAAAGGTGACGTCATTTTTCAAAGTGTTGTAGAAGAAGAAAGCGGTGGAGCTGGAACCCTGGATGCCATCCTTAAAGGGTATAAAGCGGATGCCGCCATTATTCCGGAGCCTACTAACATGAAAATTTTTCCGAAACAGCAAGGTTCCAAATGGTTCCGCCTCATCGTAACGGGTAGAACAGCCCATGGGGGTACAAGGTATCATGGGGTAAGTGCGATTGACAAGTCGTTTATTGTGACCCAACATGTGATGGAATTGGAAAAGATCAGAAACGACCGCATTACAGATCCGTTATACGATAAGATCCCTATCCCGGTTCCAATTAACATAGGGTCCATTAATGGCGGCGATTGGCCATCTTCCGTTCCGGACATTGTGGAATTGGAAGGACGAATTGGCATTGCGCCAAATGAAACAATGGAAGAAGTCCAGGCTGAAATGGAACAATGGCTGGAAAAGCTGGCAGAGAAGGATGGTTGGTTCAAAGACCATCCCGTTGAAGTCGAGTGGTTTGGCGCAAGATGGGTCCCTGGAGAAATTGAAACAACCCATCCTTTGATGAGCTCACTAATTGACAATTTTAAAGGAGTGGTTGGAGAAGATCCGGTTATCGAAGCGGCCCCCTGGGGAACAGATGGCGGACTCCTTTCGCAGGTCGGCGGTACACCCAGTGTTGTATTCGGACCTGGAATAACAAGTCTCGCCCATTTTCCGAATGAAGCCATTGAGGTGGAAAAAATATTTGAAGCAGCGAAAATCATTGCCGCGACGATTGTGGACTGGTGTGAAATTGAATAGGTCAAAAAAAAGCAGTCAGGGGAAAAATTCTCTGGCTGTTTCATTGATTTTTTTAAAAGATAAATCATCGTTTGAATGAACTTCCTTCATGGGTTCTACACCTTTTGTTTATACTGAAATAGTAATTTACTCTGGACAAACTTCGGTTAATGCTGCATAATAATTCATTGTTATGGATTTTTAAAAGTTATCCTGACATAGGTTTTTATACGAAAGGTGAGAATATATGAATCCTCCAGATAAAGGGAGTTCTTCAAGGAATACAGCGATATCATTGAAGTCCTATTCTCCTGTCCAATATTTAAAATTCATCATCCCGTCTTTGATTGGAATTTATTTGTTTATGGTGCCGATGAGAACAGAGGAAGGGATTACGATTCCGGTTGCGTTTTTGGCAAATGCTATTAATAACCTTTTTGTTCATTATGTTCCGATTGTTGCAACATGGTTGATGATCCTTTCAGTTACGTTGTCTATTATCGCCAGGGTAATCAAACCGGCTTTCATCATGAAAAACTCTTTTCTTCGCACTGTTTTTCATGTGTCCAATAATTGGGTAATCATTCGCATTTTGGGTACAATTTTTGCTTTTATGGCTGTTTATCAAATCGGGCCGGAGTGGATCCGCAATGAAAATACTGGCGGCATGTTGGCGTATGATTTGATTCCGATATTATTTACGACGTTTTTGTTGGCTGGATTTTTCCTGCCGCTGCTGCTGAATTTCGGTTTGCTTGAATTATTTGGCGCCTTGTTGGCCAAGGTTATGCGGCCTTTATTTAAAATTCCCGGCCGATCATCGCTTGATTGTTTGGCTTCCTGGGTTGGCGATGGAACAATCGGTGTACTTCTAACTTCCAAGCAGTATGAAGGCGGTTTTTACACGAAGAGAGAGGCTGCCGTCATTGCAACGACGTTTTCCGTTGTATCCATCACTTTTACTATTGTGGTAAACCAATATTTGCATCTTGAAGATTATTTTCTTGAATATTATGCGACGATTGTTGTTGCAGGCTTGGCAGCTGCCATTATTATGCCGAGAATACCTCCGTTATCCAGAAAGCCGGATACGGGATATGAGCATACAGAGTTAAAAGCGGAGGAAGGAATTCCGGCGAATGTAACGCCATTCAAATGGGGAATGAACGAAGCTATTTTACAGGCTAACAGAAATAAAAATGTATCATCCATTGTAAAAGAAGGTTTTAGAAACGTCATCGAAATGTGGCTTGGCGTTATTCCGGTGGTGATGGCGATTGGGACAGTCGGTGTGATGATCGCGGAGTATACCCCAGTGTTTAAATATTTGGGAATGCCGTTTATTCCGATCCTCTCTGCCCTGCAAGTACCGGAAGCTGCCGCTGCTTCGCAGACGATGATCATCGGATTTGCGGACATGTTTCTGCCGGCTATCATCGGAAGCAGCATTGGAAGTGAAATGACCCGCTTTGTCATCGGCTGTGTATCCGTTACGCAGCTCGTATATTTATCGGAAATGGGCGGATTGTTGCTAGGATCCAAGCTGCCTGTCAATCTGAAGGATCTTATTTTGATTTTCTTGTTAAGAACGGCGATTACATTGCCGATTGTTGTGTTGATTGCGCATTGGATTTTTTAATGGATTGAAAAGTAATGAGAGACGATCGGTATAGTGCCGATCGTCTTTTTGGTTAAATAGAAGGTGTGATCCAAAATTTCCTACTTGGACTTAAAGGATCGGAAAATACTCCAACGAAGCTGATTTATGGTCCGAGAAGCTCGGTTCTTGTGGATGCCGGCATCCACAAGGGAATAACGGTTACAGTTTTATAAGTCCCGAGCGGAGTTTAAGGAGGTGCTGGCTGCACTTAATAAATAATTCAAAAAGTATATCATGGTTTAATCTAAGCTGCGAATAATGTGGAAACAAAAAGGCGAGGTCCAGTTTTCGCAAACCCCCGCTTTCGATTCCTGGTTACTTAAATATCTCATCTAACTCTTCATAGTCTGTTTGCACATCCAGACTTTTAATAGCATTATCAAAATGCCTCTCCAAAGTTTTTTTTAAGGCTTCTACATTTTTTTCCCTCATTAATTCAACGATTTCTAAGTGTTCTTTATAACCATATGGTTGCGGAGAATTTTCTTCAAAGAAAATGTCAAAAAGGATTAGATAAATGGAGGTTTGATTAATTAGTTTTTCTATGAATTCATTTAAAAATATGTTCCCGCTTCTTTTGGTAATAGCCAAGTGGAAGCTTTCATTTGCTTTAACATAAGTCCTCAAGTCTTTGCTGTACAAAGCTTCTTTTTCTAATGTCACAATCTTTTCCATTCCTGCAAAATCTGTTTCTGCCAATGAATCCAGCGATTTTTGCACTGCCATGATTTCCAACTCTTTTCGCAACTCATAGGCTTGGAGTACTTCGTCCAGTGAAGGGTTGATGACAAAGGCACCTTTATTTGGAATAATTTCAACCAAGCCATCAGCTGCCAATAAATCAATTGCGCTTCTGATGGGTGTACGGCTTATATTTAGACTTTCGGAAATGACATTTTCCACTATTTGTTTGCCAGGGGGAAGCTTCCTGGCAAGGATGGCGTCTTTTAAAGTGGTATAAACGGATTGTTTTAAAGATTTTTTTTCGCTCATTGCTCATTGCCTCTTTTCATTAATTTATTGACAATTTATAATATTCGGGGTTAAACTACATATAATTGTACTACAATTTAGTTCAACAATTAAGGGGAAATTAGGAGTGAGAGGAGAAGTGTTATCAATTGTAAGCGTTATCAAAAGGGGAGGGGTTGCAAAATGAAACGATTTTCTTTTTTAGCATTGGCCATGCTATGGATGCTCTTTTTAGTGGCCTGCGGGAGCAAAGAGACAGACGGAGGCGGTGAAAAAACAGAATCCGGGGATGGATTAAAAAAAGCAGGTGTTCTTCGTGTCGGTTTTGAAGGAACATACCGTCCGTTCAATTTTATGGGTGATGACAATAAAGAGTACGAAGGATTTGATGTTGACATATCCAATGAACTTGCCAAAAGGATGGGTGTTGAAACAGAGTTTGTTGCCACCTCTTGGGACAGCCTTATTGGTGGACTCAAGTCTGATAAGTTTGATGTGATCATTGCTCAAATGACAGTTACTGACGAGCGGAAAAAGAGCGTTGAGTTTACAGACCCGTATGTGGTGACAGGTTCTGTCTTAATTACTCGTAAAGACACAGATAATATAACGAAGTTAGAAGATATTAAAGGTAAAAAAGTCGGTACGGGTACAGGAACCACCTTTGCGGAGGTTGCAGAAAGTGTTGATGGAGCAAAAGTTACATTATATAAAACCGTAAATGAATATCTTCAGGATTTAATCAATGGAAGATTGGACGTCATTATTAATGATCAGTTGTTGATGAGCTACAACATTAAGGAAGAGGAGCTGCCTGTCAAAATCACCAGCGACATATTAAATGAGGATGAAATTGCAATGGCTGTAAAAAAAGGCAATACGGAGCTTGTTGAAAGATTGAATAAAGAGTTGGCCTCCATGATAGAGGACGGAACATATGAAGAGATTTATAGAAAATGGTTTGATTCAGATCCGGTCATAAAGTAATTGATTCAAAGGAGGCCTTCATATATGAAAGTTGCTGTGTTAGGTACGGGGATGATTGGAAATACGGTTGCAAGAGAGATTGCCGAATACAGGCATATCGATCATGTGGTTGCAGTCGATGGAATAAAGGAGAACATCGAAAAGTGTTTAGATCTGACCGGTCATGAAAAGGTAAGCGGACGACATATGAATCTGGCAAATGAGAATGATATATACGAAGCAATAAAAGATGTGGACGCAGTCATTGCGTGTTTGCCGCATTCACTGAGTATGCCGGCAATCAAGGCGGCAATCCATGCAAAATGTCATCTAGTGGATCTAGTAGGAACAGAGTATGAAGAGAAAAGTAAATGGAATCAGCAAGCAAAAGAAGCAGGTGTAACGATTGTTCCCGGATGCGGCGTAGCGCCGGGAATCACAAACTTTTTAGCTGCACAAGGCATCGAGCTTTTGGATGAAGCAGAAGAAGCTATCATGATTTGCGGCGGAATTCCGAAGGATCCGCAGCCACCATTAAAATATCAGGTGGTATTTCGCCTTGAAAGTGTATTGGGACTATACACGCGCCCGGCGTTGGCAGCCGAAAACGGTGAGTTGGTCTACTTGCCTCCGTTGTCAGGAAAAGAAAAAATAACATTTCCAGAACCTGTCGGGGAGTGTGAAGCTGTTGTGACGGATGCGCACAGCACGGCATACACATTGAAAGATAAGGTAAAAAAGATATATGAAAAAACAGTCCGTTATGACGGACATTGGGATAAAATGGCTGTTCTTGCTGAACTCGGCTTTTTAGACAATAAAATAATCAGTGTGGATGATGTGGAAATCAATGCCAAAAAGCTTACGGAAAAAATATTAGAACCTCAACTGAGTGGAAAATCCGTTGAAGATATCACCGTTGTAAGGGTAACGGCAAGTGGTAAAAAGAACGGGAAGGAAACAACATATATCTGGGAAATGATAGACTACTATGACCATGATCGAGGAATCACTTCCATGGCAAAAACTACTGCTATCCCGGCAATGTTAATGATGAACTGGATTTTGACGGGCAAGGTACCGGAAACAGGCATTGTTCCGGTAGAAAAACTGATTATTGGCGACCGGTTTGGTGAATTCATTAGTGAGTTAAGAGAAAAGGGTATAAAGATCAATCAATATGAGCGAATTTCATTATAATTACAAAGACCTAGAAGGGTGGAAATCCAAAATATGAATTTTTCTGTAATCCTTGATGCTCTCCCCTCCCTTTTAAGCGCTACACTAATGACCATTGGGTTGGCTGTTATTTCAATTATTATCGCCTTGGTACTTGGTTTTTTTACTGCTTTGGCCCGTATATCAAAAGTCAAGATGTTGAGAATGATTTCAACCGTTTATGTATCCATGTTCCGCGGTACACCATTATTGGTCCAGATTTTCGTTATCTATTATGGATTACCTCAAATCGGAATAGAGCTAGAACCAATCCCCTCAGGAATTTTAGCCCTTAGCTTAAATGCCGGCTCCTATTTATCGGAATCTTTTAGGGCCTCCATTTTAGCAGTGGATAAAGGACAGATGGAAGCGGCTGTGTCAATGGGGATGACATATGGACAGGCGATGAGGCGTGTGATACTCCCCCAAAGTATTCGAATTGCCATACCGACTCTTTCCAACACATATATCATCCTAATAAAAGATACCTCATTAGTATCGGTCATTACCGTAACGGAATTACTGCAAATGTCCACACTCATGATAGCTAAAACTTTTGAACCTTTGACCATTTATTTATTGGCGGCTTCTATTTATTGGTGTGTCATCACATCTTTTACAATCCTTTTGGATCAAATGGAAAAAAGAACATCAAGGCATCTAGCTTAAAAAGGGGGTGGGATGGTTGGAGGTTATCAAGCTTCAAAATGTCAAGAAAAGTTTTAATGGTAACGCAGTATTAAAGGATATCAGTTTATCTGTGAAAAAAAGTGAAGTAGTCGTTATCATGGGACCCAGTGGTTCTGGGAAATCCACGCTTTTACGCTGTATAACTTTTTTAGAGGAGCCGGATAACGGAATCATCAAATTGGGAGACAAAGAAGTGGAGGCTGATCTTCCCCAGAATAAACAAAGGAAAAAAGTGATAAGGGACCTTCGGCAAAACACAGGGTTTGTTTTTCAACAATTCAACTTATTCCCTCATAGAACAGCTCTTGAGAATGTGATGGAAGGCCCGATTATCATAAAAAAACAAAATCGGGAGCTGGCGAGGGAAAAGGCCGTTTCCCTTCTAACGAAAGTAGGATTGGCTGAAAAGATGAATCATTATCCTTCTCAGTTGTCGGGAGGTCAGCAGCAAAGGGTGGCCATCGCCCGGGCACTTTCAATGGAACCGATGGTTATGCTTTATGATGAACCGACCTCGGCTTTGGATCCGGAGCTTGTACGGGAAGTACTTCAAGTCATGAAGGGGTTAGCAAAAGAGGGGATGACCATGGTTGTGGTGACACATGAAATGTCCTTTGCGAGAGATGTGGCGGATCGGGTCGTTTTCATGGACCAGGGTATCATCATAGAAGAAGGGACGGCAGCACAGATCTTTAACAATCCGAAAGAAGAGAGGACAAGGACATTTTTGCGGGATGTCAACGAGGAAGAGGCTGTGATGAATAAGGGGTAGCTTTTTGTTCCATTCTGCCAAAAAAATGCAGAAATGCAGGTGCTTCCACCTGCATTGTTTGCGTTTTGACACGGAAAGGAACTGTTTAAAAGGAGTCTTAAATCTTGGTATTCGACTTTTTTGCCCGCTCTTCAAGCTGTGTCTTCGGTGCCTGATTTGCAATGTCCTCGGTCAATCCTTGCGGGTTCACGCTTGTAACGACTCTCTTTTTACTCCTTATATTATCATCACGCTTCATGATTACACCTCCAGTTCATATTGTGAAACCCATCCGGAATTTTATTCTTTTGGCATTCATTTTTTGTTACACTTTTAATTAAGCTAGTTTACATAGAAGGGTTGTGGACGTATGAAAGTAATCGTGATGGGATCAGGTATTGTGGGAGCCAGTGCGGCATATCATTTGGCAAAAAAGGGAGTCGAAATTGTAGTTGTGGATCGTTGTCATGAAGGGCAGGCAACGGCCGCAGGTGCTGGGATTGTCTGTCCTTGGTTAGAGGAGGAGCCTGACCGGTATGCGCTTTATAAGGCGGGGGCTTGTTATTATCCGACGTTAGTTTCCATGCTGGAAGAAGACGGCGAAAACAATCTAAGCTATGCCATGGTGGGGGCTTTGGCGGTTAGCAATGATAAAGATGAATTAAGTAAAATTGAACGGGAACTTGAAAAAAGGAAAGTGGATTGTCCTGAAGTCGGGGAGGTACGGAGATTATCCCCCGAAGAGGCGCAAGCTCTTTTTCCACCGTTAAGAAGTGATTTGGAAGCTGTTTATATTGGGGGAGCAGCCCGTGTAGATGGAATTTTATTGAGAGATGCCCTGAAAAGGGGAGCAGAAAAGCATGGTGCAGAGTTTTTATCCGGAGAGGCCAGTCTTACCGTAAAAGAAGGAAAAGTAACCGGAGTTCATGTTAATGATCAATTTATTACTGCTGACGCAGTGATTGTTGCAGCAGGGGCGTGGATGTCCCGGTTGTTGGAACCGCTGGGATTAGATGTATATGTGGAACCGCAGAGGGGGCAGATTGTTCACTTACGCATTCCGGAACAGGATACGTCTGAATGGCCGGTCATCATTCCGCAAAGCAGCCACTATTTGGTTTCGTTTGACGAATCAAGGGTGGTTGCTGGTGCAACAAGGGAAACGGGCTCCGGGTTTGACTACCGCGTGACAGCAGGAGGGGTAAAAGAAGTGCTCGATGAAGCGCTATCCGTTGCCCCTGGACTTTCAGACGGAACGGTTGATGAAATCCGTGTGGGATTCAGGCCATTTGGAAAAGATGGTTTGCCGTTACTCGGGGAGATTTCCTCTGTAAGTGGGCTGGTCATCGCCAACGGATTAGGTTCTTCGGGCCTGACGATGGGGCCTTATGTCGGGATGACTGCAGGAAGTTTGGCACTCGGTGATGATGTGAAAATGGATATTTCGGCGTATGATCCATTGAGAGAAAGTTGTCATGTAAAATAAACAGCATTTTTGAAGGATATATTGAAAGATTACTGTTAAATGGCACAAAGTTTACTTATGATGAAGGCTTATCATAGGCAAGGTACTCAAGGTTCCAGACATCATTCTATGTAATTGGACCATTAAACCAAACAAAAGCCTTGTTGCGAATTTTTCAATCAAGCTCAAGTGAAGCGTGATTAATCTGGAAATACTAATGAACGCGGATTAGAGGCATCGACTAAAGAAGTAATGGCGGTAATTGGAGCGGTTAAAAGGTTCTTTCAGACGATATCTGACTGCGACCTTCATGAAAGGTACCTTGCCGTAACTGCTGATGAATATTATTTTCTAAATGGCCCTGGGCAAACCCATGGGCCATTTTATACTTTATAAAGCTTTTTGGCAAAATTTTGTTCTTCGGGTAGTAATGCAAAGGGAGCCTGCCATTGATGAACCCTCTCAAAGTGATAACTGTGCAGCAAATATCGCCAGAAGGCAAATGGCAAAAAACTTAGCTTTTGTAAAAACTTACCGCTTACCAATTCTGGTGAATGATCGGCCAAAAGGGGAGGCGTCAAAGTAGCAGAGAATCAGCATTTTTTGAACCATATTGGGGAAATATAAGACAATGTTTCAATGGATAGCTAGAGTGATGCTATACTAATAAAACTTTTTTTAAGCAATGTAAACGTTCTCGCCTTTTTAGTTTTGTTATACTGTATTTCGTGTTTATTTTTTTACATCATAGAAGCTTTAAAAAGGAGAGGTTTGATAGTGTCAGGTTCTAATGAAGGTTCTGCTTTAACGCGAACTAGATTAACCCTGCTTGAAGGGGTTGCTTTAATAGTCGGAGCAAATATCGGCGCCGGAGTTTTGAGTTTGGCGTATGGCGCTAAGAATGCGGGTTGGCCCGTTTTGGTTTTTTGGGTCGTAGTAGCAGGATTTCTCACGACGATTTCGATGCTTTATGTAGCGGAAACAACGCTCAGGACGAAGAAAGCTTTACAGCTTAGCGGTTTGGCCGAGAAATATGTGGGTAATTTGGGCTCATGGCTGATCTTTTTATCAGTCGCCGTAAATGCTTTGGGAGCGTTAATTGCCTATACTTCAGGAAGCGGGCAGATTTTGGCTGAATTATTCGGGATACCGAACATCCTTGGGAGTTTTTTATTTTTCATCCCTGCTGTTGGAGTTATCTGGCTTGGCTTGAAGGCTGCCGGTGTAGCGGAGAAATTTATCACCTTCGGAATGCTGTTCCTGGTTATTCTTTTAATATTGGCATCCATTATAGGGCCTGGACTGAAGTTGGAATATCTCACTTTCTCCAATCCTAAATTTGCCATTCCAGTATTCAGTTTGACTGTATTTTCTTTTTTAGCGCAATACATTGTACCTGAATTGTCACGCGGATACTCAAAAGAAAACATTAAGAACTTGCCAAAGGCGATTTCTATCGGAATGCTGATTACAGGAGTTTTATTGGCACTGGTTCCGATGGCTGCGCTGGGATTAACAGGACCAGAAAAAGTGACAGAAGTTGTTACGATTGCTTGGGCAGATGCTTTGGGAAGCTGGGCGTTTTTTACAGCAAACGGATTTGCGTTGTTAGCGATGCTGACATCCTTCTGGGCTCTTGGACAAAGTTATTTTACAAACATTATTGACCGTTTTAAATTTCCTTCAGAAACTGATAAAAAATATCGTTTCATTGCGTTGGCAATCGTAGCGGTGCCACCGTTTGTTCTTGCTTACAGCGGATTTGTCGGATTCGTTGATGCTTTGTCGATCGCGGGGGCGTTTGCAGGAATCATGATGGCGATCGTGCCGGTCATGATGCTTAATAAATCCCGGAAGGTAAACGAAAGGGAGCCTGAATGGACATGCGGAAAGCTTGCGCATCCCGCTATGCAAACGTTAATTATTGTGCTATATACAGGGGCGGGAATATATACGTTGTTAGGCATCTTTAATGTACTTCCGAAAGGCTGGTAAACGGGCAGATGCAATTTTTTAGCAAAAAAAATACAATCACCCATTTTTCTGCTGATATGAAATCGGTTTATACGATTGAGCCTGGAGAGACAGTTGTTGTGGAAACCCATGATTGCTATGGTGGCCAGATTGCAGATGAGAGTGTTCTGCGCCCCGATATTGACTTGTCTATTATGAATCAGGCGACGGGGCCCTTTTATGTGAATGGCGTAAAGGCGGGGGATATTCTTGTCGTTGAAATTTTAGACATTGAGTTAGACCCATCCGGTGTAATGGTGATGTCGAAAGGACTCGGTGTTCTGGGTGATTTGGTGGATGAACCTTCAACAAAGATTGTTCCAGTGAAAGATGGCCGAATTCTGTTTGGTGATGGACTGATTTTTCCAGTGGCCCCGATGATTGGAGTCATTGGCGTTGCTCCCCGTAAGGGATCTGTGCATTGTGCGGTTCCCGGTGACCACGGCGGAAACATGGATACGAAAGATATCAGGGCCGGCAGCAGGATATATTTTCCCGTTTTTCAGGAAGGAGGATTGTTCGCTTTAGGAGACCTTCATGCTTCCATGGGGGATGGGGAAATGAATGGAACCGGAGTTGAAATCGGGGGAAAGGTGAAAATGAAGGTGGACAAAAGAGAAGGTTGTCTGCTTTCTGTCCCGGTAGTCGAAACGAAGGATGCCTTTATGTTTATCTCATCGGCAGAGACCTTGGAGGCAGCCGTCCAGCGTGGTGCCGGAATTGTGGTTGAGCATTTACAGAACGCATTGGCTTTGGAATTCGGAGAGGCATACCGGTTGCTGACCATGCTTTGCGATGTGAAAATCAGTCAAGTCGTGAATAAGCTTGTAACCATTAGGGTAGAAGTTCCAAAGAGCCTGCTATTTAAGCTGTTTGGTTAAACGTACAGGTATGCCCCGTAGCGGCGACTTATGATCTATCCGTGGTTTGACAAGTAAGGTCTGAGCCTGGAACTAAATGATCCGGTCAGCTCTAAATCATCCCATAAAACTACAGTTTTAATATCGGCCATATGCGCAAGACTCATATGATCCAACCGATGAAAAATAGCAGCCATGGGCTGCTATTTTTCAATTCATGTCATTTATGTTGTATTCCGTTCTCGACTGGATGAAATGGCAGGGAATTATGGGGGCATTCAGCAATGGAAGGTTCTCTTGATAGATGTAAAGCAATTGAAAGCTTCCTTTTCCTGTACTTTTTTCGAAGGTTGTTTTTAAATCTTGGGCCCAGCGCTTTTTGCCGGTGAATTGTTTTACGCTGATTGAAACGGTTACGCTATGGCCAAATGGAAAAGGACTTTGTTTCCTTAGGTTGCCACTTGCATGCAGTCTTAAAGAGGATCCAACGCAAACAAGAACGCGATCATGTGCAAGGGGGATTTGCTTGGAAACCAGTAGATGCCCAAGCTTCCACTGATTTTTACTGGAGGAATGTCAATGCCTCCCAAGTTTGATTAGGCAGCTTTTTTAGCCCCTCCCCAATCGTGTCTATAATATTGTATGCTGTCCCGGATGATTTGGAGCGGTTGTATTTTTACCAGGAAAACCGAAGGTCTTTCTATTACTTTTGTAAAAATATATCCATATTCGACCATCAATGATATCGAAACGTATGTACTTTGTTTATTGATATAATGCTCTCTTGTTTCCATTCCATGATCCTTACAACATCCTACAACTTAACGGACAATCCTCTTACTTTTAACTCTATCATTCGCATCACCCAATTCAACCATTGTCAATTGGTATCCATTATCCTATATAGATAGTAAATGCCACGACAGAAGTGAGAATTTGTTGAAAATCACGAAGGCATCAAGATGCAGGTCTATAGTTTGTTTGAGTTTCGTGGTCAACTGTTTAAAAATTTTACGTGAAAAACCATTTTTTTCCTATGTGACAAATGAAGTATCGAGGACTTTTTATAAATTTAAACTGTTCAATACTAAATTTTTCTTAAAAACATCCATTAGATTGAAACGGCGCTCCCGATTAAGGTGAGGATACCCGGGAATAAATCGGACAGCGCGCTTCCAGGAAGGATTTCTAAATGGAAGGTTTCACTGAATTGATTGAGCAATACAGACCGATGATCTACCATATTATTTATTCATTGAACATTTATAAAAACGAGGACGAATTTTTTCAAATCGCCCTTATCGCATTATGGGAGGCGAAGGAAAGGTTTGATCCTGAAAAAGGGAAGTTCAGCACATTTGCGTATTCCTATATAAAGGGCCGGATGATGACGGAACTGACGAGGCAGTCGAAGGTGGAGGAGGGAACTGTCTATCCGGACGAGGCTTTTTGGGAGATGAGGAAAGATGAGAGAGAGCAACCTCCGCTACAGCTCACTACTTTGCTTTCGTATTGTGTCGGGCTCACGAAAAAACAGGAAAACTGGGTTGTCTATACATTTTACCTTGGTATGTCCATGAGGGAAATCGCCGATGAGGAAAAAGTCTCATTGTCTGCCGTGAAAAAATGGCGGGCGGGGGCGATAAAGAAAATTCGTTTGAATCTTGAAGCGGGGATTTGTTAAATACTCTCTATTTCTCTCCGGCTTACGGGGAGGAATATTTTTTGTATAGGATATGTTCAGATATATAATGTAATATACCTAAGATTGGGGACAAATTTCACATAAAAAGTGATCAGGAGGCTATCAGTACAATGACAGAAGGACTCCATATAGAAAATTATCCATTTAAACAATTGAAGCTTGGGAGTAGTCTCACGCCAAATGAAATGTTCCAAATGTCCTCCTCTCTTCTGGAAACATCTATTGTCCTACTTATGGATTCGAGTGGGCGCTTCATGAAAGCAAATGAGGGATTTTATAATACATTCAATTATGTACCAGAGGAATTGACAGGATTAAATATTAATATGTTGATAGATGATCCTCAACAAGTTGAAAGCATTAAAAGGGATATCGAAAATAAATGCTACTGGGGAGGACCACTGAGCCTTTTTAATAAATATCGTCATGCAATAGATTCTATTGTGTACATAAGTAAATGTTCACTTTCAAACGATTATTTTTTACACATTCTTCCTCTTAATCATATGGATGGTTACAAAAAGTTATTGGAATTGGCTTATACAGATGAACTGACAGGACTTTCCAATTTCAGAAAGTTACAGGAGAGTGTCAACTCGAAAGTGGAACAAAGTCATCAATCGCAATCTACATTTGGCCTCTTATTCATTGATATCGATAACTTTAAACAAATAAATGATCGATATGGCCATATAGTTGGTGACAAATTGTTGAAAAAATGTGCATTAAGGTTATTAAGTGAGGTTAAGGGACAGAATCGTGTCTTCCGAAAAAGCGGTGATGAGTTTATCATTATAGTTGACGAAAAGGAAGAGATTGAAACAATCAAAAACAGGGTTCAATCCCAATTTAAAAAGATATTTGTTATTCAAAGACTTCGAATTGTTGTTAATATCAGCATCGGGGTCAGCATATACCCGGATCATGGGCGGTATGTTGACTCATTGTTAAATTTCGCGGATCAAGCGATGTATCGAACGAAGAGAATGAATAAAGCTCTTAGAAAAGCAAAATAACATGGCAAGGATGAAATCTATGGATATTTCGATTATCGCCCAAGAAAACATCATCAAGGAAAAACATTTGAGTCGTTTTTTCCATGTGTTAAAAGCAGGTATTGACCGTACAAGAACGCCGATTTCCGTCATTTTTATATCTGCTTCGGATCAAGGCATCCTCCGGGGCCGGAACGAAGAAGAGATCACGGTGTTTTTGGAAAACAAAATTCGGCAAAGCGATTTGCTTTGCAAATTGGAAACCCCATTTGAATGGTGTTTGATCTTGTCTCAAAGTGGTGAAGAGGAAGCAAATGCATTTCTCCAACGGTTATTTTCCGATGAAAACCTACCACGATCCGGACAAGAGGACCAGTTATTTTCGGCAAGTGTCGTAGAAATTGGAAATAGCCATGTGGAGTTTGAAGCGGTGGTTGAAAAGGGCCGGAAATCATTGGCTAGTGCCCAGCAATCCGATGTTGGGCCTATCGAATTTGTCAGAGACTTTAAAAAGAAAAGTACGGTGAATATCAAAGCAAGTATTTTAGAAGAAAATGATATTTTACGTAACGTCATTCAAACATCTCTGGAGAATCTGAAAATAGATGGATGTCAACTGGAGATTAAAACATTTCAAGATGGTTATGATTTTCTCCAATCCGATTGGTACTTTTCCAGTCATCCGCACATTTTGATCATGAACGATATCCTGCCAAGGAAAAATGGGCTGGAGGTCTTACATGCTGTTCGTCAATTGCCGAATAATGGAAAGTTTGTCGTTTTCATGATGACGCAAAGAAATTCGGAGGAGGATATGATCTACGCTTATGAAAGCGGCGTTGATGAATATCTGATTAAACCTTTTAATCTCCGATTGTTTGAAGCCCAGCTCAAAAGGGTTTTTGAAAGGTTCTGGTCATGATGGACGTCGTCTTCGATTTCTTAATATGGGCGATTATCGTTCTTTCTGCTTTGCTCGCAGGTTTTTGGCTCTATTTGACATTTGAACGGATGAAAGAAGTATCTCGGCAAAAGAAGATGAAATGGTATATAAATGAGAAACAACATAAGTGGTATCGATATTTCAGAGGCGAAGAGCCATTTTCAGACGAACTGATCCCTAAATATAACTATGAAATCGAAGGGATTGAAAAGATTTTTCTTGTTTATTTAAAAAACATTTCCAGCGATGAGATTCAAGAAAAGATCAGGCAATTCTCCAATCAATATCTAATCGATCATTATGGAAAAATGCTTGAAAGCAGGAAATGGAGCAGAAAAATGAATGCACTGTATCGGATTTCCGATTTCCAATTATATCGTTTGGTCAATCAGTGCCGTGAGATGGAGAAAAAGAAATTAACCCATGAAGAGAGATTCCAATTATTGAAAATATATTCGATGTTTGATTCGGATCTGTTTCTAGAAAAAATGACAACAAATTCAATGAAATTCTCAGAATTTGAATATAAAAAACTCTTGACAGGATTGGGCCTTGGCACTATTGAGCAATTGTTGAACCGTTTCGATCAATTGCCGGCCGCCTGTCAATATTCAATGATCGATACGATCGGTTTGAATAGGAACATGGATTCCATCCCTTTTCTTGAAGCTCAATTGGAACGTGAAGATGCTGAAATTCGAATCCGCTCTTTAAAGGCGCTGCATGAAATTGGAATTATTGTCAATCTGAAAAAGTACGTTCCATTTGTCACTTCAGAAATTTGGGAAGAACGCCTGATGGCAGCGAAACTATTGCAAAACGTTCCGCTGAAAGGTTCTCTTTCCTACTTGGAAAAGCTATTGGAAGATGAATCATGGTTTGTCCGTTCACAAGCAGCCCGGGCAATCGGAAAATGAGGAGATGAAAGGTCAATTCCCCAAACAACGTTGAGGGGAATTGCAAGACATATGAGAGTAGTTCTTGAAGGTTTATTCACATTTTTTGGCGCGCTGATTTTCATCTATATGGCAGCCGTCATTCTTGTTTATAGCACTATGCTGATATTGGCACTAATCCATTTAAGAAAGCAGTACTTGATAGATAAAAGCGAATTTGCGGAGGATTATGTCCATGTCATGCATTGGAAGCCTGTCTCCATCATTGTTCCCGTTTATAACGAAGAAGCCGGTATTATAGATAGTATTCATTCTCTGTTGAATCTTCGTTATCCGCAAACGGAACTGATTATTGTTAATGACGGGTCAACTGATAGTACGCAGCAATTGGCGATTGAGAAATTTTCTATGAAGCCCGTACCTATGGACATATTGGAACATCTCCCGACCAAGCCGGTACTGCAAATCTATCGGTCCGAAATTCATCCGAATTTAATACTGATTGAAAAAGAAAACGGCGGGAAAGCCGATGCTCTTAATGTTGGAATCAATGCTTCGCGTTTTCCCTATTTTTGCTCCATTGACGGAGATTCTATTCTTGATGAGAACTCACTTCTACGCGTGATGAAACCAATCATGAAGTCTAACGAGGATGTAATTGCGGCCGGCGGAAATATTCGGATCGCCAATGGGCTTGATATTCAGCTAGGAGCTGTATTTCAGACGGGTTTTTCAAAGAATGCTTTGATTGTCATGCAGATAGTGGAATATTTAAGAGCTTTCCTGATGGGAAGGATCGCTTTAAGCAAGTTCAATTTGGTTCTTATCATCTCGGGAGCATTCAGTGTGTTTTCAAAAAAGTGGGTTGTTGAAGCAGGCGGATACAGTACCAAAACCGTCGGTGAAGACATGGAGATGGTTGTCAGGCTGCATCGGCTGATCAAAGAAAAAAAAGAGAAGAAACGGATTGAGTTTGTACCCGAACCTGTGTGTTGGACGGAAGCCCCTCAAACGCTGTCTACATTGAGGAAGCAACGAAGACGATGGCAGCAAGGGCTGATACAAAGTTTATGGAGACATAAAAAATTGACCTTTAATCCAAAATACGGCGGAATCGGCATGATCTCATTTCCGTATTTTTGGCTGATCGAAGGTTTGGGACCCATTATTGAATTAGGAGGATATATATATGTCCTGATGGCCTTCTTTATGGGAGATATTTACTATGAATTTGCTCTATTGCTCATTTTACTCTTTATTTTGTATGGTACAGTCTTTTCTGTCGCATCCATTCTACTTGAGGCATGGAGTATGAATACCTATCCCAAATTGAAAGATGTGTTCCGGCTGATGGTCATGTCTTTTACAGAGGTGTTCTGGTATAAACCGCTGACACTGATTTGGAGATTTGAAGGGTTCATCCATTTCTTACGCAGAAAAGAAGACTGGGGACAAATGAAAAGGGTGGGTCTCTCCAAGAAAGGAATATCATAATGAAACGCATTTATATAGCCGGAATCTTTATAATCATCGCAATTTCTTTGCCTATCATTCTGTGGTTCATAGAACCTGGCAAACATCTTCAAGTGGCTATTATCGATAAAACTGTCCCAAATGAAACATATCGTGAGCACCTTGGGATAACATGGCTTTTACAACATATGAAAATAACTGATGGTAAGGATGAAATATCTGATCCATCGGGCAATTATTTTGGGTTCCAACCGGACCATGAGAAGGAAAGCTATCAAATTCGCCAGCTTCCCGATGATTATGATCAGTACGATGTTATTTATTTGGCGGATACATATGGTGTCTATGAGGAAGACTTGCCGTGGATTGAAAAATCTCGAGAAGGCTCCCGGTCGGAAAAAATATACGGTGGCCTTGAAGAAGATGAATGGAAGGCTATTACTGAGCGGTTAAATAAGAAAAAGAAAAGTCTGCTGATTGCCGAGTTCAATACATTCGCTTCGCCAACGAGTGAACCCGTAAGAAAGAGTGTGACCGACTATTTGGGAATTGATTGGTCAGGTTGGACCGGACGGTATTTCGATGAATTGGACCCGCGTAAAAACAAAGAGATTCCTCAATGGATACTTGATGAATTTAAGGATTCATGGAAATACAGCGGACCGGGGGTAATATTGGTCAACGATCTTGATTACCAGGTCATCGTATTGGAGAAAGAGAAGCATTTACAAAAAGAAGGTATCAGCCTTTCATTCACGGAAGCGGGTAAGAAACAGTTCGAGCTTAAAGACAGTCCGGATTATCAATATTGGTTTGATATTGTAACGCCGAAGGAAGGGACGACGGTCCTTGCGAATTACGAATGGGGCTTGACGGATGAAGGAAAAAAAATACTTGAACAAAATGGGATTCCCTCTGAATTTGCCGCTGTATCAAGAAATGAACACGGGCAAACTTCGAGCTACTATTTTGCAGGTGACTTCAATGATGTAACGGAGATTCCACGTTTCTATCAAATGAAAGGCCTAAAGCAAATTTATAAGGTTGCCCAGAAGTTTTCCGATCAGGCTTTTTATTGGTCGACTTATCTTCCAATGATGACCTCCGTTTTAGAACAGTTTGAGGAGTCGCCGAAAACGGGAAAAAAGTCACATTCAAATAAGCTTCAATACAATGCAAGAATTAAAGAGGATGCTTTTGAGGTCTTGAAGGATGATGAGTGGGATCCGCTCACGATCAAGGGTGTCAACATCGGAATGGGGAAACCGGGGACATTCCCTGGTGAAGCTGCCATAACAGAAGAGGAATACTACAGATGGTTCGAGCAGATTGGAAAAATGAACGCCAATACGATACGTGTATATACCTTACATCCCCCAGGTTTTTATAATGCCCTGAAACGTTATAACGACAAACACAAAGAAAAAATATATGTTCTGCATGGGGTTTGGATCAATGAAGAAAAACTCGAAGAATCATTAGATGCTTTTGAAAAGGAAAATCTGAAGGATTTTCAGGAAGAGATGAAGACCATTGTCGACGTCATTCATGGCAACAAAATAGTCGAACACAAAGCAGGGCATGCATCCGGAGCATATCGGGCAGATATATCGGAATATGTCATTGGTTGGGTATTAGGGATTGAGTGGTATCCTTTCATGGTGAAAGAGACAAATGAAAAATACCCCGATATGGGTGATTACAATGGGAAATATTTTGAAACAAAAAATGCCGAAGCGTTCGAATACTGGCTTGCGCAACAGATGGATTTCATCACTAAATACGAAGTGGAACATTATCAGTGGATGCGGCCGATGAGTTTTACAAATTGGGTAACGACCGATATTTTGGAACATCCATCCGACTCTACTGGACAAGAAGATCTCGTCAGTGTCAATCCAAATATCATTTATACAAAAAATGATGCAAAGCTGACCGAACAATTTGCTTCCTATCATATTTATCCGTACTATCCCGATTTTCTAAACTATGATGAAAAATATCAAACCTATGTGGATCATCGCGGAAAGAAAAATAATTACGCCGGATATTTGGCTGAATTGCACGAAGCGCACCGGCTTCCCATTTTAGTGGCGGAATTTGGAGTGCCAAGCTCTCGCGGGCTAACACATGAAAATCCGTTTGGATGGAATCAGGGATTTTTATCCGAGAAGGAACAAGGAGAAATCATTGGCCATCTATTTGAGGACATCATGGAAGAAAAACTGTTGGGCGGACTTATCTTTACATGGCAGGATGAATGGTTCAAGCGGACTTGGAATACGATGGATTATGACAATCCGGACAGAAGGCCATTTTGGTCGAATGCCCAAACCAATGAAGAGCAGTTCGGATTGCTCAGTTTTGACCGCCATAAAATTCAGGTAGATGGAAAAGTAGAAGAGTGGAAGAAAGAGGCGCTTTATAAGAAAGATAAAGGAAATATGAAAGCATTATATGTGGATCATGACGAACGGTATTTATACGTCCGGCTGGATCATGACAAGAATAATAAGGGGTACCCCCTTATATTGCTCGATGTCGTGCCAAAACAGGGAAATACGTTTATAAAAGGAAACGATCGTGTCCGCTTTTCAAATGGAGTTGATTTTATTATTGATCTGGGTAAGAAGGAGTCCCGGATCAAAGTGGATGCGTATTATGACTTTTACACATATCAGTACGGGCATACGTTGAAGCTGATTGAAACCAAAAAGGGGCCACCTTCCAAGGACAGCGGAGAATTTTCACCGATCAAATATGCACTGAATAAAGAGTATTATCTGCCGGATCGGGACAAGACAATCCCGTTCAGTTCCTACGAAACAGGGAAGCTCAGGGAAGGAAACGGAAATCCATCCTCAGAGAACTATGATTCATTGGCAGACTACTATATAAATGATGAAGGGATCATTGAGATAAGAATTCCGTGGCTTCTCATCCAATCAAAAGATCCGAGTCAAAAAGAATTCAAAGGAGATTTTTATAAAGACGGAATGGAAGCAAGCACATTCGTCGATCAAATCCATATTGGAGCGTTATACCTTGATGAGGGAGGAAACATACAGGATTCCTTCCCAACGATTGAGAACAAAGTTCTAAAGGAAATGAAAGGATACACTTGGGAAAATTGGAATGAACCCGAATCAAAAGAGCGCTTGAAACAATCGTATTACATCGTGGAAGATGTATTCTCGAAATATTAGTTAGCCATGAAGCCCAGAAAGTCTAAGTTTCTAGACTTTCCGGGCTTCTATGCTTACCTTAATCGTTTCCCTGCCTGCGTATGTAAGATATAATTTGTATGATCAGAATCGAAGGGAGGGATGAAGGACATGAAATCCGTTCATTCCTTGGAAGAAATTCATACAACGATAAATGAAAACAAGTTGACTTTACTTTATATATCCAAACAAAACTGTTCAGTTTGCCACGCGCTTCTTCCGCAGGTGGAGGAATTGCTGGAGGATTATCCGGTAATTGTATCCATTCTGGCAGACGCGGGTGAAATCCCCAAAGTAGCCGGGGAATATTCAATATTTACTGTACCTGCCATCCTTGTGTTTGTTGAAGGAAAAGAGATGATCAGAAAAGCAAGATTCGTTCCGATCGGTGAGTTGCAGGAGCAGTTGAAGAAGGTCGTTGAATGTATGTGATGGTGGCAGCTTATTTGAAAAATACTCTCCTCTTATGAGACATGTTTCTATATGAGACGAAGAATCCGATTGGCGCATATTCCGCATATCATGCTCAAAAAAACAAGTTAGGTTTTTTCTGTGTCAGTCATAATAACGGGATGCCTAAGAATGAAAATCCAACCCTAAAAATCTCATGCATGTGTATTTTTATTTTTAATAATGACTGTCTGGTGGATGGTATTCTAATTTGGAGATGCAAACACAAATCATCTTTTTTCCGGGCTGTCCGGTTCGGCCAAACAGATTTAGCTTGATGGATTGTGATGTGCCAGGACTGGGTGAGCAGCAGTTATCCGAAAAGGCCGGAGGTGTATAGTCATCACGCAAACCAACTGTTGCCGTCTTTCAAGTTCCCCTAATGCCATATAAAATACACCCGACTCCCACAAATATCCAGACAAATTTTCCGAAAGAAATATTATCGGCAATGCCATAGATGCCGATTGCAGTTGTAAGAAGCAGGATCAGTGGACCGATGAGGGCAAGCGAACTGTTTATGATGATTGCTTTTTCAACGGCATTGAAACGGATCATTAGAAAGGCGGCAAAAATTTCAATCCCGCCGGACAGCAGTCTTAATAAGGCCATACCCACAACAGCTTTTTCCAGAAAAGTGAACATCCGATTTCCTCCCATGGCTTGTACTAACTCCCATTATATGAATCGGATGTTAAAAAAATTAAACATTAATGGACAGCGGACCAATATCCACTGCCCATTAAAGTTAAGATTGTCTTACGTGCTTAGGGCCACTAAGTTGAGTCCGCTCCATCCACAAATGGAAGAAATATTCCGCAATGGTCAGTATAATTGCCGTTAACAGGGATTCCCCGAAGGCCTCATCATATCCAAACAGATTGAGTCCGCCCCATATGACTAATAAAGACAGGACGAAATCACTGACGGTAGCAGAAGTATTTCCCATTCTAGGCAATATCATCAGGTCCCCGAGAAAGTACGAAATCAACACAAGGGCAATGCCCAGCAGTGTGGAATGTACGAACGAAACATCGTTAAACAGGGATAGAATTACCCATACAAACGGCAAGGTTAAAATAGCCTTTCTAAGCAGAGCCTGACCGTGATTGATAGTATTATCCAATTTTTCATTCCTCCTTCTGTATTATAGTGATGATTTATCTTTTTTTTATACCTTCAAGATTTTATTCGAACGGATAAAACTTTCTTAGCTTTTTCAAAAGAAAGAGGGAGTCCATGATACCGTGTCCATGAACAGGTTTATTCAGCTTTTACACATCAAAATCCTTTTGCATACTATGATGAAAAAGGGACTGAGGGATTTTATGGCATTTTGGATTGATGTATCGACGAAATCTCATAAGCTAAAGCTTTTTCAAGGGAGTAAATTGGTAAAGACTTATCCGGTTGCCATTGGAAAAATGTTAACCCCGACGCCATCCGGAACATTTACTATTATAAATAAACAGCCGCATCCGGGCGGGCCGTTTGGAGCGATGTGGATGGGGCTATCGAAACCTCACTATGGAATCCATGGTACGAATAACCCTTCCTCCATAGGGAAAAATGTATCACATGGCTGTATCAGAATGTATAACCGCGATGTTCTGGAACTGGCGTCCAAGGTGCCGATCGGAACGAAGGTTGTAATTCACCAATAAGTTTTCTAGGGGCTTTTTAGCTGGGGTCATGAAAAAGAAGTGAAACAAGGTTTCTTTCTCCTGGAACTCCTTTTGCCCTTTGGTTCACAAGTGACAATAGGCTACATTCCGTTTTTAAATCCCTCATAAAGGATTTAAATTTCACTTATTGAACCAAGAGGGATATGATATTTGAGCTTCATCAAAAATGATGCAGCATGATTCAATCCATTCCGAATCAAGGCAATGCCCCATATCGACTTTCATCAAATGGGCCCCCTCTTTTAACTCCTAAGAATAGAAAAACGGAAAACCGAATGCTAGGGGTTTTCCGTTTACTTCATACTTATTTGTCTTGTAGATCTTGGCAATACTCCCTGATCAGTTTGGCTGCCTGAGTTTGGCTTATTTGCAAATCGGCGGCGACTTTGCGGGAACTACGATTCATTTTATATGAATTCCTGACCATCTCTTTTTTTGCCTGATCAATTGCTTCATTGAGGGAAGAAGGAGCCGTTTTTTCAATTTGCCGTTTTCCATGAGTATAGATACCCTCAGGAAGGTCGTCGATTCCGATGACGTCCCCGCTCGTGATGACGAGCTTTTCAATAAGGTTCTCCAGTTGCCGTACGTTTCCCGGCCATGAAAAGTAAGATAGCCATTCGAGACAATCTTCTGAAATTAATTTGTTGACTTCATAGATCCGGTTGAATTTATATAAAAAATTGTAGGTAAGAGGGATGATATCTTCCACTCTTTCCCGTAACGGAACCATTTTTATATCAACGACATTCAACCTGTAATATAAGTCTTCCCGGAATGTTTTGTTTTCGACCATTTCTGCCAGATTTTTGTTGGTTGCTGCAATGATGCGTATGTCGACTTTTTTCTCTTTGACACCGCCGATTGGAATGAACTTTTTCTCCTGGATGACCTGCAGCATTTTCGCCTGTAACGGCAAGGGCATATCTCCGATTTCATCCAGGAAAAGGGTACCTCCTTCCACACTTTCAATCAGACCTTTTTTTCCGGTTTTGTTTGCGTTGGTAAAAGCACCGCCGGTATACCCGAAAAGTTCCGACTCCATCAGCTCGGCGGGGATTGCCGCACAATTGATGGTTAAAAATGGGCCGTTTTTTCTTTTGCTGTTTTCGTGGATATATTGGGCGAGTACGCTTTTGCCTGTGCCCGATTCACCCAGTATTAGAATGGTGGAATTGGCAGCGGCCACTTTTTGAGCAAATTTCAATACGTTTTTCATTTTTTCATTATTTGTCATGATACCGGCAAAAGGGTCTTCTCCCTGATCCGCGGCGATCGCGTTTTCTTCTTTCGCTTTCAACATTTTATAGCTCTGCATTTCCCTGGCTGTTGTGACAACCAGTTCTACTTCATTTTCATCATTTAAAATAGGAACGGCCGAAGTGAGCAGCTCTGCCCCAAGAATAGTTGTCTGTTTGATCGTAATCGGCTCTTTTTTGTTAAAAACTTCAGGGAAGATGGAGGGAGTCCAATATCCACTTTCAACCAATTCCACACTTTTCTTTCCCAAAACATCCTCTTTATTCAATCCATAGTGCTTTTTGCAGGCATCATTTACGTAGATAATTTTCATGTTCTTATCGAGGACAAAAATCTCATCCGAGGAATAGTCCAATATTTTGACGAGTGTGTCCAAGTCAAAATCGAGATTGTTTGTAAGGCTGGACATGCCCATATGACGACCTCCCTTAAATTTTATTTGAGTTCCAAATAACTCACTTTGAGTATGAAAGCGTTCAAATAACTGCTTTTATTGAATCATCATGCGGTCTTCCGCTATTTCAGAAGTTGGCATGGTTTTTGCTAATTTACATATTAAGCAAATCAAGATTGCCACATTAGAAGGAGTGACATGCACTGACTCGTTAAAGTAAAGCAGCTTGAAATAAATATAGATGAATATTTTTGAATTGTAAATATGGGCAGTTTGTAAAGAACACAGGAGGTTTCATTATGGCAAACGTAAACCATGTAACAGATATAACCATTATCGGCGGAGGTCCCGTCGGGATGTTTACCGCCTTTTATGCCGGCATGCGCCAGGCATCAGTAAAAATAATAGAGAGTCTGCCGCAATTGGGCGGACAATTGTCGGCACTTTACCCGGAAAAATATATCTATGACATCGCGGGATTTCCCAAAGTGAGGGCGCAGGAACTCATTGATAATCTGACAGAACAGATGAACCAATTTGAAGTTCAAACATGCTTGGGGGAAACAGTGGAAAATGTAGTGAAAGGCTCAGACGGCACTTTCAACATTGTCACGAATAAAGGGGTCCATTTTTCAAAATCGATTATTATTACTGCAGGAAACGGCGCTTTCCAGCCCCGCAAGCTGAAATTGGAAGGGGAAGAAAGATTCGAGGAAGCGAACCTGCACTATTCTGTTCAGAATCTGGGGCAATTTGAAGGCAGAAAGGTCGCTGTTTTCGGCGGTGGAGATTCCGCAGTCGACTGGGCGATGATGCTTGAACCGATCGCAGAGAAAGTGATGATCATTCACCGCCGTGATAAATTCCGTGCGCATGAGCACAGTGTTGAATTGCTGCAGCAATCAAAAGTTGACATTTTAACGCCGTATGTGCCTGTTG
>NZ_KB894717.1 GCF_000374565.1 Siminovitchia fordii DSM 16014 = CIP 108821 | reverse complement strand
CGGGCACTTTTATCCTCTATTAGTGACCAATTCTTCGCTTTTGCTGCCGATTCGGGCACTTTTCGACATACTCTTAGGGACCCGGCATGAATAAAAAGTAGAACGATTTTGAAGTACTCTTGCCCAGCAAGGTATTCATATTAAAAAATTTATCCCGATCTCCTGTTCAAAGAAGCAGTCTTTCCTTCCCTCCAACTTTAACTTTCGCACTTATATCTAATGCAGAGACAGAATGTGTCAAAAATCCCAGCGAAATATAATCGACTCCCGTATCGCGGTATGAAGCAAGGTTGTCCATTGTAATCCCGCCGGATGCCTCTGTCACAATACTGTCCGGAACCAATTTGATCCATTCCCGGATTTCCTCTGGTTCCCTGTTGTCGAACATGATGACATCAGCTTTGGCAGCTACTGCTTCAAGCACCATTTCCCTCGTCTCGGTTTCGACTTCGATTTTGACCATATGGCCTGCCTTTGCCCGTACCGCGGCGACTGCTTCGGCGATCGACCCGGCAAACGCAATGTGGTTGTCTTTAAGCATCGCTCCGTCGTATAAGCCGTAACGGTGGTTCTGACCTCCGCCGCACCGGACGGCATATTTTTCAAGCATCCGAAGGCCTGGTGTTGTTTTCCTTGTATCGCAAATTTTCGTATGCTCACTATTCAGGACGTCAACTGCTTGGCGTGTTTTCGTTGCAATGCCGCTCATCCTTTGCACAAGGTTCAGAATGACACGCTCGCCCTTCAAGAGTGCCGATACTGGACCCCTTACTGTCGCGAGCAGCTGCCCCACTGAAATGTTTTCACCGTCACGGACAAAGAGTTCATAATGCAACTCCGGATCAAGGATTGAGTATCCCGTTCTAATAATGTCCTTGCCGCAGAATACACCAAATTCTTTTGCGATAAAATGGACCTCGCCATGATGGCCATCTCCGAATATTTGGCTGGTCACATCACGATCTCCGATATCTTCCAGAAAAAATTGTTCAAGTTGCAACCGCAGTTTTAATTTGTTCATTGTTCCCATTCCTTTTATGGATAATTTTCCTGCCCATCCAGTCGTGATTTTTTTCACAAGGGTAGTCGCTGCGAAAATGTCCTCCCCTGCTTTCTGTCCTTTTCAAGGCTGAATCCGTGATCAGCCATGATGTGATAAGCATGAACACCCGGGTCATTTCTTCAATAGTTAAATGGTCCAGATCCGTTTTCATCCATTCGTCTATTTGAAAACCTTCCAACCATTGCTTTTGTCTGGCTAAGCCTTCTGCGGAGCGGACAATTCCTACGTTGTCCATCATGGATTGCTGGATATCTTTGGCTTTCGGCAATCGGATGTTGCAGTTGTTCGTCCCGATGAGCGAACCGCTATCTTCCGGATGATCCTCATTTTTTATTCCATTTAGCGAATGAACGGTTTCCATCTCATTCAGTTTGCACCATTCGATGCTTCGGGGATTCAGTCCAGATCGTTCTCCGCTTTCATTGATCCATTCAGCCAACTTTTTCCCCATAAACAGTCCTTCAAGCAACGAGTTGCTCGCCAAACGATTCGCACCGTGAAGGCCCGTACAGGCAACCTCGCCAATGGCGTACAACCCTTTAATGCTAGTCCGGCCAATCAGATCTGTTTTTACGCCACCCATTAAAAAATGGCTTCCTGGTGCAACAGGGATCTGTTTTTTCCAATCTACGTGATTTTTTTCACACAAAGTGGTAACTGTCGGGAACCGCACGGCGAAATTCTCAATAAGTGATACATCAAGATATACTTGGGTTCCTTTACGTATATATTCATAAATCGTTTGTGCAACGATATGCCGCGGCGCGAGGTCTCCCATTGGATGGACATCATCCATAATCGGTTCACCCTTGTCAGTGACCAGCCTTCCACCCTCTCCGCGAACAGCTTCCGAAATCAAACCATGGGTTTTACCATCCAAATAAAGAAGGGTCGGATGAAATTGGATGAACTCCATATCGACGACTTCCGCACCCGCTTTGTATGCAAGCGCAATGCCATCGCCTGATACGGTTTCAGCATTGGATGTATGGCTGTAAAGCTGGCCGCATCCTCCTGTTGCCAAAACAACATGGTCAGCAAGAAATGATTCGACGTGACCATCTGCCTTTTTCCCCTTGGCGCCGATGCATTGACCGGAAGGATCCATGATTAACTCAAATACAAATATATTCTCAATGACGACAAATTTACCGACAGAAACGGAAGCAAGATGCTTCATGATCTGCTGCCCTGTTGCATCCCCGCCCCCATGAACGATCCGATGTTCTCTATGTGCACCTTCCATTCCGAGCAGCAGCCTGCCCTTTTCATCTGTATCAAACCGGCAGCCTTCCGCCCACAGCTCTTCAATCAATTCCGGTGCTTCCCTTGTTACGGCCAGCACTGTAGCACTTTCATTATGGAATCGCCCAGCTTCAAGCGTATCGGCAAAGTGACTTTCCGGATGATCACTTTCCCCAATGGCAGCGGCAACTCCTCCCTGTGCCAGGTTGGAATTTCCATTTTTTAAAAAAGACTTTGTGATGACTATCACATTCTTATCGTCACCCAGACGCTTCGCCAATTGCAGAGCGGCCACACCGCTTCCGATAATAAGGACATCCGCTTTATTCATTATGCGCCTCCCAGTATTTACAATTGTCTTGACACATATATTTACACACAATTACACTTATGACAAGAGTTTTTTTAAAAATGAATGGAAAGCAGGTTTACCAGGTGAAATATTTCGATTATGCAGCCACTTGTCCACTGGATCAAGAAGCGGCGGAAGTCTATGTAAAAGCGGCATCCTCATACTACGGAAATTCGAGCAGCCTTCATGATGCCGGAGATCAGGCACATGAACTTTTGGAATATAGCCGGGCACAATTCGCCTGCTTTTTCGGCGTATCTAAAGATGGAGTATATTTTACAAGCGGCGGGTCGGAAGGCAATTTTTTGGGCATTCAAACATTATTGTCCAGTAAGCTAAAAAAAGGAAAGCACATCATAACAGGAGCTGCTGAACATTCTTCTGTTTTAAATACAATGGATAAATTACGGGAATCCGGTTGGGATATCACAAAGCTGTCTTTTGCTCCGGACGGGCGGATCAATTTGGCGGATTTCTTGAATGTTATCCGTGAAGACACTGTTTTAGTGAGCATCCAGCACGCAAACCCGGAGATCGGTACCCTTCAGCCAATTGAAGAAATTGGTCGGGTCTGCCAGGAGCATCGTATTCTTTTTCATAGTGACTGCGTTCAATCTTTCGGTAAGGTAAATTTGGTGCCGGTTGCCCGCTCCGTTGACAGCCTTACGATCTCCGGCCATAAATTTTACGGGCCAAAAGGAGTAGGGGCCGTTTACCTGAATCCTGAACTGCGATGGGATCCCTATGTTCCAGGCACCACGCACGAAGGTGGATTCCGACCGGGAACCGTGAACGTACCGGGAATTGCGGCCATGGCTGTGGCCGCGGAAAAAGCTGTGGGAGGATGGGAAGTTTACGAGAAGCATTACCGCACGCTTCGGGAAGCATTTTTGAAATCGCTGAATCCCATTTTGGCAAAGTGTACCCTTTATAAGGCTGACCTGCCTTCAACAGTCGGCATGAGGATAAATGGGCTTGAAGGTCAGCTAATCATGAACGAGGCGAACCAACGCGGATTTGCCATCTCGACAGGGAGCGCCTGTCAGGTGAGCCAACAGGCTCCAGCGAAGACAATGGTTGCTCTTGGAGTGGAAGGAAAAGCTGCAAAAGAATTCATTCGGATTACGTTTGGCCGGGAAACAGAAATGGAGGATGTAAGGCAGTTAGGAGATGCCCTTGTAAAAATTGTTGGAGAAAATTTGTAGAGAAAAGATTCTGAGTGAACTCAGTAAACTCATTTATTGTAATTTTTATCAACTTGTATGTGCCAAGGGGCCTCAGTTTTATGATACGGAACCTGGTACGTATGACCCAGGAACAGACTTTTGATACGAAGTCTGACGGATAGGAAAGGTGATCCATCTTTATGGTGGGAAGTGTAAGGATATAACCGGGACTCCGCTAATAAGACCTATCAGGAGCAGGTATAAGTTAGAGCAGGTTTATGATGCAAAACTCATATTGCCAGTCATAAACAACTAATCTGTTATATATCACAATACAGCCTTCGTTCCCAGCGAGGGCTTCTTCTTTTTCAACACAAAAATAATCTGCTCTGTCTCATCCGGAAACAGGCAGACTATGGATGGCCTTCAAATAATTTTTTCAATTTTTTATTACTCCTCCGCTTTGCTTAGGCAGCGCTCACATTCGTTGAAATAGCACTCATGCATTTCATTCATTTCTTCTCCGCATTGGCAGCATTGTTTGGCAGGAATGTTTCTGTAAAATTCGATTGGCAACATGTAGACGCCCTCCTTTTTTTGTTATTAAATACATTGTAGTATAACAGATTAATAATGTCAACATCTGTTATATACCTGTTTAATATATATTTAATTCATTTTGAAAATAATTGTGCTAAAAAATAGGTAGAAACATAATAAAAAAGGTACTATTCACCGGACAGGATTTCGAATATAATAATTAGGATATTCGATAATTTAAGGGGGAATCTCATTTGAAACGGTTATTGCCTGCAGTGCTTGCGGCCATCCTTGCCATTTGGGCGCTGCCATTATCCGCTTTTGCGGCGGTGGATCCGAAAGATCCCGAGTTTCAAAAATATTTAGAAGAAATTGGAATGTCTGAGCAAGATTTTGTTACATACTTTGAGGAAATTCATGATTACACTCTCGAAGAGTTCGATTCTGTTTTAGAAATAAAAGATTACTTGGGCGAAAAGATAAACAAAGAAAACTTGAAAGCCCTGCTTGCTGACTACGGAATGACACAAAAAGAATTGGAGCAGCTTCTTGCAGAAAATGGAATGTCTTTGAATGATTTTATTTTCATTGATGATTTAGAGGATGAAATCATATATTTGGCCGTTGATTCAATCGACGAAGAGGCTATCATTGATGCCCTTGCTGGATTTGGTCTTACAAATGACGAAATGCAAAGATTGGAAGCTCACTTGGACAAAGTCGTAGAAAATGCTGATGAAGAAGCATTTTTAGCTAAACTCTTAAGCTTGGGAGACCGTTTGATGGCTTTCCCAGATTTTGAAAGCTCCTCTGAGCTTACACCAGCTCAAATCGCTGAATTGCTTAGCATTTGGGACGAGCTTTTGGACCTTCTTCAACTAAAAGTAGATTACTATTTAGTGAAAGATGGAATTGAAACGCCTGTTTCTCTATCGGCATTAGTCCAAATGGATACGGTCAACGGTGCTGATTTGCTAATAAAAATTTATTCAAAAGATGGCGAATTCCTTGCCGACCTGCTGATTACAAAAGAGATGTTCGGTTCCGATCTTATTAACAATGCCGGGCAAAATATAAACAAAGCGGAAACAGCAGCCAAAGCTTCCGCTGGAAACCCATTTTCCAAAACATCCACCGGAAAGCCGGTTCCCAAAACGGTTAAGGGAGGAAAGCTTCCAAACACAGCGGGAGGCTATCTTCCACAGACTGTCGCCGGACTCGCGTTTATAATTTTCGGCGCTCTCTTATTCCGTAAATTAAAAGTTAAAGGTGCATGATGAAACGTTTCATTCTTCTTGCAGCGGCAGTTGGATTGATTGGTTTTGGTACTTGGCTTGCCGGGACGAATGCCTTTAAATTTTTGACGGGGTATATGATTTTTACTGTGAATAAAGCCAGTTCAGAACCTGCTCCCGTCAAACAAGAAGAAGCACCACCACCTGTAAAAGAAAAGCGGGAGACCAAAACAGTTATTTACGAAAAGCGCCCTGAAGAGGGCGAGATTATCGGCGATTTGATTATTCCCAAACTGGACGCTACACTGCCTATCTATCACGGAACCGATGAAGATGAGCTGGAAAAAGGAGTCGGGCACTATGCCGGCAGCGTCCTTCCAGGAGAAAAAGATAATTCAGTCCTTTCCGGTCATCGAGATACAGTTTTCAGACGTCTCGGCGAAGTAGGAAAAGGCGATTTATTAATTGTCAACACGTCCATGGGTAAATTCACTTATAAAATACGAAAAGTACGAATTGTGGATGCGGACGACCGGACGGTCATCGTTCCGAAGCCGCGTGCCACCTTGACCGTCACTACATGCTATCCGTTTCGGTATATTGGTGATGCGCCGGATCGCTACATCCTCGTCGCCGATTTGATTGAAAGCAAAAAATATGAAGAATGAAGAGCCGCGCCGATTGGTGCGGCTTTTTTGTAAGAGCATTGATGGTTAAGCAAAGGTGGGAGCTTCTTAAGAGAGGTGGGAGCTTCTTAAGAGAGTTGGGAGCTTCTTAAGAGAGTTGGGAGCAGCCGGCGGAAGGTTATCCCTTCCCGGCTGCTCCCAACTCAATTACTCATTAAAAAAATCCTCCCGGATGTGGAGGATTGCTTTTTCCCTATATGCAGTTTTCCTCTAACTTCGAAGCTTCTCCTGTACATCCCAATAGTCTTTCTTATATGAATCCGGCCATCATCATTTCCACTGTGAGGGATTGCGCCCTTAAGTATGAATCGCCTTCTTCTCTTTTTTTGTCCGAAGCTTTTTTTCTGGTGATCCCCCCAGGATGGAGGTACTGTGCTGCGGTTGAAGTCTGGCTTTTGGATCTATGTGCATTTTGGCATTGCTTACTGCGACTGGTGCCTCTCCGAAACCGGTGGTTATTAATTTTATTTTTCCTTCGTACGTACAGATATCGCCGACTGCATAGATGCCTTTAATATTTGTTTCCATTTTTGAATTGACTACGATTGAATTTTTTTCAATATCTAAACCCCAGTCCTTGATAGGGCCGAGAGAAGAAACAAAGCCGTAATTAACGATAACATCATCAACTTCGACTACCTCCTTACGGTCACTCCCTATTTCTTCTAGGACCACCTGCTCAACTCTACTCTCGCCGATTAGTTCCACCGGAACGTACGGCGTCCGAATTTCCACCTTTGAATTTCGGAGCTGCTCTACACTGTATTCGTGAGCCCGGAATTTTTCTCTCCTATGTACAATAGTTACACTGTCAGCAATAGGCTCAAGCATCAATGACCAATCAACCGCTGAGTCTCCTCCCCCAAACAAAATAACCCGCCGGCCGGCAAATTGGTTCATATCTTTTATAAAATAGTGAAGATTTTCCCCTTCATACTTTTCGGATTCTGCCAACTGCAGCTTCCTTGGCTTAAAGGCACCGTTTCCTGCTGTAATAATGATTGTTTTCGTATGATGGACCTCTTTGTTCGTACTGATTCTGAATGTTTCATCAGACAGTTTTTTGACCTGTTCGACTGACTGCCCCAAGCAAATAACAGGTTTAAATTGATACATTTGCTCGTACAGATTGTCAATCAGATCCTGCGCACTCACTTTTGGAAATCCCGCAATATCATATATATTTTTTTCAGGATAAAGAGCTGCCAACTGTCCACCCAACTGAGGCAAACTCTCAATGATTTTGACTGACATCTGTCTCATACCTGCGTAAAAAGCTGTGAAAAGCCCCGCCGGCCCTCCACCGATAATAGTCAGATCAAATACTTCTTCATCGTGGATCATTCATTTCACTCCTTTAGAAAGGTTAAGCCTTCAATTCAGCAATCATCTCGATTTCAACCGGTGCCCCGCCTGGCAAAGAAGCCAGTCCGATTGCCACCCGGGCATGCTTCTTTCCCTCTCTAAAAATATCATTCAACAACACCGAAGCGGCATTGATCACTTTCGAATGCTCTGTAAAGTCATTGGTTGAAGCTACATAGCCGTTGATCTTTACAATTCTCTCGACTTGATCAAGGTCTCCAACCAGTTCTTTTAGTGCTCCCAGTAGATTGATGACACAAATCCTGGCTGCATCCTGCGCTTCCTCAACATTGATCGAAGGTGTACCCAAAGTTCCGGTATACTTTTGTTCACCGTTAACCCGTGGGGTCTGTCCTGATAATATGACATTTCGTCCCGATACAACACCCAATGCATAAGGCATGGCATTATCGTGTAGTTCGGGCAATGTGATATTCAACTCTTGTAATCTTCCATTAATCACGATTTCAATATCCCCCGTTTTTAGAGAGTAATTCTTCTTTCTCGTTTTCTTCGTCCAATTCGGTTTCTTTAATAACAAAGCAGTTTTTTTCACTTCGCTTATTCCGTTACGTTGCATGACGGTCGATGACTTATTCGCCCATGAAACTTCTCCTTATTTTTCAAGAAAAGCTCTTCCTAACCGTAAAATTGTCTCTCCTCCGCGCGGCTTTGCTTCCTTGCCACTAAATACCCGCTAAATATAATCCCCATAAATACTGTCCAAAAAATAGCCGTCCATACAAATGACTCTGGAAAATAGACATCCAATATGGCGACACGAGGATGTGCGAGTGTAAGTACCGCCAGCTTTACACCTACCCAACCGACAAGCAGAAATGCCGCAGATTCAAGAATCGGAAACCTTTGAAGCAAACGAACAAATGTAACTGCAGCAAATCGCATCAAGATCATTCCAATGACACCGCCTACAAATACGACAATGAATTGTCCTCCGTCCATACCGGCTACTGAAAACTTTCCAAGGGGAGTCAGGGTCACTGCCAAAGCAACTGCAGCCAGCATAGAATCCAAAGCAAAGGCAATATCAGCCAGCTCTACTTTTAGAACCGTCATCCAAAACGAAGAGCCTTTTCTCTCCTTTGGCCGATTGGCCTTTTCTTTCGTTCTACCTATGAAATGATTGATACAGAGGTATATTAAATAGGACGAACCAATCGCTTGCACCTGCCAAATATTTACCAATGTCACAATGATAAACAACGCGGCAAAACGGAATATGAATGCACCCAACAAGCCGTAAAAAAGTGCTTTTTTCTGTTTTTCCCTCGGTAAGTGCTTCACTATTACAGCAATCACAACTGCGTTATCCGCCGCCAAAATACCTTCCAATCCTATTAAAATCAATAATATCCAGACGTATTCCAAGAGAAGGGTAATGTCCAAGCCAGCGGCCCCCTATGATGTAACCTTATCGAATTTGTCCGGATCACCCTCAAAGGATTCTTCAGCGATACGAATGGAACCGGAGGGACATTCCTCAAATGCATCCTGAACATCTTCGATAAAGTCTTCCTCTACCTGGACGCACCCCCGATTATCATCCGCCATCACAAAGGCAAGACCCTCTTCATCGTAGTCGTAGATATCCGGTGCCAAGTCACCGCATGAACCGCAGCTTATGCAAGTATCCCTATTGACGATCGTATATAAAGGCATAATGAGTCTCCTCTCATATAAATGATTTAAAAATGGATTGGCTACGAAATGAGGTGCCATTATGCTAAATAAACCTCCCGCAATGACACCTGTAACCCTCATATTTATTTAACCCCGGCCTTTTCCTTTTCTTCATAATGGCAAATTCTGCGTTCAAAATGCAGTTTAACGATTGCATCCCTTTCACAAAAGGAACATTTCATACGGCATCTCGGCTTGCTGACATGAGGGGCTTTGGCAAACTCAACTACTCCTTTTAAATGATCGATACAGACCCACATCGCGCTCCCTCCATATTCTTGCAGATCACTTTACTGTAGAAGGTTTCCTGTCCAGCTTATCCGGCTTCCGTTTTTTCACCTGTTTCGTGATTTCCATATCCCAGGCAACAGATACGTCCTGATCTTTTATAAACGTTTGACACCCAAGCCGATATCCCTTTGCAAGCCATTCTTCCCCTAGTTTCCTTTGCTCCTGCTTCGTAATCTTATCTAGATGTTCTGCTCCCTCCACTGGTTTAAATACACACGTTCCACAAATTCCTCCACCGCAAAGGTTCGGAAGATCACCATCATACCTGAGGGACATTCTGAGAACATTGGAGTTTTCCGGTACATCAAATGTTTTCTCACTGTTGACGAAATGAATTTTAGGCATATTTTTGCTCCTCCTCACTCTTGGTATATGGTATACCAAAAATTTGTCATTTGGGGGCTCAATTGACATTGAGCCCTCCATGCAATTTTTTCAAACAGTTTCGTATGAATTTTCCCGAGGGTTTATTTCTTGATATCTGCCTTTGTTTCCACAGTCATGCCGTCTTTTTCTACATGTTTTTTCAATGCTTCCAATGCCGCAGTTCCGACAGCAGTATCCTGTTCGCCATTTCCACCGCTGATTCCGATTCCTCCTACTACTTCGCCATTAACTACGATTGGGAAACCACCGACGAAGATGGCAAACTTTCCTGGAATCATTAGCTGGATTCCAAATGCTTCATTTCCTGGAAGCGCTGGTCCATTCGGCTCTGTGTTGAATAAGTGGGTAGAACGCTTATGGCCGGCAGCCGTATAGGCTTTTGCGATCGCAATTTCCGGCCCCGTGATGCGCGCTCCATTCATTCTTTCAAGAGCGATCAGGTTCCCGCCATCATCCACGATCGCGATTGTTTCCGCCACATTGATTTTTTCCGATTCCTGTTTCGCAGCCTCAATCATCAGCTTCGCTGCTTCCAACTCAAGCTTAATGGCTGTTTTAAAAATTTTCTTCTCTGTAACCGGCATAGTCTGTCTCTCCTCCTTATTTAATAACCCACATAGACTGTTTTTACCTGCGTGAAGAATTCCAGTCCGACTCTTCCGGATTCGCGGAATGTTGCTGTACTGGAATTTTTGAACCCGCCAAACGGAGCATTCATCAGGTTTCCTGTTGTCGTCCTGTTCACTTTTACAGTACCCGCCTGAATATCCTTTGTGAAATCGTTTGCAACCTTGAGGTTGTTCGTCACAATTGAGGCGGACAGCCCATAGTCTACTCCGTTCGCAACTTTTATAGCTTCCTTATATGTAGACACTTCAATGACGGCGACGACCGGTCCGAAAATCTCTTCCTGTGCAATGCGCATATCTGGCTGTACATCTGTAAAAATAGTAGGCTCCACATAATAACCCTGAGCATACTTGCCATTAGTGATCTGATTGCCACCATACACGAGATTCGCGCCTTCCTTAACACCGATGTCAATATAGTTAAGAATGTTTTTCAACTGGCGATGATTGGCAACCGGCCCGATTTTGACTCCTTCTTCGAAGCCATTGCCAACTTTAAGATTCTTCGTTTTTTCAATCAATTTATTGATGTAAGCGTCTTTGACACTTTGAAGGACAATGACACGGCTTGTTCCGGTACATGCCTGCCCAGTCAGGGAGAAAGCTCCATTGACCGTCAGTGTTGCCGCCAAGTCGAGATCCGCGTCATCCATAATAATGATGGGATTTTTTCCACCGAGCTCCATTTGCGTCCTCGTGGTAAAGGAGGTTTTGCTATGAATAACCTCTCCCGCTGTTGTCGATCCGGTAAAAGTGATGGCCTTGATAGCTTCATGAGTCACTAACAGATCACCGATGTCGGATGATTTTCCGGTCACAAAGTTGATGACTCCTTTTGGTATCCCTGCATCCTGCAGCGCTTCAACCAGCCTGAAGGCAATGAGTGGGGTGTCTGATGAGGGCTTGAATACCACTGTGTTTCCAGTAACCAAAGCCGGTGCAATCTTTCTTGCTGGAATTGAAATTGGAAAATTCCAAGGTGTAATGACGGCAATCACTCCGAGTGGTTCACGCTCAGTCGATACCTTCATGTTCGAATCGTCATGCGGAAATGTTTCCCCGGTAAAACTCTGTCCTTCTACTGCATAGAAACGAAGAGTTTGAGCAGATCTTAGCACTTCATTTCTAGCGTCATTCACATGCTTTCCTTCTTCCCTTGTCAATTCTTCAGCCAATGTATCAACACTCTGCTCCAAAATGTCTGCCGCTTTATTTAAGATGGCGGCCCGCTTGGATGGAGCCGTAGCAGCCCATTGCGGAAAAGCTCTGGAAGCAGCTTCGATTGCTTGGCGGACATCTTCTTCATTGGAGGCCTGGAAAGCTCCTACAATTTCTTCCTTATTTGCCGGATTGATACTTGAGAATGTCTGGCCGCTTTGTGACTCACTCCAATTGCCATCTATCAGATTTTTAAACGTTTCGACCTTCGTTTTAGTCAGCAATATTCATCACCTTTTCCTATATTTTTCCCCATGAAACGGACCGCCATCATTTCATAGATTTGTATGTAACAGCGGTCCGTCTGACAGGATTTTCAAATAGGAGTTCCGCCGTTAATGATTCAGGTCCCCGCGATGGAACTCGCCTGGGCTTGACCTAAACAAACTTGGCAATTTACAAGATTATTTAAGACTTAATCAGTTCTCCAAGATCCTGTTCGATATATTCTCTCCATAAGCCATCCATATACATGCGGCGCATTTTCGCACCTGTTCGTACAATCTCCAGGCAGCGCTGCTGTAATTCAGGAGTATCTGCATGTTCCAACACAATTTTGTATCCGCGCTCACCATGGATTTCGTCAGATACAATGTGCAAGTCGAAAAATTCGATCTCTTCATCTGTGAAGCCGTATTTTTCCCTTAATGCAGGTGTCTGTTTCCTATAGATATCAGGCACTTGGGATTCAAGACCGACAACAAGTGCAGCTGTTGCCACTACGAAGTTTTCCCGTGCCGCTACAGCATAGCACCAGCTTTGAAGGCCAAGTGTAGTAATAGCCATATTGTTTGGATCCATCACTCTTTCTGCGGATGAGCCGCAAGCTTCGGCAAAGCGGATCAACAAGTCAGTATGGCGGTCACCTGCAATTTCTTCTTCGTACATGTTTTGCAATGTGAAATCCTTCGCACTTACGAATTTTTCATCCATTGGAGTGTTGTGATAGATGTACGCGAGGTAGTCCGCAAATGGTCCAACATAGTGGTAATGGTTTTCCGCCCATCTTGCAAAGTGTTTTCTTTCAAGCTTTCCTTCTGCCCAAGCTACTGTAAATGGAGCCTTCTGGCTGTGATTTCCTGCGATTGCAATCTCCAATTCTTTACGAAAGGCCTCTTTTGATAATAGTTCTGTCATTTTAAAATTCCTCCTTAAATTTGGTATTTGATATTTTGTATACCATTTAAGTTAAAAATATAACTTAAAGGGGGTTCATAGATTAACAACTTGTAAACTAAGCTTTTAAAGGTGTATGAGTACTGGTCTTTAATGTAGTATGGCGTCTTCTTTTATTTTTAAAACTTTTATCAGTTCTCTTGATAAGTTATCAAGTGCTTCCTCAACTATTTGCCTGCCAATTTCGAATTCAGCCTGCGAGGCATCTCCAATACATCCGTTTGCGGTCATTTCTTCGTAGTGATAAAAACCTTGCAGCGCGCATCCCGGCCTTAAATGTTTCCATCTTCCCGTCTCCTGTATTTCTCCTTTTTGAAGCTTTTCAGTACGAATCAATTCGGGCGCCAAGTAAAATGCCTCTGATACTTCCCTTTCACAACTGTGACCAAATAAGGTTGACTTTACATTTTTGACTATCGCCTTTTTGGCTGAAGCAGTCGTTTTTGCATAAAATACCTCTACTTCCAACTCTTCGGTGATCAAATTGACGGCTACATCCAGTGTTGATTGGTTGCCCCCATGTGAATTGAGAAATAAAAACTGCTGAATGCCATGACACTTCAATGATGAAACTATGTCCTTCAGCAGAGCAATCAGTGTGGTCGGTTTAAGGGAAATTGTTCCCGGAAAATTCATGTGATGTGATGAAACACCCATGTTGACCGTCGGTGTGATAAGCACGTACGGGAATAACCGCTCGCCGAGTTTGACGGCCATCTTTTCTGCTAAAACAGCATCGCAGCTCTCTACCATATGCGGGCCATGCTGTTCATGCGCCCCGACAGGGATGATTGCCAGTCTCACTTTTTCCAAGGAGGCTTCGACTTCTTCCCATGTCATCTTTGCCAGTTCATAACAATTCATCTACTTCACCCTCTGTACCTTGTCACCGCTTTCAATTTACCTGGTCATCATGGTACTGCGTTTTCTAGGAGGCTTTATTTTGATATTTTCCTGTGAAATTTCTATATCCTGCTGGATGTATAGCTGACAAGTCAGCCGGTAACCCTCTTTGAGCTTATCCCCCAGCATATTTTGTTCCTTCCAATTCGGCGGGTCAAGTCCTTCAGACCCATTAATTACGCGGCATGTACACCTTGTACATTTCCCCATTCCGCACCCAAATTTTAACTTCGGAAATTCTTTAATTCCGGCCAAGACTACCAAATTGGCATTTTCTTTCACTTCCTGCTCAACAATTGTCCCATCCACGTGAAGTGTCACCTTTGGCATTCGAAAATATCCCCCCTTTTTATTGAAATTTTAACTTGGGTATATTGTATACCAATAAATACGGAAAGGCAAGAATTTTTTAAAAAAACTAATACTTGGGAATTATCAATGCAGGAAACGTATTGACTACTATACTACTGATCATATATTGCTATGTCAAGCGCTATATACAAATGATTTTATTTAAATGAAATATTCAAAATATATAGTTGAATTTTTATGGGCCATGTAATAAACTATTAATCACATGGTTGGTATACAATATTCCAAATTAGGAGGTGTGATCAAACTTTCCCTGTTGCTTTAACTTTTGAGTAAGCGATTACAACCATTAATTAAAGGAGTGGTAAAGAGTGGCCAAGTACATTTTATTGACAAACAAGGATACTTTTCAGACGGATCTTGACAATGAGGGTTTAGAGATTGTGGAAACGTACAACTTCTATTTTTTTGACAAACTGCGGGCAAAATATACGATTGCCAAAGTATTGGACGAAAAAACAAAAATAAAAATGTCCGAGGAATATCACGATAGAGAGTATGTAAACCATATTAGGGTCAAGTTTTTCGAGCACTTCGACACAATCGAAGAAGTCCGGGAAGAATTATATGAAATCGTCGATCGAAACGAATCGGAGAAATCCGCTGATTCGAAGCTTGTTAAGCTTGAAAACGTATCGGCTTAGATGGTAAAAAGCGATCCCCCTCCAACAATGATTGAAGGGGGATTGCTTTTTACTTGGTTCTTAAAACTTGATCATCTTTCTCAAACGTTCCAGCTTTTTGTCTGCCCTCTCTTGCACCTTCCCGGAATCAAACAAAAATTTCATCATAAGCAGCTCTCCTTCATTTCATTATTATAGTTATTATATCAGGTATTATTTTATTTTGGTATACAATATACCAAAATAAATATATAATATGATTAATTGTTTTCGAAAGTTCGCCTTTATTGTATACCGAATATGTTTCACAACATATTCTATTCTTAATAAGGAGGCTGGATGATGTTGAATTCTTTATTTTTGTTTGTATTCATTTTATATTTTCTTGCCATCCTGGTCCCATCACCGGGGTTGCTCGCCATGATTTCAGTCCTGTGTATGATCATTGTCCTTTGTACATTTTTTAAAGTATCAAGGTTCGTTCAAGTTTTGGGAAGCGTGTTTTTGGCGGCCGGAGTACTCCTCCTTTTGAACAGCGGAGTAAGCTGGCCGCAGTATATTCTATCCTTCGGTCCCATGTTGGACCTGCTTATGATGTTCACGCTAGTCCCGATCCTGGGGATTCCCATCACTCTTGGAAAGTACAGCTTTGATATCCAGGCAATCCTACATAACAAAATCAAATCGAACAGACATTTATACATGCTGACTTCAGGAATTTCCTACTTTTTCAGTATCTTTATGAATCTGGCGACTTTGCCGATGACTTACTATTCTATTAAGCCGGCTTTGGAGGGTTTTCCAGTCCAGCATTCCGAACGTTTCATGAGCCGAGCTATTACTAGGGGGTTTGCCATGCCGCTCGTTTGGGCACCGGTCACACCTATCGTCGGAATAGTCATCGGAGTAACTGGGGTCAGCTGGGTTTCGATTTTACCTTATGTTATTCCACTCAGCATATTTGGTTTAGCACTTGACTGGTATCTGGGATCACGTATTTCGAAGAAACGTCTTCAAATTTCCCTTGCGGCAGACGAAGTGGCTTCCACAACAATTGAAAAAGAGCCCAGTAATCCAAGAAGAATTTTTCAGATATTGCTAGCCATTATCATCTTCATAGTAATCGTATCCGTTGCTGAATCGCGGCTCCCATATTCATTTTTAACACTTGTCTCACTATTAGTTATTCCATTCTCGTTTGCTTGGGCTCTTTTTTTAAAAAAGGGAAGAGAATTCGGAGTAGCGTTCCAAAAGCATTTTCAATCCTTTTCCAATAAAATGAAGGATCAATTTTTCTTATTTTTATCGGCAGGATTTTTTATCTCCGCCATAAAAACATCACACAGCAATGAAGTCGTAAATGTATGGATTATCGATTTGATTGGAGCAATTGGAGCAAATTTCTTTTTGATGATGCTGCCTCTAATTCCATTGGCCTTTGCATTCCTGGGATTTCATCCCGCCGTTACGCTGGCTCTGATGGCCGAAACCTTGAATCCGGATATCACGCACATCTCTGCCCATATATTGACAGTCGCCATGCTTTCAGGAGCCTCTGCTGCATTTTTAATCGGGCCTTATAATGCGACCATCGGTCTGATGTCCAACATCGTGAAGCAAAGCTCTTATAAAGTGTCCAACTGGAACATGCCATTCACTTTAGTGTATATCAGCTGCACCATCATCTATTTGTTATCGTTGCAATGGTTAACCTAGAAAAAATGAAAGGGAGTTCCTGATCATGAGCTCCTATTTTTTATTGCTTGAACTTCAAATAGAGGGTTGTCGAGATTCGGGAAAAATAGTTTTTAAATTGAGTATGTTAGTCTTTGATTGGCAAATTGTAATGCTGGATTTCTAATTGAACCCCAGGCTGTGCTTCTTATAACTGAGACTTAAAAAAGTTTTCAACCCAAACTTTTAAACAAAAAAAGATTCCTTCCATTTATGAAGGAATCAGGCATCCATATCAGTACAAATATCTTTTTACCATATTAAAATAGCGACAGTTGTAGCGATCAACAGACTGATCATGACAGGTATGAAGTTTTTGCGCGCCAACTCGATCGGTGATATTTTTAAGAATCCGGCAACCGCCACCAATGATGACCAAGCAATGATTGTTCCGCCTCCTGTCCAAATAGCTCCCATCTGGCCGATGGCCGCCATAGTGGACGCATCGATGTTTGCACCGGAAGACAATGCCCCTGATAAAGCACCTGTTAATGGAAGTCCTGAAAAGCCTGATCCATCTAAACCTGTGATGATTCCAATTAAAAGAATCCCGTACCCCGCAAAGATTGAGTTTTGCGGTATGTAGACTTGTCCAGCTTGAATCGTATCAAACAGGAATGCTGGTGTTGCGGCACCCTCGCTCAATGACAGAATGGCTGGTGTAAATTCACTGCTCCCCATAAAAAAGAATCCGGCAATCGGAATAACGGGAGCCATTGCCTTAAAAGCGAAGACAAACCCATCCGTTATATGTTCACTAATTTGATCAAGGGCATGGATACGATTTAATGCGATGGTTGCCAGTACCAGCAGAATTGTTGCTACTCCTCCAACAAATGCAGCGCCATCCGTTCCCTCAAAACCGGACCCTCCAGTTATTTTGAATTGGAACATGTAGATCATGACCGCAAGCATGGATAATGGCACGATGACTGCAAATACTTTTCCCCATGTTTCTTTCCTTTGAACAATGTCTGCGTCATCTTCAACTGTAGCAGCCAACTCCCCTGCGTCTTCGAAAAAATTTTCTTGCATCTTGATGTTTTCTTCCGATTGAGCAATTTTCTTTGACATCACTTTTCTTGCAGATAAGTAAACGATCGAAAGTGCACAGAATCCTGTAATAAGGGAAAGAACCATTAGTTTATCGGTAATTAATGCCTTGTCTACCCCTGCCGCTGTTGCACTAATGACGGGAGCCACTTGAATAACATAGTCTGAAGACAATGCCATCCCCTGCCCTGATATGACAACAACCATGGCTGCTGACATAACTGGAACACCTGCACGCACTGCTGCTGGAACCAATAAAGCGCAAATAAGCGGTACTGCAGGAGTCGGCCAAAAAAACAGCGAAATAATGTAGGTGGTTGCGAACAGTATGATAAAAGATACATGACCGTTAACCATTATTTTTTGGACCGGCATAATCAGCCGTTGATCTGCCCCCAGCCCTTTTAATGCATTTAGCAAAGCAATCATGAGAGATATAATGAGAAAAATGCTGAAAAGTTCCTTTGCCGCCACTAGATTTGCATTAAACACAGCTTGGAATCCACTGACGACATCCCCCTTATATACGGCAGCCACAAGAAAAGTTCCAATGATAATTGGTAATACAACACCGCGCCTGAAAAGCATTGTTCCGATTACAATGATTGTTACAAACAAATAGAGCCAATGAGCTAATGTGATTTCCATTAACTTTACCCCTCCAAGTTTGATTCGAATTTTGATCTCCCTAGGCTGTAGGCACCTCCTCCTTGACTGGATACCCCCCTTTGTAAGCGTTTTAATCAAGCGGTAAAAATAAACCGTCAAATAAATTGACGGTATTTTAAATATTATATTTTGTATACCACTTTAAACAATTGAAAATATTCGCTATAATGGTTATTAATATAACACCCTATTTCTGCTGAGTCAAATGATTTTGAAAATTCTTTTATAAGAGGAAATGAAAAGGTCGGCTTATTGATGCTAAAAGCAGGAATGATCGGCTATGGAACCCTCGGTAAAGATATCGCTTCTCTTATTTCAGATGGTAAGAAAAAAGCACAAGGGCCTGTTCATCGACACAAGACAGAATCGAAGGGCTGTTTAGGTCGAAATGTGACGGAGAAGAGTCCAGTGAAGTCGTCCTTTAACCTTAGATCGACCGAAGCAACCTCAAGCCCCTGCCTTCCGCGTTAGACAAAAGTACCTCGACGAGATAAACGAGATGTCTGCTTATCGGCGCAAAGCTGGGCGAGCTTGAAAAAGGGTCTTTTGCCTTTTGCAGCGATTGGCTTATTCTTGCGCAGATGGCACTCTGCAGGCTCAAGCAGTGACGTCCGGTCTCTTCGCCCGGACTAGTACTTCCTGTACATCAGAGCTGGGCGAACATTAAATGATAAAGGAGTCATTCACAACTTACTAAACAAAAACAAAGAGATCAGACTCCCTAATGGATCTGATCCTTCTTTTCTTATATGCTTGTTGAAATCTCTTTTTTACCAGTGGTTGCTTCTATATACGCATTTTTGGAGTTTTCAATATGGATTTTGGTTAAATACTCCGCCATCTCCACTTCCTTGTTGCAGATCGCTCTCATGATGGCCAAGTGTTCTTCCATCGATTGCTTTGGCCAGCCTTCCTTCTTAAAGCCTGTCTTTGCAAAGGCACGGATGTAATCTGTCAGTCCTCCCAATATTTCATATAGCTTGGAATTTTTGGCAGCACTGTAGAGGAGATAATTCAATTCGCTATGCAACTCAGCGTAATTAACATCTGGACTTTTCAGCTGCTCTTCCACTCTTTCAATACATTCTTTAAATTTCTTTTCCGTCGCTTCATCCAGCTTTTGAGCCGCAAGTTTAGCCGCCAAAGACTCCAAAGAAGACAGGATAGTGAACGTTTCTAAAATTTCTTTTTCAGATATATCTGCAACCATTACCCCTTTTCTCGGGATGGTTTTCACAAAACCTTGGGATTCTAGTCGAAACAGGGCTTCGCGGATTGGCGTCCGGCTTATTTTCAACTTCTCTGCAAGCTCACGCTCAATCAAGCGATCTCCCGTTTTTAATTCTCCTTCCAAAATCAGGTTTTTAAGATGTCTGTACGCTCTCTCGCGAATGGAGAGTAGACTTTCCTCTGTCCAGCTCGACAAAATGGATCCTCCCCTCTTTGCAGTTTATTGATTTTATTCCGGTATACTATATACAAATTATACTTGATTTTTCTGTAAATATCAAATAATGGATGTTCTTCACTTTATTTTAACTCGGCTGAGGACCGCGGTGATTAACGTAGCCAGCCGTTCAACATCCTCTGCTTTGGCCTCATCTAAAGCTTTTACCGGCAGCAATGGATCCAGTTCATTGACTACAGCTCTTAAATGGTGATTACCGATTGATTGTAGAGGTTTATTGGCGGCTCTTCCAGGGATAAGAGGGCCTTTTATCAAGTGAATTTTGCCTACCTGAGAAGCATCACCCAGGCTTGCATCAATCGGGAAAATGTGTGGGGAAGCAAACTTGTTTTGTATTTTTTTCAGGGTATCACTTAAGTTTAATGCGTGGACAGGAGCGTCCAATGTACCAAATATATGAAAAGCCAGATCTTTTTCTTTAAGCAGGGTCCCTACTATAGGTCCCAAAGAGTCTCCCGTTGAACGGCGGGAACCAACGCAAAGGAAGATAATGTCCTTTTGGGTGGAGGTACTGAGAATTTCAGTGATCATATCCGCCATTATATCTATACCATCCCCATCGACAGATATGGAAAACAGCTTGTTAGAGGCCTTCTTTTTTCTTCGTCCAAATAGAACGCGCATCCGCTTTCCCTCCTCTAAAAATATTATACCTAAGAACCTGAGCAGTTCTCACCTTTTAGAGATTGCCGGGATCGAAAACAGACCATTTACGTGCAGTTTTCATTAATAAATGAAGACCGGCCCCCGGCCGGTCTTCTTCGTTCATATTTTTCATATAATTGATTAAGGAGGCCTGATCCTTATGCTTATTGGGTTTGAGTTGATCACGCAAAGGGCATGGACCATTTTGCCGGGTGCGTCTTTTTCAATCGCTATAGTATGGAACCAAGCGAAAATACCTTCCTCCATCGGCAAAGATATTTTTTATAAAGCCGGCATGATTCTCCCAAATAAAATTCTTACAGGTACCGGAAGAATCCATCATATATCAGATGAAACAATAAATGCCTTCGAACCCCTGCAGTCCGAGCATTGCCATCTCGTTTCCTGTCCAAAAGATCCCCCGTCAACCCTCCGTTTAGACATTACTGTTCCCAAATCCAGCATGGTGGATACAATATACCAAACAAGTTTTATAAAAATGTGGAAAAGAAAAGATAGCGTTACTCGGGACACTGTTCTTTACTTTGATCCACACTCTGTTCAAAATATCCAGAAAAACCAATTTCAGATCGATTTATTTTACTTACTGAAGAAATAAATGAATCAAACTAATATGGGCGTTAAAAAATATACAACCAAGAATGCTGTGATCAGACGCATGACAATTCCAATGACGGCAGCCGTCATGGCTTCCCTTTCGTTTAGATCAGAATTTGCCGCCCAAATAACAGGGATTTGGCCAAAGATCGATGACAGCGGCAAACCTGAGGATGCCAGAACAAAGGATCCTATGACTAGACGCGGATCCATTGTGGCAGCAGTCTCCGACAATTGAGCCATTGCTAATGTGGGTGTTGCCAGTATGGAAAGGATACCTGTTTCCGGATCAATATTCAGCGCAAGCAAACCTGCAGATAACACAGATTCAATCGACTTCCATACACCAATGTATTCCAAGACACCAATCACCGCGAAGACTGCAGCCACTGCAGGGATGATCAAAAGAAATACCAATTCCGCTCCTTCACGGGCAGCGTTGAACAGAGTGGGCAAAGGCCCTGTTGTGGGAGTGAACTTCGGCAAGTTTTCAATATCGACTGCTTTTGTATCACGATAAATCGTCTTTGACAAAATAAACGGTGCGACAACCACAGGCAAGAATACAGCTACTATGACAACTACAAATGCATTGACACCGACAGCGGTCAATGCGAGCATTCCCAACATGAAAGTGGAAAATGACTGTTGCGACTGCACCATTGTAGCAACCGCCATCTTTTGCTCCGACTTTGTGGCTCCTGACCGGACAAGTATGGGTCCTGAGATTTTTCCGGCTGCGTTAATATCCCCAAGGATATTATAAATGCTCGGAATCAGGACAGCTGAATTTATTTTCAGCAGCTTAGTTACTGGAAGAAAGACTCGGATCAGAGCATCCGTAAATCCGAGTCTTTCCAGCGTCCTGCCAATAACAACACTGACAATGATTGTGACTCCGACTGTTCCTGTTAAAAACACCTCGACAACAACAGGGAACACCTTATCAACCATCGCGGTAAACAAACCTGCTAATGTACCTGGGGAGATCATCATGACTGACAATGAGGCAATAATTAAGGCGAGGCCCACCAATTCAATTTTTTCCCATTTCTTTTTCCGGAGAACCGGTTGGCTGACAGCTTCCTCCAGAGAAACTTCATCTTTTACAAGAGGCTTAATTTCACCCATTTTCATTCACTCCTTTATTATGATAGTTCAGCAAGCTTCTTTTTCACCAAATACTTTGACGCCATTTTCTCTGCATATTCCATCATTTGCGGTGTTCCAACTGCTCTTGCCGGCAGACTTGTTACCCGTTCCCTAAAAACCACTACCTCAACACCGGGAAGAAGCATGTCAAGTGCGTAGGCGAGAGGAAGTCCATTTTCCAGTATCTCCAGTACATGACAGTTTCCGACGAGAAAGTTCAACTTCAATTCTTCCGCTGTCCGGATCAGTTCATGTCCGTCGTACACACGGCTAATCGAAGCAAGGACGGTATCAGCTTCCGGATGTTCTTTCGCTACCTGCCGTAAATGGTCAGGCGTAAAGCCAGTATGGGGAAAAAAATGAATAATGTTATTCACTGGACTTTCTGCTTCACCCCGGAGAATTCTTCCACGAGTCACCACACTTGTTTCCGTCATAGCTGAATTTTTTCGAATTTCTTTTTCTAAGAATAGGAGATTATTTTCCTCTTCCAATCCCATAAAGGAATGCAGGCGGTTCAAAATATCACCGAGTGTGTTTACACCAGGCAGGACCTTTCCGACAAACAACACATTCCCTTCAAGTCCCCCGTACGAAATGTCGGTACGGTATACCTCATGCCCGTGTAAGAAAGAAATTCCGGGATGTAGTCCGTGAAACGCTTCATGAAGTTCGAATGCCGAAATATTGTATAAATCGAGATAATTTTTCAAGGTAACACCACCGGAATTCGCCGCCTCTGCAATGGGATGGTGAGCAACAATGGCATCTACCCCGGTTGCACCGGCAAGTTCGATCGATCCCTCTGTCATTGTCATTGTTACGGCAAGCTTCTTCACCTTTCTGTTCCTGTCTCCATAAACCAATCCTGGGGTTTCAATGATGTCTTTTCCTGGAATATTGGAAGATTTTTTAATAACAAATGGATGCTCCTGCTTGTACACTTCGTTGAGTGACTGAATCACTCTCCCTCCTGTTATCTCATCCAATGCCTTTAAAACATCCTCAATTGTATACATGAATTTTCCTCCCTTTTGTTTTCTTAATATAAAAAAACGCCAGCACAAACCTGACAGATATATATCTGCAGATTAGCACTGACGGTTTTTATGCGCTCAAATGAGTTCATTTGACCAGTCATTTATAGTTGATTGGATATATATTGGCTGACATCCTGATCAAGTACGATAATGGTTACTGCAAGTTCCATAAACGGATCGTAGTCCTTTAAAATGGAAATGACATGCATCCCGTACTTAGTCTCAACCAATTCCTTGAAATTCTCTTTATGGCTGTCAATAATAGCGACATCTGTCATGCGGGTGACTAAGCGATTAAACTCGTCCAAATGTCTAAGAGAAGGAATTCTCTTATGATAGGCGAAGATTAATATCTTATCCCCGACAATTTCAACCTTTTGACTTTTGACGCCGATATCGAACATGCGCAAGTTGAGCTCATTGTAATCTTTTATCAGCTCCTGTTTAAAATGGCCTACAGCCAACTTCATAGAAATATCACCTTCTTTTTGATAAGAAGATTCCAAATACTTAAACAGTAATCTACCATACTCTCTTTCTATTGTAAACCCTTACATGGTTGTTTTTTAATAAATTGTATTTTATATACCATCTTTACAAAAAAGATGCCTTTTGATTTTACCTCAGTGAATTGTTCGGGTGCAGAACACCTGCATTGGCCTTTTTTTATCACCGCTTCTGATGTTATCAAAGCTGGTACTGAGAAGTATTGACAATCATATATGATAATATATACTATAGTTTATATGATATTTCAGTCATTTCTCTATTTTTACCAAGTTTGCAATTCATGAAATGTAAGCATTTTAGCTGCGAGGAGGAGACAACTATGATAGGTATGGAAGATCCAGTTATTGTTTTGGGATGGATTGGCACTGTGATTTCCATGGTTGGCTGTGTTTTGTTTGGAGTCATCATGTGGAATAAAGGGGCGGATTCAGAATGAATTATCCGGTGCTTGCTGCTCTGTTTCTTGTTTATATCGGCATTATGACAGCGCTTGCATATTATGGCTATAAGCAGACAAAAACGGAATCCGATTATCTTGTCGGCGGACGAAACATCAGCCCTACGGTCATGGCCCTTTCTTATGGAGCGACTTTTATCAGTACTTCTTCGATTATCGGGTTTGGCGGCGTTGCTTCCCTTTACGGTTTCAGTCTGCTTTGGCTGGCACTTTTGAATATAGTCCTTGGAGTCGGTATAGCCTTTGCCGTATTTGGGACAAGAATCCGAAAACTGTCCCTTGACTTGAATTCCTATACTTTTTCGGATTTACTCGGGAAAAGATATAACTCTAAGTTTCTGACCATTTTTTCAGGAGCAATGATTTTCCTTTTCATGCCTGCGTATACAAGCATTGTCCTAATTGGCGGCGGGCGATTTTTAGAAGAGACGCTATCGATGAATTTTAATGTCGCTCTCTTGATTCTTGCCATGATTGTCGGAGTATACGTCATTACGGGCGGCATTAAAGCCGTCATGTACACAGATGCTTTCGCCGCTGTTGTCATGCTTTTTGGAATGATCCTGTTTCTGGTGACAACGTATAAAACACTTGGTGGTATTGGAACGGCACATAGTACTTTGACCGCAATGAAGGATCTCGTTCCTCAGAATCTGGTTGATCAGGGCCACCAAGGATGGACTTCAATGCCAGCTTTTGGTAGTCCATTGTGGTGGACCATTGTGAGCACAATCATCATGGGTGTGGGCATCGGAGTCCTTGCCCAGCCGCAGCTGGCAATGCGCAGTATGACAGTCAAGGATAATCGCTCACTTTATCGTTCTGTCCTTGTTGGTGGAATCTTCATATTTTTTATGACGGGCGCAGCGTATATGATTGGGCCTCTGACAAATGTCTATTTCCAAGAAACAGCAGGAATGTTGGCAATTGACGCGGCAAAAGGAAATGTCGACTTGGTGATTCCGACATTCATTAATTCATTGATGCCCGACTGGTTTATTTATCTGTTCACATTGACCTTGCTGTCGGCGACTATTTCTACCATCAGTTCCCTTATCCATTTGCAAGGCTCTGCCTTTGGTGAAGATATTTTGAAAAATTTGGGTTTGCAATCAATGTTCGGCATGAGCCTCTCCCGTTTAGGCGTGTTGATCGGTATTGTGGCGGCGGTCATTCTTGCCTACATCATGCCGGCCGGGATCATTGCACAGGCTACAGCCTTTTGGTTCGGAATTTGTGCAGCCGGATTTTTACCAACATTAATCGGGGCTCTCTTTTGGAAAAAATCAACCAAAGAAGGTGCGGTTGCCAGTACCATTACAGGATTTGTTGTCAGTGTCTTCGGCTTCCTGTTTATCCACCAAAAAGAAGCCGCAGCCTTTGGAATTTCAGAAGCTCTTTTCGGAAAAACAACATTGCTCGGGTTTCCGTGGACGTTTGTGGATCCAATGTTCTATGCTCTTCCTTTATCAGCGCTTGTTTTTATTGCAGTGAGCATCGGAACAGCGAAAAAACAATCAGTCAAAGCAGACTCTGCGGCGTAGGACCGAGCCGCTTCTCCGAAAAATCTCTTTCATCATTTTACCGTGTCTTTAGTGGCATGGTTTTTTTTATGTTTTAACAGGGAATAAAAATGGTAACTAGGTCGCTGGCAAGGGGTCCGCCCCCTCCTAAATTCATCACTTTTTTAACACCTCCTGTGTATGCTAATTTATGACATTTTTTTAAAAGTCATGTTAAATGTTTGAATCATGTCATTATCATTGTTATGGTAAGGCATGTTGATGGCATATCGTATTGGTCTCCATTTTAGGAAGGAGAGAATTCGTTTTGTGGAGTAAAGTCTCTAGTGTTTTTTGGATTTCAGCAGCCATCTTATTGGTTGCTGTCGTTTTCGGTGTTGCCGCACCTGACCAATTTGAGGCGGCTACATCTAATATAAAGTCTTTGGTCACTTCAGGTTTCGGATGGTATTATTTAATTTTGGTCACGGTCGTTGTCGCTTTCTGCCTTTTTCTTATATTCAATCCAGTGGGATCAATCAAGCTGGGAAAGCAGGATGATAAACCCGAATATTCCAAACCGACATGGTTTGCCATGCTGTTTTCCGCAGGTATGGGAATCGGCCTTGTTTTCTGGGGAGCGGCCGAGCCGATTTCTCATTTTGCGATTGACCCTCCCCTCGCTGACCCAGGAACGGATGCCGCAATCAAAGAATCCATGCGTTTCTCATTCTTTCATTGGGGGATCCATGCCTGGTCTGTCTATGCTTTGGTGGGCCTATGCCTCGCCTATTTCAATTTCCGGAAAGACCGGCCTGGTTTGATCAGTGCAACACTGAGCCCACTGCTGGGAAAATATGCGCACGGCAAGCTTGCAATGATCGTTGATATTATCGCTGTTGCTGCGACCGTTGTCGGGGTGGCTACAACTCTTGGGTTTGGGGCTGTACAAATTAACGGAGGGCTTACCTACCTGCTCGGAATTCCAAACAATTTCACTATCCAATTGATCATTATTGTTATCGTGACAGTTTTATTTCTCATGTCTGCCTGGTCCGGTCTCAGTAAGGGAATCAAATATTTAAGTAATACAAATATGATACTAGCAGTCTTATTATTGGCGCTTGTATTCATACTCGGGCCAAGCTTGTTCATCTTGAACTTGTTTACGGACACCATTGGAACATACGTACAAAATATTATTCAAATGAGTTTCAGAATTGCTCCGCTTGATCCGGATCATCGCGAGTGGATTAACGGATGGACGATCTTTTATTGGGCCTGGTGGATTTCATGGTCACCGTTTGTGGGTATTTTCATTGCCCGCGTTTCAAAAGGGAGAACGATACGTGAATTCATGATCGGCGTCTTGCTCCTCCCTGTCATCGTCAGTTTTATTTGGTTTGCCGTCTTTGGAACAACAGCCATTGACGTTCAGATGGCCGGTAATGTCGATCTGACAAAGTATGCAACGGAGGAAGTCCTGTTTGCCGTCTTTAATGAAATGCCGTTTTCAGTGATTCTTTCAGTAATTGCTGTCATTTTGATTGGAACATTTTTTATTACTTCTGCAGATTCAGCCACATTTGTGCTCGGTATGCAAACGTCATACGGCTCCTTGACGCCGCCAAACAGTATAAAAGTGGTATGGGGTTTCTTCCTTGCTGCTATGGCTTCCATTCTTCTATATAGCGGCGGGCTGCAGGCATTACAAAACGCGCTGATCATTGCAGCATTCCCTTTTTCAATCATCATGATATTAATGATGATTTCCATTTACAAAGCTCTGCATAAGGAACGGAAAGAACTGGGGCGTCACAGAAAAAGAAAAGCTTGATGGAAATCCGGCTCGTACTGTCAATTTTATAGTGAAGCTTGCTTTTACGTGAGTTGCAGGAGTCTATTAGACAGGTAGGCTTCTGCAACTCTTTTTTGCAGGTGAGGAATAAAACTTGAATGCATTTTTTAAGTCCATATCGGATATCTTCGGAAACTACTGCAGTGGCTATGAAACTGCCTCCTCGCAAACCACCTTTTACTTCACCCAAAACTGTGCGCCTACCCTTTTCTTAATTAGGAAGTATTTTTTTGCCAATTCAGTTCATATTAACCGATATAATCTGCATTTGGCGGAGGTTATGAGCGTGGGCCTTTTTAAGAAAAAACGTCGGAAATTTCCGGTTGATTTTTCCAAAGCCGTAAAAGAACAGGAGCAAGAACCGAAAGTGAAAAATGATAAGCTTTCGAAGGTTTTGGTTCTTAACATAAAACGGTTCGAGGAGTTGTTTCACTATCCAACCAATGATGCGTTGAAATTTCGAAAATTGTTTCTCCCGTCCATCGAGCGAAAAGCAACCGTTCTGTTCGTTACCGGGACTGTCAATACACAATTGATCAATGACCACATTATCAGGCCACTGATTGAATCAACCCAGAAACCAACCGATAAAAGTGACCTAATAAACGAAGTCAAGAACAATATTCTGACCATCTCAGGCGGTAAGATTATCTCCACCTTCGATGAAGCGGTGCAAATCTTATTGAATGGAAGCACTGTTATTTTAATTGATGGGGAGCAGTACGCTATAGCCGTTGACACGACCGGCTTTGAAAAACGGTCGATTTCCGAATCGACAACTGAGACTGTAGTCAAAGGTCCAAAATCAGCATTTGTCGAGTCCGCTGAGGTTAATTTATCGTTGATCAGAAGACAATTAAAGGACCATCGGTTGATTACAGAGGTGGTTACCGTTGGAAATGAGGCTCCTCAGGAAGTATCGATTTTATATGTTAATAATATTGTGGATGATCAGTTAGTAGAAAATGTAAAAAAGAGACTCTCAGAAGTAAATCGGGATGCCATTCTTACTCTTTCCGTCCTAGAGGAATTGATTGAAGAAAGGCCCTATTCCCTTTTTCCTTCCTGTTTGTCGACAGAACGCCCTGACAGGACGTGCTCTTTATTATTGGAAGGGCATGTTGTTTTACTGATGGACAACTCTCCCGATGCATTAGTGATGCCTGTCACTTTTTGGTCGCTTTTTCATACAGCCGAAGATCAATTTTTGCGTTGGGCTTACGGGAACTTCGCAAGGATTATACGACTTATTTCCCTGCTGATTGCCATGTTGATGCCTGCCATTTTTTTAGCGGTAACCACTTTTCATCCCGAAATGATACCTACGGATTTAATGCTTGCCATTAGCGGTACCCGGGAACGAATCCCTTTTCCAACATTGTGGGAGATCATTTTGATGGAGGTCACATTTGAAATTTTAAGGGAAGCCGGCATTCGGGTGCCGACACCGCTTGGAGCCACCATTGGAATTGTCGGAGCCTTGATTCTTGGCCAAGCTGCAGTTGAAGCCAACCTTGTTAGCCCCATTCTTGTTATAGTCGTATCCATTACAGGCCTTTCCTCTTTTGCGATCCCTGATATTGGATTGAGTGTCATTGTGAGGATTTTGCGCTTTGGCTTCCTGTTTGCAGCAAATTTTCTTGGGTTCATCGGTATTGCCCTCGGACTTGCAGCATTATTGGCATATTCCACGTCAATAACATCATTCGGGGTGCCTTTCTTTTCACCGCTTGCTCCGTATTCCCCCTCCTCTCATGACATGTTTTGGAGGTCAACTATCAGCAGACAGTGGCTCCGCCCCTTATCAATGAATCCGAAACAGAAGGTCAGAGCCAAACCTAAAGGAGATACGAATTCGTGATAAAGGTATCGGATAGGAAGTTTGGATCCAGAGAGCTTTTTGCCATTGTTTACTTAAGCATAGGAATAAAAGTGACCGATACTACGCCAAATCTTCTTTTAAATATCGGCTCTACCGCTTCATGGGCTATGCCTATTATTTCAGGGATTGCATTGATTGTACCTTTTCTGCTTTTGCTTCCTTTAATGAAGAAATACGAAACCGGGTTAGTAGAGATCTCTTATGAGTTGACGGGGAAGTTTTTCGGTAATTTAATTGCACTGGTTTTGTTCCTGATCATTTTTTCGGGGACGGTCATCAACAGCCGGAGTTATGTCGATATTGTGATTACAATGTATTATCCGGATACTCCAGTGTTTGCCCTGCTGTTTCTTTTTATTTTGGGTACGACCTGTTACATCGCCTACTTGGGGATTGATAATATTGGCCGGGCTTCCTGGGTGGTCGGTCCGATTATTTTAGTTTTATCCTTGTTGTTGATTGTTTTTTTCTCGAAAAATTTGGATCTGGAACTCTTATATCCAATTGCAGGTCCGGGTGTTATGCCGCTTATTAAAGGGAGTCTTGGCTACAGTTCTTTTTTCGGGGACATTATTATGGTCACGGTCATTTATTCCCATGTCCGTTCTTTTGAATCTTTCCGGACCGGAGCTTTATGGGGATTTGGTATCTCAAGCGTGAAGATGGTTCTGTATTTGGCCACTTTTGTCATGCTGTTTGATTACTCTTCCGTAGAAAATATCGCTTTTCCTTACCATCATATGACAAGACTGGCCATGGTCGGCTCACTCGCCAACCACATTGAAGCTGTTTTTTTAGCCATGTGGTTCTTGGGAGCTGCCCTCCATTTTGCCATTTATTTATACCTCTCAGCCCTACTGCTTGGAAAGTTTCTTCATTTTAAACAGTTCAAGCGCCTACTTCTGCCACTTTCAGGTCTCACTGTTATGCTGGGACTTTTACAAGATAACTTCTTCCAGGGAGTGGAAGCAAGGAAATTGTTGCTTCAATCCAGTTCCGGTTTCTTCATTTTGCTTCCGTTTTTTTTATGGGGGCTGGACCGCGTGAAAGGTAGGGGAAAAAAATGAGAATATCCTGCTCAATTTTTGCTGCGGCTTTCTTTATATTGCTTCTATCGGGGTGCGGGGAACGGGAAGAATTGGAAACACAGGCTTTTGTTGTTGCTATCGGACTTGATAAGGCGGAAGATGACAACTTGGTTGATGTCACCTTTCAGATCGCGAACCCTCAAGTCAATACATTACAAACGGCGGAAGCCCAAAATGAACCATCATCCGATATTGTGACTGTCACAGCTCCGGATCTTCTAGCTGCAAAAGAATTGGTGCAAACTTCCCACTCCAGAAAAGTTACATTCGCTCATTTAGAAACGTTCATTGTCGAAGAAGATCTAGCTAGGAGCGATCTTTTTCACAATATTATGGGCTCCGCAATTGTAGATCCTGAGGTCAGACGTGAATCAGTAATGATCATATCGAGAGAAAAGGCAAGTAAGTTTATCCATGCGAACAAACCTACAATGGAAACCCGGCCGCATAAGTATTACGAATTTATGGAAAAGAGATGGGAAAAGACTGGCTTAGTCCCCCTTTCAAATTTAAATATATTTTTTCACCGTGTAGATGGGGAACTGTTCCTGGCTATCTATGCAACAACCGAAAGAGAGGAAGTTGAAAAAAGAAATGAGGATACGTATTTGGCTGGTGAGGTTCCACAAAAATCTGGAGATCCCGTCCAAATGATCGGCTCCGCTATTATACAAAACAGGAAAATGATTGGCACCCTGGACGGTGAGGAAACGAGATTATCTTTATTACTAAGACGAAAATCACTGCTCGAATCGATGGTAGCTTCTTTTCCAGATCCTGTAAACAAGGAGTTCCGTATAAGTGTTCGAATGATGAGAAATGGCAATACAAAAGTAAAAGTGGACACAAATCGGGAACCGGCCAAAGTACAAGTGAAAGTCCCGGTAAGATTGCAGATTACATCCAATCCCGGCCTAGTCAGCTATACAATGAATGAAGAGAAACAGAAGATCCTAAAACAGTCAATCAAGGAGAACCTTGAGCGTTCTTCCCTGAAATTGATTAAAAAAATGCAAAATGAATATGAAGGGGAGCCGTTCGTCTGGTATGTTCCCGCCAGGAAAAACTTTTGGACCGTGAAGCAATTTGAGAAATATGACTGGGAAAAACACTTCCAAGATGCGGATATCGATGTCCAATATGATGTGATGATCGAAAATTTCGGAGAACAAATCCGGCCGCCTGTAAAATAAACACGTGCGAAGGACTGAAAAGGCCATGAAAACATATTTAATTGTCATCCTAAGTTTATATATGACCTACTACACCGGGAGTTTGGTCCGAATCGCGTGGAAAGACGGAAATAAATTTGCTGCGGTTATCCTAGGTCTATTGACAGCGTTTTTCCCGCTATTGGCCTATATGCTCGAGTGGAGATGAGATGGGCGGGTGGTTTCTTCTTGATTTTGAAGAGTACGACTGACATTGCAGTCATACCTTATTGGAATGGCAATGGAACTGGATGAGTCACAGGCCACTGGGACAGCGAGAATAGTGTGCCTGCGGCCATACTGCGGCGTCCCGGCTTTTTTAATGGAGATGAAGTTTTTATAAAAGAGTTGGAGCTTTTATATGTGAGTTGGAGCTTTTATATGTGAGTTGGAGCTTTTATATGTGAGTTGGAGCTTTTATATGTGAGTTGGAGCTTTTA
>NZ_KB894716.1:3907-33229 GCF_000374565.1 Siminovitchia fordii DSM 16014 = CIP 108821 | reverse complement strand
TGAAGAGTATTTTACGAAAAGTTAAGAGTATTTCCCGATTCCGAAGAGTATTCGCGAAAAAGTTAAGAGTATTCCCGGATTCTGAAGAGTATTTTGAAAAAGTTAAGAGTATTTCCCGATTTTGAAGAGTATTCGCGAAAAGGTAAGAGTATTTCTGGATTCTGAAGAGTATTCGCGAAAAAGTTAAGAGTATTCCCGGATTCTGAAGAGTATTTTACGAAAAGTTAAGAGTATTTCCCGATTCTGAAGAGTATTCGCGAAAAAGTTAAGAGTATTCCCGGATTCTGAAGAGTATTTGCGAAAAGCTAAGAGGATTCCTGGATTCTGAAGAGTATTTATAAAAAATAAGAGTATCTCTAAGTTCTGAAGAGTTAAGAGGATTTCCCGATTCTGAAGAGTATTTGAGTAAAGTTAAGAGTATTTCCGGATTTTGAAGAGTATTTATGAAAAGCTAAGAGTATTCCCCGAGTCTGGAGAATATTTGAGCTATTATTCTTATAGATACAGCCTCACACAGTTTTGCTGTTCTTAATAAAAAGACTCCATACATAATAGGAGCCTTGGTAGAGATGTCCAAAATAAGTTAAACACGGTTCAAATGAGTGTCTTTAAATTCTGTGCGATATTTCAATCCATACCCGAACATCCTGTCCATGCCAATGTGCGCCGACCATATCAAACCGATTGCCATGATAGTCGGAGCCGAAAATATCATCCCAAAGACAACCACAAGAATGGTCACCGTATATGTATGAAATATATTATATATGACAGCACCGACTTTATTGTTGACCAAATATCCAAACATTGAAATGTCCGGTGCAAATAAAAGAATGAAAAATAGGATCCAACTAAAATGGTAATGTCCATAAAGCCATAGGCATAAGGCAAAAACCACGAGCCCTTCCATGTGTAAAATTATTTTATTCAACTTTCATCCCCCCCCTGAATTATGTGATCCATAATCAATTAAATGCCGGGTCCGTCGACCCGGCATTTGTGCTACTTAGTATATCCCATCAGTAGTTTCGCATATGGGGAGTCCGCAGGGAGAACGATGACTGTATCCTCTCCAATTGTCTTTTTATAGGATTCCAGTGTCCTGTACAGTTGATAAAATTCCCGATCTTTTGAAAATGAATCATTGTAGATTTTCGCGGCTTCTCCTTCTCCTTCAGAGCGGATCACTTCTGCATCAGCCTGTGCTTTAGATAGCATTTCCCTTACTTTACGGTCAGTTTCAGCAGTTATCTTATTCTTTGCCGCGTCTCCTCTCGACAAATATTCCTGAGCCGTTGATTCACGCTCTGAAATCATCCTTGTATAGACCGAATTTTCGTTTTCATTCGGAAGATCTGTCCGTTTCATTCGAACGTCCGTAACAACGACACCATATTCGTCTTTCGACAGAAGCTCATTTACTTTTTCTGTTACTCTGTCGTTCAGGCTGCCGCGTGAAGATTTTTCATCATTGATAATTTCATCGTAGTTCAATTGCCCAAGTTCCGTCCGGATAACCGAATAAATGAATTCTTCCATCCTTGACTCGGCGTTCTCCACTGTACGCGCATTAGCGATCATCTTTTTGGGTTCAACGATCTTCCAAAGCGCGTAATTATCTATGATCATCCTCTTTTTGTCTTTCGTATTGATCTCCGCCTGCGACACATCGTAAGTCATTTGGTATTTCGGAAGAGTTGAAACAGATTGGATAAACGGTATCTTCATGGCAAGACCTGGTTCCGTTTTGATCCGTACAACTTCGCCAAACTGACGGATGACCTTATACTCTCCTTCTTTTACAACAAACAGACTTGAAAGCAATAGAAGTAAAATCACTATCAAAGTAATGAAAAAGAGACCAAACCTCGTGTATTTTCTCCAATCCAGTTCAGCAGCCTTGCGCGAACCGAAATCAACCACTTTTTTATCCATACTACTCATCCCCCTCCGTCTTTTCTGCCGGTTTCGGCTCCTCTTTTTCCATTGGACGGATTGGGAAGTATTTCAGTGTATTCCCCTCATCATTCATAATGTAAATCTCGGTTCCTGGAAGCACCTGTTCCAGCGTCTCAATTGTCAGACGTTCCCTTGTCACTTCCGGGCTGCTCTTATACTCTTTATACAGCTTATTGAAGACTGCCACATCTCCACGTGCGGTTTCCAGCCTTGCGGCTTTTTCCCCTTTTGCTTTTGAGATAATAGCATCCCTTTCTCCTTTTGCTTCATTCATTTTTTGATTCTCATACTTTTTGGCTTCGTTCATTTTCGTGTTCATCGTTTCTCGCGCATCTGTTACTGCTGTAAAAGCACTTCGGACCTCTTTATTAGGAAGCTCAACATCTTTGAGTTTGACAGCCAGAATAGAAATGCCGACATCATATTTTTCCATTAGTGAAGTCAAAAGATCCCTGACATTTCCTTCTATCTCAGCTTTTCCGGACGTAAGTGCATCATCGATTTTTGAACTCCCTATAATACTTCTTAAAGAAGCGGATGTTGCGTCATATAATACTTCTTCCGGGTTATCCGCATTAAATAAATATTTTTTAGGGTCTGTTATCTTCCACTGGACGACAAGATCCGCAAAAACAATATTTTCGTCTCCAGTGATCATTTTTGTTTCATCGGACAGTTCCTTTTTTCCGTCTGATTCTTTATAACCAAACTGCAGGCTCTTCGTCTCTTTCGCAAGCTTTTCAACCCGCTGCACTGGCCATGGAAGTTTAAAATGTAACCCGGAATCGGTTACCGTTTCCTCGGCTTTTCCAAACGTCAAAATGACCGCTTGATCCGACTCATCCAACGTATACCAGGAAGTAAAAAGTGCGACGATGAGCAAAATTCCTGCAATTATAATCCCTGCCGCTGCATAAACCCTTTTTAAACTCATTCCCCACGATCCTTTCTCTTTTTCTCTTATACTAATGTATTACGGAACAATAGAAAAAAGGTTTCATTTCCACTTATAAATAAAAAGAACAGGACAAATCAAACTGTCCTCTGTGGAGGATTCAAAAAACTATTCTGCAGGATTTTTGGGTAAGAACACGGGACTACTCTTCCCTACTAGGTCTCGGAACGTGTCACACTTGAAAAAAACCTGAATCGAGATCGAAGATTCAAAAAGATATACATGGCTGAACAAAAGAATTGACGGTAGTCAATAAAAGGTAATTAAAGGTGCATGTATTCACTCTGACCAGGTGGCCATTAAGTCCTGAATTTCAGAAAAGGTCAAGGAAAATGGGATTGGGCCAATCTATGTCCAGGAGAGGAATTAGTCGGGACAACGCACTGCAGGAGTGGCCATGTCAAGGATGAGGCGTATATCAAGGCTTGTGAAACCCTTGAAAAACTTATACAAGAAATTAAGGACTACATGCTATACTATCATCGTTTATAGATATCAATGGGACCTAAAAAAGATGACCCCTGTTCAATACAGAGACCACCTCCTTAAGGTTGCCTAGCTTTATTATGATTGTCCTTTACAACGGTAAAGTTTAAGTTACCTGCCCTCCCTTTTTGATTGTTAACCCTCGAATGATGGGTATGGTGGACACACGATAAGCATTCCCCTAATGACTATTTCGCCGTTATCTGTGGCCTGCACATTTACAGTAATTGTATGATCGCGTTCATTTACATCGTCAATCTCAAATAAAAAATCGATTGTTGCATAATGAAAGACTGGTTTCAGAAACTCTATCTCCTGCTTAAGGATATTGGAGCCCGGTCCTGGCAAGTACTTTGTAACAGCCGAAGTGATAATGCCTGTCAACATGATCGTCGGTACAATCGGCTTTTCATACGGTGTTTGGGAAGCATAGTCTTGTTGGATATAAAGCGGATTGGCATCATTCGTCAAGCCCAGATACAACAGTAGATCTTTGTCCTCGACTTTCTCTGTTAGTTTCAGTTTTTCGCCTCTTGAGATTTCACCAATCTGCCGCCCAAGCTTACGCTTTTTTCCCAATAACAATAAGAGCACCCCCGAAAAGTTTATGAGATTGCGATCTATTGTGAAATATAATAACATTTTTATAGTTAAAAACAAAGAAAAAAGAGGACCAATCATTTTTAAATAAGATTGATCCTCTAATGGTATTTATTCAAGAACACTCATAACTTCCCGGACAGCGTCTGCCGACTTATCCAAAGCTGCTTTTTCTTGATCTGTAAGTTCAAGTTCAATTACTTGTTCTATACCATCTTTTCCTAGGATTGTAGGCACTCCTAAATAAATTCCCTGATATCCATATTCACCTTCAAGGTAGGCAATAGAAGGCAGCACTCTGCGCTGGTCTTTTACAATCGCCTCTACCATCTCGACGAGAGAAGCAGCCGGTGCATAATATGCACTTCCGTTGCCAAGCAGGTTTACGATCTCTCCCCCGCCTTTTCTTGTTCTTTCAACAATAGCATCCAGACGTTCCTGTGGAATTAATTTCTCCAGTGGAATTCCGCCTGCATAGGAATAGCGGACAAGGGGTACCATGTCGTCTCCATGGCCTCCTAATACGAATCCCGTGATGTCCTTTACAGACAGGTTAAGCTCTTGTGCGATAAATGTACGGAAACGTGCAGTATCGAGGATCCCTGACTGGCCGATTACACGGTTTTTAGGGAATCCAGATTCTTTATACACGGTATATGTCATGGCATCCACTGGATTTGTCAGCACAATGATATGACAGTTTGGAGAGTATTTGACAATTTCCTGTGTAACACTTTTCATCACTTTCTGGTTTGTTTGGACCAAATCATCACGGCTCATCCCTGGTTTACGTGCGATACCTGCGGTAATGACGACAACGTCGGAGTCTTTTGTATCTTCATAATTGGATGTGCCAATGATATTTGCATCGAATCCTTGTACTGGACTCGCTTCCAGCATGTCAAGTGCTTTCCCTTTTACAGGGTTTTCCATTTTGGGAATGTCAACAAGGACAACATCGCCAAGTTCTTTTTGTGCTGCCAGGAATGCTGTTGTAGCCCCTGTAAATCCTCCACCGATAACTGATATTTTTTTCCGTTTTAATGACATGGGGAAGTCCCTTCTTTCATTAAATTTCACAACAATTGGAGACTGCTTTTACTACAGTCTCCATTTTATGCTCCTTAACCCCACTTTTCCCTGTTGAAAGTAAATTAATCCATATTTTCAATTAAGGCATTTCCGAATTCAGAGGTCTTCACTTCAGTCGCGCCTTCCATCAGGCGGGCAAAGTCATATGTAACCACTTTGGATTCGATTGTTTTTTCCATTGATTTTGTAATCAATTGAGCAGCTTCTCCCCAACCAATATGCTCAAGCATGAGAACTCCTGAAAGAATGACTGATGATGGGTTCACTTTATCCAAACCTGCATATTTTGGAGCTGTTCCATGTGTCGCCTCGAATATCGCATGGCCTGTATCGTAGTTGATATTTGCACCAGGTGCGATTCCGATTCCGCCGACTTGTGCCGCCAATGCATCGGAAATGTAATCTCCGTTAAGATTCATTGTTGCGACAACATCAAATTCTTTCGAGCGTGTAAGAATTTGCTGAAGGAAAATATCCGCAATAGCGTCTTTAACAATGATTTTTCCAGCAGCTTCTGCATCAGCCTGAGCTTTGTTTGCAGCTTCTGTTCCCTGCTCCTCTTTGATTTTGTCGTATTGGTTCCATGTGAATACTTTGTCGCCGAACTCCTGCTCAGCTACTTCATAGCCCCAGTTCTTAAAGGCACCCTCTGTAAATTTCATAATGTTCCCTTTATGTACAAGAGTTACAGATTTGCGGCCTTCTTTGATTGCATAGTTGATGGCTGCACGGACCAAACGTTTTGTACCTTCGGAAGAAATCGGTTTGATTCCGATACCTGAAGTTTCAGGGAAACGGATTTTATTTACACCCATTTCATTTTTAAGGAAATTGATCAGCTTTTTAACTTCATCGGATCCTTCTTGGTATTCAATACCTGCGTAAATGTCCTCTGTATTTTCACGGAAAATAACCATATCCGTATCTTCCGGACGTTTTACAGGTGAAGGAACGCCTTCAAAGTAACGTACTGGGCGCAGGCAGACATACAGGTCAAGTTCCTGGCGAAGCGCAACGTTCAATGAACGGAATCCGCCGCCAATCGGTGTTGTTAATGGTCCTTTGATAGCGATAAGGTATTCGCGAATCGTATCCAAAGTCTCTTCAGGAAGCCATTCACCGAATTTATTATGCGCTTTTTCACCCGCATAAACTTCTTTCCAATCGATTTTTCTTTTGCCGCCGTATGCCTTTTCTACAGCTGCATCTAAAACTCTTTGAGCAGCGGCCCAAATGTCCGGTCCTGTTCCATCTCCCTCAATAAAAGGAATAATTGGATGGTCAGGCGTATTTAATACACCATTTGAAACTGTGATTTTTTCACCATGTGACATATCTAAATCCCTCCAATTTCAGTATCAAAGGTTAGAAAGCAGCAGCTTCTAACCTTTTCCCCGCTCTATCATATCAAAATTTATTATGAAATTCTAACTCATCCTCACTTGCGTTTGTCAAGTGGGATATATGAACGCATTCCAGGTCCTGTATATTCTGCACGAGGTCGGATCAGACGGTTATTCTCGTACTGTTCCAGAATATGTGCAAGCCACCCTGAAGTACGGCTTACAGCGAAAATCGGCGTAAATAAATCGTGATCAAATCCGAGGCTATGATAAACTGATGCAGAATAGAAGTCAACATTCGGAGGAAGTGGCTTTTCGGAAGTAAATACCTCTTCAACCTTGATGGAAATGTTGTACCATTCCGGCTCGCCGGTGATTTCAGTTAGTCGTTTTGACATTTCTTTCAAGTGTTTGGCCCGCGGGTCACCTTTGCGGTAAACGCGGTGGCCGAAGCCCATGATTTTTTCTTTTTTCTCAAGCTTATCTTTGACATAGCTTTCAGCATTGTCCGCAGAACCGATTTCTGTAAGCATTTTCATAACCTGTTCATTCGCACCGCCATGCAGAGGGCCTTTTAATGCTCCGATAGCTGCTGTAATTCCTGAATAAATGTCTGAAAGGGTCGCAACACATACTCTAGCAGTAAAAGTGGACGCATTCAATTCATGGTCTGCATGGAGGATCAGTGCCTTATCCATCGCTTCAACTTCGACCTCATCAGGCTCTTCCCCTTTAATCATATACATGAAGTTAGCTGCAAATCCTAGATCTTTGCGAGGAGCAATCGGTTCGAGCCCATTACGGATACGGGCAAATGCGGCTACAATTGCAGGCATTTTTGCCTGAAGGCGGATCGCTTTCTTATAGTTTGCTTCTTTATCCATCACTTCAGCGTCTTCATCGAAAATTCCAAGGGCGGAAACCGCTGTCCGGAGAACAGCCATTGGATGCACTTTATCCAGTGGATATGTTTTAAAACTGTCGAGGACTTCCTGCGGGAGCTCCATATTCTCTGCCAACTGTTCCTTTAATTCCTGAAGTTGCTCCTTTGTTGGCAGTTCGAGATGCCATAGCAGATAAATGACTTCTTCAAAACTTGCATTTTCAGTCAAGTCATCAATGTTGTAGCCAACGTATGTAAGCGTGTCATCAATGATGGAACTGATCGAGGATGTTGTGGCTACTACCCCTTCTAACCCACGTGTTGCTGTCATTGAAAACCTCTCCTTTATCTCTTTTTTTAAAAATTTCCTGTATATGATGGAAAACATGTAATACACATTGTTTAGAGGAAAACTTCAGACAAGGAAAATAAGCATGTGGAAAAACATGCAATTTATAATGAACTCATCTTCTATTATAAACAAAACTAAATTCTTGTCTATTTTTCAACATTTTCTACTGATTCATATTTTTTATATCCAGCAATAAGATTTTCTTTTTGAGGGTTAACTTCCTAACCACCCATCCCTGAGCCAGAACGGAATAGTTCAAAGAATTTCATTGCTATATAGGCGATGCCTGCCCCAATCAACGGACCGACAGCCACACCTTTGAACAAGGAAACAGCCATGATTGTCCCAAGGACAAGCGCGGTGGTAATATGTGGATCTTCGGATAAAAGCGTTACACCATATTTCGCTATAATAGCAACAGCAATCCCAGCGCCAAGAGCAATCCAAGCATAAGGGGATTTAATTGCCCCGCCTAGTTCTGTAAACCCGATATGCCCACTTGCAATTGGAGCTAAAACGGCAATCGTGATAACAGTGACTCCCCAGTTAATTCCTTTGGCTTGAATCATGCCAAAAAGTTTTTCATCCGCCCCGACCAACTTTAGAATAATCAAAACGGCTACCGCAATAACAAGTGATGGATTTTTTGCAACTACTCCAATTCCTAGCAACAGGATCAAAAAGAAAAAAGCCTGATTGAACAAATAGCTCATCCTTCCAATTTCATAACAGTTTTCTATTATATCATGGTATCATATAAATAATCAGATTGATAAGGTGGGGGTTCCCTTTGAATCGTGAAAATGCAGATAGGATTGTTCGCTTTTTCATTGTTGTTATCGTTGCATCCGCATCCCTCCTATCTATATATTATGCATCTAAATTTATTTATCCGTTTATCATTGCCCTGATTATCGCCGTTGCAATCAATCCGGTTGTGGGGTTTTTAGAAAAGAAATGGAAATTCCCCCGTACTTTAGCCGTTTTAACTTCTCTCATCCTTGTAATCGGGATATTCACCGGGCTGATTACACTTTTGATAGCCGAGATTGTTGCAGGGGCTTCTTATCTTGCAACAGTCGTTCCTGAACATGTCGCTACACTGATCAGATATTTGGAAAAGATGTTCGCAAACCAGGTCATCCCTTTTTATAACAAGCTGGCGGGCATGTTCCAAAGCTTGGACAGCGGTCAAAGGGATACAATCATGAACAGCATCGATGAGACCGGCGGACGTATAACAGAAAGCGTAACTGCTTTCTTGCAAAACTTTTTCATTAAGTTGCCCGGCCTTGTATCTTGGATCCCGAATGCCGCGACCGTCATCATATTTTCTTTATTGGCCACCTTCTTTATCAGTAAAGATTGGGACCGGTTAACCGGCCTTGCCAACCGTCTTCTTCCTGAAAAGGTCAAAAGCAGTGGGACAAGGGTCTTTGCAGACTTGAAAAAAGCTCTTGCCGGCTTTGTAAAAGCCCAAATCACGTTAATCTCCATCACCCTTGTCATTGTATTAGTCGGGCTGTTGATTCTGCGTGTGAACTACGCCATTACTATTGCTCTTATTTTGGGATTGCTCGACCTGCTTCCATACTTGGGGACTGGAACAGTTTTTGTGCCATGGATCATCTATGAGGCAGTAACCGGCAATATCGGACTTGCTATCGGGCTTGGAATTCTGTATACGGTTGTAATTGTCCAGCGGCAACTGATGGAACCGAAAATCCTGTCTTCCAATATCGGGCTGAATCCTTTGGGAACACTCATCTCATTATTCGTAGGCTTTAAACTCATAGGGTTTCTTGGATTAATATTGGGACCAGTGACACTCGTTCTCCTCACTACTCTTCACAAAGCTAATGTTTTTCGGGATATCTGGGCTTATATTATAGGGGCACCGTCGAACAATATTAAATAAACAGCAAAAAAAAGAGCCTTCCGCTCTTTTTTTTTATCGATATATATATATCTGCTTTCTTGAAATCCATCTCTTGAACATTTTTAATAAAAAAGGCTGGATCATTCTTCTCGTTGGCGGAAGGATCAATAAAAGTCCGGTGATATCCGTAATGAATCCGGGGGTCAAAAGAAGTATCCCTCCAAACAGGACACATACTCCCTCAACAATTGCGTCTCCAGGAGGGTATCCCCATCTCATTTGCTCTTGCAACTTCCTTAGCACTCCCATCCCCTGCTGTTTTGCAAGGTAAGCACCAAGAATGCCCGTGACAATAATAAGTGCAATTGTTGCCAAGCCGCCTACGGTTTTGCCTGCCAGAATGAACAGACCAATTTCCAAAGCCGGGATGACAATAAACAGGAATAGAAGAAATTTCATTTTTTGTCACTTCCCAAATGGTCTTTACCTTATTATATCACAAGATATCACAGAACACTCGCATGACCGTTGTACACGACCCCTCGGGTTCCATCAACGGTTATTTCCTGTCCATCATGGAAAAGGCTTGTCGCGTTGTCTACACCAACTATCACAGGGATCCCAAGACTGATACCAACTACAGCAGCATGACTCGTTAAGCCCGCTTCTTCAGCGACGAGAGCTGAACACTTTTCAAGGGCAGGAACCATTTCCCTATCAGTTCCAATCACAACCATAATATCGCCTTCTTCTACCTTATCCAAGGCTTCACTCGTATTTTTTACAATGACCGCCTTTCCGTAGGCTGACTTTCTTCCGATTCCCTGTCCTTTAGCTAAAACATCTCCTACAACATGCACTTTCATCAAGTTTGTTGTCCCCGCTTCTCCTACTGGAACCCCCGCTGTGATAATGATGAGATCCCCATGTTTTACTATTCCGGAATGAAGGCTCTCTGTGACTGCAAGATCTAGCATTTCATCTGTTGTTGTCACCTTTTCACCCAATTGAGGGGATACTCCCCAAACCAATGTCAGGCGCCTGGATACTTCTACACTGGATGTTACAGCGACAATTGGCACTTTAGGCCGATATTTTGAAATCATTCTCGCCGTATGCCCGCTTTCTGTTGGCGCCACAATGGCGTTCACACCAAGATTAATAGCTGTATGGGCCACTGATTGACAAATGGCGTCCATCATATTGTGTTCATTATACTTGCTTACATGAGAAAGGATCTCTTTATGGTTCAACGCTTTTTCGGCTTCTAGGGCAATGCTGTTCATGGTCCTGACTGCTTCTACCGGGTAGGCACCCGCTGCAGTCTCTCCTGAAAGCATGACTGCATCGGAACCGTCAAAGATGGCATTGGCAACATCGCTTGCCTCCGCTCTTGTTGGCCTTGGGTTTCTCTGCATAGAATCGAGCATCTGAGTCGCAGTGATGACCGGCTTACCCGCCTCATTGCATTTTTTTATCAGCCGCTTTTGGACCATCGGTACTGATTCGGCTGGTATTTCTACTCCCAGGTCGCCTCTTGCGACCATAATGCCGTCCGATACTTCCAGTATTTCATCAATATTGTCGACACCTTCCTGATTTTCAATCTTTGGAATGATATCCATTTTCGGAGCATTGTTTGTTTCCAGTAGCTGACGGATTTCGAGCACATCAGAGGCTCTCCTTACAAATGAAGCCGCAATGAAATCAACACCCTGTTGAATTCCAAAAAGGATGTCCCTGGCATCTTTCTCTGTCATTCCGGGAAGATTGACGGAGACTCCGGGTACATTGACTCCTTTTTTATTTTTTAGAGTACCGTTGTTCAAAATTTTTGTTATAATTTCATTTCTTTCTTTTTCAATGGCGGTCACTTCAAGCTCGATTAAACCATCATCCAATAAAATCTTAGAACCGACATGTACATCATCGATCAACCCGTCATATGTAACAGATATTCTCTCCTTCGTTCCCAATACTTCATCCATGGAAACGGCAAGCTTTTGACCTGTTTCGAGTTCGACAGCTCCGTTTTCCATGTCATGGGTTCTTATTTCGGGACCTTTCGTATCAAGCAATATTCCGATTTCTTTTCCGGCTTTTTCTGCTGCCTTTCGAATATTGATGATACGCTCGCGATGCTCATCCTGGGTGCCATGTGAAAAATTCAATCTGGCAACGTTCATTCCCGCCTCGATTAGTTGTTGAAGCAATTCTGGACTTTCACTTGCCGGCCCAATTGTACAGACTATTTTCGTTTTTTTCATTTCTGCTCCTCCTTGTTGTCAGTTATCTATATGGATAATTCCTTTGATAATAGGTATAAACTTTGATTCATATGTTTTGGTTTATTCAAAACGGTCAGCAGATCTGCATCTACGACTTCGCCATCTTCCATTCCCACAGCGCGGCCGCTTTTTCCTGCCATAAGCAATTCAACCGCCTTGGCCCCTAGCCTGCTTGCAAGCACCCGGTCAAACCCCGTTGGAGTTCCTCCTCTTTGAATATGGCCGAGGACCGAGACTCTAGTTTCCAGCCCCGTTTTTTCTGTCAGATTTTTTGCGAATTCCGCACCGCTGGCCACTCCTTCAGCAACAATGATGATACTGTGTTTTTTTCCTCTTTGGACTCCATTTTCAATCCGGGCGGCAATATCTTCCATATCATGGTGTTCCTCTGGAATAAGGATTGATTCAGCTCCCCCGGCAAGCCCAGCCCAAAGAGCGATATCACCCGCATCACGCCCCATTACTTCAATGACGAATGTCCTTTCATGCGAAGTGGCTGTATCACGGATTTTGTCAATGGCATTCAGTACGGTATTCAATGCAGTATCAAACCCAATAGTATATTGAGTTCCAGGTATATCATTATCTATCGTTCCAGGTACTCCTATACACGGAAAACCAAGTTCGGTAAGAGCTTTTGCCCCTAAATACGAGCCATCTCCTCCAATCACTATTAAACCTTCAATCCCATGATTTTCTAAACAAGCAATTCCTTGCCTTTGACCTTCCTCCGTTTTAAAATCATCACATCGTGCCGACTGCAAAATTGTTCCGCCCCTGTGGATGATATCCCCAACTGATCCAATCTCCAGCTTTTTTATATTACCCGTTATTAATCCGCTGAATCCCTGATAAATCCCGTATGCTTCGATTCCATGATAAATCGATTTTCTGACTACTGCCCGGATGGCCGCATTCATTCCAGGCGCATCTCCTCCGCTTGTCAAAACCCCTATCTTTCTCACCTATGTCACTCCATTAGACAAATAAAATATATGTATATATCATTGAAAAGCAATAGATTCTATATGTTAAAAATACCATTTCATCATGTTATTAACAAATTTTAAATATAAAAAAGGAATGCCCATTGGGACAATCCTTAGTTTTGAACATTTTGGTATTCTTTGTGTTCCGTATATTTACCCATCTTTTTAAATTTTGCGTAACGGTCTTTTATAAGGGCATCAGGATCCAAACGTACAAGCTCATGTAAAGCTTTCATCAGAACCTGATCAATGGTTTCAGCCTGTTTTTTTACATCCCTGTGAGCTCCGCCTCTGACTTCTGGAATGATTTCATCTATGATTCCCAAATCTTTCAAATCCGGAGCAGTGATTTTCAGGGCTTCTGCAGCCTGTTTCGCCAAAGAAGCATCTTTCCATAAAATACTTGCCGCCCCTTCAGGCGTGATAACCGAGTACGTAGAGTTTTCAAGCATGTAGATTCGGTCTCCGATACCAAGAGCCAAAGCTCCACCACTTCCTCCTTCCCCGGTGACGATACAAATGATTGGCACTTTCAATCCTGCCATTTCGAAAAGATTACGGGCAATGGCTTCACTCTGTCCCCGCTCTTCTGCTGACTTTCCCGGATATGCTCCTTTAGTATCGATAAAGCAAATAATAGGCCGGTTGAATTTCTCAGCTTGTTTCATCAAACGTAGAGCTTTACGATAGCCTTCAGGATGTGGCATGCCGAAATTCCGAAGAATATTTTCCTTTGTATCTCTTCCACGCTGGTGGCCGATTACCGTAACAGGAAGGCCTCTATATTTGGCGATTCCTGCTACAATCGCATGATCATCACCATATAGCCTGTCCCCATGAAGCTCCATAAAGTCAGTAAACAAATGCTCAATATAATCAAGCGTCGTCGGTCTTTTTGAATGGCGTGCAAGCTGAACGCGGTCCCAAGGACGCATGTTTTCATAAATTTCTTTTTCGAGAACTTCCAACCGGGATTCCAATTTGTCGATTTCATCAGACAAATCCACATCCGAGTTTTTAGTGAACTCTCTCAATTCCGCTATTTTCTCTCGCAGTTCAAGTACAGGTCTCTCAAATTCAAGCTCGTTCACCATGCAATTTCACCTACTTGTTGATGAATTTCAAGCACTGTTGTCAACTTTTCTTTCAGTTCGGAGCGGGGGATAACTGCATCAAGCTGGCCATGGTTCAATAAAAATTCAGCAGTCTGAAAGTCTTCGGGAAGTTCTTCTCTTATAGTCTGCTCGATAACGCGCCGGCCGGCAAAACCGATTAAAGCCCCCGGTTCCGCGAAATTAAAGTCGCCAAGTGAAGCGAAACTTGCCGAAACCCCTCCTGTCGTAGGGTGAGTCATGACCGAGATGATCAAACCGCCTTTATCACTGAACATCTTGAGCGCAGTGCTCGTTTTGGCCATCTGCATCAAAGATAATACTCCCTCTTGCATCCTTGCACCGCCTGAAGCGGTAAAAATAATGAATGGAACTTGTTTTTCAGCCGCCGCTTCAATAGCTCTTGTAATTTTCTCACCTACAACCGAACCCATGCTTCCCATTCGGAAATGGGAATCCATGATGGCTGTTACCACTTCTATTTGATTTATTGTACCTGATCCTGTCAGAACAGCTTCGTCCAAATTCGATTTTTTTCTATCCTGCTCCAGTTTCTCTATATAATTCGGAAATTCGAGCGGATTTTCTGATGCAATTCTATCATCAAAAGCTACAAAGGAACCCTCATCAAACAAGCTTTCTACCCTTTCATGTGCCGTCATTCTGTAATGATGACCGCAATGTAGGCACACCTTGTTATTTTTTTGAAGTTCTTTCGTATACATGATTTTCTTGCATTCCGGACACTTTGACATGATCCCTTCAGGAACATCCTGCTTGGCGGATTCAGAAGGAATGGTTGCGTACTTCCTTTTCTTTGGCTTTGCATTCTTTTGCTTTGAAAAAAAATCTTTCAGCACAGCAGGCCCTCCTTTCAAATATCAGAAACCTTCAATCAACGACGTCCTGTCGCTTTTTCCTGGCCGTTTGTCAGACCGGACCAAAAAAACTATCATGATCAAAAACAGCATAAGCATAGGAAAGACCGGCCTACAAGTCGGCACGGCCTTTCCTGGATGTGTCTAAAAATTTATCTCTTATTTATCCTTGCCGATTACAGCCAATTGCATGGTTCTTTCCTTAACATCTTCCGGGTCCACTTTAACACGTGCTACGCCCGATTCCATTGCAGCTTTTGCAACTGCAGCAGCAACATGAGGGGCTACTCTCGCATCAAATGGTCCTGGAATGACGTAGTCAGGAGACAGTTCTTCTTCCGAAACCAAGCTTGCAATTGCCTCAACTGCAGCCTGTTTCATTTTTTCATTGATCTTTGTTGCCTGCACGTCCAGCGCCCCTCGGAAGAGACCTGGGAATGCCAATACATTGTTGACTTGGTTCGGGAAGTCGGACCTGCCTGTCCCGATTACTTTGGCACCTGCAGCCCTTGCCGCATCAGGCATGATCTCCGGATCAGGATTGGCCATGGCAAAAATAATCGGATCTTTTTTCATAGATGCGACCATTTCCTCTGTCAAGGCTCCAGCGACTGATACACCAATAAATACGTCAGCATCCTGGATAGCATAGGCCAAATCCCCATCCAGACGGTCACGGTTCGTAAACTTGGCCACTTCGGCTTTCACTTCATTCATTCCTTCAGAGCGTCCTTCATAGATGGCTCCTTTTGAGTCACACATGATAATATCGCGCACACCATAACTGTGCAAAAGCTTAATAATTGCAATTCCCGCTGCACCAGCGCCGTTCGCCACAACTTTTATTTCAGACATTCTTCTTCCCGTAATTTTCAGTGCATTCACCAAGCCGGCTACAGTAACAATGGCTGTTCCGTGCTGATCATCATGAAAAACAGGAATACTTAACTCTTTTTTCAATCTATTTTCGATTTCAAAACAGTTCGGGGCTGCTATATCTTCGAGATTCACTCCTCCGAATGTCGGTTCTAGAAGCTTGACTGTTTGAACAATATCATCCACATCCGTTGTATTTAAACAAACCGGAAATGCATCCACTCCGGCAAAGCTTTTAAACAATACTGCCTTTCCTTCCATAACAGGCAAAGCCGCCTCAGGACCAATATTTCCAAGCCCCAATACTGCTGTACCGTCAGAAACGACAGCAACCATGTTTCCTTTCATCGTATAATCATACACAGTTCCTGGATTTTCATAAATTTCCTTACATGGTTCAGCAACACCAGGGGAGTAAGCAAGACTTAAATCTTTTGCATTTTTCACTTCAATTTTCGACTTAGATTCAAGCTTTCCCTTATGTAATTTGTGTATATGCAATGCTTCATCACGCAATGACAACAAAATTCACTCCTTCATACAAACCATACCCAGTTTTTTATACACCAATAAAAAAGCTTATAAAACAATATAACATATTATCGTCTGTTTGAGAAAATTATTTTAACTTTACGCAATCTGCCCCAAGAAGCCCACTGATCTCCTTAAGACATTTATCTTCAGGGTTGACGCAGTTTTCATCCCCCAACTTTATCATTCTATTTTCTTTTTCATAATAAAGGATAACCTTTGTATGGCCTGGATATCTTTTTAAAATGGAATGCAGTTCATTTAATACCTCAGGGACTTGCAGTTTTGCCGGAATCTTTACATACAAACTCTTCATTTTTCGGCTGGCTCTCTTTTTCATCATTTCAACCGGAACAAGCTTTTGAACGATAAATTGGGTGACACCCTTCCGTTCTTCCACGTTCCCGGTTACAAGAACCATTTCCCCCTGCTTCACCCATTCACGGTTACGCTTGTAAACATCAGGGAAAACAACGCCATCCATTTCTCCAGAGGGATCGCTCATAGTAATGAAAGCCATTATGTCGCCTTTTTTTGTACGGATCGTTTTTACTCCGGATAGGTATACTCCCGCTGACTTATTTCTTTGGCCTGGTTCCAGATGGATCAGTTTGGATGCACCGGCTGAGGAAAATTCTTTTTCATAGGCAGCTGCCGGATGACTTGATATAAAGATCCCTGTCGTTTCCTTTTCAAATGCGAGCTTATCAGCCAGCTGCATCGGCTCGACTTCAACGTATATCGGCTTTATATGGAACATCTCTTCTTCGACGAACAGATCCGTCGTATCTCCTGATGGCCTCATTAATTCGGCATGCTCAATTGCTACATCAAGGGTTGCAAGCAAGACAGCCCTGTCCTGCCCGAACTCATCTAAGCTTCCGGCATACACAAGGGACTCGAGTATTTTTCTGTTGATAATCCTGGGCGAGACCCGAAGGCAAAAATCGAACAGATCTTTAAAAGGTCCCCGTTCCCGTGCCTGGACAATTTCTTTCATTGCTGCTACACCTAGACCTTTGATAGCCCGTAGGCTGAAACGGATCCCTTCCTTTTCTGCAAGAAAAGAAAAATGGCTTTTATTAATGGACGGAGCCAGGATCTTTATGCCTTTTTGTTTGGCTTCGGTTGTATACAGGGCAATCTTATCTTCGTTGCCGATGACAGAAGTCAGAAGGGCTGCCATGAAAAACTTTGGATAATGGGCCTTCAGCCAGGCAAGCTGCCAAGCTATAAAACTGTATGCTACAGCATGACTCCGGTTGAATCCGTAGTTTGCAAAGCGAACAATCAGATCGTATGTGGCATTTGCAGTCTTCTCATCATATCCTTTTTCAACAGCCCCTGAAACAAAACGCCTTCTCTGCTGATCAAGGACCTCCCTCTTTTTTTTGCCCACTGCCCTTCTGAGGAGGTCAGCTTCTCCAAGGGAATAACCTGAAAGAACCGCTGCTATTTGCATGATCTGCTCTTGATAAACAATAACTCCATAAGTGAAATCCAATATCGGCTTCAATTCCGGATGGGGATATTCAACCTTCTCCTTACCGTGCTTTCTTTTGATATATGTTGGGATGTTTTCCATCGGTCCCGGTCTAAAAAGTGCATTAACGGCAACAATATCCTCAAACTCCGTAGGGCGAAGCTCTCTAAGAACCTTTCTCATACCCTCAGACTCCAGCTGAAAAATCCCCGTTGTATCTCCTTTTTGAAGCAATTGAAATGTTTTTTCATCTTCAAACGGAATTGTTTCCAAAGGAATTGTTTTTCCAGTATGAATTTTAATGCTTTTGACAATTTGCTCCAAAAGTGTCAAATTCCGAAGGCCTAAAAAGTCCATTTTCAGCAGGCCTATCTTCTCAAGATCTTCCATCGGAAGCTGCGTCACATACACACCATCAGGACCTTCTTTGATTGGAATGATGTTCACAAGCGGCTCTTCGCTAATGACGATCCCCGCAGCATGTATGGAAGTATGCCTTGGAAGTCCTTCGAGCTTTAAAGCGGTCGTAAACATCAAGCGATTTTTTTCAGAGGATGCAATCATGTCCTGCAATTTGGCTGACTCCTTAATGGCGCCCTCCAATGTAAGCCCAAGGCGGGAAGGCATCATCTTCGAGAGTTGGTCGATTTCCTTCGTACTCAAACCAAAAACCCGTGCAGTATCGCGGATAGCAGCCTTCGCTGCAAAAGTTCCGAATGTAATAATATGGGCGACATTCATTTTCCCATATTTCTCCGCCACATACTCTATTACCTGATCACGGCGAATATCCGGAAAATCGATATCGATGTCTGGCAAAGTGATTCTTTCAGGATTCAGGAATCTCTCAAACAATAGACCATGCTTTATTGGATCGACGTCTGTGATTTCCAGCGCATAGGAAACAAGCGATCCTGCAGCTGAACCTCGTCCGGGCCCAGTCAATATCCCGTTTTCCCTAGCATATTTCATAAAGTCCCATACAATCAGGAAATAGTCATTAAATCCCATTTGATCAATGATTTGCAACTCATATTTGAGCCTTCTCCAGTACTCCGGTCCTTCGGTTCTCCTTTTCGCCAGTCCTTTTTCGCACTGTTCAAGAAGCATGTTTTTTGCCGTCCGGTCCTTAGGGACGGGATACTTTGGAAGCAGGTGTTTGTCCGTCTCTATAAACACGTTACATTCCTCGGCAATCCGGAAAGTATTTTCCAGTGCTTCCGGATACGCGGAAAACATTGCAGACATGGCTTCCTGGCTTTTAAAATAATATTCACCAGACCTGGATAATTGTTCATTTTCCATATCAAGCTTTTCCCCGTCACGGATCGCCTGTAGACAGGTATAAGCGAAATGATCCTCTTTTTTCAAATATCGTACATCATTAGTGACAACCGCCCTTATACCAAGCCCCTCAGCAAATTCAGCGACCCGATCTGCAAAGCCTGCCGGTGTGTCTTCGTGATGGTCCTGCAATGACAGGTAAAAAGATTCTTTCCCAAAAGTCGAAACATAACGGTCTGAAACTGTTTTTGCTCTGTCTTGGTCCCCTTCAAGTAAGAGCTGTTCAATTTCCCCCTTGATCCCTGGCGTTATGGCAATTAGCCCTTCACTGTATGAATCAAGCCATTTCCACGAAATAGTTTTATCCTGCTGTATTTGAATCGCACTCGAGATTTTTAAAAGATTTGCATAACCCATATTGTTTTTGGCCAATAAAACCAGAGGATATGCCTGGTTTCCGCCTGTTTCCACATCCGCGGTCATTCCGATGATCGGTTTGATACCTGCTTCCTTACAAGTTTCGTAGAAAGACAAAACACCGTATAACACATTATGGTCCGTAATCGCCAAATCGGTATAGTTGCCTTTCTTCGCTTCTTGAACCAGCTCGGAAATGGAAATCGTACTTGAAAGCAAACTGTAAGCTGTTGCTATTTGCAATTGAACAAAGTTCAAGTGATTTACCTCTTTTCTATCCGATACTTTACTGACAGGTTTTAATGTAATATGTACTTTATCTATTATAACCTTTCTTTTTACATACATTAATGGTTTGTCCCATATAAGTAATACAAGGCAAGAATATTTCAATCTTTGGGGATGGTAACCGTGCAAGAACCTTTTATTCCGGCTTTCTTTAACAGCTACTTCATTGCTTTTGGGGTAATGCTTGGCGGCTCTTTGATCGGCGGACTGGCCGCTTTTATAACCGGAGCTCCATTGCTGACGGAAATCACGAACATTGCGGGGCGAGTAAGAATCTGGGCCATCATTGCAGCAATTGGAGGCACATTTGACACTGTATACAGTTTTGAAAAAGGGTTTTTGGAAGGCGGGACGACCGATCTATTTAAACAATTTTTATTGATACTTTCTGCTATGGGTGGTGCAAAAACAGCCGCCTTGATCATTTCGTGGCTGACCCAGGAGCACATATCATGAGAATTCCTCCATTGTATCGCCATCCGGTATGGCAGCGTTTTTTTGCCGGGGCCGCAGTTGGTGGATGTATCAGCTGGCTTGTTTTCCTTTTCATGTTTGGAACCATCCAGCAAAAAAACAGTACGATAATAGAAAGACAGGCTATACGGATCAAGGAGTTGAATGGCTATATTCAGATTTTAGAAGAAGATTACCAGAAATTGAACCAGAAAAATGAAGATATGCTGACCATACAGGAGATAGAAGTGAAGATCCAAAATTTTGAACGATACGGCATCAAGGATCGCCTAGGTATTTATAAAGCCGAGGAATCAGTCAAGGAGGACTTAAGGTCCTTGATTGCCAAGGACTTGACAACAGTTTATAAAAATAAAGAAGTGATTAAAAAGACAGTTGAAAATAAAACGTTGAACATCAATGGAAAGCAGTACAGGCTGATCGTAAAGGAACTATATTTTTACACGACGATCAGCCTCGTACTAGAAATGAAACTGGCTGACTGAAATGTCGCCAGTTTATTTTTGCCTGCAAACCGCTTCTATATCTTTTATTACTTCTTTAGTTTCTTCCCAGGAGTAGACCGAAGCACCTGCAGCAAGCGGATGGCCTCCGCCTCCATATTTCATAGCAATGGTATTGATGACAGGATTTTTTGAGCGCAGCCGGACACGGATTTGGTCATCTTCTTCGATAAAAAAGACCCATGCCTTAATCCCCTTCACCATCCCCAAAGAGCTTACAAGCTGTGATGCATCTGATGGAAGAATTCCGTATTCATCAAGCGTCCCTTTAGATATGGACACAACTGCCGCACCGTCTTCATTCATTCTGAAGTTTTCCAATACATACCCCTGAAGCTTGATCATTCTTGGTGCCAATTCATACATTTCGTTGTAAAGGACTGTCCTGTCAAAAGAATAACCGATCAAATCCTTGGCGTATTCAAATGTTTTTTCAGTCGCACTCGGATATAAAAATCGTCCTGTATCTCCGACAATTCCGGCATATATCAGCCTTGCCGCTTCATCGGTCATTTTTAAACCTTCATCGCCGAATGTTTTATAAAATTCATAGATCATTTCACTTACAGAAGAAGCGTTCAAATCGACCCAAAGAATATCCCCATAAGGGTCTTCATTTGGATGATGATCGATCTTTATAAGCTTATCCCCCAAATGATATCTGGAATCGCAGATTCTTTCCTTGTTTGCCGTATCACAAACGATGACCAGTGCTCCTTCGTACACATCATCCGCAATGGAGTCCGGTTTCCGCAAATAATCTAAGGATGGCTCGTGTTTTCCCACAGCAAAAATCCTTTTGTCCGGAAAAGATGCATGCAATATTTCCGCCAATCCCCCTTGAGATCCATATGCGTCAGGATCCGGGCGTACATGGCGATGAATAATAATGGTATCGTAGCTTTTGATAGCTTCAAAAATCTCTTCCTTCATAAGAAACTCCTTTCACCTTGCGCAATCACCGGGAAGTTCATGAATTATTCGATATTGAGCAAGTGGCAATTATAATTGATTGGCGTTACAATAAGATGAATGAACTGTTATGGATTTGGAGGATGGAAAAATGCCATTTTTAGTTTTTCTGATAATATTATCAGCTTCATTTTACATTTACTATAAAATAAAATACTTTCGAAGCAGACGGCCTATGGAGAAAAAATTGCTCAGTGGCAAGTCCAGCATGGCCTTAGGACTCTTTGTCGCTTTATTCGGAGTCAACCAGCTTTTCCTTTTTAGTTCAACAGTAACCTACGTAGTGGCTGCCGTCTTCATTTTATTGGGATGTGCCAGCGCTTGGGCTGGATTTAAATCTTTCCGTCATCATATTCCATATGTAGAAGAGGAAGCAAAACAACTGGATGGATAGACCCGTTGGGTGAAAGCCGCTGCAATAGCGGCTTTTTTAATTGAAATCCTCTCGTTAACAGGCTACGTTGATATTGTCATTTTAAGTCCGTGGATGTTGCTGGATGAACAATAAATAATATGGGCACATTTAGGCGTTATTCCAAAATGAGTAAGACTCACGAACTCTACCTGGTCTCTACAGGTGTTGAGAACCCAACTCCGCCTCTTTCCATTTTCCTACCTATCAATCAGCCTGCACATCATGAGCGCTTTCCCTACGATTTCTCCATTGTTGAATGCCTCGACATCCACTTTTCCGAATTTCCGCCCAGCCTCCAGGATTCTTGGAACCACCTCAAGAGTTGAATCCATTTGGACCGGCTTAAGAAAGTAGATTGTCATACTTTCTACGGCAAGCTCCCCTTTTTTCTGAAGCCTGAACAGCCGGTTAGAAGCTTCAGCTATGATGGAAGAGAAGACTCCGTAGGAAATGGTTCCAAGCTGGCTTGTCATCTGCGGAGTCACCTCGAATGTAAAGGAAGGTTCGCCTGCATATTTGCTGTTGGAAAGCTGTTTTGATATAGTGTCATCAATCGTTTCTCCAACCTGAGGCTGGCGCTGAATCATTTGCAACGCTTTCAAGACATCCTGCCGGCTGATGATTCCTTCGAGCCTTTGGTGTTCGTCCACAACTGGGAGCACTTCGATCCCTTCCCAGATCATCATATGGGCAACGGAGGCAACGCTTGTTTTTCTCCCGACAGTAATCGGATTCTTTGTCATCACTTTTTCAATGCCAACACTTGGATCCTGACCAATAACGTCCTTTCCAGTAACCATCCCTTGCACTTTATTATTTAAATCAATTACTGGATAACGGCTGTGATCGGACGTTTCCTTCTTCGAATACCAATCTGACACTTTTTCCTTTGTCGTAATGGCAATCGTTTTTTCAAGAGGGATAAAAATATCTTCAACAAGAATAATTTCTTTCTTGATTAGCTGATCGTAGATCGCACGGTTAATCATGGCCGCTACTGTGAATGTATCATAGCTCGTAGATATAATCGGCAACTCCAATTCATCCGCAAGTTTTTTCACATGGTCTTCCGTGTCGAATCCGCCCGTAATCAAAACTGCAGCGCCAGCCATCAATGCATATTCATGGGCTTTCGTTCGGTTTCCTACGATCAATAAGTTGTTCGCACCCGTATACCGCATCATGGCATCAAGCTTCATTGCTCCAATCACAAACTTGTTAAGCGTTTTATGGAGGCCCGCTCTTCCACCCAATACCTGACCATCAATAATATTAACAACTTCAGCATATGTCAGCTTCTCTATATTCTCTTTTTTCTTCTGTTCTATCCGGATCGTTCCGACCCGTTCTATTGTACTTACATATCCCCTGTTTTCGGCATCTTTTATAGCCCTATAGGCCGTACCTTCGCTGACATTCAACGCTTTGGCGATTTGCCGAACGGAAATTTTTTCCCCTACAGGCAGTCCGTCAATATGCCGAATGATTTGTTCATGCTTTGTCGACAAGCTTTTCACCCTTTTCATTTACCGTGCAATCATTAAGCTTATTATATAGTGAAAAGCCCAGATCATCAATTTTATCCTTCTCTCAATTTGCCTTTAAGCGTTTTTTGTGTTTTCCCTCCGCTCTTACCCCTTCAGCATATTTCTTTTTATATTTATACGGAAATAAAAAAGCAGCCAGATTCCCGGCAAAAACCAGGAAAGCAAATCCCAGCCAACTGATAGCAAACACACCTTCCAGTCCGGAAGCGGACGGGTGGATCCGGGGTACAGCAATGTAAATCAACGCACAGCAAATGAGAAGGCAAAGCAAATAGCGATTTTTCATATAATAACCCCCTGCATAAACTAATGGTATTAGTATATGCAGGGGGTTATGCCTATAGCTCGATTAAATCGCCGGGATTCATGACTTTACCGTTAATATTCTGTCGTAGCAGGTCGATAAAACGGTGCGGGTCCTGCTTAATGGGCGGAAATGTGTTGTAATGAATGGGGACAACTGTTTTAGCCTGTAAAAATTCTGCTGCCATTGCTGCATCTTCCGGCCCCATGGTAAAATTGTCTCCGATCGGCAAGAATGCCAAATCAATAGGATGTCGCTCCCCGATCAATTTCATATCGGAAAACAATGCAGTATCTCCTGCATGATAAATTGTTTTGCCTTCAGCCATCAGCAAAACTCCGGCAGGCATCCCTAAGTAAATGATTTGTTTGTCGTCTGTAAAGATAGCGGAGCCATGAAAAGCAGGCGTGAACTTGACTTTACCAAAATCAAATTCATACGCTCCACCAATATGCATTGGATGTGTATTTACACCTTGCCACCCAATGTAAGTCGCCAGTTCATTCGGTGCAATGACTAATGATCCACATCTTTTGGCAAGCTCTACAGTATCTCCGACATGGTCGGAATGCCCATGCGTCAGAATGATTACGTCAGGATTTTCATTTTCAGCTTTCAAATCCGTCAATTCATTTCCAGTGATAAACGGATCAATCAAAATCGTTTTTCCTTCCGTTTCAACTTTTACGACTGAATGACCGTGATATGATACTTTCATCTTGCTGCTACACTCCCTTTATTAGTTTCCTTATACTTAAAATGATTTCGAGATAACTTGGTTTTTTCCTGCCTATTTCTCATTGTTTTCCTTCTTTCATTGTCTCTTTTGCCATGTAATGCTAATCTCAACATAAACAATAAAATCAGGAGGATGATAAACTTGAACACGAGGCTCGAAAAATTAATGTCATGGCTGAAAGCCCAACAGATCGATGCTGCTTTCATTTCTTCGCCGGATAATGTATTTTATCTTACCAAATTCAGATGCGAACCGCACGAACGGCTGCTTGGACTTGTTGTCTTTCAGGAGAAAGAGCCTTTGCTTATTTGTCCAGGCATGGAAGTGGATGATGCAAAGAATGCCGGATGGGATAAGGAAATACTTGGTTATAGTGATACAGACAATCCTTGGGACCTTGCAGGAGAGCGGATAAAAGGGCGCCTGCCTCACATACGGTCATGGGCTGTAGAAAAACATCATTTGAACGTGGATAGATATGAAGAGCTTTCGAACAGATATGAACATGCTGATTTTAGCAGCGCAGATCGTATTTTGAACGAATTACGCCTTGTAAAAGATGAACAGGAAATCCAATTGATCAAGAAAGCATGCGAGTTAGCTGATTTTGCTGTCGAGGTCGGAGTCAACGAATTAGCGGAAGGAAAGACAGAACTGGATATCATTGCGGCGATTGAGTATGAAATTAAGAAAAAAGGAGCCGGAATGTCTTTTGATCCTATTGTTCTTGCCGGATCAAATGCTTCCTCGCCTCATGGAATCCCCGGCTTGACGAAAATAGAACGCGGACAGTTGGTATTGATGGATTTGGGGGTTGTATACGAAGGTTATTGTTCCGATATTACGAGGACAATCGCTTTCGGAGATGTTTCCGACAAGCAAAAAGTAATATACGAAACGGTTTTAAAAGCTGAAGAAGCAGCCATCCAATTAACAAATCCTGGAGTAAAAGCAAAAGAGCTTGACCAAACTGCTAGGAACATCATTAAGGATGCTGGGTACGGAGAGTATTTCCCCCATCGGCTCGGCCATGGTCTGGGAATTAGCGTACACGAGTATCCTTCAATGACAGAGACAAACGAAATGAAACTAGAGCAGGGGATGGTGTTTACAATTGAACCGGGGATTTACATACCGGGAGTTGCCGGTGTACGTATCGAAGATGATGTCCTTGTAACCAAAGATGGTGTAGAAGTTCTGAGCAAGTATCCTAAATCCCTGCAACTTATCTAGTAAAGGTGATTGGAAACCTAGAACGATCATCGAACTTGCCTGACGCACGTTCCTGCACATTTTAGATTAGCGAAAAACGGAATGAACTTACTATATCAATTTTTCAGCCTTAAACCAGGCTGATGGTACGGACGCCTATTTTACTGATTTTTCGTTGCACCTAATGACTAAAAAAACAACCGCTCAATCGAGCGGTTGTTTTTTCATCTGTACCAAAAGGCCCATCCCATTAGCTCACAATCCAATTCCCTGTTTGAAAATCATCATCTTGTGTCTGTTGGGACTAACTGGGTCCTTCATTTTTATATATTATTGAAGCAATTCTTTTGCATCAGTGAACTCATATCCGAGGTCATCTGCAACTGCTTTGAATGTAACTTTTCCATCAAGGACGTTGATTCCTTTGAAGAGTGGCTCGTTATCCAAGCAAGCTTGTTTGTAACCTTTGTTCGCAATTTGAAGTGCGTAAGGTACTGTTACATTTGTCAATCCCATAGTAGATGTTTGCGGAACTGCACCAGGCATGTTTGCAACAGCATAGTGAACAACGCCATGCTTTTCATATGTTGGGTTGTCATGAGTTGTAACTCTGTCGCTTGTTTCAAAGATACCGCCTTGGTCGATCGCAATGTCAACAAGTACAGAACCTGGAGACATGGATTTAACCATTTCTTCGGATACAAGCTTAGGCGCTTTCGCTCCTGGGATAAGAACCGCACCGATAACAAGGTCAGATTCTTTAACAGCGTTGGCAATGTTGAATGGGTTAGACACAAGTGTTTTAATGTCGTTTCCAAAAATATCGTCAAGCTGGCGAAGACGGTCTACATTCAAGTCAAGAACAGTTACGTCAGCGCCAAGGCCCACTGCCATTTTCGCAGCATTCGTACCAGCTTGTCCACCGCCGATAACTGTTACTTTACCGCGTTCAACACCTGGGATGCCTGCAAGAAGTTTTCCTTTTCCTCCGTAAATGTTGGAAAGGAATTGCGCACCAATTTGTGTAGCCATTCTTCCTGCAACTTCACTCATTGGGGAGAGAAGCGGAAGTGAGCGGTTTGGAAGCTGTACAGTTTCATAAGCGATCGCAACCACTTTCTTCTCAACAAGTGCTTTAGTTAAAGCAGGCTCTGCAGCTAGGTGCAAGTATGTGAAAAGGATTAATCCTTCACGGAAATAGCCGAACTCTTCTTCAAGAGGCTCTTTAACTTTCATAACCATGTCTGCATCCCATGCTTCTTTAGCAGAGCTGACAATCTTCGCGCCAGCTTCTGTATACTGCTCGTCAGTGAAGCTTGAACCAAGACCTGCGCCTGTTTCGATATGTACTTCATGTCCTGCTTGAGTCAATGTATATGCACCGGCAGGTGTCATAGCTACACGGTTTTCATGACTTTTAATTTCCTTAGGTACTCCAATAATCATAAAACTTTCCTCCTAACATGATTCTAAAATGTCCACAAAGTCCAATATATCACTTTAACCTGTTTAACGAAAGCCCTCTGTTTAAAACATTTTTGTGAACAATTCAGAGGTGTTATTAAAAACACCTCTGCAAACAGTATTTTAACCTGCTTTTTATTTATTATTATTTAATACATCCTTGATTGTCGAAATAATAAAATTAACATCTTCGTCAGTACATGAAAGCGGAGGAGATAGAGTTAAAATGTTGTTATATCCGGCAACAGTGTCGCCATTTTTACCAATAATCAAACCTTTTGCCCTGCACTCTGCAATGATCTTTCCGACCCTCTCATTCGTTGCAGGTTCTTTGGTTTCCTTGTCTTCTACCATTTCAATTCCCATTAAAAATCCTTTGATCCGGATATCACCTACATTTGGATGTTCATTCAGCTCAGCCAATTCATTTTCGAGGCGCTTCCCAAGTTCTTCAGAACGAGCAACTAGATTTTCTCTTTCCATAATTTCCAGATTTTTCAATGCTAATGCACATGCGGCGGGATTTCCTCCAAATGTATTTACATGACGGAAGTGGCTGTTTGCCTCGCTCTTTTTAAACGTCTCGTAAATATCTTTTCTGACAGCAGTTACAGAAAGCGGCAAATAGGCACTGGTCAGTCCTTTAGCCATTGAAATGATATCCGGCTTCACATTATAGTGCATGTGTCCAAACATCTTACCGGTTCTTCCAAAACCGCAGATGACTTCATCGATGATCAACAGTACACCATGCTTAGTGCAGATTTCCTGAACTTTTTCCATATATACCGGATGTGGGATGATGACTCCACCACCCGTGATAAGCGGCTCCATGATGATACCGGCAATTGTTTCCTTCTGCTCCCAGATGATTTTTTCTTCAAACTCTTGCGCTTTTTGAATGTTGAATTCCTCTACGGACATTCCCGCGGGTCTTCTGTAACTATCAGGCGGTGCCACATGCAAAAACCCCGGCACAAGTGGTTCATATTTATATTTTCTCAACGCCTGGCCCGTTGCAGACAATGCTCCCATGGAGCTGCCGTGATAAGCACGGTACCGAGAAATGAATTTATACCTGGACGGTTCTCCGTTTTGCTGATGATACTGCCTTGCAATCTTGAATGCAACCTCATTGGCATCCGAACCGCTGTTGGAGTAGAAAATCATATATTCATCATCTAAATATTCATTCAATTTTTCAGCCAGGTCGATAGCAGGCTGATGACTTTGTGTCATTGGCGTATAGGTCATTTTGATCATTTGATCATATGCGGCTTTTGCCAGCTCTTCCCTTCCGTAGCCGACATTCACACACCATAAACCGGACATGCCGTCCAACACTTTATTCCCTTTGTGATCTGTCATCCATGCCCCTTTCGCTTCTGTAAAAACTGTCGGAGGGCTCGCTTCATTATAAGGAGAGATGTGATGCCATACATTTTGGCGGTCTCTTTCAACCAATGCATCTGTTTTAATTGTTGTCATCGTTTTACCCCTTTCTTTTTTTTGAACCTGGCTACCCATAATTGTACGGACTAGCCAGGCTGTCTATGTCCATGCTTTTTATATGTTTTAATACTGGGTACTGCATGTCACGATTGAGCGGCTTTTTGATTGGTATTTCGTAAATCTATTTTTAAAAGTGACTATTTTTAAAAATAGAGGGCTGATTCAAGCGTCGGTACAGTTCCTTGGTGAGCGCTTCCTTTTAATAACCAAAAAATGGACACCTACCCGTTTTTAGTGACCGGTTTCTCGAGCGAACTGACTAATCGGGCATCTTTATGCTCGATTAGGGACCGGTTTTCTTGCACGGACGCTTTTTCGGGCACTATTACTCTCGATTTGTGACCGGTTTTCTCTCTTGGGTACTTTTTCGGGCACTATTACTCTCGATTTGTGACCGATTTTCTCCCTTGGGCACTTTTTCGGGCACTATTACACATTATTAGTGACCGCTTTTCTCTCTTGGGCACTTTTTCGGGCACTATTAC
>NZ_KB894716.1:0-3807 GCF_000374565.1 Siminovitchia fordii DSM 16014 = CIP 108821 | reverse complement strand
TTTTCTCTCTTGGGCACTTTTTCGGGCACTATTACTCTCGATTAGTGACCGGTTTTCTTGCACGGACGCTTTTTCGGGCACTATTACTCTCGATTTGTGACCGGTTTTCCCTACCGGACACTTTTTCGGGCACTATTACTCTCGATTAGTGACCGGTTTTCCCTCTCAGACGCTTTTTCGGGAATCTTTATGCTCGATTAGTGACCGATTTTTCCGCTCGGACGCTTTTTCGGGCACTATTACTCTCGATTAGTGACCGATTTTTCCGCTCGGACACTTTTTCGGGCACTATTACTCTCGATTAGTGACCGGTTTTCCCTACCGGACACTTTTTCGGGCACCCAGGCACTTTATAAAGAGCGTTAGAGCCGCCGATACATGCGGCCACTCCATATATTAATAAGCGTGTCTCTGAGTAACCATTTTCTTACGAGTATAGAACTCGATTCCATCACGACCATTTGCATGAAGATCTCCATAGAAAGATTTCTTGTATCCGGAGAATGGGAAAAATGCCATAGGGGCAGGAACTCCCAAGTTAATGCCAAGCATACCGGCATCAATTTCTTCTCTGAATTTGCGGATGGCTTTTGCACTATCCGTAAACAAGCAGGCACCGTTCGCAAAATCGGATTTGTTCGTCAATTCGATCGCTTCATCCAAATCTTTTACGCGGATAACTGAAAGAACAGGAGCAAAGATTTCTTCTTTCCAGATTTTCATATCAGTTGTTACGTTTTCAAAGATTGTCGGGCCTACGAAATAGCCGCCTTCTGACAAAGACTTATCCTTACGTCCGTCGCGGACAAGGGTTGCGCCTTGATCAATACCTGATTCAATGTAGCCAAGTGTTTTTTCCTTATGAGAATCGCGGATAACCGGTCCCAAGAAAACTCCATCTTGCAGGCCATCACCCATTTTGATGGTGTCGGATTTTTCAACTAGCTTTTTTACAAGCTCGTCTGCAATGGAGTCAACGGCAACAACAACTGAACATGCCATGCAGCGCTCCCCTGCTGATCCGAAGGCCGCGTTGAAGATATTATTAGCAGCAGAATCCAAATCAGCATCCTCAAGAACGATCGTATGGTTTTTGGCCCCAGCCAACGCCTGAACCCGTTTGCCGTTTGCAGTACCGTTTTTGTAGACATACTCGGCAACCGGCTGTGAACCTACGAATGATACAGCCGGAATATCAGGATGCTCCAAAATTCCGTTTACGATATCATGTGCACCATGTACGATATTGAATACTCCTTCAGGAAGGCCCGCTTCAATCAGGAGCTCAGCCAACCGATTCGCCAAAAGCGGGGTTCTTTCTGACGGCTTCAAGATGAATGTGTTTCCTGCAGCAATGGCCAGTGGGAACATCCAGCACGGAACCATCATCGGGAAGTTGAATGGGGTGATTCCTCCAACTACACCAAGCGGATAACGGTACATTCCGGATTCAATGTTTGTTGCGATATCAGGGAGTTGATTTCCCATCATCAACGTTGGTGCTCCTGCGGCAAACTCCACACATTCGATTCCTCTTTGGACCTCACCATATGCTTCTGCAAAGTTCTTTCCATTTTCGATGGTGATCAATTTTGCCAATTCGTCCCATTCATTGATCAACAATTGATGATACTTAAAGAGGATTCTCGCCCTTTGCGGAACTGCTGTCTTGCTCCAGCTCTTAAATGCCTTTTTGGCAGCTATTACCGCATCTTCCAAGTCTTCTCTTGTGGAAACAGGAACGTGTGCAAGAATTTCACCCGTCGCAGGATTTGGAACATCTTCATATTTGTCTGTCTTCGATTTTACCCATTGTCCATTTATAAAATTTGCAAGCGTTTGCGTTTTTTCAGAAACAGTACTCATCTTTTCATCCTCCTAAGCTTAATATATTAATAGTTGACTCATTCTTTCTTTCACTTCATAATCAATTTTACAAACTATTCACCCTTAAATCATTAGACATTGTGTAAAATCATCATTCTATCTCATTTAACATATTGGAGGCCGTCGCCATGATGAATGAATTCACATTGAAAGTAAGGGATATTTTTACTAGGGAACATTTCAGACATGCTAAAGTACTTTCCGGATCCAGGGGTCTTGACAGAGTGATCCGCTGGGTCCATGTATTGGAAGTGGAAGATTTCGGTTCCCTCATTAATGGAGGGGAATTGATTTTAATGACCGGTGTTGGCCTCCATCTTGACTTTTCGGCCCAGCTAAAATTTGTACAGCAGCTGATTGCTTCGAATGCAGCGGGCATATGCATCGAAAAAGGCCCTTATATTCAAGAGATCCATGAGGATATATTAGAGCTGGCTGAAAAAAATGACTTTCCCATTATCATGTTTGAAGAGACTGTTAAGTTCGTAGACATTACGCAAGAGCTTCATAGTTTGATAATCAATAGGCATCATGATTTGCTGCGCTATCTGGATACCTCATCGAGAAAGTTTATTGAACTTTCCATGTCTTCCAACGGCATTGTAAAAATCCTTCATGAATTATACGATTACTTTCATCGGACAATCATTTTTGTACCTACCCAGGGTAAGTCGTTTTACTACCCATCCGACAAAAAACACTTTCATGCTTTGATAATGGATCACTTTCAGTCCATCGAAAATGAAACCATATCTCAAAGAATGCTAACAATTGATGATGAATCGTTTGTTTTGATGCCAATTGGGGGGCTTGGCCAGGTATGGGGGTATTTATGTCTTCATACTACCGAAGAAGCACCGGAGGAATTTCACTTTTTAATTTTGGACAGGGCTGCCCTTGCCATTGCACAAATTCTTTTACGCAACAGGACCATTGAAGAAAGAAAGCAGCATTCTGAAGACAAATTCGTTAGGGCCGTTCTGCAGGGCAGGGATTACGACACGGAGGACCTGATTAACCACTTGCCGTTTGCAGGGCCGGACATGAAATATCGGGTTTTTGTCATGGAGATTCAACCGCCTGACCGGATGATGAACGAGGAAGATTGGGAAGATATTAAACTTCAAAGATCATTGATGATCCGCGGAATTTTTAAAAGGTTCGGATTTTCCCCTGCCGTGTCGGCAACTAAAGAGGAAATTGCTGTTATCGCAGGATTTCCAGTAAACGCACGTGAAAAAGTTAAGGTCATGCTACAACGTTTAATTCAATATATTCTTCGTACGGAGGGCCGAAAGGAATTTTTGGGGAATAATAGAATATACGGCGTCGGTCGCGAATACAGTCAAATCGACCAATTATCGAAAAGCTATGCCGAAGCAAAAGAAGTGGTCGCCCTTAACCATTCAACAATAAAAGAAAAGATGATCACCTATGATGATATCGGAGTATACAGATTACTTCTCCCTTTGAAAAAAAGCGGTGAACTGTCAACCTATGTAAAAGATTATCTTGGCCCCATACTGGATTACGATTCACAAGCTGACAGCGATCTTTACGAGACCTTAAAGGTCTATCTTGCTTGCGGTAGATCGAAAAAAGAAGCGGCAGAAAAACTCTATGTAGTAAGACAGACACTTTATCATCGATTGGAAAAAATTGAACAATTGCTAGGCAAGGATTATATGGATTCAGACCATAGAATCGCCATCGAAACAGCGATCAAGGCTTATGAACTGCTTAAAGAATCTTAGTAAGAGAAAACCATCTATTTTTGCAGATGGTTTTCTTTTACTATAACGAGGTTACGCTTTTTTAATGTCCGCCACATACGTCGATGGACAGGCGCTTACGCTTTTCTTAATGTCCAGCTTCAGCGCTCAGCGACTAGCAGACTTCCTACTCCCTCCTACGATAAGT
>NZ_KB894715.1 GCF_000374565.1 Siminovitchia fordii DSM 16014 = CIP 108821 | reverse complement strand
TTGCGAGCTTTGATGGTATAGACAACTGTGTCGCCCACTTCGAATTTCTCTTTATCTTGATCCAAGTTTACAGCTGTTTTTGCTGACTCAAACTTTGGATCTCTTGGATAAATCTTCACTTCTTCTCCCGGCTCATCTGGATCATCTGTATTGTCACCACCAACAGTGGCAATATTTTTAATATCGGCACCAGCTTGTCCTTTGTCTACGGTCACTAAGAAGGTAACCACATGTTCGTCGGTATCCGTCACATTACCAAAGGTTCCTGTGACCTTGCCGTCTACCGCATGACCGGCATCATCGTCTTTTGCATCCGATACTTTTTGGCCATCCACTTCAAGGCTTCCAGCAACATAAGTCAAGCCTTTTGGAATCGTATCGTTGATGACCAGGTTTTTGACCAAACTATCCTCGATCGTATTCTTTGTTGTGATGGTGTAACGAATCGTGTCGCCCACTTCAGGATGATCCGCATCCGTGTTTCCTTCCGCCTTTTCTTGAATTTTTGCTGTTTTATTAGATTCAAGTACTGGAGGATTTGGTTCGAATTTTGGTGTTACTGCAGATGCTAAGTCAAAAATTAAATCCCCTGTCATAGCTCCTAGGTAAGTGGTACTTTTAGTTTCCGGGTCAATTATATAGAATTTTGGATTAGGATCACCGGCAGCCAGCAGCATTTTTCCGCCGGGCAAAAAGCTGATTCCTCTGATCCCCCATTCTATAGCCACACCATCTGAATTAGTTATAGAGACGCTGCGCAAAATGTTCGCAGTCTCTCGATCCAACTGCATAACTGAATTAGATCTATAAAACCAGAGATAACCGTCACCATCGGCAACAATATCGCCTCCTAAGTCTCCGGCTAAGTTATCGAAGCCCTTTATTTCGGTAGAAGTCTTATTGCCGGTAGTTAGATCATAAGAACCTAGGAATGATTTGCCGCCACTTCCATAAGAATAATAATATTTCCCATCATAAATTACAGCATTACCCGCGACACCTTCTAACGTTGTTACAAAGCCGGCTTTCCCATCAGCATTAATTTTGTAAAGGTTTCCTGTTCCAAGGGTACTAGCATAGAAAGCATTTTCGGTCAAAGATAGCGCTAATCCATTTAAATTCCTTGCAGAGATACCAGTAATTGGAACACTTGCCTTGGGAGTAGTTGTTGGATTAGTTCCATCAAATTGTAAAAGAGTCAAGCCCTGGACGCCATATGAATCAACATCATTAATAGTAATGCCATTAGTCGCTTGAACTTGATTTACTGACGCATCCGCGCTTTTTTTAGCAGGGGGATTGTCATTAGATTCGACGTTTTTTTCACCATCTTCTTTTGAAGTATCCTCTTTTGAAGCATTCGGCTTCGCCTGATGCTTTTCCTCCGTATCAACTGGAGTGACAACTGCCGGATTCGTTTCCATCACAATATTGCTATTGATAATAATATTAGCAATATTGTAAATTTTATCTCCGGTAATTGCATCTTCCTTCACTTGTGTTGTAATTTGCAGTTTGATTTCTTTGTCTGCAAGTTCTTGAAGCTGCTCTTGCTTGAATGCCAAGGAAACTTTTTGACTATCTACTACTACTTTAAAACGATCGTCCACTTCCCCATTAATCAGGACGGCTGTTTTCTGAACAGCTAAACGTTTATCCAGATCATCTGAAATGGTCATTGTTTCATAACCTGATATATTTTCAGGAAGTTGAACGTTTACATTATAGTGGTAGTCTGTCCCATTTTCGATTTCTTTACTTTCCTCACCATCAACGTCTTTTGAGACGTTAGGCTGTTCCAGATCCTCCACTCCAGTCTTCTCTACTGCTTGGACTGGCAATGAAGCCGGAATCATTCCATTAAAAGTAACCAAGATCATCGCGAGAAAGATTATGTATCTTTTGAATATTGACTTGAACCTCTGGGTTACAAAACTGGAAGAATTCATTATTCCACCTCCAAATATATTAAGCTACAGAAGGTTCTATAGCATGTTTCATTAATCGAACTTATTATATGACAAAATTCTGCATTTTTTCCATTTTTTAAATAATAAGGAAGAAATACCCATACAAATTTAATTAAGAAATCTACAATATTCGCAGGTAATTTAAATTTATATCTATTTTCATGAGAACAATAACCCCCCAAGGTGCTATACGTTTAATATATCGAACAAAATGCGTGTCTTACGCCGATGTAAATATTTACCTGCCCTTAAGGGGGATTATAATTTGACATACTGTACAAAAACTATACAAAATTCTATATTTATTCTCTGATTACAAGCAAATTCAACAAAAACCGAAAAAATGCAACGTCTTCTTACCGTTATACAAGCAGCTAGACGAACCACTCCAAGCGGAATGGGCTATTTCCTGATGGAAAAACGATTAGATCATTCGAATACAGAATATGTCTGCCATATGCTCAGAAAAATATTGATGCATATTTTGTTGAATGATGCCTGTCTCGTGTTAGGACGCATCTACAGATAGCCGATGATTCCATTAACAACTTGAATCGTGCACGAACAACAGCCTTATCCGGTTTTTGGTAACGAATAAGGCTGAATAATAGTCTTCTGAGTCATTTCGGCAACGAATAGAGTAAACAGTGTGAACACATCGTTTTTTTCAGCTTACATTTATACTCAAAAGCCTATCTCCTCGCTTACACGCTTTACTTGACAAACCTCTGCCTCTTCTTGAACTGCCTGTTGACTACTTTTTTCTCAATATGCCCAAATATTCCTTCCAGGGGCCGACATCCTCTCTGTATCTTTCAGCCATCACCCTTACGATTTGGGAGATATGCGTTAAATCATGAACGGCCCATGTCGAAATCAACTCCCTTACCTTTACAGCTCCAAAAGCAGGGTGCGAGCCCTTTATTTCGAGGTGAATCTCTGGGTTAATAAGAAGCTTTAATGTCGCCAGGTTTTCTTTTCGGATTGATTTAAACTCATACAACTTTTGTTCTAATGAACTTTCAGCTCCTTCCTCAAGATGGGCGAAGCGATCAAACTGCGGAAACGGCTTGCCTTCCCCTTCCTGGAGAATGAACTTCAACCGGGGGATCCAATTGCTTTTCTCTCCCTCAATCAGGTGGTCAACCACTTCAACTGCATTCCATGTTCCTTCTCCTTCATTGCAATGCAGCCATCCTTCGGATAAACCGGATAGAAAAGCCTCAAGGGTTTGAGGTGTGTTCTCCAGTATCTCTATTGCTTCTTTCATATTAAAATTCATAAATTCACTCCCCCTGCGATATTTCCTCTTCTGAGAGGATGAAATAACACAAACCATTTATAAGCGTTAAAAACCCTTTTTTCATTAACCATCTGGGAAGAATGTCTTCCGTTATTTTATCTTCTTTTTTTTCCTATCTATATTTGCCAAGTTGTATTTCACCCGCAATGCTGCTATCCAGTATATAAAAGACCCCATCCGTTTTTGCTGCAACTTTCACATCGTATGTAACTAATAGGATGGTTGTTCCTGTTTGATTGATTTCTAATAATAGTTCCATAATGTCATTGGCAGATTTCGAATTGATAGCACCTGTCGGTTCATCAATAAATATGATTTCAGGATGGTTGATAAGAACCTGCAAATTGCAGTTGCCTACGTTTTGTCATGATTGGCAAGGTCAGAAATTCCTGTTCTTTCCATCAATACCCAGAAAAAAGAAGACCTCCCGTTCCACCAGGTAAGCCTCATTTTTAATAATTGTCCTGTCATAACCGCTACTCGGGCCGCTTTCTCCTTATTCCGATCCCTACTCGGTGTCAACGTAAACTGGAGATTCCTGAAAACGGAACCGGCCTCTTGTCCGTCTGTTTAAAATAATAACGAATCGCTTCCGCAATGCGTCTCGATGCTTCCCCATCCCCGTATGGATTGACCGCTTTGGCCATTTTTTCATGGGCTGATGGATCTGTTAATAGTTCATTTGCCAATTGATAGATCGTTTCCTCTTGAAGTCCAGTTAATTTCAAAGTCCCCGCTTCGATCCCTTCAGGACGCTCCGTCGTATCCCTTAATACCAGGACTGGGACTCCCAATGACGGGGCTTCTTCTTGTACCCCGCCGGAATCACTGAGTATCAAATAGGCCTTGTTCGCGAAGTTGTGAAAGTCTATCACATCCAGCGGTTCGATTAAATGAATTCTGGGATCGTTTCCCAAAATCCCATTCGCAGTCTCCCGCACTGCAGGGTTTAAGTGAACAGGATAGACCACTTGTATATCAGGATGATCCTCTGCCAGACGCTTGACAGCCCTGAATATGTTTCTCATGGGTTCTCCCAAATTCTCCCGCCGGTGGGCCGTTAACAGAATGAGACGGTCTTCCCCGACTTTTTCAAGCACCGGGTGCGTATATTCATCCCTTACTGTTGTTTTCAGGGCATCTATGGCCGTATTCCCGGTAATAAAAATCGTTTCTTCCTTTTTGCCCTCTTCCAGTAAATGATTGGCGGATTGTTGGGTCGGAGAGAAATGCAGATCGGCCATCACGCCCGTGAGCTGCCGGTTCATTTCTTCCGGAAACGGGGAATATTTATTCCAGGTCCTTAATCCGGCTTCTACATGGCAAACTGGAATCTGATTGTAAAAAGCAGCCAAACCGGCCGCAAAAGTGGTCGTTGTATCGCCATGCACCAGCACAATATCAGGCTGAGTATTTTTCATGACCTCATCCAAACCCGTAAGCGCAGCCGTTGTCACCCCTGGAAGAGTTTGCCTGTCCTTCATAATGTTCAAATCATAGTCCGGCTGAATATCAAATATTTCCAGTACTTGGTCCAGCATTTGCCGATGCTGGGCCGTTACGGTCACGATCGTTTCGAAATCATCCGGCCGCCTTTCCAATTCCAATATAAGCGGAGCCATCTTGATGGCTTCAGGTCTTGTTCCAAAAATGGCCATGACTTTGATTTTGTTCTTCAACGATGATCAGTCCCTTGTTTTATGTCACTAAAATATGTTCCATACCCGTCCATTATGAACACGCTCTTTCAGAGATCGGTGGATCCCCTACAAAAGTGTTCAAGATACCATTGCCTTTTGATGCTCATAAACAAGCTCATTTAAAATTTGCTCATAATCCTGTTCCATCAGGATGCTTTTAAATTTGGCAAGCTCTTCATCTTCCTGAACCATGTGATCCTGGTACAGCGCAAAAATTTTCTCCAGGACCTTGACCGATGCGAAGGCATCTTCTTCTCTAACGTTTTTCAATTTATCCAGGTACCAATTTTTAAAATAATAGTTAAATCGTTTCTCCATGTATTCCTCAAGTAAATCATGCTTTTTGAGGAAATTTTTTCTTGCATTCTCCAGCAGGTAATATTTTTCGAAAAAATGTGTCGTCACAGTGTTCACAGTGGATCCCGAAACAGCGGCATAGTAAATGTGAATTGGCAAATTAATCACTTTTGTCCGGCGGGCGTGCAAAAGCAGCTCGTGAAAGAAGAGGGTATCCTGACCCGCGGCACCGACGACCATTTCAAGGCCGTTGTTTACGATAACCTCTTTCCTTACAATTAAGGCTTGAATGCTCATGGCCTTAAATTGGCTGCTGCTTAAGTAGTGATGTACATTTCCGGAGATCACGCTGCTTCCATTATATTGAATGGCTGTCTGATAATAGTCAAACAGCATCTCATCATGAGCCAGGCGGACCATGTTGCCGACGGCCATATCATAACGCCCGCCTTTCACTTCTTCATATAAGTGATCATATCCATCATGAATCGCCTCGTTATCCGGATCAAGATACGTGATATAATTCGCCGTGGCCAACTCGGCGCCTTTATTTCTCGGGCGCGACGCGCTGCCGCTGCCTCCCTCTTCAAAGAAAAAGGTTTTTACATTGGCATATTCATTTGCTATTCTTTTCACGATTCCGGGCGTATAACCGTCCGTCGAGCCATCATCCACCATGACAATTTCCATATCATCAAACAAAGTGCTTCTCTTTAAGCTCAAAAAACATTTGTTCAGCAAGTGGTCCCCATTATTGTAAACAGGGACAATCACGGATAGTTTATATTCTTTTGGCTGAATGGCCTTTTCGATTTTTTTGCTATCAAATTCAAACCTGTCGATGCTGTATCCATTTTCGATATGGACAGGGCCTTCCATTTCCAATAATGCGGATATCGGGAAGGCGTCCTTCCAAAACACGGTTCTGTATTTATCTTTCATTTGATTCACATAATCATGTTCGATGCCTTCCACCAACTGATTGCCATCATAATACGCATCCTTCGTAATATAATCACAATTTGTATATTTAAATCCATTGATCATATCTTCCAGGTAAAACTCTCCATACTCCTTTTGGGGATCAAAAAAAGCCACGATATCAAATTCTTTTAAGGCTTCTTCATTCACTACGTTTTCTGCAAACAGCTTTTTATACGGATAGGTTTGCTTATTAAATGCTGAACAAATAGCCTGCGTTTTTTCCCTCACGATCACAGCTGCTTTTCGGTTCTTCGTTCCGGTCTTAAAGCCGATTTTTTCAAGCATTTCTTCTATCCGATGATAGCTTGTTTCTTCGGACATGACTCTTCGAATGCCCCAAACTTGATGTTGATAAACTTCTTCCTCCGTAAAGCCCTCAAAAATCGATTGAATTTCTTTTTCATCATGAATGGTGAACACATTCGGAAATTGATTGTTTACCCCGATGCTGTAATTGGAAAGCAAATTGTTCCCCAAAGCCTGCACTTCATAAACCCTGTTGGCAAACATCGTATTGCTGTATTTCACACTGTTCAGATTAATGGTCCAGTCAAACAATTTATACAGCTTTTGTAAATATTGATGTTGGATCGAAGGGGAAACATACGGCAAATACTCTTCCGGGAAAAAAAATTGCTCCAATCTCAACTCAAAATTCCGATCAATAATTTTTAAGCCTTTCCCTGCCTCCAATACCCCTTCAAACAGAACTCTCGTCTCTTCCTGGCGATCGGGGTATTTTTCATACCAAGAGCCTGCAAATAACACTTCTTTCCTTTTTGGAAATTTTCGCATGCCGATCGGGTGATGGTAAGTGGGATTGACGCCGAACCGGAGCAAAAACACATTCTCATTGCCGCAATCCGCTTTATAGCAGTCTATTTTTTCTTCTGCTGTCGTAAAGATATAATCACATTTTTGGGCGATTCCCAGAAAAACATGATAATTGACAGGGTCCTCCTTTGAGTAAAATACAATCTTCGTTCCTCTATCCCGGAAATAGTCGATGATTTTCTGCAAATCTTCCCTGTGCCTTCGGATGTTCGGATTTCCAAGCCCTTTCCATTTTGAATCGATTCCCTTCCACGTTGATACAACCAAAAGAACATCCAGATTTTCACGAATCTGTTTGTACCTGTCCCGTTCGATATAGATAAAGTTGGCGACTCCCTGAAAGGAATGAAATAAAAACTCATCACAAATAATGCCGATATTCGCTTTGATTTTTTCATAAAACCGGCTGCCGTTGCTATCCGGAATTTGATCCAGCAAAGGTTTAATCCCTTCCAAAAAGTGTTTGTCCGATACTTGATCCCTATAGGATAAATAGGCTCCTTTATCTTTTACGCTGCCGATCGATGCATCCAGGAAATCATACTTGCTTTCATACACAGCGCCGTATTGTTCCATAAGCGTTTTCCGGTCTTCGTTGATTTCTTCTCTTATTTTCTTTTTTAAATGCTTTAATGTGGATAATCTTCGGTCAATCGCTGCTTCATCCACTTGATTTCCCTCCAAAAAGACTTCTGCGTTTTTTCCAATAATATAAAGCAAATTTTCCAAGCTTGGAGTTGCTGAGCGCTTGATACTTTCGCAATAATTCCTTGTAGGAGATGAGCAGCTTTTCCTCTCTCGAGTAAGCTGCTTCCAAATGTTCCTGCAAGTAAATATTCTTCATGATCCGGTCCATACTGGCTTGCTTTTCCTGTTGCCATGCTTCTTCCATTGTTATCGGAATGCTATTCATATCCCGATGCAGCGGCCATGCCCCGGAAACTTTTTTAAAAACAGCACCTATCTCATTGCCGAAAAATTGCATCTCTATGATTTGGAGGGATTCCGTTTGAAACTGATAGACTTCCGTTGCATAAAAAAGTTTCAGTGAACGGCCTGATTCATCAGAAACCGTTATGACAAGGCGGCCGTCTTCTTTTAGCAAGCCAAAAGCTTTTTCCATTACTTTCGGGGCATCCGTTCCATACTGGAAGATATTCCTTACAATCACAGAGTCGAATGTCTCGCCTTCAACATCATCTGTCATTACATTGTTGCATCTACAGTCTGGGTCCTCACGGTCCAGCAGCTGATTCATAGATTGAACCGATTGTTCGGAGAGATCAAGCCCACTGCCTCTCTCTCCTCCCATAAAAATGGAATCCAATCCTTGGGAACATCCAATTTTTAAAGTGTGACCGCCTTTCGATTTTTCACAAATCCATTTTTCGATAAGATTGATATGCTCCTTTTTTTCCATATAATCAAAAGTGTTTTTCACGATATCAGACTCCCGATTTTTCTTACTGTTAAAGACATAATATAAGACCGAAAAAAGTATCTGCTTTGTCCAGCTTCGCCGTACAGGAAGTACTAGTGCAAGCGAAGCGACAGGACGTCGCGTCCTGAGCCTGCCGACGGACAGGACGTCCTAGTGCCTCCGAAGCCACAGGATGTGGCGACCTGAGGCGGCCTACGTCGCCGTGTTGTCCGGCTGCGAGTGCCATCGGCTCGAGGTCATAAGCCTGGCACTCTCCACACTTCCTTATCCTTTATCTCATTGCGGAGTGCTCCATTGTCTAGCTCCAGACGGCAGGGGCTCGAGGTCGCTTCGGTCAATCCAATGAAGTCAAAGAACGACTTCACTGGATTACCCTCCGACGGACAGGATGTCCTAGTGCCGCCGGCGCCACAGGACGTGGCGACCTAAGGCGGCCAGCGCTTGTCACCCCTAATCGGCCGTCTTCCGCATTTCATAGATTTGTACGTCGCTTAACGGGCGCTTACGCTTTTCTATTAATGTCAGAAAAACAGTGCTGCCGGGGGAAAATCCTTCCGACAGCACTATACGACACACGACTAACGTGTTCCCACCATGGTTTGCTTTTTGAAATGATAGAGATTGCCGAAATTGATATATTGAAAGGCTTCCGAACGATTTTGAACGACATTTTTTGTGTCAAAAATCCGCTTGGTTGCCATGCCTGATAATTGGGAGAAGTCCACCTCTTTAAATTCGTCATGATCGGTTAACACGACAATCAAATCGGAATGGGCTGCCGCTTCCCGGATGTCTTTCATAACAAGTCGGCTGTTGACATGGGGATCATACGTTTTTACGCCATATCTCCCCTCGAACTTTAGTCTTTCCAGCACTTCCATTGCCGGGCTTTTTCTCGTGTCGTCCACATTTCCTTTATAGGTCAAGCCGAATAATGTGACAATTTTTCCGTTCACCTTTTGCATTAAAGCATTGATGTTCTCTACTACAAAGGCCGGCATGGAGGTGTTCACGCTGCGTGCCAATTGAATGATTTTGGCCGTTTCAGGCGCTTTGGAAACAATGAAATAGGGATCTACGGCAAGGCAGTGTCCTCCGACACCGGGACCAGGGTGATGAAGATTTACTCTCGGGTGTTTATTTGCCATTTGAATAACATCCAAAGCGTTAATTTCCAATTGGTCGCAGACCATGGTCAATTCGTTTGCCAATGCGATATTGACATCACGGAAGGTGTTCTCCATCAGCTTGGACATTTCAGCCGTTTTGGCATTCGTCCGGTTCATTTCGCCTTGGACAAATGTAGAATAAACCCTTACGCCAGCTTCGGTGCAAGCCGGTGTGATGCCGCCGATAATCCGGTTGTTGTAAATGAGTTCGTGCATAATTTGGCCTGGAAGGACTCTTTCCGGACAATGAACGAGGAAAATATCTTTCCCTGCAACAAACCCTGCAGCTTCAATGACTGGTTTGATATGATCATCCATACTTCTGGGGGAAATCGTCGATTCCACAATCACGGTATTTCCTTTTTCCATGCAAGGAAGGATACGGTTCAACGCGTCCAATACATAGGTCAGGTCACATGATTTGTGAGGATCGCGCAAATTGGGAGTCGGAACGGATAATATAAAAGCATCCGCTTTTTCCGGATTCAGTGATGCTTTAAAAGTCCCTTTTTTAATGACTTCCAGCAAAGCTTCCTTTAATCCCGGTTCTTCAATGTGGATTTCACCGGAATTCAGCCTAGAGACTACATCTTTTTTCACATCCACTCCAACCACTTCCGCACCATGCCTAGCAAACATGATAGATGTCGGCAGTCCTATATATCCCAGTCCCATTACACAAACTTTCATTTGAATTCCTCCAATTCTATGAAAATAGCGGCAATCTTCTTTCTTCTAGTTTGCTATCAAATAGTCATATACGGATAAAAAGTTTCTTTGCTCCTGCTCCCAATTGTATTTGTGTTTTGCTCCCGCACAATTGTTCGCAAGCTGGCGGTACAAAGCTTTATTTTCCAGCAGCTTGTTTACGGCCCCGGCAATCTCTATTTCACTGTGCGAGTCGATACAAAGGCCGACTTGTTCCCCCTCTACTATTCTTTTAATCTCCGGAAAATCACAAGCCACCACAGGCACGCCGGCCATCAAGTATTCAAATAATTTATTGGATGATGCGGAATAATGGTTAAAGCAAACGTTATTCAGCACCTGAAACCCGAGATAAGCATTTCTCGTATGTTTGGGCAATTCTTTCAGCGGTACTTTGGGTAAAAACTTTACCTTTTCTTCCAAATTCATATCTTTTACTAGTTGGATCAGGTCCGGTTTGATCCTGCCATCACCAATGAGTACAAGTGTTCCTTCCTTGAACAGGGGGGCTGCTTTAATAAGTTTGTCCAGTCCCCGGCCTGTTTGAATACCTCCCTGGTACAGCAGAATCTTTTCACCTTTCGGCAAACCCAATTGTTCATGCAATGGCGCTTTTTCCGCCGATTGGCCGATTTCTTTAAAAGGGTAATTATGGACCACGTTCGGATAAAAGCCGTAAAGGTTTTCGCTGTATTTGGCCCTTGTGTGATTTTCTACGATCATGGCGCTAATTTTTCGAATAAAAAATCCTTCCATTTTTCCATACAACGCCGAGTCATAACCTGTTCTACTCGTTTGGACTTCGTGGGAATCATATACCAGCTTTTTCTTACGAAATCTCCATTTTGCACAAATATATCCTTGAGGAAGGGTATTTAAATCATTTGAATGATAAATATCATAATCTTTTTTGAACCCGTGACAGATCATTCTTAAAAAGATGCTTCCCCTCAACCAGAGTGCCCGGATGGTTTTCTGCATAAGCAATACTAATAGACAGAACAGAATGATAGGAATGTAAGGCGCATAAATCAATAAAACGCCGACCAAAACCAATAAGGGAATGAGCATTATTTTATCTTCCCTGACGAGCCGGATCACTTTTTGGAAAAGTTCCCAGACAACCGGATATCTTCTCACACGATATACATGAAAATGAGAGTTTCTTTCCTCAAATCGGGGCAATCCTTTTTCACTCGGGTCGTGGATGCAAATGAGATCCACTTTATAACCATTTGTCGATAGTGCCGTACACTCTCTCAGCACACGGGCATCATTCGTGAAATGATTCCATACAAACATACAAACTTTTTTCTTCATATTTCCATCCCGGCCTTATCCATTTACTTTTCAATACAATCGACAAGCGTTTCAATATTTTTCTCCCATATAAAAGATTTCCGGATATATGCTTCGCCATTTCTTGACATTTCCTGGCGCAGTTCTTTGCTTTTCAATAAATAGATGATTTTATGAAACAGATCGGCTGCCGACCCGTCCTCACTGACCAAACCTACTTTTTCTTTTTCTATCAATGATCTGGAAAAACCCGAGACAGAGCCGACAATTGGAACTTTGCAAGTCATATAATCTATCACTCTTCCGGGAAGTACCGTTTGAAACACCTCTTTCTGTTTTAATGTAACGATGGCTACATTCGAATTCCCGATTAGGTTTAAACATTTTTTTCGTGTTGTAGGTGATAAAAAGGAGATATTTTTTAATCCGTTCTGCTGTGCAAATTCGTAAAATTGATTTTTTTCGACTCCATAACCGATTACCGTAAGGCTGATATCATTTTCCGAAAGTTTGACAGCCAGCTCTTTTAACAAGGAAACATCTTGCGCCCGCCCCAAATTCCCCGCATAAATCACCTGATTACACACCTTTTCAGCGGCTTGGCTTGCCATTTCACGTTGGCGTGCTGCGTTGGGCAAATACACAATTTTCGCAGGAACAGGGCCCAACTGTTTTTTTATATAGTCTTGAAAACCAAGACTATTGATGATGATAAAATCGGCTTTTCGGTAAAGGATTCTTTCAATCACGTAAAATATATACATGATAATGGGATGATGAAACACTCCCACACCCTTCAATGATTCGGGCCACAAATCTCGTATATCCAAAATAAGCTTGTTTTTAAATTTCCATTTTGCCAATAGCCCTGCAAAAGCCACAAATATCGGCGGAGACGACACAAAAATCACATCATACTGCTGCCGGTCTTTCAGGATGGCGAAAATCATCCTCCACATCATTTCCAGATAATAAAATAAGCGGCTCACGAAATTCCCAGAATATTTGCGGCTTCTGATTGGGATACGGGTAATATGCCGATCATTGTTTAACTCTTCATCATCCCAAAAAGAAGCCTCCTCATATGTCTTTTTATTCGGGTAGGACGGCTCAGTCGTCAGCACTTGAACAAAATAACCCTTGTTTTTGAGGAGCTCATAGATATTTTTCATCCTGTTCGCAGCACTGCCAATTTCCGGATAAAAATTTTGAGAAATCAAGAGTACCTTTTTCATCTCTCACTTTCCTTCTCAGCTATTTTACTTTCGAAAGAGTTTTGGGACTCTTGGGCATTTAACTCTCCCTCACGCCAAACCGATTACGTACTTCAGTACGCGTTTCACTACTGTGTATAAAAGCGTTAATTAAATAGTAGAGAAATAATGTTAAATAAATATAAATATTCTACAAGAATTTTTTAAAGGTTTTGTAAAGGAGAAGTGCTGATTTTTAAATTGTTGTAAAGAAAAGGAAGTTACATAAAGATTGTGTAAAGAACGAAATAACAGATGAAGATCGATCGAGGCATAGACAGGCAATATCTGGCTTGTTCTTAGTGGTGGAACACTGTTAGGACTAGCCTTGACACCAATTGAACAAAATTTTGGTTGGTAAGATTCCCACTTATGGACAGCACAAGAGGGGCCAAACTGTATGCAACAGTTGATTATGAAGAGTGGGAAAATCCGCATCGGGAGGAACGGACAACTCATCCCTATCCTTTAAACGATTTCGGGAAGGGCGTGCTAAAGGCTGAAGCGGAAGGCGACATAGTCATGACCCTTGATAACAGCAGGGTCCACCGTGTTAAAGCAATAGTGACTTTTCTAGAGCATCCCCGTCTGAGTATTGTCAGTCCGCAGGCCTGTGGAAAAGGAAAGAAGACGTGGTTAACAATGTCTTTTTCAGCAAATTTTATCACATTCATAAACATGTCACTCTTTTATGGACAGGTGTAACGCAAGGCCGGTGAAAGTAATTCCACCGGATTCTAGTAAGTTTTTGATATAACATTCTAAAGTTCATTTTAGAAATAATTAAGTTTGTTAAAACTCCAACTATAATCATGTAAACATAGTTATTTGTAGGTCAATTGAAGTTAGAAATTGTAGATCTTACTGTTGCGAGAACTCGTCATGAAGGAGTAATTGGTTCCTGAGCAGCCCAGGCCACCATCCCATTTTTCTCCAATTTCTGTATGGTTAGTGCGGTATTAGATTGGAATGATGTAGTAAAAAAGCCTTCTCCTCCAGTTGTTAAAATAACTGTTTGTCATTAAAACATCTAAAAGTAGGGCATATAAGAAATGCTCAAAGACTTAATAGTAAATGACAAATAAAAATAAAGAAGAGAGGACAATCTCTCTGGCACGATTCATCCTGAGAGATGTCTTCTCTTTTACTTTAATTGTAGACTTTCTTATTGAAACTCAACAAATGTCGAAAAATAGCAACGTTTAAAACCTTTAGACGGACCGTTTCAAGCGAAATGGACGCATTACCCGTATGCCCTTTTTGGGCTTTTGAACAAAGAGTGCAAGACGGTACGCCATTCCGTATCCTTTTGGTTGGGGTGTTAATACCGTCTATAGAGCTTTTCAGACGGTGACGTTTTTGTAACATGACATAAAGATTTTTTCACACATATAAAATGCTCTCAAAAAATGAGGGCATTTCCTTTTGGTAATTTTCTTTTGTCTAATGTAGTCTTAGGTATTTCACTATACTATCCTCATTACTCACTTCACTAGAAGGTGACTTATTTCGTCAAGTTCACTTTTATCTGAAAGAGTGTTGTGAGACATAAAGGCCGAATGACAAAGAGGAAGAGGATAATCGATTACGACCATGGGAGTGACAGCCAGTTCCAATACGCCAAATATGGAATTAAACCAATTCCGGTAGATGCGACCAATACGAATCCTAATCTTTGGAATCGGTTGAGTTTCGACCAGATTCGGGCAGATTGAATGGCCAGCCAAATGGACAAAAGCACTCCGGCGAAGGGCAGTAGCCCGGCAATCCGCAATGGGAGGGGAATACCATAACGAAATGGCCCCCAAAACAAATCTTGGACGCTCGGAATCAAAAAGAAAACGATAACCGATCCGATAAACAATAGTTGCAACCATCCAATTGTACAGGCCAACTGAGGCAACAACAATGTAGATTCTTTGGTTTTTTCCTGTTTTCTGCTTCGAAACCATCTCTGTATGGGAAACCACCAAGCTGCACCGATCGAGATTGCAAGGATAACTCCCCATAAGACGTAGTGCAATCGATAGTCGTCGAACCAGGCAATTTTTTCCCGGCTTTTCATGATGGGAGTAGGACTCCCCGTGTACATCATGTTTACTTTACCAGCCTCATCCCTCCCGAAAGCGATATCATATAGCTTTTCTTCAACGGCAAACCGATCGTTTCCCAATGGGATAAGTGATGATTCCCCCGCCAGCAATTGGGTACCGTCCTCATTCAACTGAACACGAACTTGAAAAAACGGAAGCAGATTTAACATTTTATTGGCGTCACCTTGGGTCGTAAAAGAACCTTTACTCCGGTATTCTCCGATGTAAGCCTTCAATTCATTCTTGGAAAGTTCAAAATTTGAAGGCGTGCGCGTTTCGGTATTACCAGGTATAAGGTGACTCAATAAATAATCTGCTACCCGGTGGTTAAATTCAGGCGCAACGAAGCTTACCATATTGTGTACTACAAAGATACCAAGGTGTTCTTCCGGTACCAACATCATCAAACTGCTGCCATCGGGGACACTGCCTTCATGCATCCATATAGTCTCTCCATGCCATTCCATTTCAAAAAATCCATACCCAATACCGGGAAGTTCGGAATGGGAACTAAATTGTCGCGTCATCATCTGTTCCCATGTTTCCGGTCGTAAAATTACTTTTCCCGATGTCGGCCTTTCCAGTGCATTTTGCATAAAAGCAGCCTGATCAAGTGGAGTAGTTGTAAGAGTCGCGGCAGGCTCTCCGTGTAACCAGTACGGTGGATTAGGAACAGCCGATCCATTTTTCCCCTTGTGGTATCCTACGGTCCGGTTCTTACTTAAATCATCCGGCAACACCTGGCGGTAAGTAGTGGATTTCATGCCAAGTAATGTGAAAATCTCTTGCTCCATATAATCCAAAAACGGTTGGCCTGAAGCTTGTTCTACCAGATGACCGACCAAGACAATACCGTCGTTGGAATAGTGAATCCATTTCCCGGGTGGATCTGCACGACACAAGCCGCGATTCATTAACAACTCCTGTGGCGTCCAGAGTTCGTCGGGAGTTCGGGCAGTCAAAGGAATGGCCACATCTTCCAATCCACCCGTATGGGTAAGCAAATCGTGCAGCGTCAATGGGGCTTCACCCGGAGGGACAGACCATCCTTCCAGGTAATAGTTCACATCTTGATGTAATTCGAGATTCCTACGTTCCACCTGTTGCATTGCGGCGACTGCCGTAAATAATTTGCTGACAGAACCGACTGGAAAAAGTGTTTCTGCAGGGTCAACGTGCTTCTTTTGTGACTGATCAGCCCAACCAAACCCTTCTGACCATGCGATTTTCCCATCCTTCACGACAACGATAGCCGCCCCTGGAACGCCATCTTTTTGCATTTCTTTTTCTACAAACGCAATAGTTTCTTTTTGGAAGGATGTATTCCATTCCGAATCGCTTTCTCCATGAACTTGTACAGCGAACATTGCAATCACCAATAAAAGAATGATCCATGATTTTCGTTTCATGGCTGAACGCCGTTTCGTTGAAGGGGTTCGATCTTCTTTTGCTGACGCTGCTCCCAGATTATGATCGCCTCTTCGATGAATTGAAGCAATTCAGGATCGAGCGGGTAAAGACGGAAAACGGGGTCTTGCTTTTTTCGAAGTTCCCAAAAGCGTTCCACCAGTTTTTCATCTCCTTGAAACACCTGATCAGTCTTCACCATGATTTGCTGAACAATCGCCTGTATTTTTTCAGAAGCAGCTCCTTCGTGACAGTGCTTTTTTATCTGCTTTAACAGTTCTATCCATTCTTTTGTCTCGGCATCTTCTCCTGACAAGAAAGGCAATCGGTCAAAAGCTTCTTTTTCCTCCGGTGACAATCGGCTATTGATTACGGCTTCTTCCTCTAGCGGATTCCTTGAGGATAATTGGGTTAAATAAAACAGTACATCCCAATCCACTTTTCCCTCTATTTCAAAGGAATGGATGTATTCAAGTAAGGTAGTCTCGATTTTGTTCAATCGTCTCTTTTCTTCTCGGATCAACTCAAGTTGTTCGCGCAGACTTTCGCCCCAATCTTGTTGGCAATCTATAATGGCTTTAATTTCTTTCAAGGGAAAGTTCAAACGTTTTAACAGTGTAATCTGTTGCAATCGACGAAGGTCTTCTTCTGTATATAACCGATGTCCTCCATCCGTTGTAGTTGAAGGAGGGAGCAACCCAATATCGTCATAATAATGGAGTGTACTAATACTGACATTCGATCGTTTAGCAAATAAACCGATGTTGTAAATAGATATAACCTCCTCAATCTTTTATTCAAGTAGCTGTCTCATTTTTTGGCCAAATGAAGTAGGTGACAGCAATCAAGAAATCAATGCCAAGGACTATCGCCCATAACTTTAATACCTTGCTCAACGCTTCCGACTGAGCAGGATTATCGAGCAAATAAATAGTAGCCGCTAATAAACCCGCTCCAATGCCAAAGGCAAGTACATGTCTCAAAAAGCTTTTAAAATAATGAATAGCGTGCTCCGTACCGTACCGTTTCGCTGGTTTCGATCCTTGTTTCAAAATATAATACTGGAAATATTCGTCTGCCCATTTGATCATGCTTTTGCCGAATGCGAGCGATACCCCAATATAAACAGCAGCAATAGCATGGGGGGTGGTCGCAGTGGCTCCATGATACAAATCGATACTCGTAATAACTAACAGTATCAGGTCAACCACAGGAGTCAAAGCCAATAAAAACAATCCAATCTTGTTCAACCTCAACACATAACGTGTCACGAGCCCCAACCCAATTACAACCCAGAAGGCCACCTCACACGCTACGATCATCCATGCAACAAAATTCAAATCCTGAAACCTCCCTTGATCAATCATCTATTTCAGTATAAAAGCTCAAGTAACCTGAGATTCAAGGGGAAATTATCAAAATGGAAGAATCTTTTATTATGCCAACAGGAATGTACCAATCATGTGTAGAGGAATTATTAAAAAATCACAAATTAAACCATCTATTCTTTTTGAGGTGCACGACTGTATAACCATATCCGCAGTCTGTAGAGACCGACATAACCTTTCATTAGAGTTGACGATTCCTTCGGGAATTTAAACACCAATAAATTTGTTGAACCTTCCATACTGAATAAAGTACTTAAGCAATTTTAATACCTTTGTTTAATTTTCTTGAAAACAAAATAACCATCTATCTGCTACATCGATAGATGGTTATTCACTGTTCAAAACTTTTTTAGGAATAGTGACGTTTTTCCATTGATATTCGTCATCTATTCTTGAGTTTGAAGAGCTAAACGGATGCCTAATCCAATATAAATCAAACCGACAATCTTTTCGACTTTATCAGAAAAAACACTTGAAGTTTTGAACATCTTTGCTCCAATAAAATTTGTACAATAGACCAAAACGAAAGTGTATATAAGACTCATTAGAACAAATACAATACCCAAGAGGAGAAGTTGCAATGTCACACTACTTCCGTCATTTTGGATAAATTGAGGTAAAAATGCTAAAAAGAATAATGCTGTTTTAGGATTCAATATCTCCGTTAAAAAGCCTTGTTTCATTGATTTCCAACTTGAGCTTTTATCTATATTCACAGACGTTTGTTCAAGGTTTGGTTTTTCTTCTTGTCTAGCCTTTGTCAGTAACATTTGAATCCCTAAATAAAATAAATAAATAGCTCCAATATATTTTACGATTTCAAATGCTACAGCAGAACTTAATAAAATCGCTGATAGCCCTAAAACAGCGAACATCACATGGATAGTATCACCTAAACCAATTCCACAAGCAACCATCATCCCATTTTTTCTGCCACTTTTGATCGTTTGTGAAATTGTAATAATGACCGCTGGACCCGGGATTAGAAATAAAAGAAATACGACAACAATATATGAAAACATTCTATCATCCCCTTTCTATTCCATTAAAAATCATAATTATCTTAATCTGTTAATTTTCTACCTCTGGCTCAACCAAACAAAATATCGAAATATTCTTTCCTATTATTATACAGAAAAACCGAAAAAAACTAGAGCAAATTTTCTATTCCTAATCATAAAATTTGCCAATTTTGACAATTCGAAGCGCAGTTTTCATGCTTCTTCAGCGGTGTTACGTTTTGCTTTTCCATAATGGTCGACGGCAAAGCCAAACAATACTTTCAGCATAAACAGTTCCCCAATCATCAGCATATAAGGAGTTATTCCCGGCAACATAGGCATGCAGCCCAGACCGACAGACAAAAGCAAGCCCGCTACGAATAATTGCGTATGCTTCCCGATAAGTGCGTTTACGGTGAATGCTCCGATGATCGTATAAGCCCAGATCCCAAGGGAATACCCAATATCGGTATCAAGCAGAAGGGCAACGAGTACGACATGGATATGGATCGCGATAAATACGATCCGATTTGTTTTTCGCGCCGCATAAAAGTTGCTGGTTGAAGGCGTAAAATTCGCTATGCAGCCGGCAAAAACATCGAATATCAATAATAATGCCAGAATGCTTCGCCATGCCGGCAAATGACTGGTCAACTCTGGGAATCTGTAATATAACGCAACCGTCAGTATTCCGCCAAAAAGCAGTATTGTCAAAATGGATGCAACAGACTGTTTTTCACCAAATACATCGTGTAAAAAAGAAGGAATTCGAAGTTGTCTCATTTCATACCACTCCCATCATCAATGAAAAACACTTATTTCTATAAAGTTATGTACTATATACACTTTTTAACTCTAAAACTATTATATCTATACGTTTCTGTTTGGGTCAATATGTTTTGTACTGTTTTTATTGAATCACTCTAAAACTTTGGTTACACTACATATGAGGTGAAAGTTGATGAACGGCTACGAACGACGGAAACAGAAAAAAATGGAGCAAATATTCAGCGCAGCGATTGAATTATTTTTCAAATACGGCTTTCAGAAGGTTAATGTGAATGAAATTGCGCATAAAGCGAAGGTTTCCCCTGCAACCATATATAATTACTTCGGTACGAAAGAACAGCTCTATAGCGATTCCCTGATAAATTGGATGGACAAGCAGTTGGAACAGTATGAGAGCATTCTGGATTCCGATTTATCTTTTCCTGAGAAGGCGAAAGAAATTATGCAATTGGAGGCAGCAAATCTGAAAATTTTAGGGGATGAGTTTCCGAAAGTCCCTTCCTCCGAATTGAGCGGTTTGATGCAAATAATGGACAGTTATAGTGAGCAGAAAATCGTGCACTTCTTCAAGAAGTTTGTTGCGCTTGGAAAACAAGAGGGGTATATTCGGATGGATCTGACGGAAGAGATGATGATGAGTTATTTCACGATGTTCCAGAATGAACTCCGTCGGTATTGGGAGTCATCGAATCAAGAACGGACAACCTTGAGCATGGATCAGTTAATGGAGTTGTTCTTCTATGGAGTAGCTGGACGGGTACAGCCTCTAGATTAGGGAAAGCCAAAACGGACCCCTTTTAAACATTATGAACCTGGGATTGAAATCGTAATGCAGTCGAGTAACGTACAAAGGCAGATAACGATCTAGAGGATAGTACATTCAGAATTTGACGTTCTCAATTGAGACAATACCGTCAATCCGAAAGAAGCAGTACTAGCAAGAAAGCCTATTTCTGAATTCGAAACTTGGCTGCAAGCTTGGTGCGTTTTAAGCAATGGTACGGTTGTCTATATGTACGGCGTATTTCTAGGAAAAACGGCTATTTACTCGCAGTATTATAAAAATACCAAAAAACGGATGTTAAAAGGGAGTGCGGAAGATGGCTGAACAGGAAGAGCTGCTGGCCCGCCAACTGCAGCTGCAAGCTGAAGCAGATGAGATTGCTGAAGAAATGCACATTATGCAATTGCTGGCATCAGCCGGGACACCAATAAAAGTAGGGAGTGCGGCGCTTGGTTTGATGGCTTGGAGAGACCTTGATATTACAGTCGTTTGCACCAAGTTGAACATCGCTGACATTTCCGGAATTGCAGCGCAATTGATGTCCAATCCTCAGATCAGGGATTTGAAATTCATCAACGATACTGGCAACTGGAACACCGATCCCACTTACCCCGACGGTTATTTTCTCGGTATGACGTACGAGTCGAACAGCGGCAACCAATGGGAGCTGGATATTTGGTTCGTAGACGAGCCTGAAAAACAGCCCGATTTGCAACATATTCGCACTATGTCCGATCGCCTTACTCCGGAAACGGTTGCCTCTATTTTAAGCATTAAAACTGTTTGGGCCGCACGGGCCGAATATGGAAAGCAAGTAAAAAGCTTTGATATCTACACTGCTGTATTAGACAATAATGTACGAACACCTGCTGAATTTAGACGATGGCTGCAGAGCCGTTAAATAAGTAAGAAGTCAAGATATCTGTCCATGGCTTCTTCTTAGCCTCTATCAGCGTTCCCTACTGTTTGATTCAACAAAACTCAAGGAGTGCCAAGGGCACTCCTCCATGTTCTCTATTTCCTCCGCTTCTGGATCTTGTAGTGATTCCTGCCCCCATCCTTGATAATGATGAATTGCTTTTCAGGGATGTACAAAAACATCCGCTTGCTGCCAGTTCTTCTTTCCATGATATTTTTCAGCTTATTTGCTCTACCGACTTTCTGATCGAACCGATAGTAGGTACTGGCGATGTTAATGGAATAATCATTGTGAAAGCGCACCTCAAGTGTCCCGTCATCAAGAGTCCTATAGTCCTTAATGTGTTCCGCAGAAAACCAAATGCAATCTTCATGTTCAGTGGACTTGCTCGGAAACCAGTACATCCGCTCGATTCCCCCAATCATCACCGGGGACATACTAATTTTCCCCAATGCCGCCCTTGCTCCAGTAATTGCTCCTTCCAGGCTGCTTCCATAGAACAGAGCGCTATTTTTAACAATCACCAGCGGACTCTCGTTCACTTCATAAATATCTTTCTCTTCCACGACCAATGAACACAAATTCCCATACTCGTCATACCGATTTAGTATCCCCATTGTTTCCTTATGAATAACGTAGTCATACATCTCCTGCATTCTTAATCCTCCTTTTTGTTAAAAGTTTTTTTTATTCAAAAAAAGGAGTATACTAACGTTAGTTGGGTATACTCCAACCGAAAAACCCTTGGATTTGGTCGAGCAAGACTTTACAATCCAAGGGTTTTCATATGTACGTTTGATCACATCAGCCTCACCTCCCTTGCTGTTTCAACCATTCCGTCATCTTGTCAATATTCTTTTTATTGTTATCCAAATAAAAATATTTGTACGTCCCTCTTACGGACCCTTCAAATTCGGTCCATACCGGGTTACCTCGACTCCAGTTCACCTCCTTTAAACGCTTCATTCTCGTTACAACTGTTGTCTTTCTTTCCTCAAAATCCATTCCATCAACCCCTGAAAGTGCATACAAAACTACCGCCATCAATAGTGGGAAGCTTGCTAACATTGAATCTTCGTAATTACCAATAGATTCAGCGGGATATAATTCAAACAACTCAATAAACCACATACGGATCAGTTCCAGGTATTGATCCATGTCCATTGATAGCTCGATGCTTTTGTCCTGATCGACTACCATTTTCCCTGTTAAAAACACGGTGACCACCTGCCTCAGCTGCGACAAGGACAAAAAGTTTTTATTCGCTGGCCGGATCACTGCTCTCTTCTCCATTTCGATTCCCGCTACCCGGAGTATGGTATTCTGCTGCAGTACCTTGTTCGTGATTTGGTTGATTTGACTTCTAGAATCAAAGGCAATCCGTTTAGACAAGGCCACTTTTTTCCCTTTTGTATTAAAATCCACATACAGCTGGTCAGCTTCTTTTTCCGACAATCCCTCAAACACCTGCACCGCAATTTCCGTATTACCTATGTAATCAAGCACCTTCCTGGCACTTTCCTCTTCCTTTTTATCATCAATCCCCAGCCTATCAAAGGAGTATTCATATAACTGCGTGAATGCCCTGATACGCTGATTGCCGTCTATTATGTGCAGTGTCCCTGACTTGTCTCCTTCCTTCTTATAGGCCACCACTGGCGGAAAATAGATTCGCTCATCCAACGCGTTATCCAATATATATCTGCGAATCTGCCTGACTTGCGGATTGTTAATCTCCCTAAACTTCAACCTTCCTTCCATATACATCTTCTCAAGTGCCCCGATAGAATAGGAATGAATCGATTGCTGCTTGTTAAAGACAATATCCGAAATCATTTTGCTCGGTCCCTTTCACTTTCGATTTTCACAAAAAAAGCCTTTGCAGTATGCTGTATGGCTGTCACTGTTGAATGGTTGGTTATTTTTCCTGTCTCGGCGTTGTACATATGTGCAAATATGGGGTCTGTATGCTTCCAACTGCAATGCTTCTTCAACGGCAAAAGCATCCGGATAGCTTCTTGGTGAGGGATGGAATATTTCCTTATGAGAATGAAGACGGTATAAGCCAATGCTATTTGAATGCCGGACAACCCGTAAACATATTTGTTTCTGTTTGCCATAGTTTTTGGAAAAAGCCGTATACACATGCGAAAAAATGATTCTGCTACATCAGGGACCTTGTTAGGAGCGCATCCACGGGGGTACGGATCGCCTGTTTTTACTGTCAGGATACCTTCAAACAGCGCAATAAGACATCTCCTCATGATTGTCAGAGACGTAATGGCCGAATTTTGACTCGTAAGCCGTGACCGCTTTTGCTCGATTTCCATCTCCTCGGCCAACCGCTTGGCTACGCAACGTGTCCACTCCGTGTACTGGTCGCGATAATCATATTGCATCACCAATCCGATATGCGCTTCCCGTCTTTCCGTATTGATGTCAGTGAAGAGCTGGCGCTCTTCGTTCTGCTCCAAGTCGAGGTAGATCTGCATGGAAATGGGGTATTCCCTCAGGATATTAATCTGCTCCTTGATCCTTTCCAATTCCTCATAATGCATCATTTCCTCTTTTACTTCTTTATCGGTATTCAGTGAAACAAGCGCACTTGCAATAGCTGATATTCTGTGCTGCCCGTCGAGTATGTAAATTTTACGTCCTGAAACAAACTCAAACCCATTTTCGACCGGATTGATTCCATTCCTCGCTGAAAAAATAAAAGGCGAGAAATGAAAACCTTGTCTGTTTTCCAAGGAATCAAGGATAAAATCCCTGATTTCAGACCGGCGCTTCGTATCTATCTTCCTTTGTACCTCTTCATCCACCTCAAAATGAGATTCAAGTTCTCTATATTTCATTTGTGTAAACAGGACCTTCTTACCAAACTGTGTGAATTCCTTGCCCTGTATTTTAGTGACCATTTTCATAGTACTCATACTTATGTCTCACCTGCCTTTGACACCCATTATACATAAATTATTTCATTTGTCTAACTATTTCGATGTTTTTGTTTCGTCTTTGGTACTTAACAACTGATTTTTTTCTTAAACCTTGCTGTTTTGTAGAAATAAGGTATAATATATTGTTTTCGTAAATGTATCTGTCGATTATCCTATCATCTGATAAGTTTTTCTTTAAGATTCATCAGTATTCCACCATCGGACTTATTGTTATATCGTTAGACCATAATTGATTTCCAAATTTAGTTGTACTGTTATGTTTATATATATTCCCTCTTAATCCTGTTCGCTTGGTGTCATGGCTATAAATTGTGTTTTCATTTATGTGAATGAATTCACATAAAACTACATACTTTTCAAAATACAAAGGCTTATTAAGGATTTCTTAGGTGCCACTCCCCTTAAAACCTTTAAAAGATGAAATTCTCTTCTTTCTTCAGTATTTCATGTCCTCAAGTCCTTCCCAATTTGTGGATTAATCATAAAAACTCACTTTACAGGAATGAAAAGTGAGCAATTTTTTGGCTGTTTATTTGATATTTCGTGATAAACTTTTAATATGTGCAAGTTTATTTTTTAAATTGGCGCGATCCTGCTTCATTTGATTCATTCGATTAGTGACGACTTTCTTTCCATATCCCTTTGGAGCGGAGGCAATTAAAATAACATTTTCTTTATTACTCATTTACCAGACCTCCAAATAATGTTTTCACGAGGTAACAATATGTGTAACCCTTTGATTCAGGTATAGCATTAAATATACTCTTGATAAGTCTGAAGTTTATAATGATCCCATACCCCTAATAATGGAGATGAAAACAAAAAACATAAGAACCTGCCTTAAACAAAAATTAACATGTCTTTTTTTCTAACGAATAATACAGTTTTTCATTATTCGCATATAAATTGTTAGTAATGCACCCTCTTTTCATGTTTCCATAAAAACTGCGGTACCAAATGTTGGTTCAACAATTGATACCGTAGTTGAGATAATTTATTACCGCCTATTCTTTTCTCCTCTCAAATACTCTACCATCTCCACCGAAGACATTTCCGCCAATCCCAAATCCGACAGATCAAGAGCCCCCGCCCGTAAATTTTCTTTCATCAAGTAAGATGCCATATCTATGAGTAAATTACTGCATGTCATATTGACTCTCAGCTTTTCCCCAAGTTTCACCATGGGATGCAGACCGTATGGAATATCTTCGTAAATGTATCGATAGTTTAATGTGGTCGGAGCTTTTCCGGTCTGATAAGCAAGGTTTCTTTGGATTCCTTCATACAGTGTGTCCCCCTCTACTTGATAAAACCTTCGGAGCAAATCCAGCGCGGGCGTCAATTCTACTCCCAATTGCCTCCCGATATTCAATCTTTCTTTGTCCACTTCTTCCATTACATTCACAACAGACGGTGTAGCTCCTTCCGGGTAAAAGAAAAATTCCTCATTGGACTCGATTCTGCCGGCATTCAACAAAGTGATGGGCACATGGAATACAGGGTTGCAATTATTCAAAGTGGTTACTAATACACTACCCGCCATGACTAGTTGCGGATAAACCTCTTTCAGCCTCTCTTTGACGATAACTGAATCGCTTGCAGGCAAAGCAGAGAATTCAAGGGATTCCTTTATTTTTCTGATACGGACATGGCCAGGCTCTATATAGCGGCATGTATAGATGAGAGATTCTGTTTCCGATACATACACTTTTTTACTCATGCCTATTTGGTTAAAAACGTTCCTAAACTCCAATGCACCCCAATAGCCTGGAAGGATCAAAATCACTTGTTCATCTTGCAAGTAAGGAGCGATCGAACGTGCCACAGCCTTATGGGCTGTTCCTGTTGTAGTGATCATGACAATATCTGTATCCTGCATGGCAATTTCAAGATCGGTTGTCGCCTTCAAAGGAGCAAATCCATGTATCACCCCTTCCACTTTAATTCCGCCTTTTTCATTAATACTTTCTATCAAACTATCCTGAATATCATATAAAGATATTTCATAACCAAGTAAAGCCAGATGTGCGGCCATGCTCTGGCCACCATTCCCGGCTCCGATAATTGTGAACTTCATCTCATATCCTCCTCATGCAGATAATGATTCATCCGATTTTTTTGTTTTGAGCAACCTCCGCTGAATCACACATATAAGTACAAAGGCTATTCCTAATATGTCAGTAAACCCTCCCGGTACGATAAGCAGTATGGACGATATTAATAACAACATACGAACAACAATGTTGCTATGCCTTCCCAGGAACCAACCTTCGACAGCTGATGCCAAAGTCAACGCTCCTATCAATGCCGTAATGGTGGATAAAGCCACTTCTCCTATTGAACCGTCAAGCAAAATAGGAGGGCCGTAAACAAAAACGAACGGAATAATAAAGGCGACAATTCCGATTTTCATAGCGGTAAATGCCACTTGCATCGGTTTGGCTTTCGCAATTCCCGCTGCTGCATATGCCGCCAGGGCCACTGGGGGAGTAAATGCAGAAAGGCAAGCAAAATAGAAAACAAACATGTGAGCAGCTATGGTAGAAACGCCCATTTGTACCAATGCCGGTGCCACTACTGCAGCAGTGATTAAATAGGCGGCAGTTGTCGGCAGCCCCATTCCCAAAATGATGGTTGCACACATTGTCAAAACAAGGGCAAATGGCAAACTTCCTCCTGAAAAAGATAAAATGACTGTAGCAAACTTTAGTCCCGCGCCAGTTAAATTCAACACTCCAATGATCAACCCTGCAGTGGCACAAGCCGCAATCATCCCAAGGGCTGACCTGGCTCCATTCGCCAGGCATTCGATCAGTTTCCGTAAGTTTAATCTTGTTTGCTTCTTCAAAAACGAGACGATAATCGTGGAAGCAATGGCCCAAATGGCTGCTTTAATCGGGCTGGCTTTTAAGATGGTCATCACGAATATCAACACAAGCAACGGGATAAATAAATGTCCTTCGCGCTTCATGACCTCTTTCAAGTTGGGAAGAGAATCTTTGGGCATCCCTTTTAGTCCAAGCTTGGCAGCCTGCAAATCAATCATCATAAATACCGTTGCAAAATACAGCAAAGCCGGAATGATGGAAGCCATCACAATATCGAGATATGGAACTCCGACAAGCTGAGCCATGATAAAAGCGGCCGACCCCAATATTGGCGGCATGATTTGTCCACCTGTGGAAGCTACTGATTCCACGGCCCCCGCATAACGCGGGGTGTAACCAATTTTTTTCATTAAAGGAATGGTGAATACTCCGGTAGAAACAACATTGGCTACTGAGTTTCCCGATACCGAACCAAACAATGCACTGGAAAGGACCGCAGCTTTGGCAGGTCCTCCTCTTTTACTTCCTGTTGCACCGATTGCAAAATTAATAAAAAATTGGCTGCCTCCCGTACCGCTTAAAAAAGATCCGAACAGGATAAACAAAAATACAAAACTGGCCGAAGCACCGATGGGTACACTGAAAATCGCGTCTAAGCTATTGAGATAACTAAAAATCCGATCCCACTCATATCCCCTATGACCCAAGAACCCCGGGAGATATTTTCCAAAGTGTGCATATAAAATAAACAAAACGGCCAAAACAGGAAGAATCAAGCCTGTTGTTCTTCTAGTAATCTCCAAAACAACGACAATTAGGATCGCGCTGACAATCAAGTCGAGTGTTGTAGGTGCCACACCTATCCTATATATAAGCTCATCCATTTCTTTAATCAGGTATATACTTGAAAAAATAGTACCCGCAATTAGAATGAAGTCTAAAATGAAAAGCTTTGAAGCACCCGAAACACGTCTCATAGGATGACTTAGGAAAACAAGCAAAGCACCCAATCCAAGGTGTACAGTGTATAAAATCCACGGTGTAACCGGATTGAACCCTAATACATAAAGGTGAAACAAGGACATAAAAACCGCAACGAAGGTAAATATTTTTTTTTGAATACCAGGCATCTCATGTCGTATTTCGTCTTCTTTTATTTGTGGAAAAGTGATTTTTTCCATCTTCATACACCTCTTTCCATATCACCCTTATGGTTAGGCTTCAGGTGGGACAAGTTCATCAGGAATCTCTATTCCAATTTCCCGATAGTACTTCAACGCACCTGAATGCAAAGGAATGGTTGAATATTTGATGTTTTCAGCAATGGTATCTTTGGCTGTCGGATCCACCGCCTGCAATTGATCATTCGTTTCAAATGTGGATTTCACCAAGTCATAAACTAAATCTTCCGACAAGTCCGTGGAGGCAACTGCCAGATTCCAGAATGCAACAACCTTTAAATCCTCCTTTTGATGTTTATAAGTACCTGCCGGTACATCCATTTCACTCCAATAAGGATACTCCGCCAAAAGCTTGTCCATTTCTTCATCAGTTAAGCCGATATGCTGCACATCATGAGTTGTTTCCAGATCCAGCATGAACGGCCCGGGAACACCTGTAACTGCAAACCCGGCATCTATTGTCCCATCCCGCAGTCCGTCAACAGAGGTACTAGTCGGAATACCACTAATTTTGCTCGGCTTAATTCCAAGAGCATCCAGTAATGCACTTCCCGCCTCCGCACTTGTACTACCAGGAGCTCCAGTACTAACATGTCGGCTGGAAAAATCTTTTATGGTTTTAATTCCTTTTCCCTGTAACGAGTACATATGCATGACACTCGGATACATCGCAAAAATACTTCTGACTTTATCATGTTTTTCGCTTGTCCATCCAACTCCGTTATAACCTTCCCCGCCCAACCAGGCTGTCACAAAACCAAGGTCCATGTCACCGCTTTGAATAAGCTGCATATTAGATGTAGGTCCGCCGGTCACCTCAACAGCTATGTCAACTCCTGGAACAGCTTTAGCCATTATATCGGCCCATCCGCCACCCCAAACATAGTAGGTTCCTCCTTGACTTGATGTACCCAAAAGCAATTTATGGGTTTCCGGAGAATTTGCTCCCGTTTCTTTCTTTTCTTGCCCTGAGCACCCAGAAACAATTGCAAGCATTACACATACAATCAACAAAAATACGAACCCTTTATTTTTAACCATCTCATTCTTCCCCTGTCTTATTTGGATTTAACGAACATCCTTGCCTTATCTCCCCTGATTAAGCTGTAGGTTAAAATGACTGGCCTGTCCGACACGGTCTTGCCAATCCTTGTCAATTTCAGTCCAGGTTTATTCATTTTGGTTTCCAACAGCCCCGCTTCTAATGAATTCAGTAGTATAGGCTCAATATAGTTCTCTGCATTTGTAATGGAAATTTGATATTCTTCTTTCAACAGGTCATATAAACGGCCTTCAATCGGATAATCCTCCAGATTTGGCACTAACACCTTTTGTATATAAGACGTTTCCAAAGCAGCCGGCTCTGAATGGAAATATCGAATTCTTTTAATCTCATATATCAGTTCTCCCACAGGCAACTCCAATATTTTTGCTATCGAGATTGTACAATTCCTTTCGATAAAACCTATCATCAGATGCTTCGTTCCAAGTTCACTCGGAAAGTAAAAGTTAACCAAATCCCCTTCAATTTTGGGATGAGAAACGAACGTTCCCTTTCCCTGATATCTGACAAGGAGATCCTCTCTTACCATTTGAAGAACCGCTTCCCTTACAGTTGAACGGCTTACTCCGAATTGGGCTGCCAAGTGAAGTTCATTCGGGATTTGATCTCCCGGCTTCCATATGCCGCTGTCGATCTTTTCTTTCAATGCTTCTTTTATATGCAGATATAAAGGAAGTGGAGGATATGAATTCTTTTTCAATAGGTTCCACCCCCAATTATTTTGTCTGTTGCAAATCCGTTCTCAACATTTCTTTACTAAGATGATCCGTTTCCATTTGTTGAGACATCCAATTCTCGTCTTGTAAAAGCCTTTGTTTAAGCCTATCTAATTGATGTTTCACTTCCCGAGAGGCTGGTCCGCCTTGAACCTTTTTTGCTTCTACATTTGTAGCAGGATTTAAAGCGTTTTCAATTTTGTCTTGAGAAACAGAAATTCTCTTTCCAAACATTTCGGTGGATGCTTGTTCAATGAGCCTAGAATTCAATTGTTTGAGTGACATTTTATGTTGAAACATGTAATTTACAAGATACCCAATTAACTGGTGAGACTGCCGGAACGAAATTCCAGCTTCTCTAACAAGTAAACCTGCCAATTCTGTCACAGTAGAAAAGTTATTAGAAGCCCTTTCTAACATTTTCTGCTCTTTAAAAGTCATTGTCTGCATCGTCTCTATTATCAATTCCACAGCAGCTTCAACTTCATTTAATGCGTCCCAGAAATACTTGGTACTCTCTCCCGCCAGATCCCGACAATGTCCATAAGGTATATTGCTCATGCAAGAGGTTGCCGAAACAACCGCAGCTAATACATGAGATGATTTTGCTTTTATATGTTCCAATGTGATGGGATTCTTTTTCTGAGGCATAATGCTGCTGGTGGCAGCAACTGAATCTCCGACTTCAACAATCCCATATTCATCCGTTGACCAAATATACAAATCATAACTTAGGCGATTGATGTGATTCATAAAAATGTTCATTACAGATAAAGACTCAAGAATATAATCACGCGAGGCAATCCCGTCTAAAGAGTTTTTCATCGTATCTGTAAACCCCAATAATCTGGCCGTCTTTTCTCGATTGATAGGAAAAGCTGTACCTGCCATTGCTCCAGACCCCAAAGGAGAAACATTTGACTGTTGCAAGGCCCTTCGCATGCGAGTAAAATCCCGCTCCAGTGCATGAAGAATCGCTGAAAAATAATGTCCTATAGTAATCGGCTCTGCCGGCTGCATGTGTGTGTAACCACTTAGCACCATATGACAGTACTCTTCAGCCAGTTCTACTAGCGTAAAACGGAGCTTTAATAAAAGCTTACAAACCTTTTGTAAACCGTCCCGGCTGTTCATCCTTGTAACGGCAGCATAAAGATCATTCCTGCTTCTGCCTGTATGCAGTTGTCCGGCAACCTCTAAACCAACTCTTTCAATCAGTTCCTGTTCAATATTGAAATACAAATCCTCCAACTGAGGATCAATCTTCAATTGCTCACTTCCCGTATCCTTTATTTCATTCAATGCATGCATGATGGTATGACCCGCTGTTTCAGACACAATCCCTTCAAACATTAACATGGATAGATGCGCTTTATTCACATCCATCATATTTTGAAAGGAACGCTGTCTCTCACTCTCAATCGTAGGTTCAAATAAATAGTGAATGACTTTTTCCGACAACTCTGAAGAAAGCCTTTCTCTCACCTTAATCCACTCCTTCTGAAAAGTACGATCATATCGTTGTATGGATGTTTGGACAATTAAATCAATGAAAATTCGTTAGACCTTGTGTTTAAATAGCTCCTGTTTCTCCATCCGTTGTAACGACCACTCCCGACCTGTGAACTCCTCTTTAAAGCAAGGAGTATCACTGAATTCAAACCAGCTCATATATTTATCTACCAAAGGTTTAAGACCACTCCTTTCTAATTTTATATTGGCGATATTTAAACTTTACGTTTATTTTCTCCCCAAAAAAATATCGATACTGGTACTTCCAATACCGCAGCAATCAATTCTAGCTCAACCGTTGTAATTGGACGTTTTCCCCCTTCTTTCATACTGTACGCCTGCACAGTAATACCAAGAACATTTGCTATCACAGCTTGTTTTACATTTTTAGATCTCCTTACCCTTTTAATTTTTTCATGTAACAAAAAAATATCACCAACCTTTTTAAACGCAAAGTTTAATACATACCCCTATTATATACACGAAAAGTTTAATGTCAAGTAAAACTCTAAACTTTTTGTTTAATTTGTTTAACACAGCGTTTATTTGTTGTAAGCTATTTGTATAAATACATGAAACGGTGATGTATGATGAGCTTAGGTTCTCGTTTAAAAAAAGAAAGAGAAAGAAGAAACTGGTCGCAGGTGTATGTAGCTAAAAAGATCGGAATCACAAACGCGGTCTTATCAAACTATGAACGGGACTATCGCGACCCTGATACTGAAACGTTAAAAAAACTTGCCTTATTGTATGGAGTGAAAACAGATTATCTACTCGGCATAACCGATCACCCTATAGCGTCTGATAAAGAATTTCCAACAATCATTAAGGATCCCGAACTTGATCGGTGGCATAAAGAACTGCCTAAATCGGATGAAGAAGATTTGCGTAAACTGAGACAAATGTGGGAAATTATTAAAGGTAAGGGGAATGAGGAGAATAACCGATAAGCGTCAAAAAGATTTATGACATCTGTTATCGAACAGTTTTCTTTCCTTATTGCTATGGCTCAAAGAAGGGGGCAAGCCCCCTGTTATCTAACCTCGTGGAATTAAGCCAGAGTCATTATTTTAGTAATCTAATGGATTAAACGAAAACTGGAAGGTTTTAGATTGCTTACCGCCTATTTTTTTGTAAAAACTAATAGCATGTTGGTCAACTCCATCAGCTTGTACAAACAAATCCTCGATAACTTTCGACTTACATAACATAATTATTTCATGAACTAACCTACTTCCAATCCCATTACGCTGATACTCTTTACTGACGGCTAAATCATATATATACATGGAAGATCCTTCTCGATCATACATCTCTAATTCGTATGCAGTTAATCCTCCTATAATCTTGTGATCGATCTGAGCTACAATACATACAAATTTAGGATTATTCAACAGTTTCCGGATGTTTTTTGTATTTACATATGTCAAAGTTGGTGATTCAAATTCTTCGTTAAACAATAGCACCAAATCAGAAAACTGCGAATCGTCTCCGCTTTTTAATCTTCTATACTCGACGCCTATAGTATCCATTTAGATTCACCTCCTCAAGATCATTCATTTAAAGCTTGAGTTTTGTTTTACCCAAAATGTTAACTATACAATATATGTATTACCAATGTATTAACAAGTTTATTAAAGTTAACTTTAAAAGCAAAATAAAATATTTGTAAATTCCACCGCGCGAATCGACAGCTCGCATGTAAACCATTTTCTCATCGTGATTGATTTCGAAAAGGATTTGTACTGTACTGGTCAGCAGTCTGTAGAAGCCAACATAACCTTTCATTGGAGCTGACGATTCCTTCGCGGATTTAAACACCAAAAAAATTGATAAGTCTTCCATCCTGAAGAAGTTTAATAGACTATTCTTAATGGTGGATTTATCAACGAAAAGAGAACCATATCTTATATGGAGGGTTTGGAACCGGTAAAACATACTTGGCCACATTAATCAGCCTGAATGCCATACATGGGTTTGGCAGCCAGGTTAGTTTCTATACCGTGGCCTGCTTGGTAAACCAATTGATTGAAGCGCATCAAGAAGGAAAACTACCGAAATTAATGAATGTCTTTGGAGACCCGCTTTTGACGGAAGCTGTGATTGACCGGTTGATCCATCATTCACATTTATTGCTTTTTACCGACGACTGCTTCCGGTATAAGGAACCCTTACTGCATTCGTAAGACTGTTGGCAAGTGGCATACTCGTTTGATTGCCATTTCATACATTTTTTACTTATTAAATACAGTCTATTTTATTCATGCCAGCTTAAAAGATGTATTTGGCAAGTAGAATATGTATGATTTGGCAGTTAAAATTGTAGCTACTTGCCAACATCCCTTTTTTAATGATTGAGTAATGATTCTTTGTGTCGAAAACTTTCTCGATTGAACACCAGTAAATGTGAGTAATGAATTAAGCGATCAATAAACGCTTCCGTCAAGATCGGATCTCCGAATATATGATTCCACTGTCCGAACTGAAGATTTGTCGTAACGATTACACTTCGCCGTTCGTAACACAAATTAAGCACTTGAAATAGGAGCTCAGCTCCTTGCTTA
>NZ_KB894714.1 GCF_000374565.1 Siminovitchia fordii DSM 16014 = CIP 108821 | reverse complement strand
CGCAAATACTCTTCACTTTCCGCAAATACTCTTCACTTTCCGCAAATACTCTTCACTTTCCGCAAATACTCTTCACTTTCCGCAAATACTCTTCAATTTCGAGAAATACTCTTCACTTTTGTGATTTACTCTCCACTTTCGAGATTTACTCTCCGCTTTCGGGATTTACTCTTCACTTTCCGGAAATACTCTTCACTTTCGAAATTTACTCTTCACTTTCGGGATTTACTCTTCACTTTCCGGAAATACTCTTCACTTTCGAAATTTACTCTTCACTTTCGGGATTTACTCTTCACTTTCGTGATTTACTCTTCACTTCCGGGATTCTTTCTATTTTTTAGATATTTATCCACCCACCATATTCTAACAAAAAAACAATCGGATATCTCCGATTGTTTTTTTGAGGTGGCCGCTTTCCCTGTTAAGGTCTACGATTTCCTGAACGACGTTGTGTTTTTCGGTGCCCTTTATAGGAGGACTGGCCATGTTTTCCTCTTCTTCCTCGTCCACCTTGGAAGTGGTCACGCTTGGAAGGCAACGGCTTTTCCTCTGTAATATGGACAGGTGTTTTGTCCGGTTCTTTTGTGATAATCTTTAATGCTGCAGCAATGACTTCTACAGCGTTATGCTCGTTTACTAGGTCAACAGCCGTGGCCCTGTATTCATCCAGGTTTCCTTCTTCAATCGTTTCATTCAATTTTTCCATGGTCAATCGCTGCTGGCCTTCCAGCGCTTCGTCCCAAGTAGGCGGTCGCATTGGATTCATCCGTTTTTTCGTCGTTTGTTCAACGATCCGGAGATATCCCATTTCCCGCGGGCTGACAAATGTAACGGCAATTCCCTCTTTTCCGGCACGTCCCGTACGTCCGATACGGTGAACATAGCTTTCAGGGTCTTGAGGGATATCATAGTTGTAAACGTGCGTTACACCTGAAATGTCCAATCCCCTGGCTGCGACGTCGGTAGCGACAAGCACATCCACTTTACCTTCTTTAAACTTACGCAAAACGGACAGGCGCTTCGCTTGGCTCAAATCGCCATGAATGCCTTCTGCTGTGTACCCACGGACTGTCAAAGCGTTGGACAATTCGTCGACGCGACGCTTTGTACGGCCAAAAACGATCGCCAACTCAGGCGACTGCACATCAAGCAGACGTGAGAGAACATCGAATTTTTCCCTTTCAGGGACTTTTATAAAGTATTGCTCTATCAGCGGAACAGTCATTTCCCTCGCCTGTACCTTTATAAGTTCGGGCGACTTCATGAAACGTTCACCAATCCGGCGGATAGGTTCCGGCATTGTTGCTGAAAACAACAATGTTTGTCTTTCTTCAGGAACAGTTTCTAAAATAGACTCGATATCGTCGATAAAACCCATGTTCAGCATTTCATCTGCTTCATCCAGGATAACAGTATGAACTTTACCCAATTTCAAAGTCCGGCGCTTAATGTGATCTAGCACACGGCCCGGAGTTCCAACAACAATTTGCGGACCTTTTTTCAATGCTCTAATCTGACGCTGAATATCCGAACCTCCATAAACCGCCAGCACCCTGACCCGGCTGTCGATAGCAATTTTGTATAGCTCCTCTGAGACCTGGATAGCCAGCTCACGCGTAGGTGCAATGATGATTCCTTGGACAGTATGATCTCTTGGATCTATTTTTTCAATCAAAGGGATGCCGAACGCCGCAGTTTTTCCGGTACCGGTCTGGGCCTGTCCGATCAAATCCTTTCCCTGCATGCTGAGTGGAATCGTTTTTGCCTGTATCGGTGTAGCTTCTTCAAAGCCCATTCTATTTACTGCTTTAAGAATAGATGGACTCAAATTTAAATCTGAAAACTTCGTCAATGCTTCTCAATCTCCTTTTATTACTTCAAGTTGAAGCGAAAGCTTCACTTCATTCGAAAACTATAAACGATGTTGCTAATTCTATCACTAAAATTTGGTGGTGACAATTTCCATTCATTTGGCAGCCCTCTGTTTTTTCAAAAAGGTGCCGCTATCTCCCACCTCAACCGTTTGAATATTAAAAGTTTAGGCGGGAGGTAACAGCACCTAATTGCCGGGGCGATGTTTCCGCCCCGAAAAAGCTCTTATTCCACAACGGATAATGCTTCAACCACTTTTTCCAACTTCATGCCGCGCGATGCTTTGACAACAATCAGTTCGCCGCCTGAAATTTTGTCTTTAAGAGAATCAATCAGTTCACCCTGGTCCTGGAATGAAAACACATGTCCATCCGGGAAATTCTTTTCAGCTCCCTTTGCTATCCATTTCCCAAGGTCTCCATATGTATAAACATATTTTATTTTGGTCGGATCGATCTCTTCCCCTATTTGCTCATGGTATTCTTTTTCTTTGTCTCCGAGCTCAAGCATGTCTCCGAGCACTGCAATCTTGTCCTTATCGCCATCCATGCTTTCAAGCATTCCAATCACGGCTCGGAGAGCCGTCGGACTTGAATTATAGGAATCGTTGAGGATGGTTGTTCCGTTGATCCCTTTGTGCCATTCCATTCTCATGGTAGACAGTTTTACGGAATTTAAACCGTTTTTCACATCACTCGCCGGGACTGAAAATTCCTTTGCGGCAAGCAGTGCCGCCAGTGTATTCATAACGTTATGTTTCCCTGCAATAGGCAAAAATAATTGCTCATTTGGAAAAATTGATGTTGTAAAAGTACTGCCTCTCTCTTCTAATGTCAATTCCATTGGATATGCGTCATTTTCCAGTGAATCTCCAAATGTCACCAACCGGACATTCTTAAGCGAAGCAACTTTTTCCTGTAATAACGGCTCGTTCCCTGGAAAAATGAAAAGACCGTCCGGTGCCAATCCTTCGGTGATTTCAAATTTGGCAGCGGCAATTTCTTCACGGGAGCCAAGATCAAGAAGATGGGCTTCCCCGATATTTGTAATGATTGCCGCATCAGGCCGAGCAATTTTTGTCAGTAGAGAAATTTCTCCCCTGCTGCTCATCCCCATTTCAAGGATTGCAATCTCGGTTGATTCTTCAAGAGCCAGGATGGTAAGCGGAAGTCCAATATGGTTATTGAAATTGCCTTCTGTCTTTTGTACCCGGTATGTTTCACTGAGGACCGAAGCTGTTATGTCTTTCGTGGTTGTTTTCCCATTACTGCCTGTTATTCCAACCACTTTTACAGATAGCTGATCGCGGTATGCTTTCGCCAGTTCTTGTAAGGCAAGCAACGTATCTTTCACGATAAGAACCGGGCCGTTCGTAGGCGGATCCGGAACATCCTCCTGCCAGAAAACAGCGGCCGCCCCTTGATCTAATGCTTTTTCCGCGTATTGGTGGCCGTCAGTCTGCTCCCCTTTAAATGGGATGAACAAGTTTCCCGGGGAAATTTTACGCGAGTCAATCGATACACCTTTTACCACTGTATTAAAATCTTTTTGTACATCATTTTCTAATTTGATCATATTGGCTATTTGCCCAATTGTCCTTTGAATCATCGTAATCCCTCTTTTTAAAAACTATGGATGATCTTTTGTTTTTCCTCGTAACGCTGCCTTCCTAGGTCTACAAGGCGCTCGATCAACCCAGGGTATGGAATGCCGGAATTTTTCCAAAGGAGCGGGAACATGCTAAATGGGGTGAATCCAGGCATTGTATTTACCTCATTGATCAGAACTCTACCGTCTGACGTCACGAAAAAGTCCATCCGGGCCAAGCCTGAACAGTCCAGTGATTTATATGCTGTGAAAGCCATTTCTCTAATTTGATTGTACACTGCTTCAGAAATATCGGCGGGAATGACAAGTTCTGTAGAGCCGTCTTCGTATTTCGCCTCATAATCATAAAATTCTTTTTTCGGAACTATTTCCCCTGCAACAGAGCATGACAGTTCATCATTTCCAAGAATACCGACTTCAATTTCTCTGGCAATGACACCTTCTTCGATGATGATTTTCCTATCATAGCGGAAAGCATCTTCAAAGGCCGCTTCTAATTGAGACCGATTATCGCATTTGCTGATTCCGACACTTGAACCGAGATTGGCCGGTTTTACAAAGCTCGGATATCCGATTTTTTCTTCTACTTCCTTATAAGCCGCTTCGCGGTCAGCTTCCCACGTGCTGCGGATAAAAGAAACATACCCCACCTGTTCCAGACCAGCCTGCGAAAAAATATTTTTCATGACTACTTTATCCATACCCGCAGAAGAAGCCAGTACCCCGTTCCCTACATATGGAATATTTAAAAGTTCTAGCATTCCTTGCACCGTTCCATCTTCCCCATTGGGTCCGTGGAGAAGTGGGAATACCATATCAAAGCCTGTATTCAGTGAAGAGGGCATGATTTCATTTGCAGAAGATTCTTGATCACTTGGAAACTGCAGTAATTTTACATCTTCCACAGGACCTGTAATTTCGGGACCCTGGACCCACTTACCTTCTTTTGTAATGAAAATCGGAAAAATATCAAATTTATCTTTATCAAGTGCATGTATGACTGCTTTAGCGGTTTGTAAGGAAACTTCATGCTCAGCAGATTTACCACCGTATAACAAACACAATTTCATTTTTTATCCTCCATCTCCATGACATCTTTATAATTTTAACATGATTTTTGATAAAACAAAGAAGAAAAGTGAAATAGAATAACGAGGGTTGCTGATTTTTTTTGTGTTTCCGAAACCCTTATGAAAGATCGGCGTCCGCCCAGTTTCATCGTATGCCCTGTGTCCGGATTGCGTGTAGCGGGGATCTGACAGATGCTGATTTTCATAGGATCTTTTAAATGGGGTTGGGGCAGCAATAGTAAAAAATCAGCCCGTCCCAATCAGATGTAAAAAACCGGTCGCACTGATAAGTTTAATATATAAAGAAATCTTTATTTTATTATGCTAGAATAATGCTGGGGCTCTTAACGCTCTCCACTATTTTCCATGGAGGTTCATATTATGAAATTCGGCTTATTGCCGCGTATCGTCCTTGCGATTGTGCTCGGTATTTTAATTGGGCTCGTTGCACCAAATCCTTTTATTCGGATATTTGCAACGTTCAACGGCCTTTTCGGGAATTTCCTTGGCTTCATCATCCCCCTGTTGATCATCGGCTTTATCGTTCCCGGAATCGGGGCCATTGGAAAAGGTGCCGGAAAGGTGCTCGGATGGACTGCAGCCATTGCTTATATCTCAACAATCGGAGCGGGGTTGCTTGCGTTTATTACTGCAAAAACGCTTTATCCTTCCATTTTGGCCAATCAATCACTGAAAGAATTCGCCAATCCGGAAGATGCGCTTTTAAAATCTTACTTCAACATTGAGATGGAACCATTGATGGGCATCATGACTGCCTTGCTATTATCCTTTGTTATCGGAATTGGCATCGCAGCGATCAAAAGCGATCTGCTTTTGAAACTGTCCACCGACTTTAGGGACATCATTCATCTTGTAATTGAGAAGGTGATCATCCCTTTATTGCCAGTCCACATATTCGGTATATTTGCGAATATGACCAATGCCGGCCAAGTAGGCTCCATATTGAGCATATTCATCAAAGTTTTTGCCATGATCATTATTCTTCATATTGTCTATTTGATCATTCAATATACCATTGCCGGCTCCGTACAAAAAAGGAATCCATTTTCGATGTTGAAAACAATGAGCCCGGCATATTTTACTGCGCTAGGAACTCAATCTTCAGCAGCAACGATTCCAGTCACTCTAAAACAGGCCAAACAGGTGATTAAAATGGAAAGGGTTGCAGATTTTACGGTTCCATTGCTTGCAACCATTCATTTATCCGGAAGCACCATCACGTTGGTGAGCTGCTCCATGGCCGTCATGTTCATGCAAGGGCAAGGCTATGCATTCGCCACCATGTTACCTTTCATATTGATGCTTGGTATTACAATGGTTGCTGCTCCAGGAGTTCCCGGTGGAGCCGTCATGGCAGCAATCGGCTTATTGGAGTCCATGCTTGGCTTCGGCCCTACGATGACCGCTCTAATGATCGCTCTTTACATTACTCAGGACAGCTTCGGCACAGCTTGTAACGTTACAGGGGACGGTGCGATTACAGCAATTATGGATAAAATCAACCGCAAAGATTCTATGGCAGAAGAAAAAGCGGCAATTTAACCTTATGAACCCCGACACAGGGGTTCTTTATTTTCAGTAAATACCCTCTATATTAACGAGGAATATCCATATTTCGGTTCAGCCGGATCAAACCCTTTTAAATATTTCCATTAAAAATACAGCCCCGTAAAGGAAGCTGTATCTGCCACCACATTTACTCCAACAAGGCCTGCCATTCCCCGGCTTTCCGATCAAGGACAAGCCTGCCATCAGGCGCACGCCTGCTTTGCTCCATATATACTTCATACATTTCATCCATATCCAAAAAATCGCCGACAATCCAAATCGGTATTTCAATTTTTAACCTGTCGCCCACCATTTTATCAATGGAAAAAATGACTCCTTCTCTCATCTGTCCGCTCAATAGTTGCATGACTTCGGCCGGTACAAAAGGCGCCTGGCGGTATTTCCGGCGTCCGAACAAAGTTCTTTCCTTTCCGGGACTCACTCTGTGTGAAATAACAACGCCGATCATGGAAAAGAAATGTTCCCATTTTTTATAGTAAATTTTATTGAATGTGCCGTCTTCCCCAGTCAGGTAAACAAATTGATTTCCTAGCATTCTGTAAAAGGGAGGTCTCAAAGGTGATTTGATATGACCCAAATAGAGCAATTCAGCCAGTTCCTGACCAGTCAGTTCATTCAAACCTTCCTCATCTGAAAAATCTGCCCAGCAAAATTCACCGTAACGGAATACTTCATCTTCCAGAAGTTGTTCAATATTATCGCCTGTTACAAAATTCAGCCGGGTATGCATATTAAAATAGCCATCTTCGAATTTATGTTTGAGTAATAAAAGATTTGACGGCTTAATAGGAATACCTTTCATAAAATCGGGAAACTGAATACCAGATGACAAAATATACCGGGCGGTATGATTCATGTGTATGTATATGATATTTCTCCCAGCTGTGTGATTTTTCAATGAGATTGCCCCCACAAATATAGTCATACGATATACCTACAGTATATTTCTATAATATCAAATATTTACTGAGACTTATATTACATATTCACAACAAATTGATTGGATAGGTGATAAATGTGCTGGCAAGAGAGAAAGAAAAAGAATTAACACTACAAATCATTGACCATATTAAAAGTGAAGATTTTGATCAAGTAAATGAGACTTTTGAATCCTGCGGTCCGGAAAGGATGGCCTCCATCATTCAGAATCTGCCCGAACGCTTCAGGGGTGCCATGCTTGAACATTTAAGCATTTCAACTCTGGCAAGCCTGATACAGCGTGTAAACATTAAACTTCAACTGGAGATTTTAAGTAAAATTGGTCCAGAAAAAGCAAATCGGGTGCTGGCATTATTGAATGTCAATTTCCTTTCACGGCTGTTCCGCCACTATCCAAAAGCGGATGTGGAATCTTTTTTGGAAGAAATGGAAGAGACTGAAGCGGCATATGTCCGGCAAATTCTTAAATACCCTGAGAACACGGCCGGAAGTTTAATGACAAACCGTTATGTGTCAGTCAATTCACGTTTTACAGTGGGGCAGGCTGTTGAAAAGCTGAAAACATTGGCCCTATATTCTGAAAGCCTCAACCATATTTACGTTGTGAATGATGACGGCCATCTTGAAGGGACGGTTCCGTACAGAGATTTGATCATCACCGAACCCGAAGAAAAAGTAACAAATATCATGGTCGAAAAAATCATATCTGTCGAGGTTATGTCGAAAAGAAGTGAGATTGTGCGCTTGCTTCAGCGGTACGACTTTACAGCGCTCCCTGTGGTAAATAAAGATGAGGTCCTTGTGGGGATTATCACTTTTGATGACATGGTGACCACAATCATCCACGAGGCCGGCGAAGACATCAGTAAAATTTCTGCTATGAATAAAGAAATCGACTTTGACACAAAACCGGTCCCTGCAGCAATCCGCAGGCTGCCGTGGCTCATCGCTCTCCTGTTTATAGGCCTTGTATCAGGAAGCATCATCTCAAGGTTCGAAGAGACGCTGGAGCAAGTGGTGGCTCTCGCCTTTTTCATGCCGCTGATAGCAGGAATGACCGGAAATACTGGTACACAATCGCTTGCAGTTGTCGTACGTGGATTAGCAGAGAGGGAAGTTGATATGAAGACAGCTGTTAAACTTCTTTGGCGGGAGTTCCGTGTCAGCTTATTAATAGGAATGACTTGCGGGCTGCTCATTGCCATCATTGCATTTGTTTGGCAGCACAATTTTTACCTGGGAATTGTAGTCGGAGGCTCATTATTCCTTACTTTGATTATCGGGACATTCGCAGGGACAATCATTCCACTGATTTTATACAAGTTGAAAATGGACCCTGCAGTTGCATCCGGTCCGCTGATCACAACAGTCAATGATATTTTTTCCTTGGTCACATACTTTTCCATTGCTACCCATTTTCTCACCAAGCTTACGTGACACTTAAATGAATGATAAAAGTTGTCGGTTTATGGGTAAAATTTAAGTAAAGGGAGTCAAGTCAATGAGTAACCGACTTTGTACTATGAATGCATAATATAGTACAAGGACTCCCTCCCCGGCAGGCTTCAGGAGCAGCCATGCCGGGTGATTGAACAACAATAAACAAAACAATTTTAACAAATGGAGGAGGTGAAGCCTTGCTGCGGGTATTCCGTAGTAAGGCGCTCCATTGTTCGCCCTTAAACTATTTCTCGTATTTTTTCTTATAGGAATTACAGCATTCTTTGTTGCATCCGAGTTCGCGATTGTAAAAATACGGAGTTCACGTCTGGACCAGCTAATTGCAGAAGGGAACAAAAAAGCCCCTGTGGCCAAACGTATCATCTCTAATTTGGATGGTTACCTGTCTGCCACCCAGTTGGGGATCACCGTTGCATCGCTTGGTCTCGGTTGGCTTGGGGAACCGACAGTCCAAGTGATTTTGACCCCCTTGTTTGAACGATTTGATGTTCCCGATTCAATTGCCGGGATCCTTTCATTTTTAATAGCCTTTATCACCATTACTTTTGTCAGTGTGATCCTCGGTGAACTGGTGCCTAAAAACCTAGCTATATTCAAACCGGAAGCAATTGCTCTCGCTGTCTCGACACCGCTTGTCTGGTTTTATAAAATTCTTTTTCCATTCGTATGGCTCCTGAACAGGACCGCCCGAATGGTGACAAAGATTTTTGGGGTCCAGCCTACATCAGAGAGTGAGGTTGCCCATTCCGAAGAAGAGCTTCGCATCATTCTATCCGAAAGCTTGAAAAGTGGAGAGATCAACCAATCTGAATACAGATATGTCAATAAAATCTTCGAATTTGACAATCGGATAGCAAAGGAAATCATGGTGCCCAGAACAGAAATCGTAACGATTGACAAGTCAGCTTCCATAGATGAAATCATGGATACTGTGAAAGAATCACGCCTGACACGCTACCCTGTAACGGAAGAAGGTGACAAGGATAAAGTACTCGGCGTAGTGAATATAAAAGAGTTTTTAACTGACTGCATCGAGGGAAATTGCAAGGGCTCCCAGCCAATCACGGATTACATCATGCCCGTCATCAGCGTGATTGAGACAATTCCCATCCAGCGGCTTTTGGTAAAAATGCAAAAGGAAAGAAACCATATGGCCGTCCTCTTCGATGAATATGGGGGAACGGCGGGAATCGTGACGGCTGAGGATATACTGGAAGAGATTGTTGGCGAGATACGTGACGAATTTGATGAAGACGAAATGCCGCTTATACGAAAATTGGGTGATAAACATTATTTGCTAGATGCAAAAGTGTTGATTGAGGAAGTAAATGATTTGCTTGGCATCCACCTTCGCTGTGAAGACATTGATACGATCGGGGGCTGGCTCCTGACCCAAAAGTATGACTTGCAGCAAGGCGACACGATCGAAGATGAGGGGTACAAATTTCATGTAAAATTAATGGAAGGTAACCACATTTGCGAAGTTGAAGTGACCGCATAAAAAGGATACTGTGCCAAAATGAAATAGACAGGCTTCTGTTTTATTTCCAGGGAAATGATGTCTTTCGACAATCATTTCCTGTTTTTTTGTCTAAAAAAAGACATATTTCATAGGTTATACCACCAAATTCTGCTGACGTACGGTTGGAATAATGCTATACTTTTTTTAGCAATCCGTCGTTTACGGGCTTAAAGGAGTATATTTGAATGATATCAGAATGGCTTGCAGTTATCGAAGACTGGCTGATGGATTACGGGGTATTGGGACTTTTGATTGTTTCCTTTACGGATTCAGCTTTTTCACCGATTATTCCAGAGGTCATGTTAATTCCTATGGGGATCGCCTCCCCTGACAAAGTCTGGCTGTATGCATTTTACACTACCGTTGCGTCCATCCTGGGGGCACTGCTTGGATGGTACATCGGAAAAAAACTTGGAAGACCCATATTGCTCCGTTTTATCAAGGCGGACAAAATTGACAAGGTTGAGTATTATTTTGAAAGATACGGTGCAATGGCGATTTTAATAGCGGCGTTTACACCTGTCCCTTACAAAGTGTTTACGATCTTTTCAGGGATTTCCAAGATAAAAATCAGGACACTTGTTTTTTGGTCCATCTTGGGCAGAGGCGGACGCTTTTTCCTGGAAGCAGCAATCATTGCGGCCCTCGGCGTCAGAGCCAAGCCGTTTATTGAAGAAAACTTTACTTTGATTACACTGGGTATCGGCGGATTGGCAGTCATCGCTTTCATTATTTACCGTCTGATCCTCACCAGAAAGAAAACAGCATAAAGCAAATAATATAACAATGCGGGCTGGTACGTTGTACCAGCCCGCTTCGCTTTTATTCTACATGGTATTCGGTATACCCTGGGACAGCCTGTACTTCGTCGAGAACTTTGAAAAGTTCCAGCCGGGATTTGGTGACTGAAATATCCACTCCCATTTCAGCAAGACTATCAATAAATTTTTCAAGTTGTTCATGATCTCTATGCAAAAAGACCACCTCATTTAAGATTTAACATCTTATACTTATTTTAACGCACTTTTCAACTGATTTGAATCGCTTTCAGAAAAAAATAAAAAAATGTGTCCAAAATTAAAACATTCTTGTTCAATATTCCCTGCCTTCCCTATAATAAACTTTTTTTTGGAGAATTTTTATGTAAAAAGAGGAAGCTTCACATTCGTGAAGCCTCCAGTCCATGATCACTTGTTTTGGATGCTTGATCGTCCGAATTTATATTCATGTGAATACTATTTTTAAGTGGTACCACTCCAAAACCCAGACATCCGAAATACAGGCCTTCCTTTTTTGGAAGCTCCTGTCAAGGTTGATTTCCACTTTCTGTCCCAGTCCTCTTTCTTTACATTCGGTATTTTTCCTTCGCTTGATCGTTTACCCCTTTTGTCTTCGTCCTGCAATTTTTCATTTATCATCTATATCTCCATTACATTTTATACTTTGCCTTTGGCCTTTTCCGAAGCTTCCTCCAACTTTTCGTCGTTTCCTCTGATCCCTCACAATGAATAGCGCTTTAAAGGAATAAAAGCTTTAATAGTTCCCTTCAGCCCATATGAACTGAATCGCAAAGAAAAAGCGTCAAATCAATGATTTTTTGTCAGAAAATGTAAAAGACCGCAAAAAGGGCATCCCCTTTCTTTTCTTCCGGTTACGCGCATTTTCCATCATCTCAAATAGCTGCTGATCCCTTTCCCGTTCTTCAATTTTTTCCGTCAGCCGTTCCACCTGAAGCGCGAGCTTCCGATTCATTTCCGCCAAATTCGTCTGCTGCTCCTCTAACAGAGTGATCTTTTCACAGAGCCTGTCTATATCCAGTTCCACTCTTTCTTCAGATTCGGTCACCAACACTTCTATTTTACCTGATTGGCCTGCTGTTATCTCTGCCGCCTGATCTACAGTAATCCCATCCTCCGACATTCTCTCTATCATTTCCTGTATCTGTGTAATATCCTTCTCTCTGAAAATACGTCCATTATTCGATCCTCGCTCAAAATGATATCCTTTTGATTCCAGTACAACAGCATAATTCCTGAGGGTACTGACCCCTATTCCCAACTCCTTGGCTGCCCCGGAAGTATACAACACTTTTTCCATCACCGACCCTCCCAAGATTTGGTTGTACTAAATAATATTCCACAGACAAGAGGCTTGTCCTTTCTCTAATAATGTAGATTGAAAGGGAGATGTGTCTTTCGTTTTACAAATTTTTCGTAAAACTTCCACTGCTTATCCTTTACCGTTTCGCCGTTCATTCAGGGAGTAAATCAATATGTATTGAAGTATGATGGAGAGGGCCTATTCATTTTATAGAAATACAACCGTACGAGTTTGATTATAGTATGCTGTGCTGCTTCCTGAGGAGAAAGTCACTGAATCAAGGCTTACCTAAATAGAAAGGGGCATGATTTTCCATAATTTGTTGTACACAATCAACATGTAATGAAGCATTCAATCCTAATAATTGAGCCCATAACACCTAAATACCCCTGCAGGTGCCATCAACGACGGCCAAAACGACGAAAATAAATACCACAACATTTATTTACGAAAGCAGTTTAAAAGACTCAAAAAACCCGCTCCATCTGGAACGGGATCTCTTTTCCTAAGCCTGCCACGGACGGCTCGCCATGGAAGACCTTTGTTTAGGAATCCTTTTTTGCCCCAATTCTTCGCGAGTCATGCGCCGGGGCTCCATGCCCTTTTCGATCCTCGACCTAAGTTCATGCGGCATGGAATACAGATTGGGCGGTAAAAAAACACGCTTAGAATCTTCACTGCATGTTGGGCATACAGCACTCCCCTTGTTTCCACCCATCGACCTGAAAAACAAGGTGAATTCTCCGCAGTCATCACAGCGGAAAGTATAACTTGGCAAGATATCCCCCCCCCTATTTTTCGTTTACTTTTATTTTGGTGTAATATCTTTATCAAAAATCTGGGTAGGAATCGCAACTGTACAGCAGGCGTTCGGAATATCTACAATCCCCGCGACCCGCCCCTCAACCGGCGCAGAGCTCAACAGCATATATGCCTGTTCACCTGTGAACCCTTGTGTTTTTAAATATTCAATTGCATTCAGGCATGCCCTGCGGAAAGCCGTATTCGCATCCATATAATGCTGTTTTCCATCTTTCTCATCAACAGATACTCCCTCAAACACGAGAAAATCCGAATATAGAGGATCTACCGGCCCTGGCTTGAACACAGGATTATCCTTGATCATATATTTTGCCATTCCGCCTTTGATGACGTCGACCTTCAAGTCGATCCATCCGGACATTTCGATACCGCCACAGAATGTGATTTCTCCATCGCCTTGCGAGAAGTGAAGATCCCCCACCGATAATTTTGCTCCGTCCACAAATACCGGGAAAAAGATTCTTGAGCCTTTTGATAGATTTTTAATGTCACAGTTTCCACCGTTTTCCCTCGGAGGCACCGTTCTTGCTCCTTCAGCAGCTACCCTGTCAAAATCTTCGCCTTTCAGTGTACCAAGCACTGCACTTTCAGGTGTCGGCAAATTAGCGAGCGGAGGAGTCCTGTCAGGATTGGTCGCTTTCAGTTCTTCCTCTCTTTTATTCCATTTTTGTAAAAGTTCCATCGACGGCGCCACTCCAATCAGACCCGGGTGGACAATTCCTGCGAATTTCACTCCAGGAACATGCCGCGATGTTGTATAGATCCCTTCAAAGTCCCAAATGGATTTCTGCGCTTCAGGATAATGGTCAACAAGAAAACTTCCTCCATTTTCCTTGGCAAAAATTCCATTGAATCCCCATTCGTAACCTTGGTGAACACCAACATCCAATATATCAACTACCAATAAATCTCCTGGTTCTGCTCCATTGACATAGACTGGCCCGCTCAACACATGGACTCGTTCCAAATTTGCTTTACGGATATCAGTGGGGTCATCGTTGTTTTTTATCTGTCCGTCTGTCCACTCCTTGCAGTCCATCCGGAACGCTGTTCCGGGATCCACTGCAAATGCTGCAGGTATATCCGGGTGCCATCTGTTATGGCCCGGGTGGGCCTGCTCCTCCATCGTCTTGCTCAAATCCAGCTTAAACAATGTTTTTGGCATCTTACTACTTCCTCCCTGACCATTTTATGTAAAACTCTTCGGGTGAAAATAATGTATGCCCATCCAGTATAAAATAATAGTTCATATTAGTCAAACAATTCAGACGAGTCTTATATTTCAAGCGAAAAAGCAAATTACTATTCAGCTAGGTTTCTTTTCTAATAGGATTACGATAAATAGCCTCTTTTCTCTCAAATTGATCCCCGTAATGGGACTCCCAGTTCTCAGACAGCCATTTGAGATTAACAAATAAACAATTCCAATTTTTGTATAGACCTTCCCAATCATACGTATAATTTTCATTAGCGGAAATTCGATGTACGGTAGTCATGCTGCCTTTGTCAGCAGATAAGTAAGCCCAATTCACATTTATGCACTCCCAGTTCAATGATGTATTCGATATTTTGACCTTTCTGCAATTCATACAAACCGAAGAAGCTGTTAAGCTGTCAGCTTCTTCGCATCTCTTTATAATTCTTCAGCAAGCGATTGGCATTGATCTGCAATTGTCTGCAATAGTTTGGCCCCAGGTGCTCCATCAACCACACGGTGATCAATCGTCAGGCTGAGTGGAATCCGCTCCCTTTGTACGACTTCCCCTTCTTCCATGATTAGATGGGGCTCAATTTTTCCGACACCGAGAATACCGGCCTCAGGAGGATTGAGGATCGGAGTAAAGAAACCTATGCCGAAATTCCCAAGATTCGTCACGGTAAAAGTGCTTCCTTTCAATGTTACACTTGACAAGTTTTTAGACATTACACTTTTCACGATTTCCTTCAACTCTTGATCCAACTGGGAGAGTGACATTTGATTGGCCTCTTTAAGAACCGGTACATACACTCCTTCTGCTGTATCCACTGCGATTCCCAAATGAATATTTTCATGCCAGATGATATTCTCTCCTTGAACATGGGCGTTTACAGCGGGGTGCTGCTTCAACGCTTTAATGGCCGCATAGGAAATAAGAGCGTTCCAGCTCACGTTTGAGCCGCTTTCCTGACGCCTTTTTACCAGTTCCGTCACATCTACCCATGAGGTCAAGGTCAACTGCGCCGACTCTTGCAAGCTTGTCATCATCCTGGTTCCGATTGTTTTGCGAATGCCGGACATCTCTGTCACCACGCCGGTTTCTTGGTGAGCTCCTCCCCCTTCCGCTACATTTTCAATGTCTTTTTTAGTGATTGCTCCTTCTTTTCCTGTTCCTTTCACTTCGGTCAGATCGACTTTCAGATCTCTTGCCAGTTTCCTCAATCTTGGAGAGATTCTGACAAACAAAGATTCAGGAATCTTTTCCTTACCAATTTTATTATCGGTCTTGGAATCTGCTTCTTTAGAATTGCCGGGGGCTTCTCTTTCAATTTTCGCAAGGACATCCCCGACTTTAGCGGATTCTCCTCTTCTTACTACAATTTCACTGATGATTCCTTCCATTTCAGCTTCTATTTCAAATACAGCTTTTTCCGTCTGTACTTCTACAAGTACATCACCTTCTTCAACAGAATCTCCCTTTTCCACATGCCAAAAAACAATGAGACTTTCTTCAATTTCATCGGATGTCCTTGGCATTTTCACTTCCATCATGAATTTCACTCCTTAGAAGCAATCAATACGTTTCCATTAATTCTTTTACCGCTTTAAAAATTGAGTCAGGACCGGGAATGACAAAATCTTCAAGCGGATCGCTGTAAGGGATCGGCACGTCTGGGATGGCCAGTCTTCTGACGGGCGCCTCCAGTTCATATAGGGCTTCCTCCGCTATAATCGCTGAAATCTCAGCGGTCATTCCATAAGAAAGGTAATCTTCGTCAACGACAACAAGGCGGTGTGTCTTTTTTACGGATTCAATGATGGTATCTTTGTCGATCGGCTTCAACGACCGCAAATCTATGACTTCTGCCTCAATACCTTCTTTGGCCAATTCCTCTGCTGCCTGCACTGCGTAGTGCGTCATCATTTGAACGCCTACGATTGTCACGTCACTGCCCTCACGGACGACCTTCGCTTTATCAAGCGGAACAGTGTAGGTATTTTTGGGCACATGTCCGATAGATTCATCCAGTTGATCCATCCAGCCAAGACCCTGAAGCGATTTGTGGAACATGAAAAATACCGGGTTGTCATCGCGGATCGCGGAAGTCATCATGCCTTTTAAGTCATATGGCGTAGAAGGTGCTACAACCTTCAGCCCGGGCATATGCGCAAAAGTGGCATATAACGTCTGCGAATGCTGTGCAGCATCATTATATCCTCCGCCAACCGCGGTCATCAGTACCATTGGAAGCTTGACGCTGCCACCGGACATATATTGTATTTTTGCCATATGATTGTAGATCTGGTCCATGCATACCCCAAAAAAGTCGACAAACATCAGCTCTGCAATGGGGCGCATGCCTTCGGCTGCAGCACCGATTGCCGCTCCGATAATCGCCGTTTCCGAAATGGGCGTATCGATCACACGGTCCGCTCCGAATTTATCAAGAAGCCCCTCAGTCGATCCAAAAATTCCACCGTACTTGCCGACGTCTTCTCCAAGAACAAATACTTCGTTGTTGTTTTCCATTTCAAAAGCAATCGCCTCGGCCATAGCTTTATTTCCGGTCAACAATCTTTTTTTCGTCGTTTCCATCGAATTTTCTCCTTTCCAATCTGCATTTTTCTCAACCCTAAAATGTAAGACTCTCAAACCTTTGGTTCAGTCCGTTCAATTAAACATGTCGGCAAGTGCTTGTTCCGGCTTTGGAAACTCGCTTTCTCTTGCAAAATTGTACGCTTCGTCGACTTCCGCCCTGATTTTCGATTCGATTTCTTCCACTTCGGATTCGGCTACACCGTACTCGTCGGTCAACAGTTTTCTTACCCGTAAAATTGGATCGCGCTCCCTTAACGCAGGTACTTCCCCTTTTTCACGGTACAATTCCGGGTCACCTTGGAAATGGCCGAGATACCTGAAAGTCTCGATTTCAATTATGGTCGGGCCTTCTCCATTACGGGCCCTTTTTACAGCAGCTTCTGAAACTTTATACATTTCGATCGGATCATTATCTTTTACATAAGCGCCTTCGATTCCGTAAGCTGGCGCTCTCAGATCATTCGATTCAATAGAAGTCGATGCCTTTTTCGGAACCGAGATTCCGTAGGCATTATCCTCAACTACTAAAATCAGCGGCAATTTCCAAAGCGCAGCCATGTTGAGCGTTTCATGAAAAGCTCCTGAATTTGCTGCTCCCTCTCCTAGGAATGCGACCGCAACCCAGTCTTTTCCGTTCATTTTTGCAGCTAGTGCCGCGCCGGCTGCCTGCGGAATCCCCGCTCCGACTATTCCGCTGCATGAGAATTTTACGTCCGGATCAAATATATGCATATGGCCGCCCTTGCCTTTTGAAAGACCTGTTTCCTTGCCAAATATCTCAGCTGTCATTCTGTTCAAGTCGACCCCCTTTGCAATCGCATGATGATGCGGGCGATGCGGGGATGTCACCGTGTCATTCTTCGTCAGATGGGCACAAATTACCGCGGCAGGCTCCTGTCCAGTCGACAAATGCATCTCGCCCGGAACAGTGCCCGCCCCTATATTGAAAACAGGAGTTTTGCCTTCCAAATACACTTCAGCCATTTGATCCTCGTAATAACGGCTCTTCGCCATCATTTCATACATCCACTTCAACTTGTCCAAAGGTACTGTCATGTTTGTTCCTCCTTTTTCTTTAAAGATCTACTAATGATAAACAGCAAGTTTTGTTCCAATTTTCAATCCCCTGAATTCAACGCCTTTCGATAAAAAATATGTCCCGTTTTGATACAAAGTGTCCTTTCATAGATGAGACACTGTACCAAAACGGGACAAAAAGTCCGTACAGAAACTTCATGTTTAAATTTGGGCACTCATGCACCCGTCGGTGAAAAGAAATCACATTAGTATCATAGGGTTGGCTACTACTTCTTCATTAATACTTACTCACAATATGGAAGACTCCATTTTTCGTTTCAAAAAAATAAAAGTCACTACAGAAATTTTCACTTGAATGAAACCTATAAATATCCAGACCTTTCTCTGTCATCCATTAGCTGGGCATACCACTCTACCCAAAATATGTAGTGATTCATTTCTACTCATATTCAGTATATTTTCAATTACAGATGTATCACATCTCGGTAATTGAGATGGAAAATCTATCCTTTGACTGAAGCAGATTCATCTTAAAATTAATTGAAATCCTTGGACAATCACAAAAAAACATGGAAGCATTCAAGTCGTTCCATGTTTTCAGTGAAGTATGTCTGATTAAACTTATACTTTAGCAGCCCATATTTCTATCTCAATCTTTATCTCAGGTAATCCCAATTCTGAAATATACCCGATGGTCATTGCAGGATATTCGTTACTGAATAACTTTTCCCACTCATCATATAAAAAATCCCAATCGATTTGTTCAGTTGCCCAAATGTTCACTTTTATAATATTTTCATTGCATAACCCTTCAGACTCTAATACAGTTTTTATATTTGTGAACGTATTTTTGACTTGCGAATTCATTTGTTCGGGTAAATTTCCATCATGATCTGCACCGATTTGACCTGACGTCACAAACAGTTCTGCGTTCCTGGGAATTTTTGTAATGTGGGTGTAATGACCAACTGGTGCTGGCATGGTTGTTGGATTTTTTCTTATAATTTTTTCGTACACCATTTTTCACCTCGCCATTTTAAATTTATTCTGTAGTTTTCGACTAGAACAACAATTTTTGGACACACTTCACCCTTTGAAAACTTTCCAGAAAAAAACAGCAGTGGGAGTATCCATATCCTAAAGAAACGTAAGTGATCTCTTCTTCAAAATTGAACACCCCTCTTTCTTAAAATGACAAGTTTTATTATTCAAAAATTTATATAAAAAACAATGGATATATTTCTACTATAAGACCCTTCATTGAAATAAGAGGGTTGAATCTTAAATAACATGTTTGTAATTAAACCTTACAACTCTTTTATAATGAACTATAATAGCGATTGATTCAATATCCGGGAATCATGTGTTTTCGGGTTTATTGTACGAAAAGCATGATAATCGTTTGAACGCTGATTTCCGTCCTATTCTCCCCGACAAAACGAAGCCACTACCGTGCTATTACCTCACTCCGTATTTTTCCATCTGCCTGTAGAGTGTGCTCCGGGAAACCCCCAGATGTCTTGCCGCACGGCTATAATTTCCATCGCATAGTTTAATCGACTGCACCAATGCCTGTCTCTTGATCTCATCTTTCATCGGCAATTCCTTCTCGGTCGCCGTTTGGGAATCAGCAAAGAGATCCGCAGGCAAGTCTTCCGGCCCCAGCATCTTTCCAGTACATTTTACAATTGCTCGTTCCAATATGTTTTGAAGTTCGCGCACATTTCCGGGCCATTCATATTGTTGAAGTGTCTCGTAAAAAGCAGATTTCACTTTCAGGGGAGATCTTCCGATCCGCATAGCAAGTTTTTCAATGAAGTACTCTGCCAAACGGGGAATATCATCGCAACGCTCCCTTAAAGGTGGAAGGGTAATCGGAATGACGTTCAACCTAAAAAACAAGTCTTCTCGAAAGTTCCCTTTCTCCACTTCCTCTTGCAGATTTTTATTTGTAGCAGCGATGATCCTCACATTGACTGGGACGACTTTATATCCTCCGATTCTGACTACCTCTTTATCTTGCAGGACCCTTAAAAGCAGCACTTGCATTTCCAGGGACATTTCACCAATTTCATCCAAAAATATCGTCCCGCCCTCGGCCAATTCAAATTTTCCTGGCGTTCCGCCGCGCCTTGCACCGGTAAAAGCCCCATCCTCATATCCGAACAATTCACTCCCCAGCAAATCTCGTGGAATCCCCCCGCAATTAATGGCAATGAAAGGCTTGTACCTCCGATCGCTTTCATTATGGATCGCCTGCGCAAAAATGTCCTTTCCTGTCCCGCTTTCACCTGTCAACAAAACATTAGAATCGGAACGGGCTGCGGCAATAGCCTCGAGCTCTACCTTCCTGATTTTTTCACTTTCTCCTACAATGTCACGAAACGTCACTTTTGCCTGATTACCGGAAAACTCATTGATCATCTGTCTTACTCTATGTATTTCTTTAATGGTCAGTAGCTTCCCGATTTTCTTTTTATGCTGAAATATTCCTTTTGACGTAATCAGCACCCCGACTTGCCCCTCGCTGCCGGATATTTTCAGCTTTATTTCCTTGTCAACGACATTGGCCTTTGATGAGCTGATTTCCTTAAAAAATCGATTATCAAAAACCTCACTGATATCCTTGCCTGCTAACTCATGCTCCTTTTTATCGATAATCCGATGTAAAATTTCATTTGTTTTTAAAATTTTTCCTGCAGTATCAATGATAATCATACCTTCGGAAAGAGTATCGGTCGTCGCCTCCAGCAGACTTTTCATAACTGCATTTCCCCGTGTTTTTTCAATAATCTGCAACTGTTTTTCAATCGCCGCCGCTGTAGATACAACCATCCCCAAAGTATGCGGGTGTACCTTTTCCACGGGACCGGATATATTTAAAATGCCGATGATTTCTCCTTCTGAATCATGGATGGGTGCTGCTGAACAAGTCCAAGGATGGCAAGCTTCCGTATAATGCTCAGATGCCCACACTTGGATGGGGCCATCCATTGCGATGCACGTTCCGATGGCATTCGCCCCCATCGCCTCCTCACTCCACGATGCCCCTTCGATAAATTTTATCCTATTTGCCAGTTCGAACGTTTCCTCATCTCCCAGCGTCTTCATCAAGTAACCATTTTCATCACAAAGAATGACCAGAAACCCTGAACCTTTCACAAAGGAATAAAGATTCTCCATCAAGGGAAGAGAAATACATATAAGCTCATGATTATGCTGCTGCAGTTTAGCCAACCCTTCGCTGGTCAGAATCTGAGTCCCACTTCGGACATGCGGATTTACGCCGTATTCCCTAGAACGCAGCCACGCTTCCTGAATTTCTGGTTTGATCGACCTGTTGAGATGCCCCCGATATACAAAATCCTCCCATAACTTCCTCATCAACTTTTTGTCTATCAAGATAGATCACCCCAACTTATAGGATACCTCTATTATAAAAAGAATTATAGGAAAATTGAAGCAATAAAAACTTGACCTCAGCTGTCATCTGCGTTTCGCATAGAAACAAGGTCTATAGACCTGGTTCCTTTTGTCTAAAAAAATAGAAATCTATTAAAAAATATGGTAAGGTTTAAGGAATATATAGGGGGTGGAGGCTTATTTTGGATGAAAAAATAAATATTTTTTTCATTCGAATAGTTCTATTATCCTATTTATAATCCAGTAAAAATGAGGTGACTAGTATGAAATCACTTCAAAAAGCATGTTAAATACAAAAAGGAAATATAGGAGGAACTAAACAATGGTATGTCAATCATGCGGCCATGAACAGGCTGCAGGAAAGTTTTGCGGAAAATGCGGTACAAAGTTGGTGGAGCAGATGGCTCCAGCACAATCCGAAACGGTGCAATCGGAGGCAAACCCTGACCAGGCTACAGCGGTGCAGCCAATGAATCATCCGGGAGTGCACCATACCGGGAACGCAGATCCAAGCCAGGGGGCAACACAGCCTGATGCGACTCAACATGAAACCGCCGCTGCCTATGCAGGCCAGCCGCAGCAGCCTAATATCCATGTAGAAAAAGTAAAAGAAACATCCAAAATGTACTGGAGCTATTATCTTCAATATTTAAAACATCCATCGAAGATTTTTGAGAACTCGGAGCGCGAATTTATCAATGGGCTGATTTCCATTGCTGTATTTGCAGTTTTAGTATCATTAGCAGCATTCAATTCCACACCTAGTACCGGCTTTGACTTTTTGGATCAAGCAGGACCTTCATTTATTACTGTTTTGCTTGGCACAGTCATATCAATAGCCATTCTCTCAGGTGTAGTAACATTCGCTTTATTTTTAGCTAATAGGTTTTTCGGACCAAACATGTCATATAAAAAGATTGTAAGCATTTACGGTGCGCATCTTACTCCTATTATTTTATTGGCGGCCGTTTCATTCCTGCTTCTGCTGTTGAAATCATACATTGCCGGAAATATGCTGATGTTCATCACTCTTGGTTTGCCATTTATTTTACTGCCCTTATATCTGATTGGAAGGTTTTTATCTATACAAGCCAAAGGGATGGACCCACTGTACGGTTTCCTATCTTATATTATTTTGTCTTCAGTTTTATTTTCGATTGTATTTGCCGTCCTTGCGGATTCGCTTATGAACTACATATTGGATTCTATTAATATTTTTTAAAATGTAAAAAAAGAGGTACAGATATATGAATTTTTGCCAAGAATGCGGAAAGCCCCTGAAAGGGGCGGAAAATCATTGCATGGAATGCGGGCGTAAGGTAGAGCATGTCTCACCGCAGGCCAGCCGAAGTTCCACTTCAATAAGTGTATCCAAAAAGAATAAACTGATTGGCAGTATTGTTGGCGCAGCAGTCATTTTACTGGGAGCTTTCTATTTCTGGGGAAGTTCCCAGGTATCGGCGCAAAACATTGCCCAAAAATTCACTGAAGCCATTCAGACAAATGACGCCAACGCCCTACAAAAAGTGACAATTGTACATCACGGTAAGTTCATTTCAAAAGGAGAGGCGAAAGGACTTCTCGCTTTGGCAAAAGAAGAACCCGAGTTTATTGAAATGAATATGCGGTCTATGTCAATGGGCGGCGGTTATCCTGACGAAGGACTTTTTATCGTCGTGGAAAATGGCAAGTGGCTCGGTATTTTCAAACGGCACAGTATTCTTGTAAAACCGCAGTACGTTGAACTTCGCCTTCCGTTTGAGAATGTAAAAACGACTTTTAACGGTCAAGAGGTATCTATCAAGGAAAGCGGAGAAGAGACGGTCGTCCACGGACCGATGGCTCCCGGGATCTACGATCTGGATAGCAGTTTTAGCGGAGAATATACCGAAGTGAAAACAAAAGAAAAACTGACTGTTTTGGACGAATATAGCGATCCTGTCCCTCACCGGGTGGATTTGGAGGCAGCTTATGTGAATCTTTACTTGGATACGGCTAATGCACCGGTCTCGAAAGCCCACGTTCTTATTAATGATAAAAAAGTGAAGTTTGACAAGGAGATGAAGATTGAAAAATTCGGTCCACTGAAACTTGATGGCAAAACAACTGTCGTTCCGGTTGTCGAACTTCCGTGGGGTGAAATCAAGTCGGAAAAGGTAAAGATTAAAAACGACACTGTCAATATAACTCCGTACACTATAAATAAGGAATTGACCGACTCCCTATCCGAACTGATTCTGGCATATGGGGAAGAATATCTCCAGGCTCACGCCGCTTGGGATACAGCCAAATTCACAACAATCACAAGTTCAATGAAGGAAGACTTTCAATCTGATTTCAGTTACAACAGAGACAGTGATGAGCTCTTTACAGGAAAATTGGAAAAGATTGAGCTTAACCTGGAGGATATCCATTACAATGAAAACGAAAATAATACCATAGGGGTTGGGTTTCCTGCAAGATTCACTTTTCAGGCCGATTCCTACTATAAAGGCGATAAGCCAAGTATAACAGAGCGTATAGACTCTTGTGATATGGATCTTCTTTTTTACAAAAAAGACAACAGCTGGAAGGTGAATGGATGCAGTTCTTCCTGGTTCGGAAATGACATGGAACCGACAGTTACATTGGAAGGATCCAATAAATTATACAGTCCTTCCAATACGGACGGAGCCGTGACAGTTAGTAAGGATACAGAAGCCTCAAAAGGCAGTGCGTCTGAAAAATCCTCCGAGACTACTGGAGATTCAGACGTGTCTGCTGCCGATTTTGAGATCTTCATGGCGACATACAATGAAAAAAGCGTTCAAGCTTTGAATACCAATGATTTTTCAGTCGTCGAACCTATGATTGCTTCCAACGGGCCCAGATTGAACGAACAGCGTGATTACCTCCACTATATCGCCTCTAAAGGCATTACGGAAGAAATACTCTCCACCAATGTCGAATCAGTCAGTAAAACAGGAGACAGCACATGGGAAGTAGTCACCATAGAAGAATTCAATATCCATAAGAAGGACTCATCAAGCACGAAAAAATTCCGTACAAAAAACGTCATCAAAAGGATCGACAGGCAATTTCAACTATATGAGCTGTTGGAGACAAAGGAAATATGAAGGAGAGGGTTCAGCGGGGCTGGACCCTCTCTTTGCTTTACCGAATTTTCTCTTCAAACAAAGGTTACGTAATGTCCAGCTCCGATGGACAGGAGGTCCTAGTGCCGACAAAGCCACAGGACGTGGCGCTTTAAGTCGGCTAGGCGCCATAGCGGCAAGTATCAAGTCGAATTGCTGTGACTGCCTCCTCGCAATCCTCCAAGGCTGACGCGTTGCATTTTTTTACTGCCCTAATTGAGAACCACTTTTTAAAATATAGAAAGAATATACTATAATACATATATCCTCCAAATGCTTAATTCCTATAGCAAATTCTAAAATGTTAAGACTTCCCTATGGTCTACTCGTTAATAGCCTCCATCACAAAGCTACCCCCAAACACTTTATACGTATTTTCTACACCAAACAAGACACGCTAACAGTAAAAAGGAGCGTGTTTTCATGGAAATATTTGAGCCATCTCTCTCACCGGGAGATATTGTCTATGTGTTATACCGTAACCCCCACACACAAAATGTTGCCATGATCCAGGAAGCCGCTGTGGTCAATGATCCGGATCGTCCGGGGGAGCTCGCCGTTTTTTTGTATGAGACTTATTATCCTTTAACGGAAGAAATGGCGGTATATCGTACGGCTGAAGAAGCTGAGGAAGCCTACAATTACTATTTCGGAGCAGTGGACCACTGATTCCCTATTCTTATTCAAAGGAGAAATCATTATGGTTAAACCTTTTATGCCCCAGCTTGTTTATTTCGAACCAAAGGCACTGGAATATCCACTGGGACAGCAGCTTTTCAAACAGTTCACCGATATGGGCAAAGAGATCCGTTATACGACTTCGCATAATCAAGTCCGGAACCTGCCGGGCGAAAATGATTTTCAACGATATCGTATAGCAAAATCAACACTTGTCGTAGGGATTCGCAAAACGTTGAAATTCGATACCTCGAAGCCATCGGCAGAATATGCGATCCCTTTTGCAACAGGGTGCATGGGACATTGCCACTACTGTTATTTGCAGACTACAATGGGAAGCAAGCCGTATATCCGTACATATGTCAATGTGGATGAAATTCTGGAAGCAGCTCAAAACTACATGGATGAGCGCAGCCCCGAGATTACCCGATTCGAGGCTTCTTGTACGTCTGATATTGTGGGAGTTGACCATCTGACTCATACATTAAAAAGAGCTATTGAATATTTTGGCCAGTCTGATTTGGGCAGACTCCGGTTCGTTACCAAGTTCAGCCATGTCGATCATTTACTTAATGCCAAACATAATGGCCGTACCCGCTTTCGTTTCAGCATGAACGCCGATTACGTCATCAAATATTTTGAACCGGGCACATCCCGATTAGCCGACCGGATCGAAGCCGCTGCTAAAGTAGCCCACGCCGGATATCCATTAGGATTCATTATCGCACCTATCTATTTGTTCGAAGGGTGGAAGGAAGGTTACAAGGAATTGTTTGAACGCCTAAGCCACGACCTTCCTGACGATGCAAAAGGGGATATTACTTTCGAATTGATCCAGCACCGTTTTACAAAGCCGGCCAAAAAAGTTATCCAAAAAAACTACCCGATGACCAAACTCGAGCTGGATGAAGAAAAGCGCCGCTATAAATGGGGAAAGTACGGCATTGGAAAATATATTTATCCAAAAGAGGAAGAATCGGAAATGAAGGAAACCCTGTTCGAATATATACACACCTATTTCCCTGAAGGGAAAATTGAATATTTCACTTGAGTTTTAAAAAATGTACAAAGACTTCAATAGAGGCCTTTGTACATTTTGAAATTTTCGTCTTATTCAACTGGAAATTTTCTCATCTGAGTAATTTTTAGAAACAGGCTGTCGGTCTACACTTTTTGCAAAGTCTTCTTTTAGCCATTTGAATAAAGAAATACCGATGATTATACAAATGAACATAATCGGGAAGCCTGTAATGACTGACAGCGTCTGCAAAGCAGATAACCCTCCACCATACATCAGGATGACCGCCACAGCACCGATCATCACCGCCCAGAAAACTCTGATCCATCTTGCCGGCTCCTGTTTCTCCGTGGCTGCCTTCGAAGACATAAAAGATAAAGTATAAGCTGCCGAATCAATTGTAGTAGAAAGGAAAATGAAAGCCAGGATAACAAACACGGTCAGCAAGACAGTCGTACCGAGCGGCATAGCTTGGATAATTGCTACAATCGCAGCTGGTGCTCCCTCATTTTGTACAATGTCCACAATCGGAAGAATACCATTTAACTCAAAATACATACTCGTATTGCCAAATATAGCGAATGCTAGCGCACAGCCAAGTGTACCTGCCACACACATTCCGACAATCACTTCGCGAATAGTTCTTCCCTTTGAAATCCGCGCAGTGAACATCGCCATGAACGGCGCGAGGGCAAACCACCATGCCCAGTAAAAGATGGTCCAATCCTGTGCAAATGACGATCCGCCTACAGAGTCCGTATACAGACTCATTCTCAGGAAGTTCTGAACAAGTAAGCCCATGCTGTCCGTAAACTTGTTAAGGATGAACACTGTAGGACCGACGATAAAAAAGAACGCAGCAAACACGAAGTACAAAGCCGTGTTGACATCACTCAATATTTTAAGACCTTTTTTCAAGCCAAAATAAACGCTGGAAGTAAAAATAAGAGTCCAAAATGAAAGAATGCCCACATCCAGCATCAAAGAACGCTTTACTCCCAATAAATTGGAAAGTGCTTCGGCAAGCATCGGTGTTCCAAGACCGAGGGATGTTCCAACACCTCCAACAATCCCGAACATGAACATAACATCAATACATTTTCCAAGTGGACCATCGACGCGGTCACCGAGCACTCCGCGGCATGCCGAACTCAATCGCAGATTCGGAATCTTTTTTACAAATAAAGCATAAGCCAAGGCAATCGTAGGCAAACAGTAAATGGAAAAACCCATAAAGCCCCAGTGGAATATGCCATATGTGGACGCCCACTCCGCAGCTTCCGTACTTCCAGGCGTCATCCCGAATGGCGGTGCAGTATAATAATACGACCATTCTATAAATCCCCAGTAGAGCAGACTTGAACCTGCTGTTGATGTAAAAATAAGCGCGATCCAGCTAAGGGTCGAGAACTCCGGGCCTTGCTCAGGATTGCCAAGCCTGATATTCCCATACTTACTCATGGCCAAATATAACAAAGCCACGAATATTAAAAAAGCAGTCAACAAATATAAAGAGCCGAACTTCCCTCCAATAAATCCTAGTATGGATCCCAGAAATTGATTTCCTTTTTCAGGATTGATTAAAATGGGTACAGTAAAAATGCTAATGACAGCCAGAGCCGAGAAGAATATCATTCTATCAACCTTCGATTGCTCCATAAAAACCTCCTAAAAAGATGTAAGCGCTTTTAAAAAAGTACTTGCTTTACAACGATTCAATTTCATTTTGCCTACAACGTGCTCTATTTATAAGTATAGGCTAATCCCCTCTCCTTTCTAAAATTGTCATATATATTATTGCAATAACTATACCAAAATATATTTTCCCGTAACGAATGTAACTGAGGCTTTATTTATAAATGAAGTGAGTTCATGGACACTCATAGAGTGCGTACGAACTCACTTCTGCCATCAAAAAGCCGGCTTAAAGGATCGGCCTTATCTTACTCAAAAAAGCGGATTGGCTTCGGATCCAGGTTAATATTGATTTGCTTCGTCTCTTGATATTCATCCAATCCATAAGTTCCAAGGCTTCTTCCGATTCCGCTCTGTTTGTAGCCTCCCCACGGAGCTTGAACATTCGTCAGATGATAGGCGTTCACCCAGGTAATTCCCGCGCGAACTTTTCGGATAACGCGCATCGCTTTATTTTGGTCTTCGGAAAACACAGCGCCTGCCAAGCCGAATTCCGTATCGTTCGCAATGCGTACTGCTTCGGCTTCATCCTTGAATTTTTGGATAGCGACAACAGGACCAAAAATTTCTTCGCGCACAATTTTCATGTCGCTTGTTACATCCGTGAAGACGGTCGGCTCGATAAAGAACCCTTTTTCCATGCCGTCCCTCTGAATCCGGCTTCCGCCGCAAGCAAGATTACCGCCTTCCTCTTTCCCAATCCGGATATATTCCAAAATACTTTCCATGTGCTTTTCGCTGACAATCGCCCCCATTTGTGAGCTTTCGTCATTCCCTGGGCCGACTTTGATCCCTTTTGCTTTTTCCACATATTTTGCCACGAATTCATCATAGATTCCTTCTTGTACCAAAATACGGCTTCCGGATGAGCAAACCTGACCAGACCCCATAAAAATTCCAAACAGAGCATAGTCAACCGCTGTCTCCAAATCAGCATCATCAAAAATGATATTAGGTGACTTCCCACCCAATTCCAAGGAAACTTTTTTCAGATTGCCTGTAGCGGCTTGCATGATGTTCCGACCCACCCCTGTGCTTCCTGTAAAGGAAACGACATCGACATCATCACTTTCAGCGATGGTCTGGCCGACAACTGAACCGGACCCCATCACAAGATGTGCGATGCCTTTTGGTAAATCGGTCTGATCTATCAATTCAAATACTTTGACAGCCGTTACCGGAGTGATTTCGGCCGGTTTTAAAATAATGGAGTTGCCTGCCGCCAGCGCAGGGGCAATTTTCCAGACGCTCATTAATAGCGGGAAGTTCCAGGGAACAATCAGTCCTGCAACCCCCATCGGCTCTTTGACAATCATTGTTTGCAAATCCTCTATCGCTTGGTACGTTACTCCAGAAGGATGATCGAGGAGTCCCGCATAATAACGGAAAGTGTTGGCTGCATCCGCGGCGTCCGACTGTGCTTCCCTTAGGGTCTTCCCGTTGTTTTTCATTTCCAGTTCCGCAAGCTCATCCAAGTTCTCTTCCATCTTCTCTGCAATCTGAAGTAAAACTTTCGCCCTTTCTTGCGGAGTCCTGTCAGACCATGCTCCGCTTTCAAACGCGCTTTTTGCGATTTTTATCGCTTCTTCCGTCTCTTCCTTCGTTGCTTTTGGGGCTTTGGCAATGACTTCCTGATTGGCAGGATTTAGAATGTCTTGCATTTCCGGGTTGCTTGAATCCACCCATTCCCCGTTAATATACAGTTTCAAGTTTTGTGCCATAACCTTGATGCCTCCCTAGTTTGCAAGCTTTCATAAGGTTTCTCTTGTAAAATTGAATCGGCAGCCATACTCGGTTTTGTCCCTCGTATGGCCGCCGATCCGCCTCATTCTCCGTGCGGGCGGAAAGAACGGATGTATTCGTCGGAATCTTTATAATGAAGAACTCCGACTGCTTCTACATCAACAACAACCATATAAGGTTTTTTACTGGCAATGGCGTTGTCCAGTCCTTTTTCAAATTCCTCAACAGATGTCACTTTCTCTGATTCAAAGCCCATGGATTTGGCCATCATAACGAAATCAGGGTTTTGCAAATCAACAGCCGTCTTTCTTCCATAAGCAGCCTCTTGATAATATTTTAAAATTCCGTAGCCTCCATCATCGAATAATAAGACGATGATTGGTGCATCTTCCTGGACTGCCGTGATCATCTCACCCGCATTCACCATAAAACCGCCGTCTCCTGCAACAAGAACGACAGGTTTTTCCGGCTGGCCGACTTTGGCGCCGATTGCCATCGGCAAACCTTGTCCGATTCCTCCGCCTGTCATGTAGAGGTAATTTCTTGGTTCATGAACATCAACCAATTTATTTGCCCAAGTATATCCTGGGATGGTCACATCTGTCACTAGCACTGTATTTTCAGGAAGCTTGTCATTCATAATTGAAGCGATATCTCCATAAGGCTCGATCGTGCTGCAGAGATCGTCGCGAACGCCTTGGCGGCATGCTTTAACTTCTTCCACATAAGCAGCATCAGGATTGATGTCCTTATCTGTCAACGCTTTGTTGATTTCATGTAAGACGGCTTTGGCATCACCGACCAATCCGAAAAGTGTATCAAAACTGCGGTTAAACGCATTTGGATTCAGATCGATATTAATGTGATTTTCAGGTACTGGGGAAGTCCAGCCGTTTGTTTCCCCACCGCGGAAACGTACTCCAATGCTGATGAGCAAATCTGCCTTGCTCAAGAGCTCCTCAAATCGAGGGAACCACGCAAAGTTTCCGATGCAAAGAGGGTGTTCTTCAGGAATGGCACCTTTTGCGGATTCACTTGTAACAACTGCAGGCTGAATTTTCTCCACCAGCGCCAATAGTTCTTCCGATGCTCCTGAATGGATCACTCCGTCTCCTGCCCAGATGACAGGTCTTTTTGCCGCGGCGATTTTTTCAACCACTTCAGCCGGAAGGTTGATTTTAGTCTCTGCATTCTCTACTGTTTGCACTTCAACCAATTGGTTTTTAGGAATGATCATCGCTTGGAAATTTGTTGGAATCTGAACAGTGACAGGTCCTGTCGGCACAGTCTGTGCCTCATTGATCGCTTTACGCATGAACGGCGTGATCAATTTCGGGCGTTTCAAAAGATAAGCGGCTTTGTTTGCACCGTCCATCATTTTCAATTGGTCTTTACATTCATGAATATATCGTTGGTCTGTTCCGATATAGTTGGAATCAGCTTCACCCGTAATATGAAGAAGAGGTGTACCGGAGTTCCATGTTTCCGTCAATGAACCTGCACCATTTCCTGCACCGGCTCCCGTGCTTGTCAGGACGACGCCAAGTTTACCGGTCGCACGCGAATACGCATCTGCCATATTGACCGCACCACTTTCGCCACGAGCAGTTGCCATGCGGATCTTTCCGTTCCGAAGCATTGCATCATAGATCGGCATATTATGGATACTTACGATTCCGAAGATAACCTCGACTCCAGCAGCCACAAGCTCTTCCACAATCGCATCTGCAACTGTGTATTCTGTCTGGTTATTTTTTGGTTCTAATACTGCATGTTCTACTTGATTATTCATTATGATCCTCCCAAGATGTTTTTCTACGATAATTAAAAATGCTAACGCAGCAAAGCAGCTGCCACTTTCATTTAACCTTCATATGATGAAAGTCCATTTTTCTTTCGGATTCTCCCCGCAGGCTGCCAGTCTCGCTTTTTACCGCTTTGTTTGTGGCAACGCCCACAACGTACGTCACGATAAAGTTGATGATCAAAATAACAAGCCCAGTATCAAAGTCTTTGATGTAGCCCGGAAGGTTTGGGAATAGCGTAGCCATCGTCGTGTCAGTCAGCGTTGAATAGATGACGATGAGTACACCGACAATCATCCCTGTCAATGCCCCGATTTTGTTGACCGGATTCTTTTTCAGTAAGCTGAAGAACAAAGCAGGGAACAATTGGACGATGATACTGTACACCATAATATAGATCAGGCCGATCAGCTTGGATTCATTCAATGCAAAAAAGACTGCAAATACAACCAATACAGGGACAAGAGAACGGCTCAAATTATTTATCTGCTTATCTGTCGTTTCAGGCTTCCATACTTTATATATATTTTTGGATAAAAGTGTTGCCGATGACAGCAGAACGATAGAGCTTGGGACGAGTGCGGCCAATGCTCCTGCTGCTCCAATCATCCCCACAAACCAAGGTGGAAAAGAAGCTTGGGCAAGTTTGAATAAAGACATGTCGGCATCGTCCAAACCCGGAACCTGAATAATGGCCGAAAATCCGATAATGATGGAAAACACAATAATCAGTTGGTATAACGGCATACTGGCAGCATTCCATCGCAACGCTTTCGCGCTTTTTGACGAAAAGACTCCGCTTTGCATGTGTGGAAACAGATAAAAACCCAAAGCGAGCATGATTGTTGTGGTGATAAACCAAGTAATGCTCAAACCTTCAGCCGGAAATAGAAGCATCTCCGGATGCGCGCTTTCTATGGCCTGGAACATCGGTCTAAATCCTCCATAATAATAGATTGGAAAATAAAAACCCATGAACACAATGACCCCCAGGGTCAAGATATCTTTCATAATGGCTGTCCAAGCCGATCCGTGCATTCCGGAAACCGTTACATATATAGCAACAATCAAACCACTGATTACAACAGCCAACCCGGATGAAATAGCTCCATAGGACGACGATGAAACAATAATCCCCAAGCCGACAAATTGCATGACGAGGTAGGAAACAGAGGCTATCACCCCAATGAGGGCGACCACAACCCCTAGACCTACACTATCATATTTTTTTACATAAAAATCGGATTGTGAAATGACGTTGTTCTTTTTGGCGTATTTCCAAATAGGCGGTAGCAGCCAGTAAGCAATCACAAAGTAGAAACAGTTAAATGCGTAAACCGCAGGCATCCCTACTCCATAGGCCATTCCGCTTGCACCCAAAAAGGTGAACGTCGTGAACATTTCGCCAGCCAACAGGAAAAATACGACGATTGGTCCGAAGCTTCTGCCGCCGACGGCCCATCCTTCCATGTCCATATTTTTGCCTTTTCGTGCCCGGATACCCAATAAACATGCCAGTGCCAAAATACCGAATGTGATTGCAAGTGAAATATTCAAATGTCATCTTCCCCTTCATTTGCAGGATCAAGTATGTTGACAATGTATAAGAAAAGGGAAGTGAGCACGACCCACAGCATCAGCCAAAACAATACAAATGGCATCCCAAGGACATATGGTTCAATTTTATTGATGACAGTCAAGCTGCCGATTGCGGGTATCATACTGAAAATATACAGCCAGAATCTTTTCTTCATTAGCTGAACCTCCTGGTCGAATTATACTGCCGCTGATTCGTGATGAAACCATGTCCACAAAAAGATGAACCGTTTCCAGTTATCTGTAAATTTGTGTGCAGCGCATTCATCTGTATAAATGGATCTGTTTTAAATCGCTATTTGATTTTGGTCGTATTCATTCAACGATGTTCACGAATGTTCAGCCATTTTTTCTTCTGTTGAAGGCCTACTTTCCTACCGGCTAATCCATAACTATCCTGCAATGAAGATGGTCCCCATTTTGTGAGGTCTGGGCACGCAGAGTCCATCTAAATGATAAAGCTTCTCTCCCTTCTGACATTCCAATTCTATATTTGCAATTTCCATGCCAAGTTAGAAGAACTGATAAATGGCTCAGAGATGTATTACGTGAGTGTTCTTATACTCATAGAGTATTTTTAAACCCAGTTTTGTCGAGGTGAGAAAATGATATTTTGAAAGATAGAAAATTATTGAACTAGCTTATCAGGCTTTTCATCCGTCAGAACAGTAGCAACAGTAGCATCCACCTTATTCCTTTTAAATTTAAAATAGTAGAATACATAGCAAAGTGCGACGAAACCGAATCCTATATACAGCGATGTACGCTGCGTTGGATCAAATGCGGTAAATACAACGAGGCCGACACACATAATCAAGGCTAGAAATGGAACTAGCGGGAAAAAAGGAACTTTAAACTTCAAATCTTCCAATCTTCCTCCGTCTGCAATATATTGCTTGCGGAATCGGTACTGGGCCCACGCAATTGCCATCCATGTAACGACGCCGCCTACACCGCTGATTGCTAACAGTACAACGAATAACGTTTCTTCTGCGATGACACTAGTAAGTAAGGATAGCAAGGCAAACACTAGGGTGACCAACAATGCGTTCATTGGTACTCCGCGCTTGTTCACTTTTCCAAATACGCGTGGAGCCTGTCCGCTTTGGGAAAGCGAAAACAGCATTCTTGTACAAGCGAATAAACCTGTATTACCAACCGATAAAATGGCGGTTAAGATGACAAAGTTCATAATATCAGCAGCATAGGGGATACCGATCATATCGAATACGGTTACAAACGGGCTCTCAAGCACCCCAGCTTCTTTCCATGGAACGATTGCTGATAAAACAAAGGTTGCCAGTACATAAAAAACTAAGATACGGATAACAATGCTTCGAATCGCTCTTGGAATATTTTTTTCGGGATTTTCTGTCTCTCCCGCTGCAACTCCCATAATTTCCGAACCCATAAAGGCATATACAACCGTCATCATAGAGATAAAAACACCTGTGAATCCTGTTGGAAACAATCCGTCACTGAAAAAGTTTGAAAGGAACGGTGCAGATTCCCCTTTAATCGGAATGAGTCCAAAGATCGCCGCCCCGCCTACTACAATAAAGAAGAGGACAGCAATGACTTTAACAGCGGAAAACCAATATTCCGTCTCTGCAAAACTTCTTACCGTCAAAGCATTGATACCGAATAGGATTAAAGCAAAAGTTGTGCACCAGACCCATACAGGCACATCCGGAAACCATCTGGCCATGAGCAATCCGGCCGCAATAAACTCCAACCCTACATAAATGGCCCAGCTCAGCCAGTAAGTCCATCCAATCATAAATCCGGTCGCAGGACCGATAAATCTTTCAGCGTGAGCTTGGAATGATCCCGATACTGGCATGACTACCGACAATTCCCCAAGACAAACCATGACCAGGTACATAACCAGGCCACCAAACAGATAAGCGGTAATTGAACCCGCAGGACCGGCTTCACTTATGGAATACCCCGACCCCAGAAATAACCCTGTTCCGATGACCCCTCCGATTGACATCATAAACAAATGACGGCTTTTCATTGAACGTTTCAATTCTTTAGGTTGACTCACCTGTTCTTGCATTCACTTTCCCCATTTCCGTATTATAGCGCTTTCTTTTTAAAACAGGCGGTTGATGCCTATTTGCATCTTCCGCCTTCAATTATTGGACAGTTGACGTTGGACTTGGTGATGTATATTCCAATGAATCGCTCTTTGCAGGCTTAAAAATTTCATATGCTACATCTCTTTGATATCTGTTTTGCTCCTTTGATTCTGTAAACAGACGGAACACATTTTTCCGGCAAAGCCTTTCGATATCATCGATCACGGCTTGCGGTTCAGCTTCTACCAGTCCGAAAATGACTGCGTCGTAAGCACGTATTGCTCCAAGGTTGGCAACGAAGTCGTTGACGATATCAATCCCTCTTTCCTTGATAATTTCGTCCCCTTCTGCAGAAATCGGAATATTAGCCGCTTCCACGACCAGGCTCGCATTTACCTTTTCTGCGTTGGATCCGTTAATGACATCTTCCAAAGCACAAGGGATCAAAATATCACAGTCGACATCAAGCCATTCAGAGTTTGGTCTTACCTCATAGGCAGGATCAAAGTGATTTTTATCCATTTCACCATACACGTTTTTATGATCAATGAGCTTTTGTACATCCAAACCTTCTTCACATGTTACAAGCAAATTAGCATCTGATATTCCAACCACTTTATATCCCAATTGGGAGAGTTTCAACGCACAACTTGCACCAACACAGCCGAATCCTTGGATGACAACCTTTGCGCCTTCCTTCCCTTTTTTAAACTTCCAGGCTTCATCTGCTGAAAAAGCGACGCCATATCCGGTCACGACGTCATTGACAAGAAGACCGTCAATTCTTTTTGATAATAGTTCATCATAATCCTTGATTCCTTGAAGAACAGCAGGATCTTTTTTCATAGACTGGGTCAATGGAATATCGATCCCGAATTCATGGAAGATATTCAAGACATCTTCATACTTCGTTCCAAGGTCACTTCCCAATGAGACACCATTATCAACATAAGGCATCATAGCGATTAAGAACCTTCGCAATACGTCATATGCATCCGGAGCTTTGTAATCGTAAGAGATGCCGGCTTTGCATCCCCCTGTCGTTTCCGATTCGCTTGCTACATATTTATAGGCCATTGCTTCTGCAAGCCTTTCCACTTCCTCTTTTGTCACTGTCGGATGCATCCTTGTGCCGCCGCCTGTATAACCTTTCACAAAATTATGGACGACCATCCAGCCTTTCGCATCTGTTTCAGTATCATTCCATTCTACTACTAGATAGGGTTTAGACATTGTGATTCCTCCTAAGATGTGATTGCTGCCCTGCCAGGTATTATATCAATGTAACATACACCTGAAAAATTTACATATGCAGACTCCCTTCATACAGAAAGGAGTCCTGTTAGAAGATGTGATTTAGTCTGCTTTCATTTCCTCTTCATAACGCCGATGGAAATACTTGATGGCATATTCAGTCGGAGAGTAGATCCCTCTTTCAAATGCTTGTGTATCAAAACCTTTTTGCAGTATTTCAACAAGGTCGAAATCTTCCAGGCGGACCTGATCGACAAATCTGATCAGTTCTTCATTCTCTTTGGATATTTCATCAGATTTAAAATAGTAGCTGTAAATAGCCAGGGATTTATCAGGGGCTAATGGAAGTATTTGACTTGTTGTCATATTTCCGTCTTCTCCCGGGTAAATGCTGACCATTAGATTCGGCCAAACCCAATAAAAATTCGCATGTTCTTCACGGTCTTCATCTGTCTTGCTGGTCATTTTTGAATATTGACATGAAAAATTGTCATGCAGATCGATATAGTAATTTTTCATATCAAACGTCTTTGAAAATTCCGGATGGGCAATTTTACAGTGATCACATTCAAGATAATTGTCTATAACCGCTTTCCAGTTGGCTTCAATAACCCTAGTTGTAACACGTACTTTTTTCAATGATTCAAGGAACGTATACTTTTCAAGGTCTTTCATAAAGTCTCCGAGGGTGTCAGCCATTGGCTTTGCCGCAGGATCCAGATTGATGAAGATCATCCCTTTATACACTTCCAAATTTACCTTCGTCATGCAGCTGTGTTTGCCCAGCTCATTTGTATTAAAATTCGGCGCTTTATTCAGCTTGCCATCCAATTGGAACGTCCACCCATGGTACTGGCACATGAAAACCCTTTTATTTCCGGACTCGCTTTTCTCTACCTTTGAACCTCTATGAGGGCAGATGTTGTAAAAAGCATTAATTTCATTATTTTTGTCTCTGCTGATGATCAACGGCTGGTCAGCAATATCAAAGGTGAAGAAGTCGCCGATTTTTTCAACTTGGCTTGTATGGCCTGCCAGTACCCAGCTGTTGCGGAAAATCTTTTTTTTCTCTTCCTCAAAAACTTTTGGATCAACATAATTTTTATAGGGGAGTGTGTACTCCAAAGTCTGTGTTGTTGTAGCCATTTTAAAAACTCCCTTCTCTTCTCAAACTTCTTGATTTTTATATTCGCAAAATCCGTACCAACTTTTTTGTCAGGCAAAAACTTATAGGTATAAGGTTTTATAAAAACGAAAGCGAGTGCATTTGTGCTCATAGAGTGCAAATGCACTCAATCCCATCGATTGGACTGTATATCCTAAACAACTTTATTTTGCAATAAAGCCGGATCGGAGAACGGCTCCTCTTCCACTTTGATTGAGCTTGTCGGACATTCATCTCGCGCATCTTCCAAATCGTCAACTACATTTTCCGGTACCGGAACGGCACCAACATTCATATCCAACAGGCTAAATGAGATGCCTTCCTCGTTGTAATCAAAAATGTCGGGAGCTACTTCACCGCACGCTCCGCAGCCGATGCATGTATCTTGGTCAACTTTTACGTATAACGCCATTTTTACAACTCTCCTTATACTAAAGATGTCTTCTTTTCTTCCATCAGGCTTGTGCTGTGAACGGTTTGCAGCTTCGCTGTCGGATCCATATAGACCTTCGCGTTGCTCACAGCAATCGGCGCTTCGCCGAATCCAGTTGCGATCAGCTTCACTTTTCCTTCATACGTGCAAATATCTCCGACCGCATAAATGCCTTCGATGTTTGTTTCCATTTTGGAATTCACCAGGATGGAGTTCTTCTCGATTTCCAGGCCCCAGTCCTTGATCGGCCCCAAAGATGAGATAAAGCCATAGTTCACCAGTACGTCATCCACTTCAAGCTTAAGCTTCTCTTCGCCCTTTGCTTCCTGAACGACCACGTTTTCCACTCTTTCATCTCCATTGAGCTCAACAGGCACATACGGCGTTAAAATGTCAACTTTTGATTGCTGCAGCAATTCAACACTGTGCTCATGCGCACGGAATTTATCACGGCGGTGAATGATCATCACTTTCTCTGCGATCGGTTCAAGCATCATCGCCCAGTCGACTGCGGAATCTCCACCGCCGAATACAGCGACTTTTCTGCCTTCGAATTGCCCCAGATTCTGAACAGAATAGTGCAGGTTCGCTTCCTCGAATCTTTCTTCCCCTTCCAATTTCAGCTTGCGGGGCTGGAAAGCGCCGTTTCCTGCAGTAATAATAATCGATTTTGAAAAATGGACCCCTTTATTCGTGACAATGTTGAAAGTGCCGTCT
>NZ_KB894713.1 GCF_000374565.1 Siminovitchia fordii DSM 16014 = CIP 108821 | reverse complement strand
TCTTCTCTTATCTGGTTTTGAGGGAATGAATCCCTTTCTAAATAAATAGTCTGGTGGCGATAGCGAAGAGGTCACACCCGTTCCCATCCCGAACACGGAAGTTAAGCTCTTCAGCGCCGATGGTAGTGAGGGGCTTCCCCTTGTGAGAGCAGGACGTCGCCGGGCAATAAGAAAAACATGGAGTCAATGGACTTCATGTTTTTTTGTGTTTTATACACCATCCCGGCGTTTGAAAAGACGACCGTTTATAGACTGATGTTTTCGAACAGTTAGAGCTTCGGAATCTTGTGAAAGAAGATGTTGCAGACATACTGAAAACATTGTCCTGTAAAAATCCATCGTGCCATTACTTCAACGTTTGATGAAACTCGGCGTTCATAAGAAGTGAAAAATGGTCTCAATTATATTCTTAATGACTACCAGTTCGTGCTTCAACCAATTCCGTAACTTCAAACCCCGCTTTTACAGGCACCTAATATAACATCTATTCAACCTCTATTCTAAAGGTGTTTTGCTCATTTTCCATCTCGATATAAATTAAATTCTGATAATACTATTAAATATGAAAATAGATCAAAATCCTTTATAATTGTGTAAGTTGAACTAGAAAGGATGAGGCCCCAATGTTGGAGAACAGCTTGGTAATGGTTGTCATTATTTTTATCATCAATGTTATTTATGTTTCTTTTTTTACGATCCGAATGATTTTAACTTTAAAGGGATACCGGTATGTTGCAGCAGTTGTCAGCATGGTAGAAATTGTTATTTACGTCGTGGGCCTCGGCCTGGTACTTGACAATTTAAATCAAATTCAAAATCTCATTGCCTATGCCGTAGGTTATGGTACAGGAGTAATTGTAGGCACAAAAATTGAAGAAAAAATGGCCTTGGGGTACATAACTGTAAATGTCATTACAAAAGAATATGATAGAGATCTTCCAAAGCAGCTTCGTGACAAGGGGTATGGCGTGACAAGCTGGGCAGCACAAGGGCTTGAAGGTGAACGAATGGCCTTACAGGTACTCACCCCAAGAAAATATGAATTAAAACTGTATCAGCTCATAAAGGAGTTAGATCCAAAAGCATTTATCATTGCCTATGAGCCAAAGACTATTTACGGCGGCTTCTGGGTGAAATCTGTTAAGAAAGGAAAACTGCCTCATTGAGTTCCATGAAAAAAAGGTTTACCGTGGAGGAAAATGAAACTATAAATGAATGCTTGGCAAGGATGGAGGAGGAAGGATATCGACCCATCCGCAGGATTGAAAAGCCGGTGTTCCGAGAAGAAAAGAAAAAGGGAAAAATTGAATATAAGCCATTCTCGCAAAAAATTATTTTTGAAGCGATAAAAAGCGACCTAAATCCGAACATTAACAAATGAGTTTTAATTATCGTTCGATTATTGTTTGACATCGAATCGATGCATTGTTAAGATTAAATTGTTAAAGCCTCATATATCATGGGGATAGGGCCCATCAGTTTCTACCCAATTACCGTAAATAATTGGACTATGAGGAAAGTGGGATTTGGGAAATATTTTTAAGCGTGAACTCCCGGATAATCTGCTTTCTTTCCAAAAGAGAGTAGTTTATCCGGTTTTTTATTTTGTTTAGCTCCTGCATTTATCGACTAGTAAACTTCGTGTTTCTTTCTGCAAAACCCAAAATCGGTTTTGATCGACAGGAAGTGCTAGTGCAGGCGGTCGAAAGCACGTGGTGCTTGAGCCAGCCAAGTGAGTGCCGATAAACAGGCATTTGCGTTATTCATTAAAAAAGAGACGGAGGGTTTTATTTTATGAAGGCCGAAGTCGGAATCATTATGGGCAGTACATCTGACTGGGAAACAATGAAGCATGCATGTGACATTTTGGACGAGATTGAAGTTCCCTACGAAAAGAAAGTCGTATCTGCGCACAGAACGCCCGATTTGATGTTTGAATATGCAGAAAACGCCAGAGAAAGAGGATTAAAAGTCATTATTGCAGGTGCCGGGGGCGCTGCTCATTTGCCAGGAATGGTAGCTGCAAAAACTCTAGTTCCTGTCATTGGTGTTCCTGTTGAATCAAGGGCTTTAAAAGGAATGGATTCGTTATTATCCATCGTTCAGATGCCGGGAGGTGTTCCAGTGGCTACAGTTGCCATTGGAAAAGCAGGTGCCATAAATGCAGGTCTTCTCGCAGCACAAATGCTAGCGACAGAGGATGATGCTCTTTATAAAAGACTCACAAACAGAAGAGACTCTTTAAAAGAAAAAGTACTAGGAAGCAGTGATGAGCTTGTCTAAATTGATACAACCCGGTAGTACGATCGGAATTATCGGCGGCGGGCAGTTGGGACGTATGATGGCGATGGCTGCAAAACATGCGGGATTTAAGATCGCTGTTGTTGAACCATCTGTTGATTCTCCAACAGGACAGGTGGCGGATGAAGAAATTGTTGCTCCATATGATGACAGGGACGCACTGTTAAAACTTGCTTCCGTCAGCGATGTCATCACCTATGAATTTGAAAATGTGGATTATGAAGCACTAAAATGGCTGACGGAAAAAGCTTATGTCCCACAGGGGGCGGAATTAATCAAGATTACTCAGGACCGTATATTGGAAAAAAAAGCATTGACTGATGCTGGAGTGGAAGTTGCCGCTTATGCGGTCATTCACAGCGAAGAGGACCTATATAAAGAATTGGATCATATCGGTTTTCCTAGCGTGTTAAAAACGACACGCGGAGGATATGACGGTAAAGGCCAGTATGTCATACACGAGACTGAAAATGCCAAGAAAGCAGCAGCACTGTTAAAAAACGGGCCATGTGTGCTGGAATCTTGGGTACCGTTTGAAAAAGAAATATCAGTGATCATGACTAGAGGTATAAGTGGAGAGCTTGAGTGCTTCCCAGTCGGGGAAAATATTCATGTGAACAATATTTTGCATGAAACGATTGCTCCAGCAAGAGTATCCGCAAACGTAGTAAAGAAAGCGGAAGAGCTGGCTGAAAAAATAGCTGTCCACTTGAATCTAGTCGGAACATTGGCTGTCGAAATGTTTTTGACAAAAGATGAAAAGATATATGTGAATGAATTGGCGCCACGCCCTCACAATTCGGGGCATTATACGATTGAAGCATGCAATATTTCACAATTCGGGCAGCATATCCGAGCGGTTTGCGGATGGCCGCTAATGAAGACAAGGTTATTAGAACCTGCTGTCATGGTCAATGTACTCGGCCAACATATGGAAGGTGTCATTAAGCAAATACCAAAACACCAGGATTGGAACGTTCATTTTTATGGCAAAGAGGAAGCGAAAATAAACCGTAAAATGGGGCATATTACGATCCTTACCGATGCCGTGGATAGAACACTTGAAGACTTGAGTGGAAATGAGATTTGGAAATAGCTTAAGAAAGGAATTCTGACAATGATTGAACGTTATACAAGACCTGAAATGGGAGCTGTATGGAAAGAAGAGAATAGGTACAAGGCATGGCTGGAAGTGGAGATTTTAGCATGTGAAGCGTGGGCAGAACTTGGGGAGATTCCTAAAGAAGATGTAAAAAAAATCCGTCAAAAAGCCAGCTTTGATGTTAATCGAATCAAAGAGATCGAACTTGAAACGAGGCACGATGTTGTAGCCTTTACAAGAGCTGTTTCAGAAACTCTTGGTGAAGAACGCAAATGGGTCCATTATGGATTGACATCTACTGACGTTGTAGACACTGCACTTTCCTACTTATTGAAACAAGCAAATACCATTATCAGAAAAGATCTTGAGAATTTCATCGCTATTTTACGCGATAAAGCTATTGAACATAAAGATACGGTCATGATGGGCAGAACACATGGTGTTCATGCGGAACCGACAACCTTCGGATTAAAGATGGCCCTTTGGTACGAAGAAATGAAAAGAAATATTGAGAGGTTTAACCAAGCAGCTGAAGGAGTCGAGTTCGGAAAAATATCCGGAGCTGTCGGCACTTATGCGAACATTGATCCTTTTGTTGAAAAATTTGTTTGTGAAAAGCTGGGACTGCAGCCTGCACCTCTTTCAACGCAAACATTGCAACGCGACCGCCATGCCCACTATATGGGAGTACTTGCGCTGATAGCAACATCAATTGAAAAGTTCGCGGTTGAAATCCGTGGCCTGCAAAAAAGTGAGACACGTGAAGTGGAAGAGTTTTTTGCAAAAGGACAAAAAGGATCATCCGCCATGCCTCATAAACGTAACCCTATCGCATCGGAAAACATGGCCGGTATGGCTCGCGTTATAAGAGGCTACATGGTGACAGCCTATGATAATGTGCCTTTATGGCATGAGCGCGACATTTCCCACTCATCGGCTGAAAGAATTATATTACCTGATGCAACTATCGCTTTGAACTATATGCTGAACCGCTTTGGCAATGTCGTGAAAAACTTAACCGTTTATCCGGAAAACATGAAAAGAAACATGGATAGAACGCTAGGATTAATTTTTTCACAGCAGGTGCTGCTCACGTTGATCGATAAAGGCCTTTCCCGTGAAGAAGCGTATGATACGGTGCAACCAAAGGCAATGGAAGCATGGGAAAAGCAAATTTCATTCAAGGGGCTAATTGAAGAAGACGCAACTGTCCAAAAGCTGCTTTCCCCAGCAGAAATTGATGCATGTTTTGACCCAAGGTATCATTTGAAACATGTTGATACAATATTTGAACGTCTTGGATTGAACTAAAACTCGCGCAAGCGAAAGGAGAAATGAAGATGTATAAAGTGAAGGTATTTGTAACATTGAAAGAAAGTGTTATTGATCCTGAAGGTGCGGCTGCAACAAAGGAACTGAAGAAATCCGATTTTCCTGAAGTTGAAAATGTCCGTGTTGGAAAGTATATCGAATTAACCATTGACCAAACAAACAAAAATGTGGAAGAAGCAGTCCATGATATGTGCAAAAACCTTCTTGTAAATACGGAAGTTGAAGATTACCGCTTTGAAATCGAGGAGGCGGCTGCAAAGTGAAAATCGCAATAGTCGTTTTCCCAGGCACAACGTGCGAAGCTGATTTAGACGCAGCCCTCAAGCAAACTACCGGAGAGAAAGCTGAATATGTCGGACACGACATTGAGACTCTTGAAGGATATGATGCTGTTCTGATTCCAGGAGGTGCGTCCTACGGCGATGCTGTCCGGCCGGGAGCCATTGCCAAAAGGCAGCCTGTCGTAAAAGGAATCCAAAAAGCGGCTGAAGCTGGTAAGCCAATCCTTGGTATTGGAAATGGATTTCAAATTCTTCAGGAAGCAGGGCTGCTTCCGGGTACGATGCTTACGAACGAAAGTTTGAAATTTGTATGCAAACCAGTAAAGCTTCAGGTGGCAAACAATGATACGGCATTCACTTCGCTTTATGAAAGTGGAGAAATCATTTCACTGCCTATAGCGCATAAAAAAGGTAATTTTTACTGCAGCCAATCAGAATTGAAAAAGCTGCAAGAAAATAACCAAATCATCTTCACCTATACATCTGAAAATCCGAATGACAGTATGGCCGACATTGCCGGCATTACGAATGAAAAAGGAAATGTCCTTGGCTTGATGCCACACCCAGAAAGAGCTGTAGATCAACTTTTGGGCAGCACTGATGGAGTGAAATTGTTCAAATCTATTGTACAAAACTGGAGGGAAACACATGTCACAAATGCTTGAGCCGAATCCGTCCGAGATTAAAGAACAAAAGATCTATCAAGAGATGGGCTTGTCAGACGAAGAGTTCGAACTTGCGGAAAAAATGCTCGGAAGAACACCGAACTATACGGAAACCGGACTTTTTTCCGTCATGTGGTCTGAGCACTGCAGCTACAAGAGCTCAAAGCATGTGCTGAAAAAGTTCCCCACAGAAGGAAAACAAGTTTTACAAGGTCCGGGAGAAGGTGCTGGAATCGTTGACATTGGCGATAACCAGGCAGTTGTTTTCAAAATTGAGAGCCATAACTCACCTTCAGCCGTCGAGCCGTACGAAGGTGCTGCTACTGGTGTCGGCGGTATTGTCCGTGACGTATTTTCAATGGGCGCCCGTCCTATTGCGGCCATGAATTCTTTGAGATTCGGAGAATTGGATTCTCCAAGGGTTCGTTATTTGCTTGAGCAGGCAGTAGCAGGAATCGCCGATTATGGAAATGCACTTGGTGTTCCGACAGTAGGCGGGGAGATTCAATTTGATCCGGCATATGAAAGCAACCCTCTAGTCAATGCAATGGTTGTGGGTCTTCTTAACCATGAAGACATGCAGAAAGGTCAAGCAAAAGGTGTAGGCAACACTGTTATGTATGTTGGCGCCGCGACAGGCCGGGATGGCATTCACGGAGCTACTTTTTCCTCGGCGGAACTGTCTGAGGATGAAGACGAAGAGCGCGCAGCGGTACAGGCAGGGGACCCTTTTACAGAGAAGCTGTTAATGGATGCTTGTTTGGAACTTGTAAAATCGGATGCTTTGATCGGAATCCAAGATATGGGAGCAGCCGGATTGACCAGTTCCTCTGCCGAAATGGCAAGTAAGGCAGGCTACGGTGTTGAAATGAATCTTGACCTAATTCCTCAACGTGAAATGAATATGACTGCTTATGAAATGATGCTGTCCGAATCTCAAGAGAGGATGCTCATCGTTATCAAAAAAGGAAGGGAACAGGAAATCATCGACCTGTTCGCAAAATATGATTTGGAAGCTGTAGCTGTTGGCCATGTAACCGACGATAAAATGCTTCGCCTTCTTCATAAAGGCCAGGTTGTGGCGGAAGTGCCTGCAGATGCATTAGCGGAAGATGCTCCAGTCTATCATAAAAAATCCGAAATTCCGGCCTATTTCCGGGAATATCAGGAAATGGAAGTTGGTGTTCCGGAAGTTACTGATTACCAGGAAACTTTACTTAAGCTTTTACAACAGCCGACAGTTGCCAGCAAAGAGTGGGTTTACCGCCAATTTGACCATCAAGTGGGGGCCAATACAGTCGTTACTCCCGGTTCAGACGCAGCAGTTGTCAGAATACCTGGAACAAATAAAGGAATCGCAATAACAACGGATTGCAACTCTCGTTACATTTACCTTGACCCGGAAACAGGCGGAAAAATCGCAGTAGCGGAAGCTGCAAGAAACGTCGTTTGTTCCGGTGCAGAGCCGCTTGCAATTACGGACGGCTTAAACTTCGGAAGCCCGGACAAGCCGGAAACTTTTTGGCAGATTGAAAAATCCGCAGAAGGAATCAGTGAAGCATGTCTGGCACTTAACAGCCCGGTCATCGGGGGAAATGTTTCTCTTTATAATGAAAAAGGCGGAAAGGCGATTTATCCAACCCCTATCATTGGCATGGTCGGCTTGATTCCGGACCTTGCACATGCAACTACACAGTCATTTAAAGAGGCTGGAGACCTGGTGTACATCGTTGGGGAAACGAAGCCTGAATTTGGCGGAAGTGAACTTCAGAAATTAGTTCATGACGACATTTTTGGAAAAGCTCCTGCAATTGATCTTGCTGTGGAGGCTAAAAGACAGAAGCAGATTCTTACAGCAATACGGGAAGGTCTTGTATCTTCTGCTCACGATATTTCGGAGGGCGGAGCGGCTGTAGCTCTTGCTGAATGCCTGTTTGGAACAGATGGACTTGGAGCGGAAGTAACCCTAGCCGGAGATAAAACAACAGCATTATTCTCTGAAACACAATCGCGTTTTATCATCTCGGTCAAGAAAGACAATCAGGCAGCTTTTGAAGAAACCGTAAAAGATGCAATGTTGATTGGTGAAGTTACAGACAGCGCAGAATTAGTCATCCTTAACGAAAATAAAGAGCTAGTGATCAAATCCGACAGCAGAAAGATGGAAGAGGCTTGGAAGGGAGCCATCCCGTCTCTGCTGAATAAATAAGCATAAATGAGGTATGCAGTGTGTTTGGAATATGGGGTCACCCCGATGCGGCAAGAATGACATATTATGGTCTGCACAGTCTACAGCATAGAGGGCAGGAAGGCGCCGGGATTGTTGTAACAGATGGAAAACGAATGAAGGGGATAAAAGGAGATGGGCTCGTCAACGATGTATTTGATGAAAAGAAGCTTGACAGCCTTAAAGGTACCGGCGCAATCGGGCATGTAAGATATACTGGAAAGAGCGGCATTGAAAATATTCAGCCGCTTCTCTTCCATTCATCAAGCGGAAGTCTTGCTCTTTCACATACAGGAAATTTGATCAATGCGAATGATTTAAAACACCAATTGGAAATGCAGGGGAGTATTTTTCAGACAAATACAGACACGGAAGTACTTGCGCATCTGATTAAACGCAGCGGATATCTGGCACTGAAAGACAAGGTGAAAAATGCACTTTCAATGGTGAAAGGTTCTTACGCCTTGATCGTTTTGACAGAAGATGAGCTAATCATCGCACAAGATCCTAACGGATTACGGCCACTCTCCATTGGAAAAGTCGGAGATGCGTATTGTGTCGCATCAGAAACATGTGCATACGATTTAATCGGGGCGGAGTATATCCGAGATGTTGAACCTGGGGAAATGATCATCATCAACGATGAAGGATTACATGAAGAACGCTTTTCTCTTTCAGGTTCCCACGCCATGTGTACAATGGAATATGTTTATTTTTCAAGACCGGACAGTGATATACGCGGAATCAACATCCATACGGCAAGAAAAAATCTTGGAAAGCAGCTCGCTCTTGAGGCCAATGTCGAAGGTGACGTTGTAACAGGGGTCCCGGATTCAAGCATTTCCTCAGCTATTGGTTATGCAGAAACCACAGGGATACCATACGAACTTGGTTTAATTAAAAACAGATATGTCGGAAGGACTTTTATTAAACCGACTCAGGAGCTTCGCGAGCAGGGAGTGAAAATGAAACTATCCCCTGTTCGAAAGGTGGTCGAAGGAAAACGTGTCATCATGGTCGACGATTCAATCGTACGTGGAACTACAAGCCGGCGGATTGTACGGATGCTAAAAGAAGCCGGTGCAACGGAAGTTCACGTCTGCATCAGTTCTCCGCCAATGACAAATCCGTGCTTTTATGGAATCGACGTATCTACCCATGAAGAGCTGATCGCCTCCAGTCATAGTGTGGAGGAAATCCGTGAGATTATTGGGGCCGACTCACTCACATTCCTGAGTGTCGAAGGTATGCTGAAGGCCATTGGAAGAGAAGGACTTGGTAAAAACTGCGGTCAGTGTATGGCTTGCTTTACGGGTGAATACCCAACAGAAATCTATCCGGATACCCCATTGCCTTATGAGAAGGAAATGGAATAGGAAAAGGATAGAGCGATGTTAACGACGTTCAACTGGACGTGTCCGGCAAGATAAAGGAAAAGAAGTGTTGCTAGATCTCGAAACTGGACAGCGGGTCACTTGATGAAACGGCCACTGATCGAGGGAATGATGCCCGAAACGTTTTGGAATCTCAAAAACGGTACCAATGGGTGAAAAAGGTTCCCGAAAAGTTATGGTAGTTCGAAAAGCGGTCACTAATCGGTGTAAAAGGTACCCGAAAAGTTACGTTAATCCGAAAAGCGGTCACTAATCGGAGTAAAAGATGCCCGAAAAGTTGCGTTATCTCGAAACCCGGTCACTAATCGGAGTAAAGATGCCCGAAATGTTACGTAAACCCAAAAACCGGTCACTAATCAGTGTAAAAGGTGCCCGAAAGGTTGCGTTAATCCGAAAAGCGGTCACTAATCGGAGTAAAAGATGCCCGAAAAGTTGCGTTAATCCGAAAATCGGTCACTAATCGGAGTAAAAGATACCCGAAAAGTTGTGTTATCTCGAAACCCGGTCACTAATCAGTGTAAAAGGTACCCGAAAAGTTGCGTAAACCCGAAAACCGGTCACCAATCGAAGACCTAGGTGCCCGAAAAGGCGAGAAACATTAGAAGTCGGTAACTAATCCAGTGTGTACACGATGTTCGAACAGTTGAATGATAGATATGTTAATTTTAAAAAAGGCGGCGAGACATTCGCCGCCGCTTGAGTGTAAAAACGTGATAGGAGGCAATAAGGATGGCTGATGCCTACCAAAAAGCAGGAGTCAATATTGAAGCCGGATATGAAGCGGTTGAGAAAATAACGAAACATGTGAAACGGACGAACAGGACCGGTGTCTTGGGACAACTGGGCGGATTTGGCGGTGCGTTTGATTTATCGGAAATGAACTTGAAGGAACCTGTTCTCATTTCTGGTACGGATGGTGTCGGAACAAAGCTGAAGCTAGCTTTCATGATGGACAAACACGATACAATCGGAATCGACTGTGTGGCCATGTGCGTGAATGATGTAGTAGTCCAAGGAGCAGAACCTCTTTATTTTCTCGACTATATTGCCTGCGGGAAGGCGGTTCCGGACAAAATTGAGCAAATTGTCAAGGGAATCGCAGATGGCTGCGAAATGGCCGGATGTGCCCTTATCGGCGGGGAAACTGCTGAAATGCCTGGAATGTACAAGGAAGATGAATATGATCTTGCCGGTTTTACAGTTGGTGCCTGTGAAAAATCCCAATTGATCAATGGGGAGAATATCAAGGACGGTGATGTACTGATCGGTCTGGAATCAAATGGAATTCACAGTAATGGGTACTCACTTGTACGGAAAATTTTCTTTGAAGAAAATCAGTTCTCCCTAGATGAAAAATTGCCGGAATTGAGTGCTCCACTCGGAGAAGAACTGCTTAAGCCTACACGTATTTATGTGAAGCAAGTCATTTCTGCACTTCGGGAGTTTGAAATCAAAGGAATGGCTCATATTACTGGGGGCGGTTTTATTGAAAACATTCCAAGGATGCTTCCGGATGGACTCGGCGCAGAAGTGAAACAAGGCACATGGCCTGTTTTGCCTGTTTTTGAAGCGTTGAAAAAATATGGCAAGCTTCAGATAGAGGAGATGTACAACATTTTTAATATGGGAATAGGACTTGTTTTGGCAGTTGATCCTGACGATGCAGAAGAAGCCATTCAATATTTCGTAAATCAGGGTGATAAAGCCTATAAGATCGGCACTGTCATTAAGGGAGAAGGCGTACAATTTACAGGGGCAGGTACACAACAGTGAAAAAGATAGCAGTGTTTGCGTCTGGAAACGGCAGTAATTTTCAAGCTATCTATGAGGCGGTTGAGTCAGGAACGCTCCGGGCTGAAATAAAAATGCTTGTTTGTGACAAGCCTGGTGCTTTTGTCGTGGAAAGGGCCAGAAAAGCAGGGGTTCCTGTTCTGGAATTCTGCCCAAAGCAGTATGAATCGAAAATGGAGTTTGAAACAATGCTCCATGAAGAACTCCAAAAAAAAGACGTGGAATATATTGTACTGGCTGGATACATGCGTTTGATCGGATCAGTTCTTCTCGAGAATTATCCTGAAAAAATTATTAATATCCATCCATCACTGCTGCCTGCGTTTCCAGGTATGGATGCAATTGGTCAGGCTGTAGCTTCAGGAGCGAAAGTGACAGGCGTTACCATTCATTATGTGGATGAAGGCATGGACACTGGCCCGATCATCGCTCAGAAGGCCCTCGAAATTCAGGACGGAGCAACGATTGAAGAAATTGCACAAGAGGTTCATGAAATAGAACATGAATTTTACCCCGAAACGCTTGATAAGCTTTTTGAGGGAAAAAGAAAAATGGAAGGTGCTGAAGAATGAAACGAGCGCTCATCAGTGTATCAGATAAAAGTGGAATCGTCGATTTTGCTACAGAATTGATCAATTTGGGATTTGAAATTCTATCAACCGGTGGAACGAAAAAAATGTTGGAAGAGAACAATCTTCCTGTTACGGCTGTTGATGAGGTGACAGGTTTTCCGGAAATTTTAGAAGGCCGTGTAAAAACACTACATCCATACATTCATGGGGGATTGCTTGCTAAAAAGAGTGACCCATCTCATATGAAGCAGCTAGAAGCACAAGGAATCAAAGGGATTGACGTTGTGTGTGTCAATTTATATCCATTCCAGAAAACAATCGAAAAGCCTGGCGTAACTGTTGAAGATGCTATCGAAAACATTGATATTGGCGGTCCGGCGATGCTTCGTGCTTCTGCCAAAAACCATGAAAGTGTTGTGGTTGTTGTCGATGCTGCCGACTATGAGACAGTTTTAAATGAACTCCGCGCAAAGGAAGGTGTTTCACTTGAAACTAGAAGAAAGCTTGCAGCAAAAGTGTACCGTCACACAGCAGCATATGATGCTTTGATTGCAGAATATATGACGAACTTGGCGGGCGAAGAGGAACCTGAAAGAGTGACATTCACTTATGAGTTGAAACAATCGTTGAGATACGGGGAAAATCCACATCAAAAAGCGACTTTTTATGAGAAGCCGCTCGGGTCAAAATTTTCCATAGCCCATGCAAAGCAGCTCCATGGAAAAGAGCTTTCCTTTAATAACATCCGCGATGCCGACGCAGCTCTTCAGATCGTCAAAGAATTTGACATGCCTGCAGCAGTAGCCGTCAAGCATATGAACCCTTGCGGCGTCGGAACTGGTGAGAATGCTGCGGATGCTTTTTCAAAAGCGTATGAAGCTGACCCTACTTCCATTTTCGGAGGAATCATCGCGTTCAACCGGGAAGTAGATGAAAATGCGGCAAAAATCCTGAAAGAAATTTTCTTGGAAATCATCATTGCACCTTCTTATACAGAGGAAGCCCTGAACATTTTAACGGCCAAGAAAAATATACGATTGTTGACCGTTTCATTCGACCAAAAAAATACACCTGAAAAAGTTTTGACTTCCATTGAAGGCGGATTGCTTATACAGGATCAGGATTTGATCGGTCTAGATGACGCAGAGCTCACCTTTCCAACAAAGCGTAAGCCGACAGAGGAAGAATTGGAAGCTTTGAAATTGGGATGGAAAGTGGTTAAGCATGTGAAATCCAATGCTATCGTTGTTGCAGATGAAGCGATGACCCTTGGAGTGGGAGCAGGCCAGATGAACCGCGTAGGTGCGGCGAAAATTGCCATCGAACAGGCTGGAGAAAGAGCTAGGGGCGCCGTTCTTGCTTCAGATGCGTTCTTCCCGATGAGTGATACAGTAGAGGAAGCGGCAAAAGCAGGAATCACAGCCATCATCCAACCGGGAGGATCCATCCGTGATGAAGATTCCATCAAAGCAGCGGATGAACTTGGAATTGCCATGGTATTTACTGGCGTGCGGCATTTTAAACACTAAAACAATGGATGGTGAATTTCTTTGAAAGTTCTAGTTGTTGGCGGAGGCGGAAGAGAGCACGCCATCTGTAAAAAATTGAAAGAAAGCAAGCAGGTGACGGAGGTTTTTTGTGCACCGGGGAACGCTGGTATTGCCGAAGACGCAACCGTAGTGCCAATTAAAGAAACAGCTTTTTCAGACCTGATTGGTTTGGTGAAAAAAGAGCAAATCGAGTTGACAATTGTAGGTCCCGAAGTTCCTCTGAATGCAGGGATCGTCGATGAATTCGAAGCAGCAGGCCTGAAAATTTTTGGTCCTAGGAAAAATGCCGCAATTATAGAAGGAAGCAAATCCTTTGCAAAGGATCTGATGAAAAAATATAAAATCCCAACGGCTGCTTATGAAACTTTCCATTCGTACGAAGAAGCGAAAGCTTATATAGATAAACAGGGTGCACCGATTGTCATCAAAGCCGACGGGCTTGCTGCAGGAAAAGGTGTAGTCGTGGCGATGACTCTCGAAGAAGCGCATGAGGCATTGAAAGACATGCTGTTGGATGAAAAATTCGGAGATTCGTCCGCGAGTGTTGTCATCGAAGAGTTTTTAGAAGGAGAAGAGTATTCGCTGATGGCTTTTGTCAATGGCGAAAAAGTCTATCCGATGGTCATCGCGCAGGACCACAAACGTGCCTATGATGGAGACAAAGGTCCCAATACAGGCGGAATGGGTGCCTATTCGCCTGTACCTCATATACCCGCCGGCGAAGTAGAGCAGGCTGTAAAGGATATTCTCATTCCAACTGCCAATGCTATGATAGCAGAAGACAGGCCGTTTACCGGAATTTTATATGCCGGATTGATTTTGACAAAAGACGGCTCCAAAACGATCGAATTCAACGCCCGTTTCGGAGATCCAGAAACACAGGTTGTGCTTGAACGCCTTGACAGCGATCTGGCAGAATTGGTGAATGATATTTTAGAAGGAAAAGAGCCTGTCATCGAGTGGTCGAATGATGCAGTGATCGGAGTTGTTTATGCATCAAACGGCTATCCCGGCGATTATGAAAAAGGATTGCCTCTTCCTGATTTGAAAACATTGGATCCCTCGATAAAAGTTTTCCATGCAGGTACAGCTGCGGGAAGCGAAGAAGGGACGTACGTTTCCAACGGAGGGCGCCTCCTGCTTCTGGCAGCGAAAGGTGCAGATATTGCAACTGCTTCTGATAACGTGTATAAGGAAATGAACAAGCTTGACAGCGACTACTTCTTTTGCCGGAAAGATATTGGATATAAAGCCTTATAAAGATAAACTCCTGCCTGCGGGCAGGAGTTTTTTTAGTGGACGGAGAAGGACGAGGATCTTCCCCGCCCGATGGAAGACGCGGCCTAAATAAGAGTGAAGGCAAAGATTAATATAATGTTTCAAAGAGTCTAATGGAGCACAAGAACCGAAACCCAGGTCTCCATGATTGTTTTAAAGCACTGAAAAAGCGCAAGAACCAAAAACGGGTCCGAGAGAGTTTCAAAGCACCCGAAAAAGCACAAACATGTATATCGAGTAGCTATAAGGTGTTTATAATCCTCGTATGTACTCTCAGAAAATGGGATAGACGATTAGAAAATACACAGGTACCAACTGTTTCTAATTGATTTGTCGAAAGTTAGTTGTCTGTATTTTTTATAAGTTCGTGTATAATAGAACTAAATTCAAGTTCGAATAATATAGAACAATAAATTAAAGGGAGGATATGATGGGATATCATCTAATTATTGATTTTTCACCTGTATACGAGCTGATTAACAGTCTATATAAGTTTATTCATCATAAACAAGTCAAAAATGTACTTTTGCAGGATGACTGGTTTCGAGAAACGCAACGGAAATTGGACCCGCAATTTGCTAAACAATTGGCTGATGAACGTTTTGAAGTATTACACCGAATAAATCTGCTTGCCTGGCAATATAAAGGTGATCAGACTGTAGAGGCATTCCTTGCATGGTTGCAAGGCCAGCCAGCAGGAAAAATTTACGAGATCCTCTCTCCCTGGGTACGTTCGATTCCAGGCAATCTCGGAGAGATCCGAGATCGTATGGTGGAACTATTGTCAAAGTGGGATGAGCAATACTTCCAAAACGTGGATCCAAATATATTGCATTCTTTAAAAAAAGATGCTGAGGAAAAGGAACGGCTACTCACAACTCTTTCTCCCATTGATCTAATTGAAGAAGCAACTAACGGACTTAGACTTGAAGAGACTAAAGAAGTAAAGACCGTCATTCTTACGCCGCAATATCATTATTTTCCTGCGGCAATTTTAGATTTCCATGAAAATATTTGTACGTGCCTATATCCATCTACGCATGCAATGAAAGTGGCCAATGGGGAAGAGGGTGGGGAGATGTATTCACTTGTTACGATTACTCAAGCACTTGCAGATCCTAACCGTTTAAAAATTTTGCGTGTATTAAATCAGCATCCAGCTAATTTTGCTGAGATTCACAAACTTCTTGGGTTGGCAAAAAGCACAACAAATCACCATATTTCTTCATTAAGAAGAGCGGGATTGATCTGTGCCCATCACTTCGGCAAATCAACCGCACAGAAATACAGCTTGAGAACCAATATACTAGAAAAGTTTGGGGAGCAAATAATGGAGTTCATCAAAAAATAGGTAAGGGAGATACATGATGAATAAATTTCTTCAGGTATTCAGTCAGTATCATCCAATTGTGAACACATTGCTTTTTGGTACGATGATCTTAGCGATCGGAAATAGTATCAGCATTTTGTATTTCCCTCTATATTTAGTAAAGGAACAACATTTCGATCCTGTTAAAGTTGCTTTAATAGTAGGAGTTGGATCACTGGCGGCTACGTTCAGTGGCTTTATCGCCGGGTTTGTATCGGATTTTATAGGACGAAGGAAGGTAATGTTGGGTTCTTTATATGTTTCCTCCTTCATTTTTTTCGGATTCATGTTATCGAAGCAAGTGTATTTTTTAATTTTGATGATGCTGTTGCAGGGGGTAAGCACCTCTTTTTTTGCTCCAGTATCTAAAGCATTGGCTGCCGACCTAACAGCAGTTGATCGAAGGATGCGTGTTTTCTCCATCCGATATACGATAAATAATATCGGATACGCAATTGGTCCTCCAATCGGGGCGTATTTGTGGCTAAAAGAAACGATTGATCCATTTTTGGTCACAGGTTGTTTATATGGCGGGTATAGCATTCTTCTTCACATATTATTAAATAAATATGGAATTAAACAGATTGAAGGGGAGCAATTAAAAGAATCGGCGACAATACAAGGAGCTTTTTGCGTAATCAAATATGATAAGGTCCTTTTCTTTTTAGTATTTGGAGGTCTCGTAAGTACGACTGTATATGGGCAGTGGTCCGTTACCATGCAACAATATTTAAATGGGCACTTTACGAACGGTACGCTGCTTTATACTTCAGTTCTAACCGTAAACAGTGTATGTGTCATCTTGTTTCAATACCCTATTTCCAGGTGGGCCGAGCGTTTTAAACCGCTTACGATAGTCGTTGCAGGCAGTCTTCTCTTTTCAATTGGAATGGGTGGTTTTGCATTCTCCACTACCTGGTTTTCACTGATATTATTTATGGTGATCTTTACAATTGGGGAAACGATGGTTATCCCGTCGGAGTATATGATGATTGATCAAATCACACCTAATCGTTTGCGCGGGATGTATTATGGAGCCCAAAATTTGCCGGGGGTTGGAAATTTCTTTGGACCATTGGTTGGTGGATACTTATTATTGCATTTTGGCGGCAGTGTGATGTTTTTAAGTTTTGCGTTATTAGGACTAATAAGCATCTTCTTTTTTTGGCGAGGACAAACCATTCAGGATCGTAAAAGCATAAATAAAAGGAGCAACAATATTGTTTTATGACTGTCTGACAATCCCGTAACCCTTAGTCCTTTAGTTCGTTTAGCGTCCCCGGGGAATCGGGAGATTAAAATTCTCCAAAGTCTCTACTGTCTTTTGACCCATTTTTTTCCAGATGGCAATTCAAGCCCTAGGTATAACTTCGCTTTTCACAAACATTTTCATTCGATTTTCAACCTTCACTGCGTTAACTCAAAAAGTATGATAAAATTAAAAAAATCAGAGTGATCTCCCTAGGGAGGGTTGAACTTGGAACAGAGATACAGATGGAGAAACAAAGAAATACGTGAACAGGCAGCGATCATTGATGGGAAAAGACCGCCTGCCATTTTATTAAAAAATGCCCGCTTCTTACACTCGACACTACGCCGTTGGTTGGAAGGAAATATATGGATTGATAATGATCGAATTGTGTATGCAGGAGAGGAGCTTCCGGCTAACACAAGTACGACTGAAATAGTGGATTGCCGGGGTCTGATATTGGTGCCTGGTTATATAGAGCCGCATGTTCATCCGTTCCTCTTGTACAATCCACAAACATTTTCACGATTTGCCGCACAGACTGGGACGACAACAACTATAAATGATAATCTCTTCCTTTTTTTACATTTACATAAAAGGAAAGCGTTTTCAATTATTCGTAAGTTTGATGAGTCGCCTGTTACTATGTATTGGTGGACACGATATGACGCGCAAACAGTGCTGGACGGGGAGGAGACCATTTTTTCCAACAGTGATGTAAAGACTTGGCTTGAACATGACAAAGTCGTTCAAGGCGGCGAACTTACCGGCTGGCCCCAGCTTTTGGATGGCGATGATCTGATGCTACATTGGATTCAGGAGACGAAGCGCCTCGGGAAAAAAGTGGAGGGGCATTTTCCGGGAGCTTCCGATAGGACGCTTGCCAAGCTGATGCTGTTCGGAGCGGATTGTGACCATGAAGCCATGACAGGCGAAGATATTTACAAGCGCCTTATGCAAGGTTATATGGTGTCATTAAGGCATTCATCAATTCGGCCGGATCTGCCTGTCCTTCTGGAAGATATCAAAAAGATGGGACTGGATCAGTACGAATCGATGTTGTTTACAACTGACGGATCTACACCCGCATTTTATAGGCGAGGAATGATCGATGCTATGATCCGCATGGCTATTGAAAGTGGGATTCCTGTAATTGATGCTTATCAGATGGCGTCTTATAATGTCGCGCGGCATTATAATCTGCAGCATCTACATGGACTGATCGGTACTGGGAGAATCGCAAATATCAATTTCTTGGAAAGCGAGACCAACCCGACGCCTGTTTCTGTCCTTGCAAGAGGGCAGTGGGTGAAAAGGGATGGTAATCAAATTGTCATAGATGAAGAGATTCATTGGGAAGATTACGGAATTGAGCCATTGAAAGTTGATTGGGAATTAACGATGGAAGACTTGCAATTTTCCATGCCATTTGGGATGAAAATGGTCAATAGCGTCATTACGAAACCTTATTCAATAGCAATGGACGTCTCTTTGGATGAACTCCCAAAAGATAATGATGAGTCCTTTTTTGCATTGTTGGACAGGAAAGGGAAGTGGAGAGTCAATACCATGCTTAAGGGATTTGCCAGAGGTGTTTGCGGATTTGTCTCTTCGTTTTCCACTACAGGAGACATCATTTTGATTGGAAAAAACAAAAGCGATATGAAGCTTGCCTTTGATAGAATAAAAGAAATAGGCGGTGGTATTGTGCTTGCTGAAAATGGAAGGATTATCCACGAAATCCGTCTCCCTCTCTCCGGAATGATGTCGGAAAAAGAACTTCCTATTCTCATAGAAGAGGAAGAGGAATTGAGAGGGTTGCTTGCAGAAAGGGGATATCCATTTTCTGATCCCATCTACTCGCTATTCTTTCTTTCTTCCACTCATTTGCCGTATATCCGTGTGACTCAGCGGGGCGTGTATGATGTGATGAATAAAACAGTACTCTTTCCAACGTTAATGCGTTAAAATATGTTGAGAGAATGAAAAATTATTTTTTAGGGGATGGGATCTTGAAACCAACAAGATTGGCATGTGTTGTTCTTGCAACATTGATGCTCTTTGTATCTGCGTGCAATAAAAAGGACTCTCAGGAGCCTGAAAAACAGACGGAAAAAGAAGAAACAGCAGTAAAAACTACCGCTCCGCTGACCGGTGTTGAAAGCAATATAACATCGCCTGAACGTGCAGTGGCAGTCACAATCAACAATCACCCGGATGCGAGGCCGCAAAGCGGTCTTTCCCAGGCAGATCTTGTGTACGAAGTACTGGCTGAAGGAAATGTAACAAGATTTTTGGCCGTTTTTCAAAGTGAAAAGCCTGAGAATATCGGTCCAGTCCGAAGTGCAAGAAAGTATTTTATTGACCTAGCTCAAGGATATAATGCCCTGTATATAGCTCATGGGTATAGTCCGGAATCTAAACGGACACTTGAGTCAGGAAAAGTTGATAACATCAATGGAATCCAGCATGACGGAACTTTGTTCAAACGTGCAAGTTACCGTAAAGCGCCGCATAATTCCTATATCACTTTTAAAAATATAGAAAAAGGTGCATTAGATGCGGGCTATGATATGGATGAAGCGCCGAATCCATTGGACTTCCTTACCGATGAAGAAGCTGGAAGCCTTGAAGGCGATGCAGCTCCCAAAGTGAAGGTGTCGTACAGCCAAGACCCGACTTTTATCTCTGAGTACAACTATGATTCCGAAAAAGGAAAATATACCCGTTCATCCGATGGTGCCGAAACAGTAGAATACGAAGATGACCAACCTGTTCTTCTAGACAATGTGCTTGTCATTGAAGCGGCTCATAAGGTCAAAGATGAAAAAGGCAGACGGGAAATCGACCTTAATTCAGGTGGAAAAGCATATATTTTTCAAAAAGGTATTGTGCAGGAAGCCGAATGGAAGAATGAAGATGGAAGAATTCTGCCATATAAGAATGGGGAACGGATGAAATTGGTTCCAGGAAAAACATGGATCAATATCGTGCCAGAATTGACGATAGTCTCTTTTGAGCAATAACAGACAGCAGTTATAAAGGGGATTTTCAAATGCAGATTGAGAAGTTAAGAGGAAAAGCACTCGATCAATTGTTTGAAGCGATCTTATCGTTAAAAGATGTAGAAGAGTGCTACGAATTCTTTGATGACCTTTGTACAATCAATGAAATCCAATCTTTGTCCCAGCGTCTGGAAGTCGCAAGGATGCTTCGGGAAGGAAATACGTATCAAAAAATTGAAGCAGCCACCGGTGCAAGTACAGCGACCATTTCCCGAGTCAAACGCTGCTTAAATTATGGCAATGATTCGTATGAAATGGTATTGGACCGTATATTGGAAAAAGAAAAACCGCAGCGATGATGCAGCGGTTTTTCTTTTCTACCATTTAGGATGGGATATTCGAAAACACTTTATATTTCGATAAGGATGATAGTGCTGAAAAAGGAACCTGCTCAACCAGTTATAATCAAAAATTTACTTTACCATTTGACTGAACCTCTTTGGGCAAGATATGTGAAAAAGTGCCCCGTTTCTCCGGGAACGTGATATTTGATATAGCTCCCTGGGTCTTTTGTTAAACCAATGTTCTCTTTTTCAAATATATGAAAATTAGCGGCTTCCAGGTTATCTTTTATAAAAGTTGAACGAAGATTAGAAGGACTGGCGTTAGGGTGAAGAGTTTTCATTCGTGCCAGGGATTTTGCTCCATCACGGTAATAAAAACTAGCCCCGATAATTTTACTTTCATTCTTTAAATAAGGGGAGAGAACCGTCATTGGCAGGGGTTTATGAAAAAGACCATATTCATTGAAAGAATAACTGTCAATAACATAATCGATTGCCTTATGTTTAATGGGAAGATCCAAACCGCTGTTCAATAGATAAAGAATTTTCAAGCCGGGATCTGTCTGCTCGATTTTCATCTTAAGCATTTTTAGCATCGGCATCGTGCTTCCTGAGAAGATATAAAAGGCACCCTTATCAAGTTCCGAAATATATTTGTTTAAAAATACATACGTATCGATATGTGTCTCAACAATTACCTTGTTGGTGAGATTCTCGGAGATAAGATGTTCTTTTACCCAAAGACTGGCCTTTTCACTTAGGCTGATAAAACTGGATTGTATAATCTTAAGCATTTCTTTATCGTAAATATAGTGAGGATTGAAAGACTCTTTATCTAAATGTTCCGTTATCACGATTCCTTCATGGATTTGTGCCTTATATCCGCATGAGCAAAATAATTCTCCCATAAAAATCTGCTGCCCACGAGTACTTGTATTCCTCAAATCAAGGGAAGTTTGGCAGGACGGACAATAAAGCATCGGCAAAAAATCAAAAGGAATTCCTTTTTCCTCACCGGCCGTTGTATGCATCAAATTCAATTCCTGAACTTTTCTATCTATATCCCTGATTGAATAAGTGATACTCCTTACTTCATCATCCAACTCTTCTTTTTTCTCTTCCAGCATTTGTGTTAAAAATGTATAGTCCTCTTTATTCGATAGTAGTGTTACCCTCTTAAAAGATAAAAATTTATGAATTTCTTGAAGAGAAAATCTGTATTTTTTCAATTCAGAGATGATTTCCATATCCTCTTCACATGTTTTATCAAAGACATAATAATGATTTCTTTTCTTTGGGATCAAGAGACCAAGCTCCATATAATAGCGGATGGTATCAGGTTTAACATTGTACTTTTGGGCGAATTTTCCTATCAGCATGCTTCTCGTCTCCTTCATCCAATTATAGTGTAAACCATGGAGTATACTCAATGGTTTATGAAAAAATTGTCGCAATTTACTATTGTGATGCAGGTAACCCCACAAATTAATATATGTCTATATTGTGAAAGGAGATGTGGAAGTGGAAACGGCTACATTATGGGAAGTGACATCAGAATATAGAAGAACTTATCCGCTTTTACAAGAACATATAACATCGGATGTTGTCATTATTGGCGGCGGTTTTACAGGAATCGCTTCAAGCTATCACCTTCAAAATAAAGGTGTTCAGACCGTGGTTCTTGAACAGCATAAAGTTGGCTGGGGAGCAAGTGGCCGCAACGGTGGCATGATGAACACGGGATACAAGCTTTCGGCAGCTGACACCATCAAGAGATGGGGGGTGGAAGAAGCAAAAAGACTGGATCAATATGCACTGGACTGCAATAAAGCGGTCGAAGAAATTGCGAAAAAGCACCAGATTGACTGCGATGTCAGAATGAGCGGTCATGTTGGATTATCAAAAAACAAGAAGAAACAACAAGCCTTTGAGCGCTCTCAGGAATTGATAGAAAAGCATTTTGGTCGAAAAGTGAGAGTCTTAACAGGAGCGGAACTTCAGGAAGAAATGAACTCTGACTATTATAAAGTGGGACTCATGGATCCATTGAGCTACCAATTCCATCCCCTTGATTATGTTCGCGGCCTTGCTGAAGTAACACATGACTTGGGAGCTGATATTTACGAACAGACGAAAGCGATTGATGTACAAAAAACTGGAAGTACTTTTATTGTTACGACAGAAAAAGGAATGGTCGAAGCAAAGGAACTGATTTTTGCAACAGACGGGTATTCTGAAAAAATCACCCCGGAGCTCCATAAAGGCATTTTTCCGCTTGCCAGTTTTGTCATTGCAACAGAACCTCTGGAAAAGGAAACTTTGGAAAATCTAATTCCGAATAACCGTAATCTATATGATACGATCAATCTGGTCAATTATTTCCGCAGGACACCTGATAATAGAATTATCTTTGGCGGTTCAGGGATCGGATATCCGGCCAAGCAGGCATTCAAGGACGAATTGTACATGCTGCTGACATCCGTATTTCCCCGCTTGAAGGGAGTCAATATCGATTACTTCTGGGGCGGCATCATTGGTGCGACCGTCGACAAATTTCCAATTATCGGAAGGACAGCACAGGGAGCATATTACTCAGTCGGATATACCGGACACGGAGCAGCTCAGTCCACCCTGCACGGAAAATTATTGGCACAATGCATTTTGAATGAGGAACGGCTCAATACAACATTTGAAAATACTCCGTTGAAAACTGTTCCTTTATATACAAACAAGAAATTCCTTGTCAGTGCAGCAAATCTGTACTTTAGAATGCTTGATAAGTTGGGTTGATATAAAAACACAGGTCCTTTAAATAGATGCGCAAACTGAGGCTGGATACGTAAACGCCTTGTTCAGTGAGGGGAAATAAAACAACTCCAAACAGGCTGAAAGCGAACAGGAAATAGGCTAATGATCCGAGAGGCAATGCGTTGGACAAGAAAAGGTGACTCCAATCGGGAGTCGAATTAGCCAAAGATTTTGCTGAAATCAGCATGAATGTGCTTTTTGACTATCTGTACAGCTTTGGCGACAACTGAACAGGGCTTCCAGGAATAAGTCAGGCGTGTGAGCAGAGGCTTTGTTGACTTATCGTATATAAGGCAGCTACTTCTTCTAGTTGGAGTTTTGCAGGTTTGAGATGAGGCAAGAGCAGGCAAAAGCAGGAGGAAATTAGGTGTGGCTAGACGAAAGACGTCGTAGGTAGGCTCAATTTTCGATACCTGTAGCCGGTACAATGAAAAGCAAAGGGTTCCCGAAAAGGGAATACCTCCCTTTGGGAAGGGAACCCATTAAATTAAGGAAGGGTGAGAATGATATGGGCGAACTTCTGTTTACAATTTTTTATGGCGGTATCATTTTACTTTCAGGTATTATGACAGCGGTTTTTATCAGGAAAGTTTATAAATAATAATTCTTTATTGGGGGGATTGGAATGATCTATACAATCGGAGCAATTGTTTCTTTTATCATTTATAGTGCTGTAGGTCTTATTGTTTCCAAAAAAGTTAAGAACGTGGAAGATTATTATGTATCTGGGAGAAATGCATCCACGTTACTTATAGTAGGTTCGTTGGTTGCCTCTTATCTTAGCACTGTCGCTTTTATGGGAGATGCTGCATTTTCATATGATGGTTATGCTCTTCCATTATTGATTATGTCGATATTTGTATTACCCGGATATATTATTGGAGTAATGTTTTTTGGCAGATTTTTAAGAAGAAGTAAAGCGCTCACATTACCGGAGTATTTTGGACAGCGTTTTAATTCTAGTACAGTGAGAGTTGTGGCAGCGGTTACGCTTGTTATTGGGATTACAGCCTATCTGGTTGCTGTAACACAAGGTGCGGGACTTCTGTTATCTGAAATAACGGGAATCAATTATACGTTATCCTTGGTTATTATTACTCTAATCTATACATTGATTACGTTTTCGGCGGGAGCTAAAGGTGTCCTGGTGACAGATACCATTATGTTCTTGGTATTTACAGTTGCTACATTCCTGACTATTCCGTATATTTTAAAAGCTGCGGGCGGATTACCGGAAGCGATGATTAAAACAGGGCAACTGAAGTCCATGCCTGATATGTTAAAATGGCACGGAATTACAGGTGAAGCCGCTTATATGGGGTCTCCGTCGGATGTATTGCTGTGGGCGATCATTATTGGGATTGTATGGGGATTCGTTATTGCGGTCAGCCCTTGGCAAACAAGCCGTTATTTAATGGCCAAAAATGAGCATGTAGCTCTTCGGTCATCTATTATTTCAACAATTATTCTTGCATTGATTTACTTGACTCTGCATTTGACAATGTTAACGGTTAATACCATAAATCCGAGCATCGACCCATCTGAAAGGGTGTTTATTTGGTCAGCGATGAATCTTGCTCCTACTTGGATCGGAGTCATTGCGGTGAGCGGGATTTTGGCAGCTGGTTTATCGTCCAGCTCTACGTTCCTTCAATTGATTGGTAACAGTATTTCCAAAGACTTGCTTCGAAACACGAAAATGTCCGATGATAAGTTATTGAAAATCAGCCGCATTATGATTGTAGTGGTAGCTGCGATCAGCCTGACGATTACATTGTTTCAACCACCTGCGATTTTCTGGATTTCCGTTTTTGCTGCTACTTTATTTGCTGCCTCATGGGGACCTGTTGCTTTTGCAAGTGTCCTATGGAAAAAGGTAACAAAAACAGGAGCTTTATGGAGTATTTTAGCTGGTTGTGTAGGTGTTTTGGCTACCGAAATCTTAAAGTTAATGGGTCTCCTGAATCTTCCTGTTTATCTTAATTCGGCAGTTTTTGGCGGAATCTGTTCATTTGCCGCTTTGATTATTGGGTCATTATTGACAACTCCAACAAAAGAGGAAATCGAATACCGGGAGAAATTATTGATTCTGCCAGAGGAAGAGAAAGATCCAAAAGAAATCAAACAAACGAAAATGTATCCTAAACTTTTGGTTATTTCTGGTATTGTAATTATGAGTATTACTTTTATTTTCTACTATTTGCCTGTTTATTCTTAATCCAGTTTGGCGCAGTTGATATTTAAGCGTTTTTTTAAGAAATGGGGAAAGAGTTGTTTTCAGGTGAAGCGTGAATTAAATGATATTTCAATTCCAGGAGGGGCAGCTGTGGAAAGGACAAAGCTCTTTATTAACGCTGAAGTAATTACAGTTGACGAAAAGGATCGAATCGTGGAAGCGGTCGGTGTTCAAGGAAACAAGATAATAGCAGTGGGGACTAATGAAGAAATATTAAAGCTCAAGGACATATCCAGCAAAGTCATCGACTTGAAGGGAAAGACTCTAATTCCTGGTTTCATAGATTCCCACCTTCATATATCTATTTATGGCTCTAACTGTATATCCATATCTTGTAAGGATAAAGATATGAAATCTATTCAAGATCTTCTTCAAGCGGTGAAAAACCGGGCGATACAAACACCAAAAGGCCAATGGATCAGAGCTTGGGGATACAACGAAGACAACTTTTTGGAAAAACGTTTTCCTACCAAAGAAGAACTGGATCATATTACAACAGATCATCCTATTATGATTACTCGGACATGCTCCCATATTTCAATGGTGAATAGTCTTGCATTAGAGATTGCGGACATTGACAGGAGCACCCCTGACCCGGCTGGTGGAAAAATTGTCAGGACGGAAATGGGAGAACCTTCCGGACTGCTTATTGAGAATGCTCATATGCGGATGTTTGATATAGCAGCATTTTCAGAGGAAGAATTATCTCAGGCGCATGAGATTGCTTCCCGGCATTTTGCTGAAAAAGGAATTACTTCCATCCATGATGCAACAGGATACGGAATGGATAATCTCAGATTGTTACAGTCTGATAGTGAAAGAGGGATCATTAAACAAAGAGTGTATGCCATGGTCGGTGCATTAAATGATTCGCGCAGTGTTGTTGAACATATGACCGAAACAGGCATCTATAGTGGGCTAGGGGACGAAAAATTCAAAATTGGCCCGGTTAAGCTTTTCCTTGATGGGAGTAGCAGTGGACCCACTGTTTGGACAAGGGCCCCTTATTCTAGTGATCCTGATAATTACGGGATTCATTATTTTTCCCAAGAAGAGGTAGATCGATTGTTGATCCCTGCCCATAAAAAGGGTTGGCAAATTACTGCTCATGCACAAGGGGATGCCGCTATTGACATGTTTCTCAACACTGTTGAAAAGGCTAACAGACTATTTCCAAGGAAAGATGCCAGGCATCGCATTGAACATGCAGGTATTGCTGCTCCTGACCTAATTGAACGAATGAAAGAATTAAAGGTTGTTCCTGTTCCAAACCCAGCGTTTCTTTACGAATATGGAGATGGATATGTTCAAAATTATGGAGGAAGAGCAAGCTGGATGTACCCTATGGGTGATTACCAAAATGCCGGCATTCCTGCCGCGATGGCTTCCGACAGTCCTGTTACGGATTTCAATCCGATGCGTGGTATCCACTCAGCAATGGTCAGAAAATCAAATTCTGGACAAGTAATCGGAGAACGTAACAGAGTATCTCTATTACAGGCAATTCGCATGTATACGTATAATGGAGCATATGCTTCATTTGAAGAGGACAAGAAAGGCAGCATCGAAGCAGGAAAGTTGGCCGATCTGGTTCTTCTTGATAGATCTCTTTTGAGGGCGAATGTCGAAGAAATCCCTGAAGTCAAAGTGGAGTGGACAATGATAGATGGAGAAATAGTCTTTACAAAATCTAATGGAGAGAACTGACATGAATGTTCAATTTACGGACTTTATACTGGGATACTAAAAGTTTTTCTGAACGCTTCCTTATAAGTTCCTTCCGACTGCCTACATGTAGGCAGTTTTTTCTTTTTTTATACCTGTAGGCGCTCTGTCAATTTTTTTTCTAAATTTTATCCGTTTAATCAAATCAGACAACCAATTCTTCATATTTCATCTCGGAGTTTGGCCCTTGTAATGTTATAATAGTGTACGGAATTGGAGAATGGAGGACTCAAGCTTTATGTATGATGTCAAAAAATGGCGCCATGCTTTTAAATTGGATCCGAATAAAGAAATTTCATCTGAAGCCTTGGAAAAAATTTGTGAATCCGGAACGGATGCCATTATTGTCGGCGGGTCCGACGGAGTCACTCTTGATAATGTGCTGGATCTTATGGCAAGAGTCCGGCGTTATACGGTGCCATGTGCATTGGAAGTGAGTAATATAGAATCCATCACACCGGGTTTTGATTTATATTTTATCCCGTCAGTCTTGAACAGCCGCGATGTCCGCTGGATGAGCGGGCTGCATCACGAAGCGGTCAAGGAATATGGAATATTGATTGATTGGGATGAGATTATCGTCGAAGGTTACTGTATTTTAAATGGTGACTGTAAGGCGGCAAAGCTGACGGACGCAAACACGGATTTGACGGAAAATGACGTTATCGCCTATGCAATGATGGCTGAGAGGATGTTCCGAATGCCGGTCTTTTATCTGGAGTACAGCGGTACATATGGGGATCCGGAGATCGTCCGCTCGGTTAAGGAAGAACTCAAGGAAACGACTCTATTTTACGGAGGCGGTATTTCGACTGCCGACCAGGCAGCAGAAATGGGAGGCCTCGCAGATGTCGTGATTGTCGGTAACGCAGTGTACGAAAATCTTGGAGAAGCGTTAAAAACAGTCCGGGCTGTTAAAAATAGATAATACTATTGTTATAATAAGAACAAATGTTCTTAAAGGATTGGTGATGATATGCAATTTATAGCCGGAAGCCTTCTCGAAGGTTTGAACAAGGAACAGAAAGAAGCAGTCAAAACAACAGAGGGGCCGTTATTAATTATGGCCGGCGCGGGAAGTGGAAAAACAAGGGTTTTGACTCATCGTGTCGCCTATTTGATGCTGGAAAAAGGGGTCAACCCTTACAATATCCTAGCTATTACTTTTACGAACAAAGCGGCTAGGGAAATGAAGGAACGTGTCGGGAAAATCATTGGAACAGCAGCCCAGGATGTATGGATGTCGACTTTCCATTCAATGTGCGTGAGGATGCTGCGCCGTGACATTGATCGTCTCGGTTATAACCGTAATTTTTCCATATTGGATACGACTGATCAGCTTTCAGTTATCAAAGGTGTTTTAAAAGATAAAAATATTGATTCGAAGAAATTTGATTCCAGAGCGCTCCTTGGATCGATAAGCAATGCAAAAAACGAGTTGATCACGCCGGAAGAATACGCAAAGGAAGCTACAGGATATTACGACCAGATTGTGAGCGACGTTTACACTGAATATCAACGGCGGCTACGCAGAAACCACTCCCTTGATTTCGACGACTTGATCATGGTGACGATCCAATTGTTCGAAAGAGTACCGGAAGTACTGGAATATTATCAACGAAAATTCCACTATATCCATGTGGATGAGTACCAGGATACAAACCGTGCACAATATATGCTAGTTAAGCTGCTTGCGGACCGTTTTAAAAATCTGTGTGTCGTTGGGGATTCCGACCAATCTATCTACAGGTGGCGGGGGGCGGATATCGCCAATATCCTCACTTTTGAAAAGGATTATCCCAACGCGAAAGTCATTTTACTTGAGCAAAATTACCGCTCAACGAAAAAGATTCTTGAGGCTGCGAACGAGGTTATCAAAAACAATTTAAACCGCAAGCCTAAGGATCTTTGGACAGACAATGACGATGGCGATAACATCATGTATTATCGCGCGGATGGTGAAAAAACCGAAGCTCAGTTTGTTGCTGGAAAAATAAAAGAATTGACGGAATCAGGAAAACGAGACAGATCCGACATAGCAATCCTGTACAGGACAAACGCCCAATCCCGTGTCATGGAAGAGGTCTTAATGAAATCGAATATTCATTATAACATTGTGGGCGGAACGAAATTCTACGACAGAAAAGAAATCAAGGACCTTCTTGCTTATCTGCGCCTGATCGCCAATCCTGACGATGATATCAGCCTTCAGCGAGTCATTAATGTACCAAAGCGGGGAATCGGGGCAACTTCCGTTGATAAGATTGCAGCGTATGCAGCTGAGCAGGACATCTCGATGTTCGATGCATTGAACGTCATTGATTTTATCGGTGTCAGCCCTAGAATCGCCAATGCTTCAGCGGCTTTCCACGACTTGATCAATAATTTTGCACAAATGCAGGAATACCTTTCCGTGACAGAGATTGTGGAAGAGGTCATTGAGAAATCGGGATATAAAGAGATGCTAAAAGCTGAGAAGACACTTGAAGCTGAAAGTAGGCTGGAAAACATTGAGGAATTTTTATCCGTAACAAAAAGCTTTGAAGAGGGCAGTGAAGATAAAAGTCTGGTCGCATTTTTAACCGACTTGGCGCTCGTTGCAGATATCGACCAATTGGATGAAGCAGACGAAACCAATGATGCCGTAACACTCATGACTTTGCACTCTGCCAAGGGGCTCGAGTTCCCGGTCGTCTTTTTAATCGGAATGGAAGAAGGAATTTTCCCTCACACCCGTTCTTTGATGGACGAAGAAGAAATGGAAGAGGAACGCCGTCTCGCCTATGTTGGGATTACAAGGGCAGAGGAGGAATTGTATCTAACGAACGCGCATATGCGGACTCTTTATGGGCGTACAAATATGAATCCGGTCTCCCGTTTCATTGATGAAATACCGGATGAGCTGGTGGAAGAAGTGGGAGCAGAGCAGCGGAAGGCCATATCCTTCGGATTCCGGGAAAAACGGCCAAGTCCCACACAGCCTGTTATGCGGCCGGCTGTTTCCGAGACAGACCAGGCCGAATGGAAAGTCGGCGACCGTGCAGAGCATAATAAATGGGGTACGGGAACAGTTGTCAGTATTAAAAGTGACGGTGGTAGCGTTGAACTCGATATCGCTTTTCCAAGCCCTGTCGGAATCAAGCGCCTGCTTGCGGAATTCGCTCCAATCAAAAAAGTTTAATATGATTGAGAAAGGGTTGTTGACATGGACCGTGGGACTGCCCAAAACCGGGTTAAAGAACTACACAATTTGATAAATCAATATAACTACGAATACCATGTTCTGGATAATCCATCTGTTCCGGATGCAGAATATGACCGCCTGATACGCGAATTGACAGCGATCGAAAGCGAATTTCCGGATTTGGTGACGCCTGAGTCACCAACGCAGCGTGTTGGTGGGGAGGCACTTTCCGCTTTTGAAAAAGTGGAGCACCGCACGCCGATGCTCAGTCTCGCCAATGCTTTTGGCGAAGCAGATTTGCGAGACTTTGACCGCCGGGTCCGCCAAGCGATCGGGGACGACTTTTCATATGTATGTGAGTTGAAAATTGATGGACTTGCGGTTTCCCTTCAATATGAAAACGGGCTGTTCACCTTGGGATCGACGAGGGGAGACGGGACAATCGGTGAAAATATCACAGCTAATTTAAAAACGATTCGTTCCATCCCGCTCCGCCTGAAAGAGGATTTGACATTTGAAGTTCGCGGTGAAGCATACATGCCGCGGAAATCGTTTGAACGCCTGAACAAGGAGAGGGATCAGAAAGGCGAAATGCTTTTTGCCAACCCGAGGAATGCTGCAGCAGGTTCATTGCGCCAGCTTGATCCGAGAATCGCTGCATCCCGTCATCTTGACATCTTTCTTTACGGGATCGGAAATTACGGACCACTTGATGTCGATACACACAGCGGTGCACTCGAATATTTGGCGAAGCTCGGATTGAAAGTGAACAAGGAATGGAGAAAGTGCAATACGATTGACGATGTGATTGAATACGTTAATACATGGACAGCAAAGCGCCCTGATTTGAATTATGATATTGACGGCATCGTTATAAAAGTCGATTCTATTGTGCAACAAGAACAACTTGGTTTCACAGCAAAATCGCCGCGATGGGCCATCGCCTACAAATTTCCGGCCGAAGAAGTGGTAACAAGGCTTATGGACATCGAATTGAGTGTCGGTCGGACAGGTGTCATCACACCAACAGCTATTTTGGAACCTGTTCAGGTAGCAGGAACGACCGTGCAGCGTGCATCTTTGCATAATGAAGACTTGATCCGTGAAAAAGATATTATGCTTGGAGACTGGGTCATTGTCAAAAAAGCCGGTGACATCATTCCGGAAGTTGTCAATGTGCTGACGGAGAGGAGAACAGGCGAAGAAACAATTTTCAGCATGCCGACCCATTGCCCGGCGTGCGATAGTGAACTTGTACGCATAGAAGGGGAAGTTGCGCTGCGTTGTATCAATCCGAAATGTCCGGCTCAACGGAAGGAAGGACTGATCCATTTTGTTTCCCGGAACGCCATGAATATTGATGGGCTTGGAGAAAAGGTGATTGGACAGCTGTTTGAGCATGAATTGATTAAAGATCCTGCTGACATATACTTCCTGGAAAAAGAGCAGCTGATTGAACTGGAGAGGATGGGGGAAAAATCCGTCAACAATTTGCTTAAGGCGATTGAAAACTCCAAAGCCAACTCTCTTGAGAAGCTTTTGTTCGGGCTTGGAATCCGACATGTGGGGGAACGTGCGGCAAAGGTTTTGGCCGAACACTATGGGACAATGGATAACTTGATCGCTGCCTCCCGCGATGATCTATTGACGATTCCCGAAGTGGGTGAGAAAATGTCTGATGCCATTGCCACTTACTTTGAAAACGAAGAAGTAGAGGAGCTGATCTCTGAATTGAAATCAGCTGGTGTCAATATGACGTTTAAGGGGCCTAGGCCATCGGAAACATCAGAACCTGATACTGTTTTCAGCGATAAAACAGTTGTTTTAACAGGTAAGCTTGAGAAATTGACACGAAATGAAGCCAAGGAAAAGATTGAAGCGCTTGGCGGACATGTAACAGGTAGCGTCAGTAAAAAGACGGACTTGGTTATCGCGGGAGAGGATGCCGGGTCAAAGCTGAAAAAAGCGCAAGAGTTGAATATAGAAATTTGGGATGAGGATAAGCTCCTGGAAGAACTCAATCATTAAAGGTGGAAGAATGGAATGAAAAAATGTTTTTCTCTGCTGTTGGCAGTAGTTTTAATAACAGGATGCGCACCCGGTTTTAAAGATGAAAAGGAAGTTGTGCAAAAGAAGGATGATCAAAAAGGAACATCCATCATCCCGAATTACCAACTTCCCGATTCCTATCGTTCTCTCATTCCTTTTGTGCCAAGCAAAGCGAGAGGAATGGTCGTATCAAATCTTAATTCAAGATATGATATCAATGAATTTGAGACTGGATTGATGCGGGTAGCGATGGGACAATTTTCACCGGATAAATATGTGTTCCAGGAAGGGCAGCATCTGGATAAGGAAACAGTCAGCCTGTGGCTGAATCGAAAATTCACGAAAGAGCAACTAAAAGAGAGAAATCTCAAAGCAGAACAGAATGTGGGGCTGAACCCTCTAAATGATGGAAAAGGGTCAATCGAGGAACAGAACGAAAAAAATCCAATTTATCTCGCTCATATTTTGGAGCATAATTATTTAATAAAAAATGAAAAATCCGTAAAACTGAGTGGCGTAGTTGTAGGACTTGCCCTTAACTCAGTTCACTATTATCAAAAGGAAAAGTATGGTGCGACATTTGAACAAAAAATCCCTCGCGACAAACTTGAAGCCGAAGGAAAAAAAATGGCCGAAGAAGTGGTGAAACGGATGAGGGGGATGAAGGGATTAGGCGATGTGCCAATCGTCATCGCCTTGTTTGAACAAAAAGGCCAAAATGATGTTGTACCCGGAAACTTTTTTACATATTCGGTTTCCGATAAAGGTAATACGTTGAGTGACTGGAAGAAAATCGATGAAAAGTACGTCCTTTTTCCATCAGAGGAAGCGGAAAAGAATCATCGGGATGATTTGACTTTTTATATGAGATTCAAAGATGACATCGAAGAATATTTTCCGAATTACAATGGTGTGATTGGACGCGGTTTTTATAAAGATGGACAGCTTGCGGACATGAAAATTGAAATTCCGGTCCAGATGTTCGGTGAAGCCGAAATCATTGGGTTTGCACAGTGGGCTACATCATTGATCATCGATCACTTCCCAGACTATCTAAATGTTGAAGTAGAAATCAATTCAGTCAACGGTGCTGAAGCGCTTATTGTCAGAAATGCCGGTGAAGAGAAGCCGTTTGTGCATATTTACTAGAAAGGCGAAAGCGTCAGTCTATCAAAGACCTTCGACGAAATAAAGTAGACACGCCAGCGAAGCGAAGCTTTGTTGACTTATCGTAGGAGGCTGCGCGAAGTTAACTGAGAGGCGATGAAGCTTAAAACGAAAGCGCCGCTTATCCCAGATAGGACAAGTCAATTATCGAGGGGGCAGCTTTACAAGTGCCATAGGGAACTTGGAATCCATTTAGTGACCGGATAACCGGTCAAGTGTGAGAAACGGTAACTAAAGTGGGAAAAGGTGCCCGAATACGGGTCAAGGCTGGAGAAGCGGTAACTAATCGTGCATAAAGGTACCCGAATACGGGTCTAAGAGTGAAAAACGGTAACCAATCGCGGGGAAAGATGCCCGATCTCGGAGTTCAGTACGAAAAACGGTAACTAATCGCGGGGAAAGATGCCCGAATACGGGTCAAAGAGTGAAAAACGGTAACTAATCGCGCGGAAAGGTGCCCGATCTCGGGGTTCAGTACGAAAAACGGTAACTAATCGCGGGGAAATGTGCCCGAATACGGGGTTAAGTGCGGTAAACGGTAACTAATCGTGGGTAAAGATGCCCGAATACGGGTCAAAGTGCGGTAAACGGTAACTAATCGCACATAAAAAAGCCCAACGTCCGGGCAAAGCCGACGAAACAGTAAAGCTTGGTTATGGAAATCGGTCATTTATTGTCACGTACAGTGGGAGACCTCAGCTTATTGGGGAATTTCTGGTACACGCTAAACACCCGGTCTCGTTGGCGATACGTCCATTGAAAAAAGTGTGAACGGGAAGAAATACGCGTAATACGCAGGCAGATAATAGAAAGTGCAACATATCTTGGAAAAAACAGTGTAGGGGAGAGTTGCGCCAACACCGCTCCCTCTTGCCTGGCGCTGGCTTTTTCTGATATTATCAATAGTATTGCGATTGGTTCGAAATATAGTTGGAGGTGTAAATAAATGTCAAGAATTACCAAAGAGCAAGTATATCATATCGCGGATTTAGCCCGCTTGGAAATTAATGAAGAAGAGGCCGAGTTGTTCACAAGCCAGCTTGATGACATGATCAATATGGTGGAGAAGCTGGATGAACTGGATACTACGAATGTTAAACCGATGTCACATGTTTTCATCCAAGAGAACGTCATGCGGGATGATGTGACAGTCGAAGGACTTCCAATTGAAGAAACTATGAAAAATGTACCGGAACATGAAGGCAGACTAATCAAAGTTCCGCAGATTTTGGAATAAGGAGGAAACCATATGTCATTGTTAGACCGTAAGATATCCGAAGTAAATGAACTTTTACATAAAAAAGAAGTTACGGTTTCCGATCTTGTCGATCAGTCCATTAAACGGATCAATGAGGTGGAAGACAAAGTTAAAGCTTTTATTACAGTTGATGAAGAAAATGCACGTACACACGCGAAAGAATTGGACGAGAAGATAGGAACAGATGCATCCGATCAAGCCCTTTTCGGGATTCCTTCAGGTATCAAGGATAATATTGTAACGAAAAACCTGTTGACAACCTGTGCAAGTAAAATGCTCGAAAACTTCGATCCCATTTATGATGCAACCGTAATGGAAAAGCTCCATTCAAAAGGAACGGTTACAATCGGAAAAACAAATATGGACGAGTTTGCGATGGGTTCGACAACAGAAACATCCTTCTATCATCCAACATACAACCCTTGGAATTTGGGACATGTTCCTGGAGGCTCTTCTGGAGGATCTGCTGCGGCAGTGGCGGCTGGAGAAATCATGTTTTCTCTAGGGACTGATACAGGGGGATCCATTAGACAGCCGGCGGCATTTTGCGGTGTAGTCGGATTGAAGCCTACATATGGAAGAGTGTCTCGATTTGGTGTAGTAGCATTTGCCTCTTCGTTTGACCAGGTCGGCCCGATTACACGTACAGTGGAAGACAACGCTGTTGTATTAGAGGCGATTTCCGGTCATGATGACCGTGATTCCACATCCATCAAACGCGACATTCCAAACTTTGTAAATAGCCTTACAGGTGATGTCCGTGGATTAAAGATTGCCGTTCCAAAAGAGTATATTGGAGAAGGTGTAAGCGAAGAATCCAAAGAAGCTGTTTTGGCTGCCTTAAAAGTGCTTGAAGGCCTTGGTGCTACTTGGGAAGAGGTATCCCTTCCATATTCCAATTATGGATTGGCATCTTACTATATCGTAACCTCTTCGGAAGCATCCTCCAATCTCGCACGTTTTGACGGTGTCCGCTACGGCTACAGGACCGAAAATCCGAAAAACCTTCTTGATCTATATAAAAAGACTCGTTCAGAAGGCTTCGGTGAAGAAGTGAAACGTCGCATTATGCTTGGAACATTTGCATTAAGCGCGGGTTATTACGATGCATACTACAAAAAAGCCCAGCAGGCACGTGCTTTGATCAAACAGGACTTTGACAATGTCCTTTCCAAATACGATGTTGTCATCGGTCCGACAACTCCGACACCTGCCTATAAAAAGGGTGAAGTGATCGACGATATTATGACAATGTATGCAGGCGATTTATTGACAATTCCAGTCAACCTTGCTGGACTTCCTGCTATTTCCATTCCATGCGGATATTCGAATGGATTGCCGCTTGGACTTCAGATCATCGGAAACTATTTTGATGAACAGACCATTTATCGCGTGGCTCATGCGTTTGAACAGGCAACAAACTATCATGAACAAAAACCACAACTGTAAGGGGTGAAAAATATGAACTTTGAAACGGTCATTGGACTTGAAGTACACGTAGAGCTAAAAACAGATTCTAAAATATTTTCTCCGGCACCGAACCATTTCGGAGCAGAACCGAATGCAAACGTAACAGTCATCGACCTTGCATATCCAGGGGTATTGCCGGTATTAAATAAACGTGCGGTTGAGTACGCCATGAAAGCAGCCATGGCATTGAATTGTGAGATCGCTACTGAAACAGACTTTGATAGAAAAAACTATTTCTATCCTGATAATCCAAAAGCGTATCAAATTTCCCAGCAAGACAATCCAATTGGAAAGAACGGTTGGATCGAAATTGAAGTCAACGGTGAAAAGAAAAAAATCCGCATCAACCGCGTCCATATGGAGGAAGATGCCGGGAAGCTTACACATACAGGCAAAGGCTATTCCCTTGTGGATTTGAACCGTGCTGGAACCCCGCTTATCGAAATCGTATCCGAAGCGGATATGCGTTCACCTGAGGAAGCATACGCTTATTTGGAGAAATTAAAAGCGATTGTCCAATTCACTGGCGTGTCCGACTGTAAAATGGAAGAAGGCTCCCTTCGCTGTGACGCGAACATCTCGTTGCGCCCTGTCGGACAGAAAGAGTTTGGAACAAAAACCGAATTGAAAAACCTGAACTCTTTTAACTTCGTAAGAAGGGGACTAGAATATGAAGAAAAGCGCCAGGAGGAAGTGCTTCTCTCAGGCGGAGAGATTTTGCAGGAAACCCGCCGTTATGACGAAGCTACAGGTAAAACAATCCTTATGCGCGTAAAAGAAACAGCAGATGATTATCGCTATTTCCCTGAGCCGGACCTTGTCAGCCTGATTATTGATGATGAGTGGAAGAACAGGGTTCGTGCTGAGATTCCGGAGCTGCCAGACGCTAGAAAACAGCGCTACGTCGGAGAACTGGGACTTCCGGAATATGATGCGATGGTACTTACATTGACAAAAGAAATGTCTGATTTCTTTGAAGCTGCAATTTCTCAGGGCGCTGATGCGAAGCAGGCATCCAATTGGCTTATGGGGGAAGTATCCGCCTATTTGAACGCGGAGCAGAAAGAACTCCAAGACGTCGCATTGACTCCTGAAGGATTGGCAGGTTTGATTAAGCTCATTGAAAACGGCACGATCTCATCCAAAATCGCGAAAAAAGTATTCAGTGAACTAATTGAAAATGGCGGAGATCCTGAGACGATCGTTAAGGAAAAAGGCCTTGTTCAAATATCTGACGAAGGTGAACTTCTGAAAATCATAGCGGAAGTGCTTGATGCCAATGATCAGTCTGTTGAAGACTTTAAAAACGGAAAAGGACGCGCACTGGGCTTCCTTGTCGGCCAAGTTATGAAAGCCACCAAAGGGCAGGCTAACCCGCCGCTTGTCAACAAGCTACTTAAACAAGAAATAGAAAAAAGATAAGCCTTTATATGAGCAAGACAGTTTAATACAGTCCGTGCGGCTGATTAAACTGTCTTTTTATATATTTGAAACGTTACAATAGGAAATCTGCTGTTCGCGGTATCTATAGGTATTACTGCCAGATGGATGGTATTTTTTAATTCCGTCCGTATTGTTCAAGATAAAGTGGATGCTAACTTTCTTCGAAGTGGGCAGGACAGTCAAAATTCCAGACACTGTCCAAGATTTTTTCTTTTGGGGAAAATAGTCTATTGTATAATGGAAATAAAAGTAGAAACACCTAAGATTGCTGTGAAAAAACAATTTTGAAATAATCGGGGAGGTACCATTACATGGCAGCAGCTGTCCAACAATATTTGCAACATTTACGCCTGAAAAATGAAGCCCCAAGCATCAATTACCTGCAGAGACTCATCCAGCATCACCTTTCACTGATTCCCTACGAAACCTTCAGTAAATTTCATTACTTCATGGATGGACCGGACTTGGTTCCTTCACTGCCCGATTTTATAAAGAATTTAACGAATAGAGGATGGGGTGGCACTTGTTTTACCCTAAATATGAACTTTGCACGTTTACTTACCGAACTCGGTTTTGAGTGTTCCCTGGTTAGAGTCCAGCCATCACACTTAGCGATAATGGTTGAAATCAATGGAAAACGATTATATGTGGACGTCGGTTATGGTTCTCCCATTATGAAACCGGTAGAGTTGGAAACAAAGCCACTCCATGTTCTACATGGTTTCGGTGAAGAAATAATCTTTACAAAGCAAAGGACCGGAGAATATGAAATTGACCGGCGTTCTAATGGAAAATCTTTTGTAAAAAAGTTGATCAAATGGGAACCTCTATTAGAGGAACATATATCGAGAGATATCGATGCGTCTTATGCCGATCAGGATGAAAATGTCACGATGAGAAGAATTACGGCCGTCCGCTTTAATGGACATCAATGTTTCTTTTTAAGAAACCAGACGATGAAAGTGATGACATATCGAAATATAAGCGAATTGAAGGTCCTAGAATTGGAAAAATGGATGAACCTTGTAAACGAAGTTTATCAAATTGATAGAAATTCGATAGAGCCTGTGCTGGCTTTTTTAAAAAATAGGGACGTGAATTTATTTTAAAGCTTCAAATTTTGACGAAGTTACCGATAAATAGATGTAGTTACACAAAAACCGATTAATAAATTCATTTTTTTTCCAGTTTTGTTGAAGTGTGATAGGATAATAGTATCTTCAATTCGATATAAAGGAAGTGATAATTTGAAAAAGAAGATCGTCATCCCCGGTTTATGTTTTGCAGCATTGTCGACTGTGGCTTTTGAAGAAGCTGTTCAAGCCGCTGAGCCTCCTGCTATAAAAGCTCAAGTGGAAACAAAGTACGTTTCAGTTAATCAAGGTTCAGCGCTTAATATGCGGAGCAGTGCATCAGCCAGCAGCAGTGTGGTTGCCAAATTGCCGCGAGGAACAAAAGTATCTGTTCAATCGGAATCCAATGGCTGGTCAAAAGTGACAGTCAATGGGAAATCGGGATATGTCAGTTCACAATTTTTGACATCAAGCTCCCCCGCAAGACAACCGATCGCAAAAGATAAGGTATCAGTGACCAAGCCATCAAAAGCGGTGACGAAATATGTGAGTGTTAATGAGGGTTCAGCTCTTATCCTTAGAAGCAGCGCTTCACAGAATGGTAGTGTGATTGCTAGATTGTCGCGGGGAACGAAGGTATCAGTACAGTCTGAATCGAACGGTTGGGCAAAAGTCACTGCCAATGGGAAGACAGGATATGTAAGTGGTCAATTTTTGTCAGCCAGTGCCCCGGCAGGCAAACCGGCTGTCAATGTGAAACCAACATCTCAGACAGCATCTCAAAAAGCGGTTTCCAAATACATAAATGTTAATCCTGGTTCATCATTGAATATGAGAAGCAGTGCTTCGACGAGTGGCAGTATAGTCGCCCGATTGCAACGCGGGACAAAGGTCACTGTACAGTCCGAATCGAACGGCTGGGCAAGGGTGAAAGCCAATGGCAAAACAGGCTACGTAAGCTCACAATATTTGTCATCAAGCAAGCCGTCAGCCAGCAC
>NZ_KB894712.1 GCF_000374565.1 Siminovitchia fordii DSM 16014 = CIP 108821 | reverse complement strand
ATCAGGCGGGGAGTTGTATACGGCCATTGCTGCGAAATATCCGGTTGAAAAAATTCATTTTCATGGAAATAATAAGAGCGAAGAAGAGCTGGAAATGGCTTTGGATCATAAAATCGGCTGTATCGTTGTCGACAATTTCCACGAGCTTCATATGCTCCATCACCTATGCCAGGAAAGAAAACAAATCGTTAATATATTGCTCCGTGTGACACCTGGAATTGAGGCTCATACCCATGACTATATCCTTACCGGACAGGAGGATTCGAAATTCGGATTTGATCTGGAGAATGGGCAGGCGGAAACAGCGCTGGCTATGTCTTTGGAAAGCGAGTATTTGAATCTGCTCGGGCTCCATTGCCATATTGGGTCACAAATTTTTGAAACAGCCGGCTTTGTGATGGCCGCCAAAAAAGTTTTGGAAAAATTAAGTCTATGGAATGGTGAATATGGCTTTGTCCCTCAGGTTCTAAACCTTGGAGGCGGATTTGGGATTCGCTACACGGAAGGGGACACACCTCTTTCTCCTGAACAGTATGTCGAAGAAATGATTGTAGTCGTGAGAAATGAGACAGAACGGTTGTCGCTTCCGATGCCGGAAATTTGGATCGAACCTGGGAGGTCGCTTGTTGGGGATGCAGGCACAACCCTATATTCGATCGGTTCCAGAAAAGATGTCCCGAATGTAAGGAAATATGTGGCTGTTGATGGCGGGATGAGCGATAATATCAGACCTGCTCTATACGACGCCAAATACGAAGCTATACTGGCAAACCGGGCGCTTGACAAGCATGACGAAGTTGTATCGATTGCCGGGAAGTGCTGTGAATCCGGCGACATGCTTATTTGGGACCTTCCGCTCCCAGATCCAGGAACACAGGATATTTTGGCTGTTTTCTGCACAGGAGCGTATGGTTATGCAATGGCCAACAATTATAACCGGATTCCAAGGCCTCCGGTAGTATTCGTGGAGGATGGAAATAGCCGGATTGTCATTAAAAGGGAATCATATGAGGATCTTGTCCGGCTGGATGTCCCATTCAGTGAAAAATCACCCATTTAGGGTTCCAAATTGGACAAACATTTGCGTTAAACAGCGAATATAGGTAAAATGGTCGGTGTTGGATTAATGTTATATTATTAAAACTGATCATAACTACTGGCGGGAGTGTTTGTTTTTGCGCAAAAACAACATTATTTTGTTTGTTATACTTTTTGCCATGGCGTTCGTATGGGGATTGATTTATTGGCTTTTTATTGTGCCGAATAAATGAAATACTATTCGAAATAAAAATGATGAGGGGTAAATGATGTTAATTCGCTATAAAAAAGCCTTTGAAAAAATTGCAATGGGCCTTCTTTCGTTTATGCCGAATGAAAAAGATTTGAAGAAGCTGCAGCAAACGATGAAACAATATGAAGAAGGCGAAAATTGGCAGCTTTACCTGTGGAAAGCTGAAGATGATATCATTGGACTAATTGGTGCGGTCATTGAAGATGACACAATTGAGATCCAGCATATTTGTGTCACTCCTTCTCATCGACATGAAGGAATAGGGAAAAGTATGGTAAAAGCATTAAAACAGCTCCATACGGACAAAAAGCTGTGTCCAAATGAAGAGACATCGGCGTTTTTTGATAAATGCCAATTCTTGAATGAAGAAAACCCGGATGAATAGTATCCGGGTTTTTAATATGTTATTCGATGGCAGCTTTCTCAAGGTGTTTTTCGGTGAACAGTCTATTTCTCGCAATATGTTTATTGATGATGTATTCATTGAGTTCTTCCTTGCCGCCCCAATCAAATCCGATCAAACGTACTCGCTCCTTGCAAACAGTCAATAATTCGGAATCTTGTATTGGAAGGTTAATGGGACTATAGGGTGCACCCGACTGCATATCCTGGCAACTCCGGATCAGCATCGACAAAAGCTGTTCATAATTGATACCAAGAGAATGCAGCTCGGCTCTTTTTTTATTTACAATATCGAGGGCCTTTTCCAGCATCTTGATGGCACCTCTTTTATTTCCACGGCGGTAATGGTAAAAGCTTACGGCAATTTGGATCAAGCCGACCCACACAGAGCCTTTCTCCATGCCGGTATTTTTCCAATGATCCTCCAAAACTTCGTGACACTCAAAGAAGTCCCTGTCCCCATGAAAATGGGCCAGAAATTCAATATATGATAATGGAAAAATCAATAGTGATGACTCCCTCCGATTTGATAGCTTTATATTTTAGTGTAACACACTGGAGGGGGATCTTTCTAAAAAATAGTGATCACATCAGGATGAAAGTATTGTATGATGATAAGGTGGAAATATCAATGTTTATGTCGAAATTGGTGATATTATATGTCTTACCAAATTAAAACAGAAGTGTTCGAAGGCCCGCTTGATCTCCTTCTTCATTTAATCAAGCGAATGGAAATCGATATTTATGATATTCCAATGGCGGAAATAACTGATCAATATCTGTTATATATACATACGATGAACGAACTCGAACTTGATCATGCAAGCGAGTATCTCGTCATGTCTGCAACATTACTTTCAATCAAAAGCAAGATGCTCCTTCCGAAAAACGAAGAGGTCCAGGAAGAGGAGCTGCCATATGAGGAAGATCCAAGGACGGAACTGGTAGAACAGCTTATTGAATATAAAAGATTCAAAGAAGCTGCTATGCTTTTCCAGCAAAAAGAAAGTGCCAGAAGCGAGATTTTTACAAAGCCCCCAAGCGATCTTTCCCATTTTGCTGATGAAATTCCCAGGGTCCAAATATCCGGGGTTACGATTTACGATATGATTGGTGCTTATAATAAACTTTTAAGGAGAAAAAGAATTAAGCAGCCATTGTCGGCTAAGGTGGCCAGACCTAAAATCACGATTCAACAACGAATGGATGAATTAATAAATACACTTAAAAAAAATGGAAAAAGACAAAGTTTTTCAGCCTTTTTCCACACCTCTGATAAAGAGTTTATCATTATTACCTTTCTGGCTATGCTGGAATTAATGAAATGCAACGCAATTGAAGTCTGGCAAAGTCATAATTTCGAAGAAATATATTTATCAGCAAGAGAGGAGCCATTAGTTCTTGAAAGCAGTTAATTTAAAAGCGGCATTGGAAAGCCTGCTGTTTGCTGCGGGGGATGAAGGATTGACTCCAAAGCAGATAGGAGCAGCTCTTGATATATCCGAGATAGAAGCAGGAAGGTTAATTGAAGAACTTCATGATGAATACGAAGCGGATGAAAATAGGGGCCTTACAATCGCCATTCTTGCGGGTACGTACCAGCTTGTAACAAAAAGGAAGTTTTCTAATGTCTTACAAAAACTTGTAGAAAACACCCAAACAGAGTCCATCTCCCAGGCTGCATTGGAGACGATGGCGATTATCGCTTACAAGCAGCCGATTACAAGAGTGGAAATTGAGGAAATTCGTGGGGTGAAGACGGAACGACCGCTCCGGACGCTTTTGGCTAAGGGCTTAATTAAGGAAGCTGGAAGGAAAGAAGGCATAGGCAGGGCCATATTATACGCCACCACTCGTGAATTTCTCGACTATTTTGGGTTGACGGATATAAAAGAGCTGCCGCCATTGCCTGAACCGGCCAAGCATAACTCAAAGTTGGAGGAAGCAGGACCTTTATTTGATTTAACGGCAAGTCCAAATGAATAATTTTTTAGACGGCTCCCGGAAGGGGGCCATTTTTTTATCATATCGATTTGTTCGATGCATAGACTTGTACAAACGCACGAGAGGGGCGGGAGAATGTCGTCTTTGAAATATATTTTAGTCATTTGTATGAGCAGTGCATTAATATTACTCACCGCCTTTTCGAATAAAGAAAATCCGGAATTTCCAGTGAGCGCCTCCAGTGCTGTTTTGATGGAGCAGAAAACAGGAAGGGTTTTATTTGAAAAAAACCCTCATGAGGTCCGGAGGGTTGCATCGATTACGAAAATCATGACTGCTATTCTAGCTATTGAATCCGGAAAGATGGATGAAACTGTGAAGGTCAGCCGATCAGCAAGTTATACAGAGGGCTCATCCATCTATCTTGTTCCGGGAGAAAAAATAAAATTGAGAGATCTTGTTTACGGTTTGATGCTTCGCTCCGGGAATGATGCAGCAAATGCCATAGCGGAGCATGTCGGGGGCAGCATGGAGGGATTTGTCTTCATGATGAATCAAAAAGCAAAAGAAATCGGTATGACGAATACGGCTTTTTCAAACCCTTCCGGATTGGACAGCCATGAAGAGCATTATTCTACAGCTTATGATATGGCTCTCCTCATGCGTTATGCGATGCACGATGAAACATTTCGCACTATTTCCGGGACAAAAATATATTCTTTTGAACGGGAAGACCGCTCTCAGCATTGGAAAAATAAAAACAGGCTTCTGACCGAAAAATATAAATATGCCACGGGCGGTAAAACTGGCTATACGAAAAGGGCCGGAAGAACACTTGTTACAACAGCCTCAAAGAAGAACAAGGACATGGTTGCTGTCACATTGAATGCCTCGGATGATTGGAATGATCATATCTCCATGTATGAGTATGCGTTCAGTCATTTTAAAATGATGGAAATATTACCTGATGGCCCATTGAAGGGTGTTCAGCCGTTTAAAGGAAAAAAGACTTTATATATAAAGGGGCCTGTATATTATCCATTGACGAAGGAAGAGTACTCGGATGTACGGATTCGTTATACACTGCTTTCGCCAAAGGAAATGAGAAAAACCGAAGATGGCGAGGTCGGAAGGGCTGTGATCTATTTACAGGACCAGGCTGTCCGAAATGTACCGGTATATATTTCTGGGGAGGAACAGCGGGAAAAAATATCCTGGGCGCAAAGGCTGAAATCCCTGTTTCGTGAACGGGCAGGTGCAATATTACCATGATTAATATTATCTGGGTCGCAATGACAGTGATCGGACTCTTATTTGCTGCAGCCAACGGAAGAATGAAGGAAGTGAATGAAGCTATTTTCCATTCTGCCAATGAGGCGGTAACGCTATGTATCGGATTGATCAGTGTTCTCGTTTTCTGGCTGGGCATGATGAGGATAGCACAGGATGCAGGACTGCTTCAAAAACTGTCCAATCTATTCAAGCCCATGATACTGAAACTTTTTCCCGAGGTTCCAAGCGATCATCCGGCGGTTGGCTATATATTGTCAAATATCATCGCGAATATGTTTGGTTTGGGCAACGCAGCCACTCCGCTTGGAATCAAGGCGATGGAGCAGCTGAAAGTGTTAAATGGCGGGAAATCCGAAGCGAGCAGGTCAATGATTACTTTTCTCGCATTGAATACTTCAGGGCTGACCTTAATACCGACAACGGTGATAGCCATCAGGATGAACTACAATTCCACCGGTCCGACAGACATTGTCGGCCCTACATTGGTTGCGACAATTTGTGCCACTGCCGGTGCTATCATTATCGACAGGTTTTTTTACCATCGCCGGGCTAAAAAGGGAGATAAGTGATAATGCAAATGATCTCTGTTATTTCGTTATGGATTGTTCCGGCCATCATAGCCTATATATTACTTTATGGAACATGGAAAAGGGTTCCTACGTATGAGTCTTTTGTTGAAGGGGGCAAAGAGGGAATAAAAATCGCTGTCTCCATCATTCCTTTTTTGGTTGGAATGCTCGTCGCGATCACTGTATTCAGAGCTTCGGGTGCCCTGGATTTTTTCATAGGACTGGTCAAGCCCGTCCTGGATCAAGTTGGTGTTCCTGCAGAGGTTGTACCTCTGGCTATTATAAGGCCGATTTCCGGGACAGCTGCTCTGGGATTGATGAGTGATATCATCTCCGTCCACGGACCTGACTCTTTCATTGGGAGGATGGCTTCCACCATACAAGGAAGTACCGATACAACCTTCTATGTTTTGACGGTTTATTTTGGAGCAGTGGGGATCAAAAAAATGGGAGATGCCATTAAAGTGGGGCTTGCAGCAGACTTGATAGGCATTTCAGCGGCAATCATTATCGTGACTGTGATGTTCGGTCTATAGGCCGGATTTTTTTTTGTAAATTTTCAAATGGCACACTTCTAACCAATGGTCAAGGCTTATGACTACAAATCCTTCCTTTATGAACAAACTATGGACAAAAGGTAATATTCTTTGATTTTCCTATTAGGTATGCAATAATTCATACAGAAAACGCATCCTTTTGAGGTGAGGGAATGGAAAGATTACAAAAAGTTATTGCTCAGGCGGGAGTAGCCTCCCGACGAAATGCCGAGAAATTGATTGCTGAAGGAAAAGTGAAAGTGAATGGACAGGTTGTAACCGAACTGGGTACAAAAGTAGGCATAGCAGATAAAATAGAGGTGAACGGCATTCCGCTCGCGGAAGAAGAGAAAAGGTACTTTTTATTCTATAAGCCACGAGGGGTTATCAGTGCTGTAAAAGATGATAAGAACCGGAAAGTTGTCACAGACTACTTTGCCCATGTGCCAGAACGGCTATATCCCGTCGGGCGTCTTGACTATGATACGTCCGGTTTGCTGTTATTGTCCAATGACGGGGAGTTTACCCATTTGCTTACACATCCGCGCCATGAAATCAGGAAGACTTATGTCGCCAAAGTTAAAGGAATCCCGTTGCGTGAAGCCCTAAAAAAACTTGAAAAGGGAATTGTCCTTGAAGATGGCAAAACGGCTCCGGCAAAGGTGAAACTAATGACAGTAGAAAAAGGCAAGAACAGTGCAATTGTAGAAATCACGATACATGAGGGAAGGAACCGGCAGGTTCGGAGAATGCTGGAAGCCATAGGTCACCCTGTTTTAAAACTAAAAAGGGAACAGCTTGCGTTTCTTGACTTGTATGGTTTAAATGCGGGAGAGTACAGGGAATTGACTCCTCATGAGGTAAAAAGGTTGAAAGTTCTGGCCCAAACAGGGCAATGATGATAAGAGAGGATGTTCAAAAACTCACGAATTGATATGTGAAGCCTCTTCCTTGGCTTGTTTCTGCGCTGCTCATGTACGGTTAAAAACGTCCACGTCCAGTGGGCAATACGGAGTTATCATGTCCTTTGAAAGTGCGCTGTTCGGAACATCGCCGTTTCGCCTTCTTGCTTCTAATTTGGCAAACTTTTTGAACAAGCACTGATAAGAGATTTCAGTTTTCACATAACCTTCATATGAAAAGCCTGAACCGAACCTATATAGTGATATAATGTATGTCGAATATCTGTGCTTCAAGGAGGTTTGTATAATTCATATGGCTTCGAAAAAAAAGCGTCGTCTAGTTATTAGAACAATCATTTTAACTGTCATGACAGCTGCCGTCATCTATACTTTATATGCAAATTTTACGAAAGAATCAAGAAGTAAAGTTTCCGCTGGCGATAAGGCTCCGGATTTTGTACTTGAAGATCTTAATGGAGAAAAGCATCAATTGTCCAGCTATAAGGGCAAAGGCGTATTCCTGAACTTTTGGGGAACATGGTGTAAGCCGTGTGAACGAGAAATGCCTTATATGAATAATCAATATAAGGAATTCAAGGATCAGGGTGTTGAAATATTGGCGGTTAATGTCGGAGAGCCCGAATTTCTAATCAATAAATTTGTGGAAAAGCACGGTTTGGATTTTCCGATTTTAAAAGATAAGAACAAAGATATCATGAACATGTATGGTGTCTTCAATTTGCCAGCCACCCTTTTGGTAACCCCTGAGGGAAAAGTCATAAAAGTTGAGGAAGGCGAATTGACAGAGCAGAAAATCAGGGAAATGATGGAGAGCATTAAACCTACTAAGGGGAGCTAGTTATTTATGAATGAAGTGAAATGTGTCTGCGGACATGTCAATCCGCATGGAACTATCCTGTGCGAATCATGCGGCCGCGCCCTCACTGACGAAGCAAAAAGGGAAAACCTTCATGATATGCGTTATGAGGGGAGCGCACGCAGGTCACAAACGTACAACAAAACTTTTATTGATAAAACCTGGAACTTTTTTTCCTCGGTTAAAGTGGGAGTTTGGCTCATTGTAATCACATTGATAGTTTCGGCACTTGGGACCATATTCCCACAGGTGATGTATATACCGCCAAATGCTGATCCTTCCCAATATTATGCCGATGAATATCATATTTTCGGACAAATATATTACTGGCTTGGTTTGCATGATTTGTACAGTTCCTGGTGGTATCTGCTGCTGATCGCATCCATCGGAATTTCCCTAGTTATTTGCAGTCTGGACAGGGTGATTCCGCTACATAGGGCATTAAAAAATCAGCGGGTGGACCGCCATGTCGGCTTTTTGAAAAGGCAGCGCCTTTTTAACCGTAAGGAAATGAATATATCGGATGAGGAAATCGAAAAGTTCAAAAAAGAGCTTAAGGCAAAAAAATATAATATCAGGATCAAAGACGAAAGCATCTTAGCTGAAAAAGGAAGGTTCTCAAGGTGGGGGCCCTATGTTAACCATATAGGACTCATCATATTCCTGATTGGCGGAATGCTGCGATTTGTTCCCGGTATGTATGTGGATGAAGTTCTTTGGCTTCGTGATGGGGAAACGAAAACAATTCCCGGGACCAATAATGAATATGTTTTGGAAAACAAAAAGTTTACCGTCGATTTTTACGATAAAGAAAAAGATAAGGAAGTTTACAACTCGGCTTTGGAAAAAGCCGGTCCTGTCGTAAAAGAATTTCGGTCGGATGTTGTGCTTTATAAACGGGACCCTGAACAGACACTGGGGTCCGAAAGTAATCTCGTTGAGGTGAAAAAAGCAGAAATACGTGTGAATGAGCCATTGAAATTTGACCATTTTGCCATTTATCAAACAAGCTATAGGGAAAATGAATTGCAGTCAATGACGTTTACCCTTATGAACAAAAAACAGGAAAAGGGTTACGGCGAAGTGACGATTGATCTGTTCGATCCAAAGGACAGTTATGATTTGGGAAATGGATATAAAGTAGAACTGATCGGCTATTACCCAGATTTCTCGGGCTTTGCAGAGAATGGGGAGCCACAGACAAAATCACCGAATCCAAACAATCCTGCCTTTGTATTTAACATGATTTCTCCGGAGCATCCGAAGGGTGAGGTCAGCTTTACAGCCATCAGGCAGACAGAGGAGCCGCTTGGTGAAACTGATTATAAAATGACTTTCAAAGGCATTGATACTCAGAATGCAACTGCACTTACTGTCAGAAAAGACTTGACTCTATGGATTTTAGGTGTCGGCGGGGCCATCTTTATGATTGGTGTCATTCAAGGATCGTTCTGGATGCATAGGCGGATTTGGTTTCAGTATAAAAACGGCGAAGTTTTTATTGCCGGACACACGAATAAAAACTGGCACGGTCTGAAAAAAGATATATCTGATCTTATAGAAGGTACGTCCATACCAGATGTCATAGACCAGACGGGAGAAAATAAAGGAAAAGAAAGTGGGAATACATGATGACAGGACTCGTCCAAGTAAGCAGCAATTTGCTGTATGCTTCACTTATTTTATATCTTGTTGCAACCTTCCTTTTCAGCGGAGCGATTCGAGATAAGAGGGGCAGGGAGAAGCAGACGGGTGTTAACCGCTGGGGAGTGCTCGCGATCTTTGCAACAGTGATCGGCTTCATATCCCAGATTGGTTATTTCATTACAAGGTGGATTGCAGCAGGGCATGCACCTGTCAGTAACCTTTTCGAATTTACAACTTTTTTCGGGATGATGATTGTTGCTGCGTTCATTCTCCTATTCTTTATTTATAAGCTGAATGTCCTTGGGTTGTTTGCATTGCCGACCGCCTTTCTTTTAATCGCTTATGGGAGTATGTTTCCAAGGGAAGTCACCCCGCTTATTCCCGCATTAAAAAGTGACTGGCTACATATTCATGTCACAACAGCGGCAGCAGGTCAGGCTATTCTCTCTATCAGCTTTGTGGCTGGCATTATTTATTTATTAAAAGCTGTTGACCCCACAGTAAAGGACAAAAGATCCTTTTGGCTTGAAGCGATCATGTACTGTGTTGTCGCGACTATCGCTTTTATCATTATTTCAACATCGTTCAGCTTAACTCATTATAATGCGGATTTTGCCTGGGTAGATAAAAATGATAGGCCGGCTGAAACCTCGTATCGGCTTCCTGCTCTAGTTGGCCCCCATGAAGGCGAACTTTTGACCAAGGATCGGATGAGCCCGCTTGTAAGCATGCCGGCAATCATCAATGCCAACAAATTAAATACTGTCGTTTGGACAGTTATTGCTGGGACAATCCTGTATCTATTGCTGCGCTTGGTCACCAGGAAGCGGATCAGCCTGTTATTAAAGCCGCTTGTCAAGAATGTCAACCTTGATCTTGTCGACGAAATCGGCTATCGCTCTGTGTTGATTGGATTTCCGGTCTTCACTCTAGGCGGCCTGATTTTCGCCATGATTTGGGCGCAGATTGCGTGGACGAGATTCTGGGGATGGGATCCGAAGGAAGTATGGGCGCTTATCACATTCCTTTTCTATGCTGCATTTCTTCATCTGCGGCTATCAAGGGGTTGGCATGGGGAAAGATCTGCATGGCTTGCGGTGATTGGGATTGCAATTATCATTTTCAACCTTGTATTCGTCAATCTGATCATTGCGGGTCTTCACTCTTATGCATGACTAAGTGCGAGATTTTGTACTAAAAGCCCTCACTCTTTAGGTGTGGGCGTTTTTCTTATACAATAGTATGTAAGTACGCTAAGATGATGCCGAGGGGGAAAGAAAATGGAACAAGAAGTTAAAATTTTGATTGTAGATGATGAAGATCGTATTCGCAGGCTATTAAAAATGTATCTTGAACGTGAAAATTATATCATCGATGAGGCGGCCGATGGCGAAGAGGCGCTCGAAATGGCCATGACCAATGAATATCACTGTATTTTGCTTGATTTGATGATGCCAAAAAAAGACGGCATTGAGGTTTGTAAGGAGCTGCGTGAAGAAAAGGCCACTCCCATTATTATGCTAACGGCAAAGGGAGAAGAAGCAAATAGGGTGCAGGGGTTTGAAGTGGGGGCTGATGATTACATTGTCAAGCCGTTCAGCCCGAGGGAAGTTGTCTTGAGAGTGAAGGCAGTGTTGAGAAGGTCTTCTCAGACAAGCTTTCTTCAAACTGATCCAACTGCACGGGATATTATCGTCTATCCGCACTTATCGATTGACCATGACGCACACCGGGTTACCGCTGATGGAAAAGAAGTGAACCTTACACCGAAAGAGTATGAACTTCTCCACTTTTTGGCAAAATCGCCCGATAAGGTGTTTGACCGCGAGCATTTGTTGAAAGAGGTTTGGCAGTACGAGTTTTTTGGAGACTTGAGAACAGTGGACACACATATAAAAAGATTGCGCGAGAAGTTGAACCGCGTATCTGAAAAAGCAGCAGGAATGATTGTCACTGTTTGGGGAGTAGGGTATAAATTCGAGGCAGGCAATGAATGAGACTTTGGCGCAGCGTTGTCGGGAAACTATGGATGACCATTCTGCTGCTGGTCTCCTTTGTATTGGTCATATTGACTATTTTACTGATACAGTTTTTTGAGAAATATCATGTAGACCAAATTGAACAAAATTTATCAGATACAGCTGAAAAAATATCGGGGATTATTGAATCTCATCGAAATGACGGGCTTGGAGAGGAAATTGTGTTCGAAATTGTGGACGATCCCATGGCAGTTGCCATTGCATACGACAAAGAACGTTTTCATTATTCTCCAAACGTAAATGAGAGTAACAAGATACCCTCGTATGTATTTTTAAACGACGATGAGTTGAGCAAGGTATTCACCCAACAGAAAATAATTAAGAAAGAACTATCGCTGTCTGAACTACATGAGTCCGGCAGCAGATTTAATAACTACATTGTCGCCGGTGTACCGCTTCATCTAAACGATAATGAAACTGGTGCCATTTTCATTTACCAGTCGTTGGGAGTGCTGAAAGAAACAACGAAGCAGACAGCCAATCTCATATTGCTAGCTGCCGGAATAGCGATTGTTTTGACGACCATTTTCGCTTTCTTTTTATCTACAAGGATTACTGCACCGCTGCGCAGAATGAGAGAAGCCGCATTTGAATTGTCAAAAGGCAACTTTGATACGAGGGTTCCGTTCCTGAGCCATGATGAAATTGGAGAATTGGCCATTGCATTCAATCAAATGGGGAAACGCCTAAAATTCAATATGAATGTTTTAAGGCAGGAGAAGGAACAGCTTACCAATATTTTAAGCAGTATGGCAGATGGAGTTATGACATTTAGTCGTGATGGCACCATTTTGATTACGAACCCGCCGGCTGAAAGATTTCTTCAACAATGGCCTATAGACGGAAACGAAGCCAACTATCCGATTCCACCTGAAATGGCGGAACTTTTGGAACGGGCTGTCGCTGATGAAAAAGAACATACCGGTGAACTGTCAATCCAGGGGCGGTACTATGTTGTTATCGTCAGTCCCCTGTATACACATGATCAAAAAAGTGTACGTGGAGCGGTGGCTGTAATAAGAGACATGACAGAGGAACGTCGATTGGATAAACTGAGAATTGACTTTGTTGCCAATGTGTCGCATGAACTTCGTACTCCAATAGCCATGCTTCAGGGGTACAGTGAGGCCATCATCGATGATATTGCGGGTTCCGAAGAGGAGAAACAGGAAATCATAAAAATCATATATGACGAGTCACTTCGGATTGGACGACTCGTCAACGAACTTCTTGATATGGCGAGAATGGAAGCAGGTCATATCACTTTGAACTTCGAAGAAGTGGATGTCGGTGTGTTTGTTGAAAGGATCACTTCTAAATTTCAAACCATTGCCCGTGATAATAAAATTGACCTGAAAAGCCATATTGAGAAAGAGGGAGTGCTTTTTTCGCTTGACCCTGATAAAATTGAACAGGTATTAACGAATCTTATAGATAACGCCATGAGATATACTCATGAAAATGGTAAAATCACAGTTACCCAGTCCGTTGTAAAGGGCGGAATCACAATTTCCGTTGAAGATGATGGAACCGGGATCCCCGAAGAAGATTTGCCATTTGTTTTTGAACGCTTTTATAAAGCGGACAAGGCACGAACAAGAGGAAGGGCAGGTACAGGACTTGGCCTTGCCATTGCCAAAAACATTGTCAATACCCATCAAGGCCAGCTGACAGTGACAAGCAAACTGGGGGAAGGAACGACTTTCACTCTATTTTTGCCAAATAGATCATGAAGAAAAATGCTGAAGCTTGGCGTCTAATCTTGTTTCATGCGTAACATATCGCAGATTGAAGGAGCTGCATTTGATTGTCAAATGCAGCTCCTTCATAAAATCCAAGTGATAAATGTATAAAATGAAAAGGATTTTGACATATATCTTCACAAATTAGAGCTATTGTTGTATAATAAGTCCAAATAACATATCCGATTCATCTTCGGGGCGTGGTGAAATTCCCGACCGGCGGTAATGAGATTCCGATTCTCTGAGCCCGCGAGCCTGATAAAGGCAGGATTTGGTGTGATTCCAAAGCCGACAGTATAGTCTGGATGGGAGAAGATGAAGGTAGCCGCCATACGTTCAAAATGCAGGAATCTGAACGTTTATTAGAACATGCCTTAATTCTCCCTCAAAAGTTCAAAACTTTGAGGGATTTTTCATTTTAGGCTGTGGATGTTGGCTGACCTTTCTTCGACATGGGATGAATCTCAAAGGAGAGAGGATTTTGAAAAAATTCAATACGAGGTCATTTGTAGCAATCGGGATGTTAAGCAGCCTGTCATTTGTGCTGATGCTCATTAAATTCCCAATACCGCCGTTTCCGGCCTATCTTACAGTGGATTTCAGCGATATTCCTGCATTGATCGCTGCGCTGATGTTTGGGCCGCTTGCAGCAATACTGGTGGAACTGATTAAAAATATACTAGATTATTTAATGATTGGCAGCGAGGCCGGAATTCCGGTTGGAAACTTTTCCAACTTCATCGCAGGAATCCTGTTTGTTTTGCCTACTTATTATGTGTTTAAGAAGTTGAAAAGGAAATGGGGATTAGTTGTTTCATTAATCTTTGGAACTCTGTTCATGTCAGTTTTCATGAGTATATTGAATTATGTGGCGATTCTGCCCGCCTACACGCTTTTGCTTGGATGGGACCCGATGTCGACTTCGGATCTGCGTCAGTTGGTCGTAGCTGCCATCCTGCCATTTAATATAATCAAAGGTTTGATTGTAGCGATTATCTTTTTATTGATATACAGCCGCATGCGCAACTGGATAGATAAGCAAGTCGTTTACCGTAATATCTAATAGTGATTTAGTGAGCCAGCAATGAATTTTTCATTGCTGGCTTTTTTTAAAAACTGACACAACTAAATACAAAGGAGTAAGAAAAACTACGACTTAAGTCTATATGAACAATTAACAAATAAACTATACTGAAGTAGTGGGAATTATACTTTATGGGGGGGAAATGAATGATCTGGTTTACAAAATGGGCTTTGAGAAACAGGGCAGCTGTCATTTTGATGACTGTTTTGGTTTTGGGGCTCGGGACACTAAGTTATTTTACATTGCCAAAGGAATTTATGCCTGCCGCAAATAACCCTGCGGTAACAGTGATTGTTATGGGGCAGGGGACAGATGCAGACACCATGGCTGAGGAGGTTACAAAGCCTATAGAGAAAGCGATAGGTTCAGTCAAAGGTAAAATGCATGTATTCTCAACATCTGCAGACGGGTATTCATCCATTGATATAGCATTGGATCCTTCAATTGATATGAAAGAAGCAAAAAATCAGGTTCAGGAAGCGTTAACTGGCGTTGAGCTGCCAGAGGGCTATTCCAAGCCGATCGTTTCACAACTGAACTTGGACATGATTCCTTTATGGCAAATCGGGCTTTCTTTTCCAAAAGGGATCAATAGAGATGACATGGAAAAAATAGAAAATGAAATTATTCCAATGTTTCAGGGTATCTCTGGAATGTCTGATGTTCTTGTATATGGAAAACAGCACACTCAAGTAAATGTGATTCTTGATCAGAAAAAAATGTCTGATTACCAGATCCCTATTCAGGCATTAATGGGTATTCTTCAAGGGAAGAACTTGGCAGTGGCAGTGGGGGAAGAAACAGTTGATGAGCGTAAAGCAAATCTAAAAGTCATTGGGAAGATAGAAGGAATAAAAGAACTTGAAAACATACAGATTGCACCGGAAATTCGACTGAAAGATATTGGAAAGGTTAACATCAGTGACACAAGTGAAACATTTTTTACCCGGGTAAATGGGGAGGAAGCAGTGGCCCTGCTTCTTCATAAAGAGTCAAATGCAAATGCAGTTTCGGTCGGTAAAAAAGTGGAACAGACTATGGAAAAGGTAAATAATGATTTCAAACCGGCCATTGAGGCATCAATGCTCATATCATTTTCGGAATTTATAGTAAACTCTGTGGATAGTATGATGCACGCGGTACTACTTGGTGCTTTATTTGCTACGATTGTCATTTTTATCTTTTTGCGCCATATGAGAATGACACTCATTACCATTATAAGCATCCCACTGTCTCTTGGTTTGACACTATTTTTACTATCACAATCAGGAATTACGTTAAATATACTGACTATTGGTGCTGTTGCGGTTGCCGTGGGCCGTTTAGTGGATGACAGTATCGTTGTTATAGAGAACATATTCAGAAAAGTTCAAGGAGGAGATTTTTCAAAAGAAGTGATTGTTAATTCGACCAAAGAGGTGGCAGCTGCCATTACTTCGTCGACATTGACAACTGTTGCGGTGTTTTTACCAATGGGGCTTGTGAAGTCGCTTGAGGAATTATTACTTCCATTTGCGCTGACGATTACATATGCACTTCTGTCTTCACTTCTAGTTGCATTGATTATCGTTCCTCTCATGAGTTCGCGTTTGCTGAAACAGGGAAAAATGCCTGTGTACAAGAAACCGAACCGGTATATAAAAATCTTGGATTGGTGCTTAAGACATAAATGGGTCCCACTATTGTTGTCTTTCATTATATTTATAGGAGCGATAGGCATGTACGTTGTCATGCCAAAAGGAACAGCTGACGCTTCGGATAACGACGTGTCTGTATCAGTGGTATATCCGGATCATATACCTTTTTCAAAAGTGAAGGATGAGGCTTTTGAGTTCGAGTCCTTTCTAAAGGGTCAGTCTGAAGTGAAAGAAGTCATCACATTCCTTGGATCGAATCCAGAGGATGCCCAGTTCAGCCAAATCAATTCGCAAAATCAAGGGAATTTTCACGTAGTGATGAAGAAGGATGCCGATACTAAAAAAATGATGGAAAAAATAGAGAAACAAAAAGAAAAGTATCCTGAGGCGGATTTCGACATCATGGTGGCATCCATTGTAAACTTCAGTGATTCAACAATCACATTGGATGTCGTTGGAAACGATGCCGACAAGTTATTGGAAGCATCCAAGAAAGTGATGGATGAAGTAAAGGGAATTGAAGGAGTAGAAAAAGTAACAAGCAATCAAAACGAGCTTAAAACGGTCTATAATATTAATGTTGATCAAAAGAAAGCAAACACAGAAGAAGTTGCCAAGCAAGTACAGGTGCTGCTAAACCCATTTCCGATCGGGATGATCAGAGTTGAGGGCAAAGATACGCCAGTCCTGATTGACAGTTCCATCCATCCGACTTCAGAGAGTGAGCTAAAGGACATCTCTGTTATGTCCGATGACAAAATAGTAAAGCTTTCAACGATTGCTAAAATTGAGAAAATGGAGAAGCCGACAAGTGTTCTTCGGAAAGACGGTAAAGAATATGTACGTGTCAGTGTGGAGGCGGACCCGAAAAATCTGTCCAATATAGCGGGTGAGGTCAATATGAAGGCAGGTAAACTGTCCTTGCCTGAGGGAGTTTCTTTGGAATATGGAGGAGCCGCAAGTGCACAGTCTGAACAATTCATGGAACTGTTCCAATTAATGGCTGTTTCCATCGGTCTAGTCTATCTGATCATGGTGCTTACGTTTAAAACACTCCGTGCCCCTCTTGTGATCTTGTTCACGTTACCGTTGGCATTGATTGGGGCAATTCTTGGGTTGCTCGTATCCAGGACACCTATTGATATCGGAGCCATGATCGGGGCGCTTATGTTAATTGGGATTGTCGTGACAAATGCGATTGTTTTTCTTGACCGGGTAAGGCAGAACGAAAAGACAATGCCGATTCGACAAGCTTTGATTGAGGCTGGTGCCACAAGGTTCCGTCCTATCATCATGACTGCCTTGGCTACTATCTTTGCCATGATTCCTCTTTTGATGGGCAAGGAGGAAATGGGCAGCCTTGTCTCGAAAGGGTTGGCAGTTGTTGTCATTGGTGGATTATCGGTTGCCACTTTGTTGACGCTTGTGATCATTCCGGTTGTATATGAGCTCTTCCATTTTAAAAAGGCAAAAAAACAACGGTTATCAGAAGAAAATAAAATTGCTATGTAATGTAAAGAGGGAGCTTTCGCTCCCTCTTCAACAATTTTATTATTCAAACTTCAATGGATCTCCATCAAATGGTTCGTCGGCGACCTTTATGGATTCAGTCGGGCAGCCTTCAAATGCATCCAACATGTCATCTTCCAAAATATCAGGAACTTCCGCAATACCTTTATTGTCATCAAGGACGACATAAGCCAGGCCTTCGTCATCATAGTCATATATATCAGGTGCTGCAGCTCCGCAAGCACCGCAGGCAATGCAAGTATCTTGGTCGACCATTGTATACTTGGCCACTTGTAAACCTCCTATCACTTATCTATGTCAATTCTGTGTAAAAACATGCTATTGAAAAAGATTTATTTCTATACATATATTAATCCTCCACAATCAACATTTCAACATAAAAGAACCCTATGAAAATTTGTCGAACTATTTTATTTAACGGAAGATCATAGAGAACATAGTCGAAAAAATCGATTCATGATAAAATTAAGATAATCTCTCTCTAATGAGAAACAGCATAATGCAAAATTATTTTTCACAAATGGTGAACTTCTATGTATTGCCCGTTCAATCATAAAAATTTCCTGGTCATAAAATAAGATGGCACTACCATATATATGATGGATTATTGTTATTAAAAACGAGTGATTTTACATGAGACAAAACAGACAGGCAGAGCTTATCAAGCAAATGACTCCGCGGGAACTTACAGCTCATTTGTATCTGACTCAATTGATTTTGCTTTTGGTTTCCCTTATAGCAGGAGCAATTTTTTTCGACGTCGATGACATTTTATCGAGATTCAAATTTGATTCAAAATGGGTTTTTTGGGGAATCGTTAATGGGATAGTCGTTGTAGGTATTGATATCCTGTTGATGAATATAATGCCGAAAAAATTTTATGACGATGGCGGGATCAATAATAAAATTTTTAAAGCGATGCCAGTATGGCAAATCCCCATTGTTGCATTCGTGGTCGGATTAACGGAAGAACTCCTGTTTCGGGGGATAGTGCAAACGTCAATAGGGCTCGTGGCCGCAAGTATCTTATTTGCAATCATACATTTCCGGTATTGGACCCATTGGTTTTTAATGGTGAACGTCATGATATTAAGTTTCTGGATGGGAATCGTGTATGAATTGGCCGATCAGAAGCTTTGGCCGGTGATCGCCATGCATTTTACCATAGACTTTTTGTTGGGGATATATATAAAATTCGGTTCTTTCCGAAAGGAATTGTAAAAGAGGGGATTATAGATGGAATTGAATCAAAAAGGTAGACAGTGGCGAACAGCCGATACAGAGAAAGAAAAAATGGACGATAAAGAAGTGCTGCCTTCAAGAGCAGAATATCATGGGAATAAAAGTAATCCTAAAAAAAGACGTCCCAGTAAGAAAAAAAGAATGAAAGTATCAATTCCTCTTGTTCTTTTGCTCATTTTATTAATGCTTCCGATCATCATACTATCCATCATTAACAATGGTGACCGCTCAAAAGCTAATCTTGTCAGCAGTTCCGGTGAAGAAGTGTCTTTTGAGACAGAAGATTCGGTAACGGAAGCCGATTCTCAAACGGAGGGCCAAAAAGAAAAGAACGTCGAAGAATCCTCCGTTGAACAGGAAAGTAAATCAGAAAAGAAAGAGGATAAATCTGACAAAAAAGAGAAAGAATCAGAAAAGAAAGAGGATAAATCCGAAAATAAAGAGAAAAAATCGGAAATGAAAGACAACAATAATAAAGATCAAGAGAAAAAAGAGGAAGCGGTAAAAACCCAAGAAACTCAAGCTGCCAATGAAAATTCGGAAATGGAAAAGCAGGCAGAACAAGGCAATGAAGAGAAAGTTACTTATCACACTGTCCAACAGGGGGAAAACCTTTTCCGTATCGCATTGAAATATTATAGTTCCCAGGAAGGTGTAGAAAAAATCAGGCAGGCAAACGGCCTTGCAGGAAATGAGATCAGCGTGGGTCAAACATTGAAAATACCACTGCCCTAAATACTATCATAAGATGGATTAGCCCCTCATACGATTAGGATGAGGAGCTGTTTGATGGAGGGCATGCAATGATGGAGAAAATTATGCTTACGCTTGACGAGCAGGTAGATGAAGCAACCAAAAGGATGATCCTGCACTTGATCGAGAAAAAGATGAAATATGATCACTATAAAAATACACATTTTTTCATTCTTTCTTTTTTTATATTATACTGTCTTACTCTATTATTCATCTGCTACACGCTGATCATCGTTCCGAATGAATATTCTATCATGAAGAGTATTACGATATTGCTTGATAAAAACCATCTTATCTTTCTTTTTTTGATGGCAGTTTTTCTGTTTGGGGCATTGAAATTTTATTACGAAAAAAAAGAGAAGGCGGAAACGGAGTTTCATGATTTAAGATGTGAGATCATTGATAAAAGCCATGATATTTGGACTGAAGAACATTGGTCTACCCGCCATCGTGTTTTCGATGAAATCAAACAACAGTATGATATAAATTTGTATTATGAAAGCAAGTAAGAAAACCGCAATTTACCCGTCTAAAAGCGAGAAATACAAGACAATCTTTGAAGAGGAGGCTTTTGGACCCTCTAGCATGAAGTAGAGTATGTTTCATGCATGCCACAGGAGCGCATTCTACTTTGAATGTGTTTTCACGCTGGCTCGATCTTACGCTGTAGGTGCTTTGTCCGATCAAAGGGGCAGTCTGGATTGGGGGAGAAGAAAAGAATCCAGATTGAACATTTAATTCGGAAATCTTATTGACAAACGACAAATAAGCCGATATAATTCGATTTACTTACCAACACAATAAAAGTATTGACCGGTCAACCGGAAATACAACCTTATTCAGGATTGTATTTCCGGTTTTTTGTTGTTTGGGAAGGCTACAATTTGATATAACCGCTTTTTTCTTATCAAGAGAGGTTGAGGGAATGGCCCTGTGACGCCTCAGCAACCACCGTTTTATTCGGAAAGGTGCTAAATCCATCAAGTTGGTAAATGACTTGGAAGATGAGAAGAAACCTAATATTTTTTGGGCTTCTTCTTATTGAGAAGGCCCTTTTTCTTTGGAAAAGAAGGGTTTGTATCTCACTTGGGAAGGAGAATGACATTGTCTTTAAAAAAGGAAACTCTGCTTGTCCAAACAGGAAACGATAGGGATGAGCCACTTGGAGCAGTCAACACTCCCATTTATTTATCAGCTCCTTATCGCCATCAAAATATCGGTTTGTCAAATGGGTATGATTACATTAGAACAGGCAATCCCACACGTGATGTCCTCGAACGTGCAATAGCGGAACTTGAAAATGGGGATCGCGGATTTGCCTGCAGTTCCGGAATGAGTGCAATTCAACTGGCATTTTCCTTGTTTAAAACAGGAGATCATATTATCGCATCCAGAGACTTGTATGGTGGTTCATACCGGATTTTTGAATGGTTTTCTACAAACTATCAGATACAATTTTCCTTTTGGAATCCAGAAAATGAAATTATTGATAAACTGATACAAACCAATACAAAAGCGATATTTATTGAAACACCTACAAACCCGTTGATGAGGGAAACAGATCTCCAAATTTTATCGGAATTTGCTAGAGAGAATGGGCTATTGATGATTGTCGATAATACATTTTATACTCCAATCATTCAAAGACCTATCGAAATGGGGGCGGATATAGTCATTCACAGCGCGACCAAATATTTAGGCGGTCACAATGATGTACTGGCTGGTTTGGTCATATCGGGTAATGAGGAGATAAGCACAAAGCTGTCCGAAAATCATAACACTTGCGGAGCAGTACTAGGGCCGTTCGATTCCTGGCTTCTGATCAGGGGAATGAAAACACTGGCATTGCGGATGAGACAGCATGAGGAGAATGCCAAGAAGATTTATTCATATTTAAAACAGCATCAACTGGCAATAACAGTTCATTATCCCGGAAAAGGCGGGATGGTCAGCTTTGAAATTGCTAATGAAGCATGCGTTTCTCCGTTTTTAAGATCATTAAAAATTTTTACTTTTGCAGAGAGTCTGGGCGGTGTGGAAAGTTTGATTACATACCCCGCAACACAGACGCATGCCGATATTCCTGAAGAAACCAGACAAAGCTATGGCCTCAGCAACCGGCTTCTGAGGATTTCAGTGGGAATCGAACATGCAGAAGATTTGATATCAGATTTGGAACAAGCTTTTCATTGCTTGGAAAAGGATGGATTGGCCCCTTCAACAAAAGTTAAAGGAGGTGGTCAAGTTGAATCTGTTAGATAGTTTAAAAGAACGAATATTGATCGGAGACGGAGCGACAGGCACCCTATTATATTCGTACGGTGTTGACCGCTGTTTTGAGGAGTTGAATCTCACTCACCCGGATGATATTTTTCATATTCATGAGGAATATATAAAAGCCGGTGCAGAAGTAATCCAAACAAACACATATAGTGCTAATTATATAAAACTTGCAAGATATGGTTTGGAGGAACGTGTAAAGGAAATTAACAGCGGAGCGGTTAAAATAGCAAAAAGTGCAGCCCAAAAGAATGCCTTTGTTGTCGGAACAATCGGTGGAATTCATGGGGCGAGATTCCATTCAGAACTGCGGGAGGAAATTAAACGGAGTTTTAGGGAACAACTGTATTGTCTTCTAATTGATGATGTTGATGGTCTTTTGTTGGAAACGTATTACGATCTTGATGAATTGACCACTGTATTAGAAATAGCCCGCCAAGTGACAGATATACCAATCATTACAAATGTGTCCATGCATGAGCCAGGAGTCCTGGAAAATGGAATTCTTTTATCAGATGCTTTAAAACGTTTGGAGGATCTCGGAGCTGATGTTGTCGGGGTGAATTGCAGACTGGGTCCGTATCATGCGCTGAAAGCGTTGGAGACCGTCCCCATTCCCGGGAAAGCTTTTTTATCTGCTTATCCGAATTCAAGTCTCCCTGAATTCCGGGATGGAAAGTTGCTTTACAAATCCGAGCCTGAATACTTCAAGAAGTTTGCTGTACATTTCCGAGATGAAGGGGTCCGATTGATGGGAGGATGCTGCGGAACAACTCCTGATCATATCCGGGCCATGAAGGAAGGCATAAAAAACTTAAAGCCGATTAAGAAGAAGAATGTAAAAAAACAGGAAAGGTTAGAAATAAGCGAAACGAAAAAGCCTGATGAATTGACGTTATTTGAGAAAATAAAAGCTAAACGTTCGATCATTGTAGAGTTGGATACTCCAAAACATTTAAACACACGAAAATTTTTTGATGGGGCAAAGGCACTAAAAGAAGCAGGAATTGACGGCCTGACAATAGCTGATAACTCTCTTGCATCCCCCAGGATATGCAATAAAACAATGGCATCGCTCGTCAAAAGAGACGTCGGTCTTTCGTCTCTGGTCCATATAACATGCCGTGACCGTAATTTGATCGGATTACAGTCACACTTAATGGGTTTGCATACGTTGGGAATTCGGGATATTTTGGCGATAACAGGTGACCCGACTAAAATCGGCGACTTTCCGGGAGCAACATCTGTCTTTGATGTGACATCATTTGATTTGATCAAGCTGATCAAGCAATGTAACGAAGGTATTTCCTTCTCAGGAAAATCCCTTAAACAAAAAACGAACTTTCATGTGGCAGCGGCTTTCAACCCTAATGTTCATAATATTGAAAAATCATCCGAGCGTCTGGAGAAAAAGATTCAATCTGGTGCTGATTATGTATTGACACAGCCTGTTTTTAGCCAGGAAAAAATTATTGAGACATGGGAAGCCACCAAACATATAGAGGCACCCATTTATATTGGAATTATGCCGCTTGTTTCTTCAAAAAATGCAGAGTTTCTTCATAATGAAGTTCCTGGCATTAAATTGACAGTCGAAACGAGAAAGAGAATGGATATTGCGAGAGATCCGGAGAAGGCAGTTCTAACCGGTTTGGACATAGCGAAGGAATTAATAGACACTGCTATTCAGTATTTTAATGGAATCTATTTAATTACACCGTTCATCCGCTACGAGTTGAGTGTGGAGTTAGCAAAATACATCCAACAAAAAACGACGGAGTTGGATGAAAAGCGAAGTTCTCAATTTGTTTTATCATAAAAGATGATTAGGAGGAAATAGCATGGCGAAAGTCATTAGTTCAAATCTGGGTTATCCAAGAATTGGAAAGCAGCGTGAGTGGAAAAAGGCATTGGATAAATTTTGGAATGGAAAAATATCTGAAAAAGATCTTCTGGAAGAAACGAAAACTGTCAGGTTGGAGGGGTTGCGAAAGCAGAAGGAAAAAGAGATTGATCTCATTCCGGTAGGAGATTTTACATTGTATGACCATGTTCTTGACACGGCAGTTATGTTTGGCGTAATTCCGGAAAGGTTTCAAACAGACTGTACAGGGACCTCGTTGGAAACATATTTTTCCATTGCCCGAGGAACTCAAAACGCTGTTGCATCGGAAATGACAAAATGGTTCAATACAAACTATCACTATATCGTTCCTGAATTTAATGAATCCAAACCTTCATTAAAAGAGAATCGTCCGTTAGATTTCTACAATGAAGCGAAGGAGGAATTAGGAATCGAGGGGAAGCCAGTCTTATTGGGCCCGATTACATTTATTAAGCTAGGTAAAGGCTACGAAGAAGGAGAGTTCCCAACACTTGTCGAGGAATTCCTTCCATTATATATCGATGTTTTAACGGAATTGAAAGAAGCAGGAGTTAAATGGGTACAGATTGACGAGCCGATATTTTCAACAGCCTTGACGAAAGAGGACATTGTTCAGGCCGAATATGTATATGAATCTTTTGCGAAAGTAATACCAGAAGTCAATATTATAATCCAAACCTATTTTGAATCGGTCGATTCGTATGAGAAGATCGTGAATTTGCCGGCGGCAGCAATTGGACTTGATTTTGTTCACGGCAACTCTTTGGAACAATTGAACAAACATGGATTTCCGAAAGACAAAAAACTCGCTGCGGGAATCATTGATGGTCGGAATGTTTGGCGTCAAGACTTAAATCATCAAATCGACCTGTTAGAATCCATCGCAGAAATTGTGGATAAAGAAAACATTATTGTCCAGCCCTCATGTTCCTTGATCCATGTACCTGTAACAACAGAAAGTGAAAAGGCATTGGATTTAGTTATTAAAGAGGCTCTTTCTTTTGCTGATGAGAAGCTGGATGAAATTTCTATACTGGCCAGAGGGCTAGAAAGAGGAAAAGAATCGGTCCTTTTAGAGATCCGAGAAAGTACAAATGCGATCGAGGTACTTAATCATTCCGACTATCGTCAACAAATAGTCAAAAATCCAGCAGGCAGCTTAAGTACTGAGCGTGAGCTCGTTTTTAAGGAAAGAATTGCTTTGCAAAAGGAACGATTACAGCTTCCATTATTGCCTACAACCACAATTGGCAGTCTCCCTCAGACGGCTGAAGTTAGAAGGGAACGATTAAAGTGGAGAAAGGGCGAAATTACTGACCAGGCGTACGAGGAATACATTAAAAATGAAATCAAAAAATGGATCAATATCCAGGAAGAGATCGGCTTGGATGTATTAGTTCATGGTGAATTCGAGCGGACAGATATGGTTGAATATTTCGGTGAAAAACTGAATGGGTTTTTAGTGACACAATTTGGGTGGGTTCAATCATACGGATCCAGGTGTGTAAGACCGCCCATTATTTTCGGTGATGTAACATTTGATAGGCCCATGACTGTGAAAGAAAGCGTGTATGCCCAATCCTTAACGCAAAAAAAGGTGAAAGGGATGCTGACAGGACCGGTCACCATATTAAATTGGTCGTTTGTCAGAGATGATATTTCTCGTTTTGATGTCCTGGATCAAATTGCAGTGGCATTACGCTTTGAAATTGAAGAGCTTGAGAAAAACGGAATAAAAATTATCCAGGTTGACGAGCCAGCACTAAGAGAAGGGCTGCCGCTTAAATCGGAAAACTGGGATCAATACCTGAACCGGGCGGTACATGCATTCAAGCTAGCAACCGCTTCGGTTCAAAACAGTACTCAAATTCACACCCATATGTGCTATTCAGATTTTCAAGACATATTCGAAACCATCAGCGCATTGGATGCTGATGTGATATCTATTGAAAATTCCAGAAGTCATGGGGAACTGATTTCAACATTTAAAGAAAACACCTATGATAAAGAAATCGGGCTTGGCGTATACGATATTCACAGCCCTCGTGTTCCAACCAAAGAAGAAATAAAGGCCAATGTCAACCGGGCGTTGCAAATCATTCCATCAAGTCAATTTTGGATAAATCCTGACTGCGGATTAAAAACAAGACAAGAAACGGAAACTATTGCAGCCCTCCAAAATATGACAGAAGCTGCAAAAGAGCTTAGGAAAGCACAATTGGCCGACGTTCATACAAATTAATCGAGACAAAAGGTTCTTCATTTCAATTTATGGAACAGTATTTTCCCAAAGTGAAATGATTTAAAAACAAGTCCAGGTATTTCATTTGAAATTCCTGGGCTTTTTTACATGCATCTTCCAATGCTTCTTTACGAAAAACCAAATATGCTGCCTCATTTTATATGAGTTGTACGTTTAGTTTCCAATAATGGTATAAAATGATCATTTCAAATACGTCTAATAACCCGTGTTAAAAGATATAAAGAGTGATAAGATTCAGCGATAATCGACTGTTTCCGAGAAATATAGTAAAATATTAATCTTAAAAGGCAAAATGGATGAACTGCAGATAAAGATTTATCAAAAAAGTAAAAATATAAAAAATAGAACTGGGTGATTGCATGGGGGATATTGTTATCACGGGATACGGGGTAAAAGCTCCAGGTATTGATTATAAAGAAGATTTTAAAGAGGTTTTGGAAAAAGGGATTTGCAAGCTGAAAATATTAAAAAGTATTGGGCCAAACGACTCTCATATTGTTGCGGGGGTTGTAGACCATGATTTTGTAATGATCAAGGAAAGAAATTATAAACGGCATTCCAGGGTAAGCCGGCTTGCCATGGCTGCTTCTGATGATGCTATCAAAATGGCAGAAGTGTCAGGCAAAGACCCTTCTCGGATTGCCGTCATTATGGGGACCGCAGTTGGCAGTATAAAAGAAATTGAAGAATATTCAGTTTTGGCTACTGATTTTAAGAAGTACCCCATTCATGGTGTTTCGTTAGTCGATTCACATATGGTTTCTTCTTCGGTAGCCTCTCATCTCGGTATAAATGGACAGGTATTCACGTTAACAACCGGTTGCACTGCTGGATCAGATGCAATCCTGTTGGGTAAGCTGCTATTGGAGCAAAACCAAACAGACATGTGTATTGTTGGGGGTGCCGATGCTTCACTAGGACAATGGTCGACATTCGGTTTCAATAAATTACGACAGATAGAAATTAATAAAGGAGTAGGGCAGACGGGGGTGCCATTTTCAAAAAAACATAAAGGGTTTGTCATGTCTGAAGGGGCAGGCGTTTTAATATTGGAAAAAGAAGAAAATGCTATCCGAAGAGGAGCAACGATTTTTGGAAAGATTGAAGGGATCCATTCAAACAATGAAGGTTCACAATCGTTGAATACTAATGCATTAGGTAATTTGATGCTTAGTGCATTAAAGAATGCAGTAAACGGCCAAGTTCCTGATTATGTTAACAGTCAAGCCTTGGGTCTGCATGTAAATGATCAAATAGAATGTTATGTACATCAACACTTATTTGGACAATCCGTTCCGATCACATCAATCAAAGGCGCGCTCGGGCACTCTTTTGGAGCAATGGGAGTCATTCAAGTTATCTCCGCTTTAATTTCAATGGAGTATAATTTTATTCCGCCTACATTATTTACCGAAGGTGAAGGGTTTGAAGGTTTACCGATCGTTTATGACACTATCTATCGGCCGGTGAATAGAGTTGCAATCACAACACATGGTCTTGGCGGAAACAATACATGTCTTCTTCTTAATAAATATTAGGTTTCATCGGGAGTGGAAGTATGAATTTAATTATATCTACCTTAATTGCTGTCATCCCCATATTAATCGGATTTTTACTTTTGAAAATCCTTAGAGAGAAAAAGCTGTCACGGACTCTATTTCTCTTTTTATTTTTGGCAAGCGTTTGGCAATTTGATGTAACGGTTTTATATGCGTACTCTTTCCTCTCGAAAGAATCAATAGACTTTTGGTTCAGGCTTCTCCGTATCGGATCTATTATGTTATCACCGGCATTATTTCATATTGCTTATTCGATTGGAAAAGAAATGATAACAGATAATCTCGGAATTGCATGGAATTTATTGATAAATAAATATGTTGTTTTCTTATTTTATTTTTGGAGCCTCATCGTTTATTTACTGGGATGGGGCAAAGAAGGTATTGAAGATATCATTTTAATAGAATCGGATAAGCATGCTAGTTTTTACTTTCCCATTTATGGTGCGCACTCATGGGCATTCCATTCAAATGTAGCCTTATTCATTGTCGGAGTTATTGCTTGCGTAGTGTTGATCTTGGAAATGAAAAATGATGAATATAGATCATTCCTTTTCTTTTTTATCATTGCGATTACGATAGGATACGCTTTTGGAATGCTAAACATTATCCCGGAAACCATGTTATATCCTAGCGGTATCGCTGTTGTATTTTTTGCCATTTCGACCTTTGTTCTTTCTTTGCGGCTGCATGTCCAAGTGGTAAATAAAATGAATCAAGCTCTTGACAATCAAAGAAGTTTTCTGCAAAAACTGATCGATCTCAATCCCAACTATATTTATGCTAAAAACCAGGACGGAATATATACTTTGGCTAATAAGGCTTTTGCAGATTTACATGGATTAGACTCTAAAGATATTATCGGCAAATCTGATGAGGACGTTGAAAAAAAAATCCCGGAGTATTTTTCTAAAACTGAATTTGATAACACGGACAATGTCTATGCGACTGAGGAAGAAATCAGAGATGTACGTGGGAATAAAAAGTGGTTGAAAACTTATAAAATACCTGTTCAAACCGCTGAGGAAAGCCTGGTATTGGGGGTTTCATCTGATATTACCGAATTAAAGGAACAGGAAGATAAGATTAGAAACCTTGCCTATCATGATTCACTGACCCAATTGCCGAACAGGAGGTTGTTTGATGAGGATTTGAACCAAGCAATCAAGGCAGCTGAAAAACGTGATAAACAGTTGGCCCTTTTATATATGGACTTGGACGGATTTAAAAATATAAATGATACACTGGGTCATGATATAGGCGATCTGCTTTTGATAGAAATATCAAGCCTCCTTCAATCAGTTATTGATGAATTGAAACGTCAAGTTAGGGTATATCGCATAGGTGGAGATGAGTTTACATTCATCTTTCAAGAATGTTCAATTCAATCTGTATCAAACCTTGCCCATCATATTCTTGACACGTTTAAAAAACCCATCGTGGTTGAAAAATATAGTTTATATATCACTCCAAGTATAGGTATAAGTATATATCCCGATAATGGTGAACATTCCATAAAATTAATGAAACATGCCGATGCCGCCATGTATGCTGTAAAAGAAAAGAACAAGAATGGGTTTGAGTTTTACACTCCCGAGATCAATAAAAGTCTTCATCGCAAAATGACTATAGAGAAACAGCTCCGAATGGCATTGGAAAATAATGAATTCAAATTGAACTTCCAGCCTCAGTTGAATCTTCGATCGAAAGAGATCTCCGGTGTGGAGGCTTTGATACGATGGAATAATAACGAATTAGGGAATGTAACTCCTGGTGAATTCATTTCCTTGGCGGAAGAAACCAATCTAATACTACCAATTGGCAAATGGATTTTGAGGGAAGCATGCCTGCAAAATAAAAAGTGGCAGGAGCAGGGTCTTCCTCCTTTAAAAATAGCTGTAAATATTTCAATGAAACAATTTAATGAACACAATTTTATTGAATCAGTTTCACAAATTTTAAACGAAACAAAACTTGATCCGAAATATCTTGAATTGGAAATTACTGAGGGTATAGCCATAATGGATCATACATTTACAATCGAAAAATTGCATGAATTAAAAAACCTTGGAGTGAAAATATCTATAGATGATTTTGGCACGGGTTATTCTTCTTTTGGTTACTTGCAAAAATATCCGATAAATATATTGAAAATCGATAAGTCTTTTATCACCGGCATATCAAACAATAAAGAGAATGCGGCCATTGTAAAATGTATTTTATCACTGGCCCAACATCTATTTTTAGATGTTGTTGCTGAGGGAGTTGAAACAAAAGCCGATTTGGACTTCTTATTGCAAACCACTTGTAAATATGCACAGGGCTATTATATTGGTCATCCAATGTCTGCAGATACATTTGAAAGAAAGTTTTTAAGTATGAAATAGCTTATCCATTCGGATTTTATTGCGGTATTTGGGAGGAAATTGGAAAGATGGGTCGAATATGAGTATACAGAGGTAATCATCATAATGGAGTGGGGGAATAAGTGTGAGTAGAAAAATCTTGATTGTGACTGGAGATGCAGTAGAAGCACTGGAAATATTTTATCCTTACTATCGTTGCCTTGAAGAGGGGTTTGATGTAACGATCGCTTCCCCATCCATCAAGAAACTGCAAACGGTCAGCCATGATTTTGTAGAAGGGATGGAAACATATGTTGAAAAGCCTGCCTATGGTATTGATTCCCATGTTGCATTTGCCGATATCGATCCATCCGAATATGATGGACTGATCATTCCGGGAGGACGTGCTCCAGAGTATATTCGTCTTGATGACGCAATGCCAGGTATTCTTCGCCACTTCTTTGAGGAAAATAAACCAGTAGGCGCAATTTGTCATGCAGCACAGGTGCTGGCCATTGTCCCGGATTTGATGAAGGGCCGTGAATTTACTGCTTATACCGCATGCAGGCCTGACGTATCCGCCTGTGGAGCCACTTATATCGAAGAACCTCTCCATGTACACGAAAATCTTGTCTCCGGACACGCATGGCCTGATTTACCGGGTTTTATGCGTGAGTTTATTAAATTATTAAAGTAGAGATTTGAATATGAATAAAATGTAGCCTCATTAACCTGCTTTAATGGTTTTGGGGCGCTTTTTTTGTAATTATTTTTTCAGATAATCGTCTTTTTGATACAATTGATACACCTTTGTTCAAAAAATTTTTTGATAGAACAGTATTATTTATTTGCCGGCGGGGTGGAGGAATGGAACAGCGGAAAAAAATGTTGATATACGCTATAGTCAGTATCTTGATTACGATATGTATATCAGGATTCGGCAGGATGGCATACGGGATCTTGATGCCTTATATGAGGGATAGTCTTCATCTGTCCTATCAACAGGCGGGGATGTTGGGCACTACCACGGCCATCGGTTATCTTGTCATGGTACTGATTGTAGGAATCATGGCATCCAAATGGGGATCTAAGCCGCTCATAGTCATCAGTCTTATGATTCTAGCCGGAGGGTGTATGGTATTATTTTTTGTAGAAAATTATATCACCTCTCTTATTGGTATGATTATGCTTGGTGTTGGCACCGCTTTCGGGTACACGCCGCTTGTAAATATTGTTGTAGGGTGGTTTCCGAATAACAGGGGATTGATGATTGGACTTTTGTTAGGCGGAATGGGGTTGGGAACCCTTATCGCAAGTATTCTTGCACCACCTTTTAATCTATGGTTTTTCAATGACGGCTGGCGTTATCTTTGGCTTCTTTTTGGCCTTGTTTCTATCATTACTACTTTAATTGCGGTTAGGGTTTTGAAAGATCCTCCTGTGCCTGCACGCCAGAACGGTAACAAGGACGAGTCTTTATTTAAGGAAGTATACTTTCATAAAGGTGTCCTCCTGGTCGCTGTCATCTACGGGTTAATCGGTTTTGCCTATTTAATACCGCAAAGCTTCTTTTTCAGCTACATACTTGAGGCAGGTATAAATGAAAACAATGCAGGGACAGTCATGGCTTTAGGAGGGGGCATGAGCATATTCAGCGGGCCAGTATGGGGAGCTGTCTCCGATAAAATTGGAAGAAAATTATCTTTGTGTATCACCATTTTCCTAGGGGGATTTGCCATATTGATTCCCATACTGATTCCAGTTTATTCAGGTTTTATCATCAGTCAAACCCTTTGGGGCTTTACGTTTGTGGGCATGCTTTCCCTCATCCAGGCACTTTCTACAGAGCAGATCCATCAATCATTTGCGCCAATCGCTCTGGGATATGTGACTATCTATTTTGCAGGAGGGCAGATACTTGGACCTGGTCTTGGAGGACTGCTTGCGGACAAACTCGGCGGTATTTCTGCTGCCTTGTGGCTTTGTGTCGTATTATTGGCAATGGCCCTTTTATTATCAACAAGGTTGAATCGCCCGGAAAAAGAGGAGTTTGATGAAGCGGTTTCGGAAATAACGTCAAGATGATGAATCGTATAATGGGATAAAAAAGATTATCAAATCTTACGGAGTAGGATTTGATAATCTTTTTACATTTCAAAACTTCTTTCCTGTCCTGCTCCTCTTTAAGTATCTCCACTGTTTCACGGAAGCACTGGGAGTGGACGATCTCCCGCTTTCTTTAAAACCTGCATCATCACTCATATAAGTAGCCCTCGCCTTATATTCAATGAAATTATCTTCTTATAAAGGGTGTAAGTATCAAACATATCCATTGCTACAAGTTGACATTCCTCCGTAACTCGAAGGTTCTGCATATAACTGATCATTTAGCTTTTTCTCCGCTTACGAACAAGGCCGGTCACATCGGCAAAGATCCCTGTACCATGGTTAATAGTACAGTTATAACTGAGAAAACCGGTAAAATGAAATATGCAGTCATGATCAAAACATGAAAGACAGAAAAAATTAATTTCTCGTTTAGTGCAAAGTTTAGAAAAGTTTAAAGCGCTTATCAAGTATTTTTTTCATCCATCATAATGGGCAATGAGCAATTAATACACAATTATTTTATCTGTATATAAACATATTTCTTTCTTTAAATTGTCTAGTGTTGTATCATGTCAGTGTTTTGAGATTTTAATGAAGCTAAAGGGGAAGAATAAAAATATGGATAAGTTGTCTGATGAGTCGTTAGTTTTGGCTTATAAGAAAGCCAAAGAAATAGAGCTCGACGTGAACTTTATTCAGTTACTTAAAAAAGAGATAACCAAACGAAAAATACTTATTCGTGATTGATTTTAAAATGTTGCCCAGTGCCACCCTACATAAATCTCAACTCTTTTTGTAAGCCCTTGCCTTTCTACTACTTCAAGTTTTTTATTTAGTATTCCTTATGACTGCAGAGGCTACATTTTCAGTAAACACCTGATTTTAAAACAAACATCAAACCCAATTCCTTCTCCAGATTAATTACTATTTGCTGATTAATTATTTTAGTTGTGGTCATTCTCCAATACCATTGGTAAAAGTTATAATATTCTGCATTTATAACATAAAATGAAACCAAGTAACAGAATGAACGTATTTTCTAAGAGAAGTTTTTATATCTTAGTAAAAGTGAGAAAATAACAAAGAAAACAGTAACATTGTCCAAAAAGGCGGTTCTTGGAAAGATCCTCAATAATGAATACAAGAATCGAATAATGCGGAAAAAAAGATTATCAAATCTTATAAAGTAAGATTTGATAATCTTTATACATTAGAAAACTTTTTTTCTGTCCCGTTCCTCTTTAAGTATTTCCACTGCTTCACGGAAGCGCTGGGAGTGAATGATTTCCCGCTCTCTTAAAAAGCGCAATCCGTCGTTCAAATCTGGATCATCACTCATATTAATGATCCATTGGTAAGTAGCCCTCGCCTTTTCTTCGGCAGCTATATCTTCATACAAATCAGCAATCGGGTCGCCTTTGGCTTGAATGTAAGTCGCTGTCCATGGAACTCCTGCAGCGTTATGGTAAAACAATGCTTTATCATGATCTGCATAATGGGCTCCAAGCCCAGCTTCTTTTAATTGTTCTGGAGTCGCGTCTTTTACAAGTTTATAAACCATTGTGGCAATCATCTCCAGGTGCGCTAATTCCTCTGTTCCGATATCCGTTAAAAGCCCGATCACCGAATCAGGGATCGAATAGCGCTGGTTCAAATAACGAAGGGCTGCAGCCAATTCACCATCGGCACCTCCATACTGCTCAATCAAAAATTTTGCCAGCATCGGATTGCACTGGCTTACACGAACTGGATATTGTAATTTTTTTTCATATACCCACATAAGGGGAAAGACCTCCTTGAAATAAGCTTTAATAACGAATCATACTTGCCATGGCCACGGAGCTTTTTTCCATTCCCATGGATATTTGGAAAAACTGTAACCGAAACTTGTGAGCGGCCCGAATTCCTTTTCAAATTGACTTACAAATGCTTTTCTTTTTTTTACAAACTCATTGTATTGGCGGATGGCTTCCATATCTCCTGGATGAGTATCCAGGTAAAGGGTTAGTTCTACAATGACAAAATCCATCGCCTGAAGTTCTTCCAACTGTTTGTAATATTCCGGAGGCATTTGCCTCATGAGTCAGACCCCTCCTTTGCTCTTTCATAAGGGCTGTAATACGGATCATAAAATACTTTCCAAAGCGTACCTTTTTTTAATGCTTCCCTCGGTGAAAATTGGGGCAGATTCGGCGGCTGGAATCCCAAATAAAGATTGGGAGGGGTGGAATATGATTTAACCGCAATCGGTGGGCATGGATCAAAAGGGCTGATATACGGATGATAGGTCTTATGATGGGTAGGCACACAAACTCCTCCTTCTATATGTCATCCTTAATACTATATTGGAATGGGCAACCAAACATTCCTATATAGATATATGAAGTCTTTGTGCATACGGTAATAAGACTATTGTTTTTATGGAGCCATATGTTAAGATGGGGACCGTATAACATTCTGCCAATCGTGCGGGAAAGTTGAAAAACCAAGGTGATGGCATGACAGGATTTTTATTGGCGGCAGTGCTGCTTATTGCAGCGGCATTTCTTATTGTAATGATGGTCCGTGCGGCGTTTGCGAATACCGTCCGGGAGGAAGTATTGACATTTGACGACTATCCTGCACAGATTGATGATCTGACCATATTCTTCATTTCGGATATTCATCGAAGAAGCATTCATGACAGTATCATTCATGAAGCAAAAGGTAGTGCAGATGTTGTGATCATTGGCGGGGATTTGACTGAAAAAGGTGTTCCTTTTTCACGTGTCAGGGAGAATATAAAAAAACTGATTGAAATTGCACCCATATACTTTATCTGGGGAAACAATGATTACGAGGTTGACATACAAAAACTGGAAGAGTTGTTTCGTGAGTTTGATGTAACTGTTTTGAAAAATAACTCTGCTTTTTTGCCGACTTTCGATAACAAAATTGTATTGATTGGCACCGATTATCCAAATACATCCGACTCGATGCAAGCTATCCTATACTCAATAAAAAAGACCGCGTTCAGAATCGTACTCAGCCACAGCCCCGATCTTGCAGAAAAAGTGACAGACTCAGACGGTGTCCCCCTTATTCTAAGCGGGCACACCCATGGCGGGCAAATCCGCATCTTCGGAATGGGTCCATACGAAAAAGGCGGGATCAAGGAATATCAATGGACAACATTGTTTGTCAGCAACGGTTATGGTACCTCCTTGCTGCCGCTCAGACTTGGCGCTCCTGCAGAAACACATTTGATCACTGTCAAAAAGGGTTGAGATATCAGCCGGCACTTCCATGAACCATCCGGCGCCTCTTTCATAGTATGAGGATAACAGTATTCCTCAGGGGGCGGGTCTAATGAAGCTGGAGAGAATATCATCAAATAAAATCAAATATTCAATTACTTTCGAAGAGTTGACAAAGAAGGGTTTTTTGCAAGACGAACTATTGAAAGACACCTTTGTATGGGATGTTTTATTTGATGAAATGTTAGATGAAGCAAGCAGGGTATATGAACTCAATGACTTTGGTGCCGTCTCCGTCGAGATTTTTTCCCTAACATCCAGGGAACTCGTTTTAATCTTGACATTGGAAGAGGAAGAACCCTGGCAAGATTCGCCTGTAAAGGATGAGGGGCTGGTAGCAGGAAATAGCTTGGGGCTTTTATATAGATTTGAGGAATTTGACCATATCATTCTGCTGGTAAAAAGAGTAACAGCATTAAATATTGGTTGTGAAAGCAGTTCTTTATTTGCTTTGGACGGCAGCTATTATTTAAAAATTGACGGTACCTCTGAAGTGAGTGGAATTATGGGGAGCCTCTGCAGTGAATACGGTGAATTGTCCGGTGTGACGGAAGCTTACTTGGAGGATTATGGAAATAAAATCATAGATAAAGTGGCATTCTCATTAATACACAGACATTTTTAAAACATTATTTTTGCACGGAAAGTCGAAATCTCCTATCATAAAGAAAGGAGATTTTTTTAGTAATTGTAAGATAGGAGAGTCGGTGTCCATGCAGCAAGAGGATTGTATCATAGTCGGCGGAGGACCGTGTGGTCTGTCGGCAGCCATTGCATTGAAACAAATAGGCAAAAACCCCTTAATTATTGAAAAAGGAAATATTGTAAATGCCATCTATCGTTATCCGACTCACCAAACTTTCTTTAGTACGAGTGAAAAACTGGAAATCGGTGATGTCCCGTTTTTGACAGTCAATCGGAAGCCAAAGAGGAATGAAGCTCTTACCTATTATCGCGAAGTGGTCAAAAGAAAGGATTTAAGAATTAACAGGTTTGAAATGGTGGAATCCGTCGAAAAAAGGGATGGGTTTTTTCAGGTCACTACGGATCGGAACAAGTATGAATCACGGTACGTCATTATTTCAACAGGATATTATGACAATCCGAATCTAATGGGAATCAAAGGGGAACATCTCGATAAAGTTTCTCATTATTTCAAAGAAGCTCATCCTTATTTTGATATGGATGTAGCGGTTATTGGAGGTAAAAATTCAGCGATCGATGCAGCACTTGAACTTCAAAAAGCTGGAGCAAGAGTGACGGTAATATATCGAGGAAGCAAATATTCCTCCAGCATCAAACCATGGGTGCTTCCGGACTTTGAGGCGTTAGCAAGAGATGGGGAAATCACGATGCTTTTTAACTCAGAGGTAAAAGAAATTACCGAAACGAGCATCGTCTATGTTACGGACCAGGGGAAAGAGGAAATCCCGAATGATTTTGTATTTGCCATGACAGGATATCATCCCGATCACACGTTTATAAGAGCGATGGGTGTGCAGATGGATGAATTGACCGGAAGGCCTGAGTATGATCCTGAGACCATGGAAACGAATATTCCGGATTTATTTATTGCAGGAGTCATCGCTGCCGGAAATAATGCAAATGAAATATTTATTGAAAATGGACGTTTTCATGGAGGTCAAATTGCTGCTGCCATTCAAAAAAGAGAATCATTTATTACAACATCCCGGCAATCCAATTGACCGGGATGTTTTTTACGAAGAAAGTGTTAATTCTAGCGCAAACATGAAAGGGGCAAGTCAATAATCTGTGGCAGCTGTGAAATAGACTTATCAAGTATCACCTTTTGATTGTCTCTTTAGTCTGGACGCTTTAACTGCTAGGGAATGAACAGCCCCGAAGCCGAATAATCAAGCAGAAAAATATTCATCTTTCAATTTTTGTATCTCATTTGTTTGCATCAGTGCAGCTAATAGTTTCAGACGTGCTTTTTGCCCGTTTAACCCTGTGCAAAAAATAACTCCAAGTTCCTTCAACTGTTTGCCACCACCCGGATAACCATATGTATCCTGGACACTGCCCTTCAGGCATCTTGAAACAAGGACGACCGGTATCCCATTGGAAAGCAGCTTATCAACCCCATCGACAGCATCAGGAGGGAGGTTTCCTTGACCCAGTGCTTCTATCACGACACCGTCATATTTCAATTCACTTAATGTATACAAAATGGAAGAATCCATCCCCGCATAAGCCTTAATCAATCCAACACGTTTTGTGATTTTATTTACCTTTATTTTAAGTTCCGGCAGTGGATCATAATGAAAAGTGACGGAACCGTTCGTTATCGTTCCAATCGGTCCGGTAACCACACTCTGAAAAGCTGCCGCGTTTGTCGTGTGAACTTTTGTCACTTCACGGGCAGTATGTATCTCATCATTGAAGACGACCAGCAAACCCTTTCCTATGGATTTTTCATATACTGCTGTACGAATAGCCGACAAAATATTATATAATCCATCTGATCCGGTTTCATTGATCGAACGCATAGCGCCAGTCATGATAACCGGTGTGTCCGTATCGAGGGTCAGATCAAGGAAAAAAGCCGTTTCTTCCATTGTATCCGTGCCATGGGTGATGACTACCCCGTCAATATCTCCGCTTGCGCATTCCGACTCGATTAGGCGTTTGAGTTCCAGCATATCGTTTATCGTGATATGTGGAGATGGCTTATGCAATGGTTCCTTAACGGTGAGGCGGGCAAGCTTACGGAGGTCTTCCAGTCCCTTTGTCAACGGGTTGGTATCACCAATATTTACTGTATTATTCTCGGTATCTGCTTCCATTGAAATAGTCCCGCCTGTATGGATGACAAGTATATGTTTCATTTTTTCAACTCCTGCGTAAAATACTGCAACTTTGCATGTTCAAACTCTATTTTCCATGATACGATGGAATAAATGAAAAAGAAAGAGGGCTGTGTATGCTGGTGGTAGTCTCAGCTGGTGTTGCCCCGGGATTAGCTCTGTTAAGTTATTTTTATTTGAGGGATCAATTTGACCAGGAGCCCATTTTGACAGTGTTCAAGACGTTTTTAATGGGTGCTGTTATTACTTTTCCGATAATGTTTATTCAATATATCATGTCTGTGGAAGAAATTATTCAGGGGAGCCTTCTGTCGGCATTTTTATCTGCTGCATTATTTGAAGAGTTCTTTAAATGGTTTGTACTTTTCCTTGCTATTTATCAGCATGCCGAATTTGATGAACCTTTCGACGGAATCGTATATGGAGCAAGCATCTCGCTTGGTTTTGCAACGGTAGAAAATATTTTATATCTAGCTGCAAATGGTGTAAGCTTTGCACTTGGCCGCGCATTGCTGCCTGTATCAAGCCATGCCTTGTTTGGTGTTATCATGGGATACTATTTGGGGAAGGCCAAATTCCAAACAGACAGTTCCCAAAAAAGATGTCTTTTTTTCTCTTTTTTTGTGCCATTCATATTACATGGACTATATGATTTCATATTATTCTCCGAGAAAAATTGGCTTTATTATATTCTCCCTTTCATGCTGTTTTTATGGTGGCTCGGTTTGAGAAAAGTCAAACATGCCCATCTGCTTACGAAAAAACTTTACGGAAGAAAAATTCAGGAAAAAAACGCATCTGTCTGATCTAGGCGGATGCGTTTTTATTATGGAATTTTATAGAAAAAACTTGTTCCTTTCAGGCTTCAGGCCGCTTCTCAGCGACCGTTTTACCGTCTTCAGTGTTCAAGGCACGTTTATCTAATGAATCAAAATTGAATAAAAAAGCTTCAAATTCAAATACTATCGGCATGAAAATTAATATGTGGAGGGTTACAGCATGAAGTATGCCACGATGGGCAAAATGGTGATCGTTGTGTTATTGTGTGCCATCGCTACAACAGCCTCCCCGGGGGTGAAAACAGAGGCATTCACCAACCAAGTCATACAACAAGGTGCAGTGGGGGATGATGTTATTGAACTCCAGGCCAGGCTTCAATATCTCGGGTATTATCATGGGAAAATAGACGGTGTATTCGGTTGGGGGACGTATTGGGCCCTGAGGAACTTCCAAAATAACTTCGGGCTTAAAGTGGACGGTCTTGCCGGGGAAACTACAAAAGCAAAATTGGTGAAGGCGTCCAAATATAACAAGCAATACGTAAAAGAACAAGTGAATAAAGGTAAAAACTTTACCTATTATGGCGGAAAGGGAAGTACAGGCGGAGCATCAAAGCCAACAGCAGTCAATACGCCCGCCGGCTTCTCACAAAATGATATTCAGCTTATGGCGAATGCCGTACATGGTGAAGCAAGGGGCGAACCATATGAGGGGCAGGTTGCTGTTGCCGCGGTCATTTTAAATAGGGTGAACAGCGCTTCTTTTCCAAATACGGTCTCCGGAGTGATCTTTGAACCGGGCGCATTTACTGCAGTCGCTGATGGACAAATTTGGTTAGAGCCGAATGAAACATCCAAAAAAGCTGTTTTGGATGCGATCAATGGCTGGGACCCATCAAGCAACGCCCTCTACTATTTCAATCCGGATACGGCAACAAGTGCATGGATTTGGTCAAGACCTCAAATAAAAAAAATTGGGAAACATATATTCTGCAGCTGAGGAGGTGAAAAGGCTTGATCAGAAATATAATTATGGCCATATTGGTAGTCGCTGCAGTAGGGGCAGGCGCCTGGGGCTACCAGGAACATCAGGAAAAAAATACAATTTTGATAAACGCGGAAAACAATTATCAACGGGCATTCCATGATTTGAGCTATCAGATGGATTTACTGCATGAGAAACTTGGTGGGACAATTGCAATGAATTCAAGCAAATCTTTATCTCCAGCCCTTGCAGATGTATGGAGGATCACTTCCGATGCGCGAAGCCAGGTGGGACAGCTTCCTCTTACTTTACTTCCTTTCAATAAAACGGAAGAATTCCTGTCGAATATCGGTACATTCAGCTACAGGACAGCTGTCCGCAATTTGGATGATGAGCCATTGTCAAAAGACGAACAGAAGACTTTGAGGAATTTATACAATCAAAGCGGAGAAATCAGGAATGAGTTAAGAAAAGTCCAGAATCTTGCTTTGAAAAACAATCTTCGCTGGATGGATGTTGAACTGGCATTGGCTTCTGGAAAAGAAATGTCTGACAATACGATTATAGATGGATTTAAAACGGTTGAAAAACATGCAACTGGGTATGACGAGAAAAATCTTCAAAATCCATCTATCGTAAGTTTTCAAAAACGGGATGAAAACTACGAGCATTTAAAAGGAGAGAAGATATCAAAAAGGGAAGCAATAGCCCTGGCTCAAAAATACAGCGGTATCAATCAGCCGAAAAAGGTTGAAGTAACTGAAAACAAGAAAGGGTCCTCTTTCGGATTTTACAACGTCGTACTTGCTAATGATAGAGGACACGAAGCAACGATGGATATTACCCGAAAAGGTGGCTATCCAATCTGGTTCATTGATTCAAGAGAAGTGAATAAACAGCAAATTAGCTTAAATGAGGCCATGAACAAGGCTGATGAATTTCTCAAAAGGCATAAGTATAATGGCCTTGAAATGGCTGAAAGTATACAATATGATTCCGTCGGACTGTTTACATATGTAACCAACCAAGACGGAGTCAGGATTTATCCTGAGTCGATCAAAGTAAAAGTCGCCCTTGATAACGGACAGATCATCGGTTTTGCTGCGGATGATTATTTAAAGGGAAGTAAAAAAAGAAAACTACCTGAACCAAATCTGACCCTGGAAGAAGCGCGCTCAAAGTTAAATCCTGATCTAAAGGTTCAGGAGAACAGGAAAGCTGTCATTGTGAATGAACTTGGCAAAGAAGTGCTATGCTATGAATTCCTGGGTACAATGGATCACGGTGACACATACCGCATGTATATTAATGCGGAAAATGGAATCGAGGAAAAAGTTGATAAATTGAAAAATGCAGAACCTGTTTATGAAGACTTGTTATAAAAAGCAGCCTGACAAGGCTGCTCAGCTTGTAGAGAAAGTGGGTGTTTTTTCTCTACAAGCTTTTTTTGTTCTTGTATTTTCGAGATATTCAATTATTTTTTCATCCTAAATAAATGGGAAAAAGACTCCCTTACACCTAGTCCTGTCTGTCCAGGTGTAAGGCAATCTTCTTCATGTTCTGGCAGGCCGTCGTGAGTAGCACCTGCTCGGCTGCCTTTTGTATTCCCCTCAACCGGCAATAACGAAGCCCATGCAGTTCTTTTGAATCTGCGAAGCTTCGTTCAACTTTCTCTTTTCTAAATTTGTATAGTAATTTTCCTTCCGATGATAAGCGGTTCAGACGGATTTGATCTTTATGTTCCTCCCAAACATGGCGGGTGACCACCTTTTGATGATTTTTAGACCGGGTACATTTTTCCAAGAGAGGACAGGCCGCACACTTTTTCCGATTCGATTTATATTCCCTGTAGCCATCACGGCTTGTGGTGGAATAGCTTAATGTTTCTCCATTGGGGCAGATATAGACATTATGTTCTGCGTCATACTTAAACTTCCATTTTGGAAATAACCCTTGTGTTGGATGATACCTGCGATGGGCAATGACCCCGAAAATACTCCGGTCAAACAAGCCTTTACAAATAGGGTTTGTCAGGTATCCAGAGTCTAGTGCTACGGCTTCCACTTCAAATCCAAACCTTTTTATTTGGCGGTCCAAACGTTCAAGATAGGGAACAGAGTCATGAACATTTCCAGGAGTGACAAAGGCATCCGTGATAATATTAAATTTCATGTCTGTCGTACGGTGGTCCAAATAGCAGAACATCTCTTGTTTATTGTCCCGGGACATGAATCCACTGTCAGGGTCTGTATTACTTTTTCGGATCTCTTTTGTTTCCTTCACTTCCCTTCGAGCCTTTAAAGGCTTTTTTCCATGCTTTTTCCGATCTTCTTCTATAGCTTGATTTAAATCTTCTATGTAATCACGTGTCTCCACTTTAACGACTTCTTTTGTATATTTATGTTTGTTCGCACTGGCCTTTAAGTGGGTAGAATCAGTAAATAGCGCTCTCCCGCCAACCATACGGTGGTTGATCGCTTGAAGAACGATTTCATCAAAGACCTCTTGGAAGATGTCTGTATCTTTGAAACGATTACACCGGTTCCAACTGATAGTAGAGTGATGAGGAACAGGGTCGGATAACCTCAATCCCAAAAACCAACGGTAAGCAACATTCGTTTGAATTTCCCTTTCCAGCTGGCGTTCCGAACGAATACCAAAAAAATAGCCGATGAACATCATTTTAAACAGGATCAATGGATCTAACGAGGGACGGCCGTTATCTTCACAGTAGTAAGGTCTAACCTTCTCAAGAATAAAAGAGAAATCAATATGCTTATCAATTTTTCTCAGCAGATGGTCTTCGGGAACTAAGTCTTCAAGACAAACAAATTCCATCTCATTTTGAATACTCGATCTTGTATGAAGCAATTTCATCACCGCCATTTTTGTTATCTACATTATAACAAATTAACATGACAATATTTATATAATTC
>NZ_KB894711.1 GCF_000374565.1 Siminovitchia fordii DSM 16014 = CIP 108821 | reverse complement strand
ACTTCCGCTTCGATCTCATTGAATAGCTTCATTGCTTCCACAATACAAACGATAGAATCCGAAGTGACTTCCGAACCTACTTTTACATACGGATCGCTGTCGGGAGAGGAAGCCTGGTAAAAAGTGCCGACCATCGGAGAAACAATTTCATGTAATTTGCTTTTCTCTTCCGCCCCGGAGCTTTGAGTCGATTCAGTTGCGACAGGCGCCTGCTGCTGCGCAGCCGGCTGTTCGAAGCTGGTTACCTTTTGGGAGGCTGGCTGAGAAGCAAGCATAGGTTCTGTCACATATCGGACAGTTTCCTGAACAGGATGATTCCCTTTCTTTTTCATTTTAATTTTACAATCGTCTTGTTTATAAACAAATTCATCAATGTCCGACTGGTCAATCAACTTGATCATTTCGCGGATTTCCTGGACTTTTAACATGGAAAATACTCCCTTTCATTCTTTAACGACTTTATAAAATGCCTCGTGCAAATTCACGAAGCAAATTTTGACAGGTGATTTTGTTTTACTGATCATGGCAGCTTTATAATCATCTAAAAGCTTTGGGGCGTTCTCCTCTTCTGTTCACTTCATTTGCATTCTCGTTCGAGAGCCCTGAACCGCTCTTGTATGCCGTTTTTTCTATGTGTTTGACTACTCGGGGACCATGGCCTCTTTTTTCACTGATTATCGCTAATTACTCTGCTCATCATGATTCATAAGGGCATAAGGGGAAAAATGAAGTGCGAGAGTGCCTGCTTATCGGCGACAAGCATAAGACGAGCGGTGAAGCCACTTTCTCCGATTATTCCATTTACTCGCCTTATGACCGATTCAATAGAACGATTCTCACTAATGGCCGCACAATACTGACCTCGTACCCCCACACATTTACGAAACTCTCAAACCGTGGATGTTACCTTGATATATCCCAGCTTCTTGGAGATTTCATTGGCAGTTTCTTTCGCTTTGCGCTGGGCATATTCCATGTGTTCACCGGATAAGCGGGTGTCGGGCCCACTCACGCTAAGGGCGGCAATCACGTTTGCAGTCCGGTCAAAAACAGGGTACGAGAATCCAATTGTCCCCTCATCCTGTTCACCATAACTTAAGGTGAAGCCCTGTTCTTTCGTCCGTTGGATTTTTTCAAGCAAATCGCTTTTCTTTGTAATGGTGTTATTGGTAAATTTTCGGAATGACATTCCCGAAATAATCCTTTGCTGCTCCGCCTCGGGTAAAAAGGCGAGAAGGAGTTGGGGTCCGGAACCCAGTGAGAGCGGCGATCTTCTCCCTATTCTCGTATACAGCCGCAATGCATGATTGCTCTCCACTTTCTCAATATATACCGCCTCATCCCCTTCCCGGATCACAAGGTGGATGGTCTCGTTAATCTCTGACTGAAGATGTTTCATCATAGGCTGGGCTACCCGGCGCAATTCCAACTGATCCGCTACAAGGCTGCCCAGTTCCAACAGCTTCAGGCCGAGCCGATAGCGGACGTTCTGGTCCGAATGTTTGGATTTCACCAAAAACCCCATATGCTCCAAGGACGACAGTAAACGAAATACTGTCGCTTTGGGCAATTTCGAACGCTGCGCCAACTCGCTCAGGGTAAGGTCAACCTCAGTTTCAGTGAAAAAATTTAAGAGTCCGAGCGCTTTCATAACACTTTGATTCATTTACATTCCTCTTTGTTCACATATTTTATCGGAACGATAAAAAGCTATAAACTCATTTCTAGCTTGCCATTTTTTCAAAAACAGCTATCATTTTTTTCGACGGCTTTGTCAGCTTGCTGATAACGATAATGACAATACATGTAACGATTAATGTCGGAATCATCGGGTCAATTTCAGCCGGAATTACCCCATACCTCTGCATAAGCTTCCAACTGATGGCAATGATACTGCCGGAGATGATTCCTCCCCAGGCAGCCTCTTTTGTCATACTGCGGTAATACATGCTCATAATAATGATTAAGCCACCTGTACTTCCTGCAATTAGATAGGCAAGATTCATCATCTCCATAATATAAGCGGGACGCCAAATGCCAATTGGGACTGAAAGGGCTCCCAAGAAAATAACAAGCAATTTGGTCACAACAAGAAGCTTCTTTTCAGAAACATCCTTATTCAAAAGTTTCTGATAAATATCTCTTCCCAAACTTGTTGCTCCTGCCAAAAGCCAAGTATTTGCAGAGGATAAAATGGCTACAAACAGACCTGCCATTGCAATCCCCACAATAAATGGAGGAACAAGATCAAACGTGTATGTTAACCAAATTGTCTCCGAATCTTCTATATTTGGGTAAATGGTTTTCGCAAAGAATGAAGACCCAAAGAATATAAATGACACCGGAAGATAAATCAATGCAATGGCCATGCCTGCTTTAACAATGTCCCTGACGCTTGAAGCCGCGTAGAATCTGGTTAAGTAACCCGGATTCCCTAAATAGCCGAACAGCCAGATGAAAAGCCAAGAGAATGCCATGAATGGAGTCAATTCACCAGCATTTGTAAAGTAGTCAGGCTGCGCCGCATGTAAAGATTCAGTTACAGGGCCCCAGCCTTCGGTGGCTTTAACCAAGAAAGGCACTGTGATAACCAATGCGGCAGTCAGTATGAACATAGCGATAAAATCGGTATTAAGAACAACTACCATTCCTCCTAAAATCGTAAATATGATCACCATGGCGCAAATAATAATTGTACTGGAAGCATAACTCATACCAAATAGTTCTGAGAGCAATAACCCTCCCTGTACATATAGTGATCCCAGGAGAACAACCATCCAAACAGAAGCAATGATGGAAAATACCGGTCCTAATAGTGGACTGTCAAACCGATTGGCCAGATAATCAGGAATGGTAAGTTGACCAAACCTGCGCAGTTTCGGTCCAATAAAGAAACAAAGAACGAAATAGCTCCAGGCAATTCCTATGTTAATCCAGAGAGTCCCTGCTCCCAGATCATAATAGTAGGACATCATTCCCAAAAAGGAAGCACCGCTAATACCAGATGCGAAAAGTGAACCTAGAATGAGGTACCATTTCCCTCCCCTTTCCGCAATATAAAAGGAAAGCAAATCTTTCGATTTCATATAAGAGTAAACGGCTACCCCAAACATCAACAGTAAAACAACAGCTATACCGAGTAAAATATGTGAATTCACGTTGTTTCCTCCCTAGGATGTAAGACTTTTTGTATCGGTTTCTTTATCTTCAACCCGGTCTCTATTTTTTTCCCAAGGAAACCTATCATTTCTTAAATAGTAAGTACCAAACACAAGGGATAAAATGATCGGAGCTGCACCAAACAGCCAGATCCAAAACATATCAGTAAACCAATTCATGCTGACCACCTCAGTCGTTATTGTTTAAGCAAAGGGCGATTTCACTTCAATCCCGGCCTCTTCCAACCTTCTTTTTATAATTTTAATCATTTCCAATGCTGTCGGCGTATCTCCGTGGACACAGATTGTTTCCCCATTCACTTCTATCTCTTCCCCTGTGATTGCTTTTACCTTGCCTTCTGTGACCATCCGGATGATCCGTTCTGCTACGTACTCCGGATCCGAAATCACAGCGCCTTCTTCTCTTCTGGAAACTAATGAGAAGTCCTTACGGTAAGCACGATCCGCGAATATCTCCAACTTAAATGGAAGCCCCTTCCGCTCAGCCACCTTATGAAGCTGAGAATACGGCTTTACAAAAACCGGAAGATCAGGCCTGACAGATAGGATGGCATCAACGATATTGATCGCCAGCTGTTCGTCGGAATCAGCCATGTTGTTCAAGTTTCCATGTGGCTTCACATGTGTCATGATTACCCCGTGTTTTTGGCAAAAGATATCCAGGGCGCCAATTTGATAAATAATCAGGTTCATCAATTCATCTCTTGGAATGTCCATGTTCCTCCTCCCGAATCCAGCCAGATCCGGGAAGCTTGGATGGGCTCCGACTCCCACGCCGTGCTCTTTGGCGATTTTCACGGTATGATCCATAATATTCGGGTCTCCTGCATGAAAGCCGCAGGCCACATTGGCCGAAGAGATATATTGAATAACTTCATCGTCATTTCCCAGCTTATACTGACCGAAACTTTCACCCATATCACAATTTAAGTCAATCGTTTTTTTCATTGTGGCAATTCCCCTTTCCTATTAGCAAGTCGCTTGTAATATCCGGAAGTTATGTTCCTGCTTTCTTAGCTCTTCCTGTGCTTCCTCTATTGAAATCTTAGTGAAAGTGACGGTATCCCCCGGCTTTACCTGCCCAAGCTTCGGAAGATCAACGGCGATGACTCCCCCGATTTTGGTGTAGCCGCCGATACTCTGTCTTCCGACAAGAAAAATGATAGGCTGTCCATTTTTTGGCACCTGGATGGCCCCGTAAAAAATACCTTCCGAAATAATATCAGCCGACTCCACATGTTCAATAACAGGACCTTCCAACCTGCATCCCATCCTGTCCACTTGTTGTGTAACCTTGTAAGCGGAGGAGAGGAACGTTCGAATTCCCTTTTCTGTAAAAGATTCATCCTGAGGACCGAGAATCACTCGGATTTGGACGTCACTTGGATACTCAGGGATAAGGTTATCAGGCAGGAGCCTCCCCTTCAGCCGGCCATTTGGTTTCGGAAAGACCCGGAGAATATCCCCTTTTTTTAAAGCCCTTCCTTCCATTCCGCCTATTTTTCCAACAAGATCAGTAGATCTGCTTCCCAATACCTGTGGAACATCAAAACCCCCGGCCACAGCCAGATATGACCTGCATCCCGAGCGCGCGCCCTTGAATTCGATCACGTCCCCCTCTGCAACTTTGATAGACTTCCACATTGGCGCCTCTTTTCCGTTTATACCCGGACTGAGGTCTCCGCCGGTGATTGCGATGATACCCGGTTCTCTCACAAGCAATTTCAGCCCCATAAGAGTCACTTCCAACAACGCCGCGTTTTCACCGTTTCCTACTATAATATTAGCCATCCGGTGGGAATACCCGTCAGCGGGTCCCGATACCGCCAATCCGTATTTTTGATAGCCATGCCTTCCCAAGTCTTGGATTGTCGTCAACAATCCCGGTTTCAACACTTCAAATATGATAATCGCCTCCTTTCCCTTGTTGCATCATCCCTTTATGCGTTGGGAAGAGTGGATGTTCCAGGTTTCATTGTTTTTCATTATCATTTCAAACTCTTCTTCAGTAATTGCCTCGAAAAACACCTTGTCCCCTGACTCGAGGAGGAACGGATCCTCTTTTTCCGGGTCGTACAGGCGCATAGGCGTGCGGCCGATCAACCGCCACCCGCCGGGACTCTGAACAGGATAGATTCCCGTCTGATTGTTGGCAATCCCTACACTTCCTGCTGGTATGGAAACCCTTGGGGAGGGTAGCCGAGGGGTACTGATTTTCTCCGACATACCTCCCATAAACGGATATCCCGGAGTAAAACCCAGAAAATAGACCAAATATTCTCCCCCTGAATGAATGGAAATGACCTCTTCTGGACTGAGCTCGTTATGTTCAGCCACATCCTCCAGGTCCGGTCCCCACTCGCCGCCATATAAAACAGGAATGCGAACCTCCCTGCCAGCGGATGAACCGGTGACAGAAACTTCCTTTCCCCACTCCTGCAGCTTTTCCTGCACCTCCGCGTAGGAAAGCTTCAAAGGATTATAATGGATCAGCAAAGAGCGATAACCGAGTATGACCTCTCCCAGACCATTGTCCGACTCCATCTCCGCCAAATAGGAAAGCTGACGTACCATTGTATTTGTCTTTTGATCAATCTTATTTTCAAACTCGACCAATACAGCTTGGTCACCAGCCGGCTTACATATAAATTTCATTGAATATCACCCTAGCTTTTCGTCTAAATGGAAATTTAAGCAAACTGTTTTCTTTTTTGCCTGATAGCACTGACTGTATAATTGGTTGAAATCTGTTCGGGGTTCGCCATCACTTCATTGACGGACAATTTGTTTGCAGCCAAAGCCTCTTAAACTCTTTATCTGTATGGACCTTTACAGCGTGTACACACAGGGATCCACCCATCTTTGCAAAATCGACCAGACGTCCTGTATAGCGTCTGCTAATATAATGGCATTTTTAACCGCTTCGGCGCCGCTGATAAGATAAATCGTCTTTTTCGGAGAACTGCCCGGCACCTGGCTGTTGAATTTTTCTGCCAATTGAATATATGGACACCGGAAAACAGGGCGGATGAAATCATCCAAATGGTTTTAAAGAGTTCGACGACGGGAGCGGGAGAGTGTCCCACATTAAGTGGACCGATTCCTCCGGCTACATCTATGAATTGATTTCCGTCCCCAACCTACACTAAAGCACCGGGAGCTTCCTGCGTGCCAAACGATTAATCTTATAGAGGCATTCGGAACAGCCTCCTGCAGCCGCTTCATCAAATCCTGCGAATTCGGCCCTCTTAACGGTGTGCTCAACTTGATAAAATTCAAGAGTAAAGCCCCCTTGGCAAAATATGATAACCCTTACATTATCCTTTGAGCGAAATACCACCGTTTCATTAAATGAACCATGATTTCATTTTATGAGTTTAGTATAGCAACTCACTTTTTAAATTTCAATCTATTTATAAAATTTCATAAAAGCCCCTTCCCAGAACCCTTCATAAACAATGGATTCCTCTCCCTTTTCTTCAAAGCGATGTAAAGAACCATACACTGTTCAAACGATTGGGGATCGATCCGACTCAGCTCACTAATCTTGTTTAACCGATACATCAATGTGTTTCGGTGGATATAGAGATTTCTCGCAGCCTTGCTGACATTCATACTGCTTTCGCAGTAAGCGATAAAGGTCTCAATCAGCATGTCAGATTCGGGGAACTCCCAAATGTTCCGTATATCGTCGGCAAACATCTCAAGAAAACGAAGGTCGATATCCTCCAGAAAAATATCCGGCAGGATGGACCAACTGTCAAACGAATACACCCTTTCCTCCGGATCACTCCTCAAGCCGGCCTTAGTAGCTTTCTTGGCCTGCTGATAGGAGCGGGCCGCCCCTTCCAGTCCCGTATAACTTTTCCCATAAGCTATGGTGACCCCGCCCCGGACACCTTCCCGGTCCAAAAAGGCGGTCAGTTTGCTAACAGCATCGTCACATGTCCTTTTTAATTTTGGCTCATCCTTCGAATCAACGAGTTTGAAAACAGCCCACTGGTCTTGAGTGACAGGGCAGACAATATCCTCATTACTTTCCCGAAACAAGTGGCTGATCAAGCTTTGCAGCTGTGTTAGCGGCGGGTCTTCCTGCGAGGATAATTCTCCGAGTGCAGGAACATGAATCAGCAAACATACCCTCGGCCTGTTGAAATGCACTCCGAGCAATTGGCAGTATTCTTCAAGTTTGCTTATATCCTTCCAATCTCGATAATGAATCAGGTGCTGTACGAACAACTCTGTCGTCTTCATTTGGACAAGCTCTGACTCTGTACGGAAGCTCTCCCTGAGAAACATCTCAATATGGCTGCGGATAAATTTCACATACCTCCTAACATTTTCCGGCTCGCCAACAATGCCCAATACACCGATAACCTTGTGATCAAACCAAATGGGAGCCGCAATTCCCGGCAAAACATTCTCCAGGTTATCCACCTGTTCTTTCGTGAATACTACCTCTCTTCCCTCTTCAATCACTCGGGAAGATACCGGGTGCAGTGTCCCGATCCTCTCTTTGTTATCAGAACCGATGATGATACCCTTTTCGTCTGTAATACTGAGAGAGATGCCCAGCAAAGATGATGTCTGTTCAACAAGAGGTTGTGCAACCTGCTCAAAAAGCTTCATTTCTTTACCTCCCAACTGTCACGACTCCGGTATAGCAATGATTATACCAACAAACTGGCAATATCGTATTCTAAATTTTGTGCATATTGTTTCTTGAAAGGAAAAAAGACTTAGCTATAATTACATGTACATAACAACAGCCAAGGAGGACTGATAGAAAAAAATCTGAGTTGCATACGTAAGACGGAAACGACCTGACGGATATGAGGGACTTTGTCCGTGACATGTCCCTAAAGAGTTTTGACCCTAAAATCTGTATCGATAAGCAAATGTGTAAGCTTCAAAGCGACTGATTTTAAAAGCGTTTTATTGATTCTTATATTTTTTATTATCCAATCGCATCATTCATATTTCAAGTTTTCTAGAAATTAAACCTTTCATTGGGCTCTTAAATTGTAAAGACCAGTTTCAGGCCCCGGTAAAGCGGCGGCCCGGCATTTCAACGAATAATTGAAAGCGCTTTATTTTTAGAGAAATCATCATTTCAGCAGCAGACTTGACGCCTTTACCCATTATTTTAATCAGATCTTCCCAATCAAACAATAAGGGAGTAGATTATATGAATACGATTATTTTAGTAGAATTCATCCTCTACTGTCTCGCCATGGTCGCTATTGGTTATTATTTCAGCAGGAAAGAGATGGAACACTCCGACTTCCTGATTGGCGGCGGCAAACTCCCCGGTTGGGCTCTCGCTTTTTCCGAGAGGGCCACGGGAGAATCCGCCTGGCTGCTCTTGGGTTATACAGGATTTGTCTTTATGACGGGTTTCTCCGCCATCTGGGTGGCAGTCGGAATTGGACTGGGGGTTGCCTTCTCCTGGCTCTTCCTCGCCAGGAGATTTATGGACGAGGCGAAGAAATATAATGTCATGACACTTCCTGGATATCTTGCAGCGAGATTTGAGTCAAAGGGAAAAATCATTCTTTGGCTATCAACGATATTAATCGGCAGCTTTATGATGTTTTACTTCGGCGCTCAAATTGCCGGAGCCGGAAAAACCTTGTTCACCGTTTTTGGAATTAAGCCGCTGACCGGTATTCTCATCAGCTTTGCCATCGTCATCGCGCTTTCGTATCTTGGCGGATTTGTCGGTGTTGTTTGGACGGATATGATTCAAAGTATCATGATGCTCATCACACTCGTTGGCCTTCCCATTATGGCTCTATTCAAAATCAACTCCGAAGGCCTGTCCGTCATGGATGCCGTTGTAGCGGCAGGTCCGACAATGGACTCCTGGACCGGCGGGTTGACAGGCTTCGCTTTAGGTCTTCTGCTCTTCAATAACTTCGCCTGGTTCTTCGGATTCCTGGGCGGACAGCCTCAGCTCAGCGCTAGATTCATGGCTTTGAAGGACAAGAAAGAGGCAAGAACAGGGGCAACTGTCGCAGTAGTCTGGGTTATTTTAGCCTATGTAGGCGCCTTTCTCATTGGTTTGACTGCATTGACCCTATACCAAGGTCAGGCATTCGCTGATGTGGAAACAATTCTGCCGTTCATGATCCTCGACCTTTTCCCTGAATGGGCAGCAGGCATCTTGCTTGCCGGTATACTGGCCGCCATCATTTCAACAGCGGACTCACAGCTTCTGGTTATTACAAGTTCGGCAAGTGAGGACATTATACGTAATGCCTTAGGCATCAAATTAACTGAAAAGAAACTTGTATTAGTATCTAGATTAACTATTGTCGGAGCCGGAATCATTGGTTTGATGATCGCCCTCTTCTCTAAGTCGCTCGTCTATCTCGTTGTCGGATGGGCATGGGCCGGAGTTGGATGTACACTGTCTCCTGCGATCATACTTACGTTCTTCTGGAAAAAATATTCAGGAGCCGGAGTCATTGCAACAATCATTTCAGGATTTGTGTCAACAGTCGTGTGGATCTCCACACCGCTTGAGGAGATCATCTCCTCGCGGTTTACAACATTCTTTATCGCTTTGGCGTTTGGTATTGTCTTCAGTCTATTATTCCCAGAGAAGCAGACTGGAGCTGCAGAAGATGATGAAGATCTATCTGCCGAAAATGCGATCAACGTCTAATTCTGCGGTAAAAAAGCATCGGGCTTTAAACCCGGTGCTTTTTACTGCGGTGTTCTGCCGGCTCTTGAATGCTGCATTTTCTTTTTGCCTGATCCCGGAAGCCTTGAGGTACGCTTAACTGCCGCTTCCTCTCTTTTCATGAAAACTTGGAATCCTTGGCCCACCTTTTGGCCGATCTTCATGATATGTACGCCCCTTGGCGGTTACATGAGATCCCTTTTTCTGTCGGCAAAGTAATTAGGGGCAGGGCAGCTCCTCCATTTTCAAAGGTCACATGTTTGATAGCTTTAATGCACTTTCCATCACTCCCTGCCTCCATACACTCACACAAAAAACCGCCTAGACATCACTTTACGTGAAGTTCTGGACGGTCCCTATTGTTTATTTTAAATACATGAGGCCAAATCCCCGCTTGGGAGACTCCCACATTTAGTATCAAACCTCCATTTTCGGTGAGAAAGGAGAAATGGTATCCAATGAAATGTTTTGGCCAACCTGTTCCTTGAGTGCTTTTTCATAAAAATATCTGGCAACGACCACATCAGCTACAGCCAGTCCGACCGATTTGAAAACCGTAACCTCCCGGTCGTTATCCCTGCCCGGCAGCTGACCGCCGATAATAAGTCCAAGCTCCCCATGAATGCTATCTCTATGAAACTTTCCCTCATTGATTGGAATCAGCAAGTCACCCGCTTCTTCCATTGCTGAATCGATGGATTCCACTACTACCTTGTCTGCATTTGCTATGACATGGCTGGGCAGTTCTTGCATAGATGAGGTATAGGAACCGATCGCATTGACATGGACACCAGGCTCAAGAGCTTCCGAGAATACCGGCCTACTGGAGCTTGTGGCCGTTACGATGATATCCGCTCCCCGAATCGCTTCATTGGAATCCGAATAGATGATTATGTCCACCTCATGCCTCGCTTTGATATACTCTGCAAGGATTTCGGCCTTTTCCCGCGTCCGATTATATAACTTCAACTGAGTGATGTCCCGTACTGCCTTGATGGCCTCGAATTGTCCGATCACCTGCTCGCCCGTACCGAGTATAGCCAGCACTTTAGAATCAGCGCGTGACAAATATTGGGATGCCGCTCCAGAAAGCGCACCTGTCCGCATAACCGTCAAATAAGATCCTTCTAATAGTGCAAGCGGCTCCCCCGTATCTGTATCTGCCAGCAACACCACTCCGTTGATAGATTTTTTTCCAAGAGCGGTATTTTCGGGAAAGACGGCAACATATTTCATTCCAAGACTTTTCAAACCCTCCGCGACAGCAGGCATAAATATGGCATTGCCTTCCTTCTTCTCCAACTCCAGGACAGTCCGGACTGGAGTTATGGTCCCGGCAGCCGAATACTCCTTCAGCGACTCTCCCACAGCCTCTACCATTTCGGACATATTCAGCAACTTCTGCTGGTCCTCAGCATTAATAATCAGCATGGTTTATCCTCCTTCGCATCAGCCGTCATTTTAAACAGCCCGGTTCGTTCCACTTCTTTTCACTACAACCGTCTATCAAAATCTCAGAAATAACGGACTATTCTATTACATACTATACCGGCTCAGTACAGAAATTCATATGGGCACAATTCACAAAAAAAAGCGTTTACAATTTGTCCACTTTGCTCGTTTTTCAAGAGGCTATACCAGCCATCTGTATTTTAAAAGGCCACACATTGCCATGACTCTTCATAGATAAGGAAAGTTTCAGCTGAAAAAATGCACTCTCACGCAACTTTTCTCTAAAAAGAGGGCTTCCCTTTGTTATCTGTTTTTAAAAAAGAACCACGCCCATCCCCCTATATTTTTCAAAGAAGCGCTTGCAAAAAATAGAAAATTTATACTATAATCGTCTTAACGTATTCCGAAAAAAGGTTTTGTTGTTCCGAATTTCGGAAAATTAGGACCATTTTTGAGCCAACCATCACTTTGGAAAGAAACCACTAATTCGGAAAACAATCACTTATAACTGGAGGGTTACAGAATGAGATTACAAGATAAAGTAGCAATTATTACGGGCGGAAGCCAAGGCATTGGCGAAGGAATCGCCCGGACGTTCGGAAAGAATGGAGCAAAGATTGTTATCGCCGATGTGAACGAACAAGCAGGTAAGCAGGTAATAGACCGGTTTATCAACGAAGAAATTGACTGTCTTTTCGTCAAAACGGATGTCAGCAGCGAAGAGGATGTAAAAAACTTGATCAGCACAACAGCCGAACATTTTGGCGGTGTAGATCTCCTCGTCAATAATGCTGCGGTCAATATTCGGAAATCAGCAGTAGACACCTCATTTGAAGAATGGAATAAAGTAATCGGCGTCAATTTGACAGGAGCTTTCCTCTGCTCGAAATATGCGATCCCCGAGATGGAAAAGCGCGGCGGTGGAGCGATTGTCAATATCGCTTCCTGGCATGCGGAGAAGACGATTACAAGACTGGCAGCCTATGCAGCTTCCAAGGGAGGTATGACAGCCCTGACAAGACAAATGTCCCTTGACTGCGGCCCGCTGAATATCCGCGTAAATGCTGTATGCCCAAGTTCAGTGGACACCCCGCTGCTGCATCAGACATTCGCCAGCCTGGAGGATCCCGATGCTGCGTTTGAAGAAACGCTCAGATTCCAGCCGATGGGAAGAATCGGAACGGTGGACGATATTGCCAACGCCTGCCTGTTCATGTGTTCGGACGAAGCCTCTTACGTCAGCGGCCAGACGCTTATGGTGGATGGGGCAGCCATCAATAAAATTGCACGCCCATTGATGTTTGACTAATTCCGTTCTTCCTTTTACCGCTTCATTGCTGCATTTTACGAAAATATGCCTAGTAAAGGGTGGTCTAAATGAATAAATATGATGTGATTATTGCTGGCGGAGGCATCATGGCCTCCAGCCTGGCCTACAATCTGCGCAAAGACGGGTTCACTGGAAGCATTGCGGTTTTCGAAAAAGACCAAATGTACGAATTCTCTTCCACTCCGCGCAGTGAGGGTGGTATCCGCCTCTCATTCACAACAGAAATCAATATCCTGATGAGCCGTTACAGCCTGGACTTTTACAAAAACTTTGCAAAAGAAATGGAAGTGAACGGGGAGTCGCCACAAATTGATTTTAAGCAGAACGGATATTTGTACTTGGGTACGAGTGAAACAATGCCGAGATTGATAGAGGAAGCTAACTTCCAAAACCGGTGCGGAGCCAACATGAAAGTTCTGTCCGTGGAAGAAATCCATGATATCATCCCGGAATTGAATACGGAAGATCTGGCTGGAGCCACATTCGATACAGATGCAGGATATATGGATCCGTATACAGTCCTTCAGTTTTATGCGAAAAAGGCAAAATCAATGGAAGTGGATTATATCTACCAGCCCGTCCAGTCCCTCCTTGCTGAAAACGGGAGGATAACAGGTGTCCGGCTTGAATCCGGAGAAGAATATCATGCTCCAATCGTTGTCAATGCATGCGGCGCATGGTCTGGTGCACTGAGCGAGACCATCGGCGTCGACATCCCTGTCAAGCCGTTCCGCTATCAGATCTTCTGCCTGGATTTAACAAAAAAATTCTCTAAATCACTGCCGCTCGTTTTCGATCCGACTGGATTTTACTTCCGCGGAGAAGGAGAGAAAGTGATCACCGGTATGCCTCATAAAGATCCGTACAGCTTTGAATTCTCTTCGAATAAGTCCACTTTCGAAGAAGAAGTATGGCCAATCTTCTATGAAAGAAGCCAGCTGTTTGAACAGCTGAAAGTGGAACGCAGCTGGGCTGGATTATATGACTTCAATACGATAGACCAAAATGCGATTATTGGCGGACATCCGGTCATGAAAGGCTATTACGTCATTACCGGCTTCAGTGGACATGGGTTCCAGCAAGCGCCCGCAGCAGGAAAAGGGTTATCTGAACTAATCCGTCTTGGAAAATATGAAACTTTGGATTTGTCTTCCCTCTCTGTTGAAAGATTTGCTAACAACCAGCTGATCCTAGAAACAGCCATCCATTAACCACTAGCCGTGCTTGCCGGACGACAGTGCATCCGCGGGGCTGACAGAGCATATTCGGAATATCTCCCCGCTTTTCCCGAGTCCGGCATGGGCTTACAAAAATCTCTTGATTGCGCGGAGGTCTACCATGAATATTTTTGTATTATTGAAACGGACATTTGATACGGAAGAAAACATTGTGATTGCAAACGACACGATTGATGACAGCAACGCTGAATTCATTATCAATCCTTACGATGAATATGCAGTGGAAGAGGCGGTTAGCCTTCGCGATGAACACGGCGGGGAAGTGACGGTCGTCACTGCAGACGATGAAGAAGCGGAAAAACAGCTTCGCACCGCTCTGGCCATGGGGGCTGACAGAGCTGTATTGATCGAAACTGATGACTTGGATGAAATTGATTCGTCTTCCATCGCTTTCCTGCTTGCCTCTTATCTGAAAGATCAGGATTATGATCTGATCATTGGAGGAAATATATCCGTCGACAACGGCTCAGGACAGGTAGGGCCAAGCATTGCGGAGCACCTCGGCATTCCTCAGGTAACAACGATTACAAAGATTACTGTTGAAGACGGCAAGGCAACCCTTGTCCGTGATGTCGAAGGAGACGAAGAAACAATCGAAGCTTCCCTCCCCCTTCTCGTGACAGCACAACAAGGGCTGAACGAACCCCGTTACCCTTCCCTTCCTGGAATTATGAAAGCAAAGAAAAAGCCGATTGAAACACTGGATTTAGATGACCTCTCCATCGACGAAGACGATGCCGAAGCAAAAACAGAAGTCACGGACATCTCCCTTCCTCCTCCAAAGAGTACTGGCATCATACTGGAAGGCGATGCGAAGGATGTAGTCGCACAACTGATCTCTAACTTAAAAGAGAAAGAAAATATTTTGTAAAAAGTGAGGCTGAATCATATGGCTGAGAAAATTCTCGTGTTAGGAGAAGTGAAAAACGGAGATTTAAGAAGCGTATCATTCGAAGCGGCTGCCGCAGCGAAAAAAGCGGCCCCGAATGCTGAAATTGTCGGAGCTGTGCTCGGCGATGATGTCACAGGCCTTGCGAAAAAAATGATCCACCATGGTGCGGATAGGGCGATTGCAGTCAACGCACCGGAACTGAAGAACTATACGACAGATGCCTATCAGCAAGCGATTATGCAAGTATTGGAAGAGGAAAATCCAAGCGGTATTGTGATGGGACATACAGCGCTAGGCAAAGACCTGGCACCCCGGATAGCCGTTAGAAAAGGGCTTGCATTGATCTCTGACATCGTCTCTTTGGAACAGCAGGATGGAGAACTGCTGTGCACAAGACCCATATACTCGGGAAAAGCTTTTGAAAAAAGAAAGCCGAAAGACGATCATTTCTTCCTGACGATCCGTCCTAACAATATTCAGGCGCTGGAAGTGGACGAGAACAGAGATGGCGAAGTCAGATCCGTAACGCCTGACCTCAAGGATATCCGTACGGTCATCAAAGACATCGCCAAAAAAGCGGCAACAGGCGTGGACCTCTCGGAGGCCAAAGTGGTCGTCGCAGGAGGGCGCGGTGTCAAAGGTCCTGAAGGCTTTGAGCTTCTACAGGAACTGGCGGACGTGTTCGGCGGTGCAGTTGGCGCATCTCGAGGTGCCTGTGATGCGGATTATTGCGATTACTCCCTTCAAATCGGGCAGACAGGAAAAGTTGTCACACCGGACCTGTATATCGCTGCCGGAATTTCGGGTGCCATCCAGCATCTGGCCGGAATGTCGAACTCCAAAGTGATTGTGGCTATCAATAAAGATCCCGAAGCCCCTATTTTTGATATAGCTGACTATGGAATTGTCGGTGACCTATTTGATGTGATTCCGGTCCTCATAGAGGAATTGAAGAAAGAGCCGGCATTAGCTGGGTGACGGCAAGCTTGAACGTTTGACTGCCTCGCGCCCGCGTACCCTGGATACGAAGAGTGAGTTTTCCGACTATCTGGCACCAACTGCACAGCTCTTAAGAATGGGCGTATCATGTATATGGACTCCAATGGATTTACTGGATTGTTAATTTGCTCCCAACAACCCTAGCATTACGGAAGTTCGGAAAAATTTCGGGAACAACGCATGGAAAGCATGGCCAGGCGAAGTGCATATTGGGGAAATAGCAGGTTGTAATCATTTGCTACTAACCTAACGGGGGTTTTCATTCATAGAGTTCTTCAACAATCGGGCGCTTATCGGGAATACTGATGGCGCCCTATTTTGCAGAATCCAAGTTGTGGAATAGAGTTGTTCAAACAACACAAAAGTTTAATCCTTTCCTGAGCAGAGGGAAAGCTTGGAAAGGAAGTTGTTTGACAGATGTTTTCAGATTTGTGAACCGTCTCTGTATTCCATCTGACTATTGTTGCTTTAAAGCTCCGTTCGCCACTGGGATATTTTCCATGTCAAGGACATTCATTTTGCAGAAGTATTCCAGAAAGTTTTTAGCTTCTTTGATTTGCTCTTCATCCGTTTTTAATGCAATGATATCTTTTAGGATTTGAGCGGTCCAAACATTATCAAAATAACGAAATTTACCAGAATTCCATGTAGTTCGGTGAGGATAGTTCTTATTGACATAATAATTCCAGAAAAGCATCTTCTCTGCTTCTTGATCCGTGAGCTCGATTCTAAATTCTGCATGGGACGGGACCATTCCATCTTCGCTAAGATTGCCGGAAAACATTTCATTTACCATGTAGAGGCCTAGAATCCGTCTTCTTGTTTCTGGTTGATCCGACTCTCTTGCAGTCAGAAGGCCTGCGCTGTTTGGACGCAAACGAGCTACTCTGTTTAGCTGACCTTTATTTTTTCCGCTTTGAATCTTGCCAGTAGATACTTGCCAGTCGTTAAATACACTTTGTTGCTCTTCTTCGTCCAGCCAGAAAACAATTTGTGAGCTTTCAGAAATTCTAGGGTTCTTCAGCTTTTCCCTGCGCCGCTGTTCAAACGCCTGTCGTTCTTTCTCTTCTTCACGTTTCCTTTCAAGTTCTTCTTCTTCCATTTTCCTTTTCAAAAGGACTTTCTTTAAAGTTTCTGCAACATTCCGGTCATTTAGTGTAATAAATTTTCCAAATGCATCAGGGTAAACAAATTTTTTTACATCCTTATTAAAATCAACGGTGATGAAAGATTCATCGTGATCCACGATATTTCCTTCACCAAAGACTTTATGAGTTACTTCTTCATTAATTAAATTCACTAACTCACTCTCCTTATATAAAAATATTCAGGTATTTATTGACACCTATTTAGCCTGCTTGAATGGCACGAAAATGAGTTTTTAAATTAAAAAATCGTACTCAATCTCTGTCTAGAAGAAGTTGCGTACGATGATCAAATACTGCCTCAAAACTATTCTAACTGTAGAATATCATATAATCTATATTATTGCAAATTTATGATTGACAATAGCAATTTGTTTATCGTATAATAATTATTTATTTTAATATATAAGTGATCAGAGGGGATGAAAAAATGATATATCCATTTTGGCATTTCTATTAATGATTACCGACAAAAGACTTACATTAAAATGCCTGAAAAAGATACGAATTATTATATATGCTGTTCAAACGCTTGGTATCTTAGGATTATACTCACCTTAAAAAACCTCGCTTGGCTACTTCTCCAACATGTTCAGCGGCGATCGCCGTCGGATCTAATCTGCATGAAGCGCTTGAATCTCCCGCAATTCCTGATCGATCACCACGGAATCATACCCGATTTAATACATCTGAATTTGATAGACCCGGTCAATCATTGCTCATCAAGCTTTGCACAAACCTTCTATATTAAACGGTAAAGCATCCACCATAGCTTTACTTCCTCTCTGATGATAATTGCCCTATTAAAGTATTGTATTTGCCCATTAAAGAACTCGAAACAAAACGGGATGTCCACCGTATCCAAAACTGGTCCAGGTCAGGAACCAATTGCTCCTTCAAGATGGGTTTTAAGATATTTGAATAAAGTGGACTTACACACTTCATTTGACAAACCCACTTTTCAAAAAAAGCAAGAACCCCTCGGCCCTTGCTTTTACCTAAACCCCTATATTAATTTGACTCTACAAAAGCTTCCTGCTTAATCTTTTCTCTCTTCTTTTCCCACTCTACACACCAATTTGAGCAAAATAATGCCGGTTGTTCTTTTATGTTTACTTGTTCTATACGTTCTTCATATACCAGCTTTCCGCATACAGAACATTTCTCATATTTTTCGACATAGTAACCGTTATTTGAAAACTTCATGAGAACAGTCCCTTCCTAAATATTTTAATAGATTGTCTCCGATGCTTTTTTAGATATAAATCCATCCAGTACATCTTCCTTGATCATGTCTCTATCTCTCTCTTTCGGTGAACCATAGCCGCCACCGCCCGGTGTGACGATTTTGACTCTGTCTCCTCGTCTGATCGGGATATTTGAGAACTTACTGGACGAAACCTTGCCATAGCCCTCGACAACGTCTTTCCAATCTTCTTCGCCATTTTTCTGAACCAATGTGGCTCCAAATCCGCCTTCTTTTCCTTCAAATAATCCATAAGGAGCAATATGATGTCGATCTGTCATTTGGCTGATTGTGATTAAATCGGCATTACATTTTAGTATTTTCTCTGCGCCCAGACCTCCGCGATATTTTCCTGCACCACCAGAATCTTGGTTTAAATGAAACGACTCTACGAGCCAAGGAAATCTGGTTTCAAACACTTCAACAGGCGTTGTTCGGCAGTTTCCATTGATCGAGTCAACCATGTCATTTCCGTCAGCATATGGACGGGCCCCCCATCCGACTGCTTCCAAATCATAACAAACATAATACTCCTCATAGTCATCATGATACCCGCCAAAAACAAAATTGAGATGGGTACCGCCCTCGCAGGCAATGACTTTTTCCGGAACGGCTTTAGAGAATGCCCCAAGCACGGCAAATGCAATCCTTGGATGAGTTTCTGTATTACCGCCTACTTCCGGTGCAGGGTAATCAACGTTTACTACTGTTCCTGGAGGCGCCACTACTTTGATGGGCCTAAAGCAGCCAGAGTTTTTGGGAATGGAAGCATCCGTCAAGTTTAGCATCGCATTATAAGCTGCTGACACCGACACTCCATACGTTGCATTGATAGGACCCCTGGCTTGCGGGGAAGTCCCCTCATAATCGATAATGACTTCCTCGTCTTCAACATACACATTGGCTTTAATTGTAAAAACTTTATTTTCAATTCCATCATTTTCAACATAATCCTCAAATTGATATAAACCATTTGGAATTTCTTTAATTTCTGCACGCATCCGGCGCTCTGAGTAATCCATTAAGTCATCCACTGTTTTCATGAAAAAGTCTTTTCCATATTTATGAATCAACCCTTTTAATCTCTCTTCACCGAGATCAGCGGCACTGATAAGAGCCCTTAAATCTCCAAAGTTATATCGTGGCGTTCTCACGTTTGCTAGCATGATTTTCCATACTTCTTCGTTATCTTTTCCTTCTTTGACGATCTTGACAGGAGGAAGCCTAAGTCCTTCTTGGAAAATTTCAGTAGCCTCTCCGGCGAATCCTCCCGGAGTCATGCCCCCGACTTCGGCCAGGTGTCCAATGGCAACCGCATAAGCCACCACTTCACCGTCAATAAAAATAGGTTTAAAAACGGTGTGCTCCGGAAGATGCAGTCCACCTCTGTATGGATCATTGTGAAGGATTACATCACCCGGATTCATTTCCGATGCCGGGATCTCTTTTATGCAGTTTTCTATCAAAGTCGGCATCCCGCCAATCATGGCCGGGCAGTAATCTGCCACGGCAATAAGTTCACCTTTCGCATTGGCGAGCCCGCAGGTAAAGTCCAACGCTTCATTGAAAATGGTTGAATAGGAAGTCTTCATAAGTGTAATACCCATTTCACGACAGACGGATACCATTGACGAGTTAATAATATTAACTGATACTACATCCATATTGTTTACACTCCTATCTTTTTTCGATATGCATATTTCCAAAGGAATCAACCGTTAACTTATGCTGTGGACCTACTATTGTGGAAGAAGCATTTTCTTCAATAATGGCCGGTCCCACAATTTCATGGCCGTCTAAAAGAGTTTCCCGATCATAAATAGTCGTCATAAGAGACTCTTGATCAAAACGAACCATTCTCTCATCCTTTTGCACAGCTTGGCTTCCGTTTGCTCTAGCAATTTTTTTGGCAGCAGGTTTGTCCGTTTTACTGATAATCGTTACTTTAAATGTAACGACTTCCATCACTTCTCCATCAATCTTGAAACCAAATCGATCATCGTGCATGGAATGGAATGTATTCCATATGGTTTGGACGTTTTCTTCATTGATTTCCTCTTCGTTAAAAGGAATATCCAACTCATAGTTCTGGCCAAGATAGCGCATTTCAATCGATGTGATAATGTTGTAGTTATCCGTATAACCCTGTGAAGATAAATCCTCTAAACCTGCGTTCTTCAGTTGCTGGAAAACTTCATTCGCTCTGGAAATATCAAATTTTTTAGAGGTCATTTGAACTGTGCGCTGGAGATCAACACGGGCATCTGAATACATGAAGCCGACAGCGGAAAACTGTCCAGGATGCATAGGGATCACAGCTCTTGGAATCTCTGCAATCTCCATGAGGTCACTTGCATGCAACGGACCGGCTCCGCCAAAGTTCATCAATGTGAAATCCCTGGGATCATGCCCTTCCTCTACCAATACCATTCTCAGTGCCCCTACCATGCTGTTGTTAGCAATTTTAATAATGGAATCAGCTGTCTCTTCAGCTGACATGTTCAGTTTTTTCCCCAATCTATCCAAGGCTTGGTAGGCCGCATCATAATCAATCTTCATGGACCCGCCCAGAAAGTTATCCGGGCTTAACCTTCCTAAAATAAGGTTGGCATCTGTTACTGTTGGATTTTCTCCGCCTCTCTCATAACATACAGGTCCAGGATCTGCCCCCGCACTTTCCGGCCCAACGTTAAGCATGCCGCCATTATCAATCCAAGCTATGCTTCCGCCGCCTGCGCCGATCGTTCTGATATCTATCATCGGTACCTGAATTGGAATACCCCATTCGATTTCAAAATTGGTTGTCAGTTCTTCGTTCCCATTTTTAATGATAGCGACATCTGTACTGGTGCCGCCCATATCTAGAGTAACGAGATGGTCAATGTTGCATTGTTCCACAATCCTCTTTGCCCCTACAACTCCGCCTGTAGGACCCGAAACAGCCGTATTGATCGGAGCTTTTTTAGTAGCAGCCAAAGTCATAATCCCGCCATTTGACTTCATAATACCCACATTTTTCGTGATATCCTTCTCTTGAAAGCGCTCACTTAATTGGTCTAAATAAGAAGAAACAATTGGTTTAATATAAGCATCAGCGATGACAGTGCTTCCTCTCTCATACTCTTTCCATTTCGGAAGAACATCATAAGAAATGGAAATTGGCATGCCAGGCAGGAATTCTTCTAAGAGGCTCCTTAACTTTTCTTCATGTTTAGGGTCTACATAAGAATAGAGTGTACTAATGGCAACTGCATCTATGTTTCCTCTCTCTTTAATTTGCTCCGCCACTTGTTTTACTTCTTCTACATCAATTTCGGCTAAAGTTTCCCCTTTATGTGTTAGACGCTCATTAATTTCAAAGCAATTCCGCCGCTTCACAAGCGGTTTGGGCTTGATCCAGCTTAAATCATAATGTGACTTTCTATTGGCTCTCTGGATAAAAGGGACATCTTTGAAGCCCTTAGTGGTAATATAAGCAATCTCTGCTCCTTTTCTTTCTAAAATGGCATTAGTTGCAATCGTTGTACCATGCCGGATTTGGTCAATATCTTCTACATTCTCAAATTCGCTTAAACCCGTTAGTACCCCATTAATAGGGTGCCCAGGAGTTGTTAGGTTCTTCCAAACCTTCATTTCCTTTGTTTCTGGATCAAACGAAACAAAATCAGTAAATGTACCACCTACATCTATACCACTAATATAATTACTCATTGATGTTCCTCCCTTATAAAAACTAATGATGTAATCAAGTGCGCCTTGGCGTATTTGCGCCCAGATTTTATCGAACTCCACTCGATAAATTTCGTCTGAAATCTGAGGCATCCGCCGCAAGGCTTTAACTTTATTCAGCCGGGGTTTGAACCCCCACTGAATGGAATACCTATATGCTTTCAACTCACCACTTACAGATGTGGGAAATTTCTACTGAATGAAGTTAAAGGTTCATCATGATATTGAGTCATTTAGCACAAATAATACCTGTAATGAAAACGAAGATTATGCTCATGGTTGCCGGGATACCTGGGTGAAATTTCGAGAGTTTTTTCTCCATAGAAAATTCCTCCTTTCATTGGATAACAACAAGCCTACAGCTACGGTTACCTCATCTCCTTATAGTTAATATTTTTACTCCTCAAAAAATCAACTTCCTCTCTAAACAATTCCATATGCTCTGTCATCGTTTGGATAGCCAAATCCTGATTTCGGGTTTTTAATGCTTCAATCATCACCCAATGCTGCTCCTGCGCCTTGCTAATAATATCCAAAAAGTTACTAGTATACTTGGTCAATGAAAACGGGGATTCTTCCGTCATTTCAAAAAAAGAATGAACCAAGGCGGCAAATATACGATTTTGTGAAGAGTCAGCTAAAGCCTTATGAAATTTCAAATCACACTCTAAAAAACCGCCTACATCCATCACTTGATCCATTTCAGTGCATATCTCGATAAGCTTATCTATATCTTCCGGAGTTGCCTTCAAAACCGCTTTAGAGATGACCGATAATTCCAGCTCCTCCCTCACCTCTAAAATCTCTTCTATAGTAGAATCATATTTTTGGGCAACTCTCTTAAAAGACTCCGTTAAAATATCTTCATTGTAAGAGGTGACATAGGCACCCTTTCCCGGAGTGATTTTTATCAGCCCCTTTTCCTTAAGAACTGTTAGAGCTTGTCTAACTCCATGCCTGCTGATCTCATAAGTTCGCGTTAATTCTCTTTCCGAAGGTAATTTATCCCCTTCTTTTAGAGCCCCATCGTTTATCTTTTTTTCAATATCCACAATCACGCTGTTAAAAAGACTACTGCCGCCGTTCATATTAATCACCTATTTAAACCATTTTGTTTTTTAAAATTAAACCGCTTCCATTTTATTAGAAACGCTTGCAATTAAGTAAAATATTTTGCTGGTGAAACTGGTGGAACCAGTTCAACCGAATGTAGGGTTTACTATACTATATCCTTTTTATACTTGCAATACTTTTTTTGTTTTTTATATTAAAAATTTATCTACCTTATCAAATTTTCAATTAACTAGGGGTCTAGAAAGCCTTAAACCTTTTGAAAAATTAAAGGAGGGATTGGAAGCTAAAAATCCCCCCAATCCCTCCAATTTATTCCCATCTGAATATCTCTGTCATTACTTTAAACGCCTGGTTGAAGCGCAGCGGACAGGCAAGAAATCATTCCTTCTGCTCGGCAAAAAGCAAGAGAAAATAATTTCTTTTTTTGGCTTATATAACTGCGGTGATTACCGATACGATAAGCTTGAGGAACATTACCATCAAGACATTATGCAGTTGCAGGTATACCATTTCTCCCAATCTGTCAGAATCCTGTTAGAGATTGCCATCCAACCTTCAATGCCACTTGCGTTGATCGAATCATTAGTTGCAGTCAGCCTATCAAGCTTTCCACCGCTCCTAAACCCCCCGTTTGTTTCCCCAAACAAGGGTATGAAGCTGAGGCAGGACTTTCACGTTCCTTAACTCGTGATCTGCTATCACCTTATCAACCAGCCATCCATATTTTTGCAATAGGTGTCGGACAAGCTGTTGATTGTCCGTAGTCTGATAGTCATCATTCCCTACCTGCAAATAAAATGGAATGCCTGGATATCTGAGATGCACTTTTTTGGCATAGTCAAAATCCTGGTCATCAAATATGACCACCTTTAAACTGCTATGCGTTGAATCAACTCCTTTTAATTTCTCCAAAATCGTATCAAGAATATCGAAGTTGGTCACCATCCCGGAGCTTGGCGGTTTTGGCGAAACCGTTAATTCATCAATCTCCAAAAACCAATCCTGCCACTTGCTTCCTTGTGTTTCCAATCCAATTTGTATGTCGTTCTTCTTTAACAGTTGGGTTAAGCTGCCGAGGTTTTTTAATAATGCGGGATTGCCGCCGGATATGGTAACAAAAGAAAAACCGTCACCCCCAAGCAGCTTGAGCTCTTGCCAAATTTCTTCTGCGTCCATTTGCTTGATCGAATCTTTTCCCGAACCGTCCCACGTAAAAGAAGAATCACACCATGAACAAGAATAATCACAGCCGGCTGTTCGAACAAACATCGTCTTTTGCCCGATCACCATTCCTTCCCCTTGGATGGTTGGGCCAAATATCTCCATTACAGGTATTTTACTCAATTTCCATCCACTCCCGCCTTGTTTCCGCGTAACTGGTAGGTGTTTCATATAAACGGACAAATTCCACCTGGACACCATTATTCTTTTCCGGCCGGTTGCTCAGTGACTCCTTCATCTTTTCGTAAATCCAGACAACCATGTTTTCAGCAGTCGTGTTCATGTTGGGTAAGGTCTCATTTATATAGCGGTGATCAAGGTAAATCTCAATTTCCTCTTTCCAGATCTCTTTAATATCCCCGAAATCGATCACAAGACCGATTTCATCCACAAACCCGCTAATGCCGAAAATCACTTTATACGTGTGACCGTGCAGGTTCTTACATTTCCCTTCATAACAGTGAAGATGATGTGCCGCATCAAACGTGAATTCCTTGCTGACAAGTACGCGTTTATGATGGTATTTCAGCTCGTCTTTTTTGATATCCCTATCCAGTTTTTGCAGATCTTCTACAATCCGAAAGCCAAAGAAGTCTTTCTCCATCATTCTTTAACTCCTTTTTGCGATGCGAGATATTTTTCCAACCCATTTTTTCTCAACTTACAGGCCGGGCATTCTCCGCAGCCATCACCTATCACTCCTTCATAACAGGTCAATGTCTTCTCCCGGACGTAATCCAGTACATCCAGTTCATCGGCAAGCTTCCAAGTCTCTTCCTTGTCCAACCACATGAGCGGTGTATGAATCACAAATTCTTGGTCCATTGATAGGTTGATGGTCACATTCAGAGATTTAATAAAAGCATCCCTGCAATCGGGATATCCGCTGAAGTCTGTTTCACTCACGCCCGTGATCATGTGCTTTGCATTCACCTGGCTTGCCAAAACAGCCGCAAATGACAGGAAAATCAAGTTGCGTCCCGGAACGAAAGTAGATAGCTGCTCTCCATCACCTCCGTCTTTTATGTCAATGTCGTTCCTTGTTAATGCACTTGGAGCCAATTGATTCAGCAGATGCATATCCAACAAGTGATGCCTGACATTTACCTCTTGTGCAATCGCTTTTGCACACTCAATCTCATTTTTATGCCTTTGGTTATAATTAAAAGTAACGACTTCGACTTCCTTAAAAGTTTTCAGCGCCCAAAACAAGCACGTGGTGCTGTCTTGTCCACCGCTAAAAACAACAATCGCTTTTTCATCTTTTAACATGGATAAAACTCCTTTTCAAAAGAAAAAGCAATACCCCAAGATAGAGTACTGCTTATCTTAGTTTTTTTAACGAGGGGGGCTAGAACCTCTATTATACTTATCTGCAAATATTATAGTAACACAAAATTTGGCAGAGCGGCACAGGGTTTGCAGGCTCTCCAAATCAATAGCTGCTACACAATTCCAAGTTGGGTAGAATCGTTACAACGATTACCCTGCCACTACATCATAAACTCGTACGGGACAGAATACCTAAGATGATCAAAATAACTATCCCGTCACAGGGCACCTTGATGTGTCCACTTCTCCTGCACTTGAAAGGAAGATACCACTTGCAACAGGTCGAAGTCAGCTGGTTCAACTATCCTATCTATTTTCAAAGGCCAGACGTTTAACTTCATAATAAAGCACTTGAATAAATCTTTTCGTATTGATTCGGGTCCCAGTAGTTGATGGAGAGGATCCGCTTTTTATTTCCATCATCCTTTTTCGAACCACTTTAAAATCAAAAAACTTGGAGGCGTAATCCTGGAACGCTGGATTGGCAAAATCTGTTACACCTAGTGCGGCCAGGTGGTTTAAAGACTGGTAAACAATTCTTCGAACACGCTGCTGGGAAGCTTTGACCTCCCTGCTAATTTTGGAATGGGGTGCAGCAGAACCATATTTTGTTTGGGCAAGGAAAATAAAAATATCTTTGAGTAAGGGCGGGTTAGTCTGATATCCTTCATTCCCTTCACTTTTATACAAAAAGTTTAAAATTTCCAACAAATCCTCGCAGCCGTTTTCCCCAATCACACCTAATTCTGATAAGAGGAATCGACCGGAAGCAGTCAGTTTATCTTCCCTTAGAACACTTCTTTTTTCATTTAATTGTAAACGAGGTCCTACGTTCATTACGTTACTTAATGACTTATGTATATTAGCAATTGATCTCTCCAATTGAATACGTTCGCTCACCTTTTTTATCACTGAGAGAACTTCAAACCTATTAATGGGCTTCATGATATAGTATTCTATTCCAAGTGAATAGGCCTCAGCTATTAATTCCTTTGTCTCCACCTGCGAAATCATGATAAATTTCCCCGGGAACGAAGGGCCGATCTGGCGGATCGTTTCTATCCCATCCCTTACAGGCATTATTAAATCAATCAATACGATGTCTATCTTTTTTAAGTTCAAAAAAGAGAGATCTACTTGAGCGCCATTTTCTGCTTCCCCTACCGTTTCCCCCAAATCCTCATCTTCGATAATTTCTGCCAATATGGAACGAATGGCCTCATCATCATCAACTATATAAAAATGCATTTGCACCCCTCCTGCCTGAGAGATTACTAATAATATTTGACATCTTTCTTTATAATCCTTTATTCCTCGATGGAAGTTTTTGATTGTAAAAAGTTATGGGCTCCTGAGGTAATCGTAAACGCTGCTCATGTACTTCTTAGGATACGCGTCAATATAACCAATTATCTTTATGAACCGAATTTATTGTAGATTACTGTATCATTATGTAGTCCACCATTTACCATTACATATATTTACAGCACGTATAATCTCAAAATTTAGCGGGAGAGGAGGTCATCATTTTTTACGGTCTGCCCCAGCAGACCAACAGGGGGAAACAGTGACAATGAAATGGAGGGGATAAACCTTACTTTATTTTTCTGATTATTTGTAATATAAGCGAATTTTATGTTGTCAAAAAAATGCTTTTAAAAGAGCAGTGAAAGGGGTTATTAAAGTAATTTACAGGATTTCATCGTAATCGGGAAAACGAGGAGCTTCTTTTAAATGAATAGTATTGAAGGAGGATATATTATGAAGGATATTGTGAAAAGGGATATATGGAAGAAATTGATGTTTTTTGCTGCAGCCTTACTGTTAATGTTGATCCCGGTAAGTGAAATATCTGCTCAAGCTGTACAAGATCCAATTGAACGGGATTGGATGACCAATGATGAATTTCTCCAAAAACTAGACGAAATTGAAAAGGCTAGTTCCGGCAGGGTTAAGGTTGACGTTGCCGGCCATTCATCACAAGGAACTGAAATCATGTCTGCCCGTGTAGGTACGGGTGATCAAGTGTTATTAATCAATGGCAGCATACATGGTAACGAAAAGAGTGGCGGCGAGGCAATTGTGGAAATATTAGACTACCTTGGAACGAGCGATAGCTCCTTCGCCCAATCTGTTCGTGACAATGTTACGATCGTTACCATTCCACGTTTTAACGTTGACGGTCTCGAATTTCCACAAAGACAGAATGTATTTCCGTGGGATGAAGTTGTTACTGCCTACCCACAACTGGCTGGCGCTGCTCCGGCTTGGTACTACAATGAGAGGAATCGAGGCTTTGACATCAATCGGGATTTTCATGCTGATTTGAACTATCAAGTCGTACCTGAAGATTTACCTGGAACGACTCTTGATTTTGGTTTTTTCATAACGAAAGAGTCCCAACTTCTTAGAGATCTTTATGTAGATCTGCAAAAAGAGTTCGGTAAAGTAGAAGCTTTCGTCGATCTGCATCACATGGGTGCTCCAAAGCTTAATAAAACAGGTGAGGATGTCACCATTGCAATTGATTTCCCGCCATTAGGACCTGAAGACAGCACGAAATATGATGCTTGGCCATTATTGGATCAGGAAAAGTCCAAACGCTATGCGTTGGCTGCTGCCCTTGGCGTAAAGGAATTCTCCGATATAGAGGAACCTGGGGTATCTCAGTATGTTCACTTTCAGGAACGTGATTATCCCGGACAAGCAAGATCTGCCTTCGCTCTTAATGGATCAGCAACTGTTCTATTCGAAATGCCTGGACAACAACCCCAAGTTGGCTATGATCAAAAACTGGTGAACCGTGTGGAAAACGGGTTATGGGGGATTATTTCGCACATGGCGGATGGTTCTATCGATGATTTGAATGGCGACGACTTTCTTACCAAAATACCAAGATATTGGACTGACAACATCACTGACATGAGAGATGTTTTAGAGCGCTTTGCAAAAGAGGGTCAGTTTAAGAATAATGGCCTTGCCCGTTCATTAGCGAACCATTTAAAGTCTCTGGAAGTTTATGAAAAGCAAGAGAACAGCAAGAAAATGGTCAAGCACTTGGAAGGATTTAAAGTTGCTCTTGATAAACAGAGGGAAAAAGGGCAAATCGAACAAGAAGCTTATAACAGACTCAACAGCGATGCTAACACTTTACTAGAAAGATGGAAAAAGAAATAGTTTTATAGATTATGAGATTAGTGTTTTAAGTCCAGTTGCCCTTGCAGTAATTAATCCCCACCTGTTTTTTCAGCTGGGGATTTCCTTAGGAACTCGGTACTCCTGCAGAAATAGCCGGAAATCGGCCCATTTTATATTGGGAGCTGTCTGCTGTGTCGCATTGAGCACAGCGAATATGCAGGAACATTGCCAGTAACAATAGAAGAACCGGAAACATCAAATCAAATGAAAATGCTGAAAACAAATGAATGAGCCTGCTTTCCATTTATCAGAAAAAAATTCAAAATGCATAGAGACAACAGTGGATTTCTACTATTTTAACAATCTATATCACGAATCCAGGCTTAAGACACAAGAATCATTGCAAAAAGAATCAAAGGGCGTCTAAATATTTTTCGGGAGTGAAAATGAATGAAAAAAACAATGGTTGCCTTATTATCAATGATTCTGCTATTTTCAATCGCGACCAGTACATTAGCTGACAACAAAGAGAAGCCTAAACCCGCTGCCGCTCCTGTAGTGGAAGAGGGTGAGCTAGTCAGGATTTTAGTACCTGGCAGCGATGTCTTGGATACCCTGCAAAACAAGGGATATGATCTTGCGGGCGGTGTCAAGCGCGTGCCCGATGGCATTGAGGTGGATGCCTTACTGACAAAAGAACAACTGAACACACTGCCTGAATATGGCGTCATATTAGCTAATGATCCTAAACGGGCTGCCCCGAAAAAGGCAAAGCGTTCGTTAGCATCGACACCCGCTAAAGATAAACTCACCATCGGAAGAGTGGACTGGTTCACCACTCATGGACAAGCCTTCTTGTCAGTAGAAGCAAAAACGACAGCTGAAGATGGAGCAGATTTAACGCTGCATTGGGGTGACAAGTCTCAAAAGATGGAACTTTATAGAGATTCCGGTGTTTATATGTACCACCGGGTACTTGCTAAGGTCGACGGGCCCCGGCCTGATACAATCAAAGTTTCAAGCTCGCTCGGCACCGAAAGCAGCGCAGAGGTGAAAGACTGGCTCTACCCTGTTGAAGCCGATATTGATCGTCCGGGATACAAGAGCGCCTTTGCCGATGAATACAAAAATCCAACACAGCTGTATAAACGAATTGAAGAACTAGCAGCGGAACATCCTGAACTCACTGAAATTATTGAGCTGCCAAACAAAACGAATGGCTATCGCAGGCATGCACAGGCACAATTTGGCAATGGAACAAGCGGTGCAAACGGAGATCTCAACAGTACTTTCTATGTCACGTCAAAAAAATACGGCCATGAAGGCGGCAATGATATTTCCGTAGCGTTGAATGGCCAGTCCGACGGGGATAAAATGTCAGTCTCGGTCAAGGGGAACGATATCACTGTACATCTAACGACAGACAAAAATGACCCAAGCAAAATTGGCACGACGGCAAAAGAAGTGGTCGACGCAATTAATAATAACGCAGAAGCAAGCGCATTAGTAACCGCAAATCTTTACCGCAACGGAAATGGAAGTGGAGTTGTAAAGGAGGCTGCAGCGACTAAGCTGTCCGACTTCTTGAGTGGACCCGAGGAGATTTCCCGTGAGCCATATACAATCAAAGCCCTCCGCATAGGCAAACATAGCGATGGCTCAAAGCCTGGTGTCCTGATTCAGGCCCAGGATCATGCACGCGAATGGGTAACTCCCCTTGTAGCTCTTGAATCAGCCGAAAGGCTACTGGCAAACTATGAAACTGATCAAAAGACAAAAGAGATCGTCGATAACGTAGACATTTTTATCATCCCATCCAATAACCCGGATGGCGCTCACTATAGTTTCTTTGACCGGAATATGCAGCGGCGGAATATGACAAACCATTGCGGTCCGGAAGATGCGGATCCCGGGCGCAGGCATAACTGGGGAGTCGACCTTAACCGAAATTACTCGGTCGGTTCAGTTTACGACGGGTATTCCGGAGGGTCAACAGTTTGTACATCCGATACGTACGCCGGCCCTGGAAAACTATCTGAGCCTGAAGCGAAGAATGTTGTCTGGCTTGCAGAAAATTTCTCAAACATCAAGTTTTTTATGACTGTGCACAGCTATGGAGGCCAATTGTTCTGGCAGCCTGGCTCCTACAAAGCGGATGGCAGAATTACAACACCACGCCCTCCACTTCGCGATGAACAGTACTACTGGCAGATAGCTGAGAAAATTTTATCCAATGTTAAAAGTTTGCGTGACTCTGTTGTTCAGCCGCGGAACATTGGAGGCTCTTCCGATGTACTTTATTCCTCCGCAGGCAATGTCCGGGAGGAACTCTACAACAATTATGGCATCTATGCATTCGGATGGGAAGTCGGCGGCGAACAGTGGGACCCAGATGCTCAGAAATGGCTGGCTCCAGGCGGATTCCAGCCTGCATGGGAGGAAGGAAATCTTCAGTATCAAGAGTATGCCAGCGGTGTTATCACTATGTTTGAAATTGCGATGGAGTACGGGAAGGATAATGAGCCGGCCACTACAGAAATTGTAAAGGATAAGCAGCCCGATGGTTCCGTAAACATTACATTCTCACAAAATAAGCCGGCCAGCATTCACTATACGACTGACGGAAGCACTCCAACAACCGATTCACCAACTTATGAAGCTGCAAATATCCGTGAGCCTGGCGAGATGATCAAAGTTTACGAGAATACCAAGTTCCGCTGGATTTCCGTCGACGTTAAAGGCAACGCCGAGAAAGAACAAAGTGTCGATGTAGAGGTAGAAATAAGTGCGGCAAATATGAAAAAGCTTGTAGAAAACTTCCAGGAAGAAGGGGAATTCACAAATAACAATGCTGTCAAATCCCTGATAATGCATCTGACCGCCCTAAGCCTCTACGAAGAAAAAGGATTAACGGAAAAAGCCCATAAACATATGAAAGGCTTCAAAGTACTGCTGAACAATCATAAATCAAACAACTTCATTTCCGAAAAAGCCTATAATATATTACAGGCACACTCAGATTATTTACTCAATCAGTGGAAATAGTATTTAAGAATTTAGAATTCCCTTCAGCAATGGAGGGAATTTTTTTGGGGGTCAGACCCCCGGTACATTAACGCGTTAACGTTGTGGGGGTCTGACCCCTTTTTTGTTATTCCACCTTCAATTCAACGGCATCTTGCAGGTGTCCGTACTGATCTTCCCCATGATCCATTGATTGAACCAGATTCATGACGGGCAATCGTATTTTAAAACAAGTTCCAGTAATCTCCGGCTTGCTTTGCATCGAAATATCCCCACCGAGGCTTTCAACGAGCTCTTTTACATATGTAAGTCCAATACCCGTGGACAATTTTCCATTTTCATCATATTTAGTCGTAAATCCCGGCTTGTAAATAAACCGTCTGTGCCTGGACCCGATCCCGGGGCCATCATCCCTGATTTGGAATTCAACAACTTCTTGATATTTAAAAACGTATATACTGATAACTCCCTCACCTTTAATTGCCTCTATCGAATTGATTACAAGATTATTTACGATGGAGAGAACCTTATACACATGATACTTCGGATGTTCCCCAATCATATTAAATGAAATTTCAATGTTTTTCCCCAATAACCGCGCATATTTTTGATTAGCCTGTGCGGTAATGTTCATCAGTTCATGTGTATCCATATATTCCGAAAAGCCCTCATCTGATATCAGCTTTGAGAGCCCCGAATAAATTCTTTGATTATCTTTTTTTACCTCATGGCTCTCCCCGGCAATCTTGAGAGCGATTTGATAGAGCCTTTCGATTGGAACGCAAGTCTTTTTAACTTCAATTTCTTTTAAAAGCTGATATAAATTGTAGGCTTCCTTTGTGACATTTTCACTGTTTTTCAAAGTTTTATGTAAATGAACCGCTTCTTCATACAGGTTGGAAATAATCATGACCAGCTTGGCATTCTGTTTATGCATCTCCTCTTTCCTCAATTGAGCTTCGTATAACATGATCAAATTAAAAAAGCCCACGGTAAAAAAACCCCGGAAAACGGCGATAATACTCACCTTACGTATATCCTCATAAGTTACAGGAGATTGGAACGCAATGTATTGAAAAGTGAGCTCAGCTGAGCTTGCTAAAATATCAAACAAGACACCCAGAGATCCGATTAGCAAAGGCCGGCCATAAAAGCGGCGAACTTTTAAGAAGTAAAATAAACAACCAAAGGTAAAGTAATAGAAGAAGGTTGGATAATGAGCTTGAAAAGAATGCGGGAAATGTTGAATATCTATGAAAGTACGAAAAGCGACTACAGAGAACCCAACGAAAACACCCGATAAAATGGCAGGATACCTCTTCAATATCAATATAAAAAAGAAAAATGTAGGCATTCCAAAGCTTACTCGAAAGGTATTGTTAAAGGGATAGAATTTTACTTCACCAGCAAGAGGAACAATGAGTAGCATTAAAATAAAAATCTGCATTTCCCTATTTTTCGATAGACTCATAGCTGAATCACTGCCTCCTTTTTGCCAGAAACTCACTATGAAAATTATTTCAAGATCATTTTGTTACTTTCTGTTTATTAGTGTAGTTCGAATTTTATAATGGAAAAACAAATTTGTAAAGGAGTTGTTTAAATAGTATGAATCTTTAAGCGCAGGACTTATCAGTAAAGTTTCCGGAAATTTACAAAGCAAAAAGCTCGCAGTAGGTTTTCGGGACTAAGTTGCCAATCTCCCTTTGCTTGAAATCCGGGTCTTAAGATTGGTAAGGAAAGCTTGGCTGCCATGCCTTTGTACCTCGAACGAACAATTTGAATGAGGAGGAAATATGATGAGGAGGATTGCAAGGTTAGGACTATTAACTCAAATTTTAATCGCTTTTGTAATCGCTGTCATTTTAGGGATTGTTTTTGGACCTGCCATCAATGTTGTTCAGCCATTGGGCGACCTTTTTTTACGCCTGATTAAGTTCATTATCGTGCCGCTCATCCTATCAACTTTGGTAATGGGAGTAGCGAGTACAGGCGATATTAAAAAATTAGGTAGAATTGGAAGTAAAACCATTGGTTATTTTTTAATCACTACATTTGGCGCGGTTTCTATCGGATTAATTCTCGGCAGTATATTTTCTCCAGGAAAAGGGGTCAATATTTCAGTCCCCTCTGAAGCAGCCCCTCCCCCTGAGACAGAAGGCGTCATCAATATTTTATTAAACATCATCCCGACTAACCCTATTGCCGCTTTAGCGGAGGCCAACATACTGCAAATTATCTTCTTCGCCATTTTCATCGGGTTAGGAATCACAATGGTGGGGAAAAAGGCGCAGCCTCTTCAGGATTTCTTTATTGGGCTCTCCGAAGTAATGCTTAAGATCACCGGAATCATCATGAAGTTTGCCCCCATCGGCATATTCGGTTTAATGGCCCCCATTATCGGAGAATATGGGGCTTCCGTTTTGCTTCCTTTGATCAAACTGGTACTCTCTGTAGGGGTCGCCTGCATTTTACACGCCGTGGTCATCTACTCATTTACAGTAAAAACCTTCGGGAAAATGAGTCCCATCAAATTTTTCAAAGGAATCTTGCCTGCCAGCGTAGTAGCCTTCAGTACACAAAGCAGCTCGGGAACATTGCCTGTCAGCATGAAAAACTGCGAAGATAACCTGGGTGTTTCCAATGAAGTCAGCAGCTTCGTCTTACCGCTGGGCGCAACCATCAATATGGATGGAACAGCAATCTACATGGGCGTTGCAACCCTATTTATCGCTCAATTTTACTCCGTCTCACTGACATTTGAACAATTTCTTCTGGTCATTCTCATCGCTACATTAGGATCCATTGGCACTGCAGGTGTACCGGGAGCCGGATTAGTGATGCTGACAATGGTGCTAACCGCTGTCAACTTACCTTTAGAAGGAATCGCTCTCATAGCTGGAGTGGACCGCTTCTTAGATATGTTCAGAACCTCTGTCAATGTCACGGGAGATGCTTCAGCAGCCGTGATTATCAACACATCGGAAAACAAATTAAACGTAGCCTTGGAGCAAAGCTCCAATAAAGTGGTCTAATGTTGAAGAACATTTTATAAGGATTCAATATCAAGGGCATTCCGGATTGGGATGCCCCTTTTAAACACAAACACTACTGTCTCTTCGGGTTCTTCAAATGATTCAATGCCCAAAAGGTTGCTTTACCGTTATACTTTCCAATGCTTTAAGGTTCCAATTCCGGTAAATCTGCCTCTCTTTTAAAAATTCTCTTTGTGTCATCTAAAAATATCAACTCCATTAAAAATGTTAATCATGCCATGTAAGCCATTACTACCAACCGTCATTCGTTAAACAGATAGTTCGCCCTATACCAACTCTTTAATTTGAATAGTATAATTATTCGTAATATATGTAAAAGGAGGCATTATTTTGAAGAAAAAACTGTTTTACCTTGTACTAACAGTTCTTTTTGTCCTCTCTTACTCTACTTCAGCCTTGGCCAAGCCTATGTCGCCGGAAGAAATCCATTTTAATTCTATTATTACAGACGGCCACAGCGACACCATGAGCAATGTTGTTGATTCCAGCACTTGGCTTCCAAAGGTGGACATCGGAAAAGATACACCCTTTGAGGTTGACATACCCAAACTTCAGGCAGGAGGCCTCAACGTCCCTTTCTTTGCTGCCTATACATCCGGATACTATAATAATACTCCTCGAAGCATCAGTCGAACGCTTGCCTTGATCAATGCACTGTATTGGACAGAGAAAAATAACCCTGACACATTTAAGATTTCAACTTCTTTAAAAGAAATTGAAAAAACAGTCCATGCCGGTAAAATAGCAGCCGTTCCAACCATAGAAGGTGCTTATTCCATGGACGAAGAAAATGCGATTGAGCTTTTACATCAATATCGTGATCTGGGAATCAAAGAGATTGGATTTAACTGGAATTACTCCAATGCACTTGGTGAAGGAGCCAACAGGGAATACAACGATCCGAATAGAACGCCTTCAGAGGGCGGCTTAACGGATCTGGGAGCCGAAGTGGCAAAAGAAATGAATAAATTGGGAATGGTGATTGACGTTTCCCATATGGCCGAAAGTACTTTCTGGGATGTCATTCAAGTTTCCAAAGCGCCTATTGCAGCCTCCCATTCAGGTGTTAAAGCCATAAAAGACCACCAACGCAACCTTTCGGATGATCAATTAAAGGCCTTGAAAGAAAATGGCGGTGTGATCAACATCGTTTTCTACCCGGCATTTTTGACAAATAAACCCAACACTTATATTACAGACGTTGTCGATCATATTGATCATGTTGTGAATTTGATTGGCATCGACCATGTTGGACTCGGTTCAGACTATGACGGCGCCACCCTGCCCGAAGATCTCCCAAATGTATCCTATCTGCCTAAATTAACGGAGGAGTTAGTGGATAGAGGATACACAAAGCAGGACATAGAAAAAATCCTTGGAAAAAATATGCTTCGTGTCTTGAAGGAAGTGGAGAAGGCAGCTGAGCATAACCCTGCGAATGTTGGCAAAGGACCTACAATTAAACCGGAGTATCAAATGGGAGAGATCATCCAGGATAGAACGCCGCTTCTTTCCGCTAAAGTGACAACAGAAAAAGGTGCTAAAATAGACGCGAACAGCTTTAGAGTCATTGTTGACGGCATCCCCTATACCCCTGCTTTTGACAAAAAAACATCTACAATATCATTGGAGCTGAATGAAGGCTTAAAAGAAAGATTCCATGTTGTCACCTTTGAAGCAGCAAACAAGGCTGGAAAAGTGACAAGGGAAACGAGAATCTTTTATATTAACGATTAGAAACGTGAGAACAGGATGATTTAAAGCATCCTGTTCTTTTTCGTTACATGGACATTTTATTATCTTCCAGTCCCTACATTCATACTATCTATGGTCCCTACGTGGAGCAACTCTCTTAAATAAACATATATGTAAACTTCATTAGTACTTGTAACATCTCAAACTACCTACATAGATGCAGGTGGACTATAAAGGAATGCAGGTAAAACCCTTTAGGGAAAACTCATTAAGTCAGTAACGAATGAACCGCTTATTAGGATATCAATCCCTATTAGGTTCTACTCTTTTATAAAAATATCAGAAATATTATATCGGAATTTAGAAATGTTTTTATGGAAATTTCTCCTACAATCATGACCTTTAAATTATGTCAGCATTGCTGATTCCGCTCGAGTTCCCACAGGATATCCTTTTCCTAAGAAGCGCTCATTATTAAAGCCTTAAGAGCATCAAATTCAGGATGATCATCCCTGTACTATTCCACAATCTCCACCATTGAAGCAGCAGTGAGAAAGAATTATGCCAATCCTGCACCATTTTGCAGAACTAGATGGGATATAGCCATATACTTCTATTTGCCATTGAGTTTGTCGATACCTTGATAAAAGTAAATTGTTTCTAGGATTCAGGCTGAATAAATGATTAAGAAAAATAGTATCGCACCTTTTCTATTGAAAACTACTACTAAATATTAGACAATGTAATCTGCAACTATTTTGTAGGAGGAATATATTTTGAAGAAGCTACTTTTATTACTAGCAGCTGCTATGCTTTTTTTATCAGCATGCGGTGATAATACAGCTGCACCAGAGAACAAAGAGCCCAAAGAAGATGCAAAACAGGAAAAGAAAGAGCGAGCAAAAGAAGAAGCGAAGGATCAGCCAAAAGATGAACCCACAGAAGAATCAAGCATTGATACCAGTATGTATAAGTATTCAAAGAGTGTGGAAGTAACGGACGGAATTGACATAAATAATTATGTATCATTGATCATTAAAATGAATGATAATCTACAACCCGGAATGGCATTTCAGCATGCGACAACTCAAACCTATGACTTTTTGCAACAGCCAGAAATCGAAGGGGCTGAAATAGTCGGCATCAATATAATTTTGAATGACAAAAAGATTGCGATGTACGAGGTTGACATAAGCAAATTTCAGCCAAATGATGATGAACCAATGGCAGATGTGGTGATGGAAGCATCTGTGGTAGAGATGATGACACCAGAAGTAGAAGAATATTCAAACAATATGGACATACCCTTGAATAAAGAATAATTATAATAACATCTATCCAGTTGGGTAGATGTTATTATGATGCGCAAAAACAGACTCTGTTCCGCCTTCTCTTGATGAATCAGCTTTACATCATCAGATTGATCGGTGAGATGCTCCACAAAAGATTCTATAAGAGGAAGCCACCATTTCATTTTTTGAAACTAAACCAAAAAATGAAAAATTGAAGCTTCCCCGGGATTGTCAAATAAAGTGTGTAAGTACACTTTATTTGACAATCCCCGCACTTCACCTGTTGACTCTGTTCCCATCAATTGATTTCTTCATTCACTCGCCCCTCGAAACCCTTACAATAAGAATCTTTTATAACCAACAAACAATTCTCCACCATAATGATCAAGTGTAGATTGAATGAATGAAATGAGTTCAGTTTTATCATTTGTATTCATGTATGTTTTTGTATATTTAACTAATTTATCACACATAACTTTATCATATGATTTAAGATTCCTGGCAACCCACTTTCCTTCACCAAACCAATGGCCATCTGCCCTTAAAACCAGTTCAGTTAACGTATTTATTAACTTATTTAAAATAAATAAACTTTCTTCGAAGTCTTCTGAACTTCTAAAGTCTGACAAAAAGTCTGTCATTTGATACCTTGCTTTATTTACTTGATCCTCATCCCAAGGTTGAGGACCCTGTTCATAAAGCTTTTTTGCCTCTTGTTGGAGTTCCTTTCCCTTCCCTTGTTTATCTTCTAAAAGCAGACCTTCGGCACACATTTTAATAATGGTGGGCATTCCTATATATCTAGCTGTTTGAAATTCAACCTCTAGAGATAAAGCCGTAAAAATAAATGCCTCTATTTTCCATCCAAGAAAGTGATAACATTCAATTCTTGGTGTTTCGGTTTCATCCATAATAATTAAGTCAATATCAGATTCTGTTGTTAAATTTCCATAAACAGCACTTCCACCTATCAAGACTATATCTGATTCAGGAAAGTGGGAATCGATAAACTGTTGGGCTATTCGCTTGATCGAGTCTCTCATATGAAATACCTCCCATATCAGGATATTCATGGAGATGGTTAGTGTTCTAGAACGCAGGAGCTATTTGTAAAATACTTCCTGACCATTTGTAACCGTCAAGTGGTCTGAACATTTTTTGCTTGAAACAAAGTCTCTCGATACTTGATTCTATGACTGGCTCCGTCAAACTGAAGCACTTCGAATAAAAGCATTCAAACATTGTTAGCCATGGGAGGGGATCCAACCTCTCAGGAGTGCACCACCATCTGAATGGTTATCTACCACTAGGTCTCCTCCATGCCGCCTCATGATTTTTTTTGAAATAGTCAATCCTAACCCCACGCCTCCGGTTGAACGATTTCTCGATGCTTCCCCACGATATAAAGGTTCAAATACTCGTTGAAGGTCCTCCGAGGAGAAACCCTCCCCTGTATCCTGAACAGTAAAGATCACTTTGTTACCATCCTTAAAGCATTGGACAAAAACTTTACCGTAGCATGGTGTATGTCTGACCGCATTATCCAATAAATTGCTCATGGCTCGCTCCAGCAAGTGCGAATCGCCCATGATTACGCAATCCTCCCCAAAATGATCCACGATAATCGAGATGTGCTTTTTCCGAGCTGAAGGAGTCAGGCTGTCAATCGACTTCTGTAATACAAGCGGAAGATCGACCGTGTTTTCTTTCAGTTCCACATCCAAATATTCTGTCTTTGTAAATGTAAAAAGTTCCTCTACAAGCCGGTCCAATTGCGCTGACTTTTCTTTACAAACCGCCAAATATTTTGCCATTTTATCCGGCGAATTGGCAATGCCTTTCTCCAGGCCGTCCAAATAACCCCGTAAGGCGAATAACGGTGTCCGTAAATCATGGGCAACAGCAGCAATCACAAACCGCCGTTCATCATCTAATTCCACTTGTTTTTGAAAAGATTCATTTAGACCATCTACCATCACTTTAAATCCGTCATGAACCTCAGCAATTTCTGTGATCCTAGATGAAGGTAACTGAACATCCAAATCTCCTTCTGAAATCTGCCGAGCACAGTGGCTCGTTTTCTCCAAAGGTATGAGAATATATCTTCGAATGGCATATCCGACAATAACAAAAGCCGATAATAGACCAACGAATGCCGCAAGCATTTGTGTTACTTTTGAATTTGCTTGATACATAGCAACCCGTCCAAGTACTTGATCATCCTGAATGATCGAAAAATGTTCTGCTCGCTTAAAGGAGGGCTCCCGTTCAGAATCCGTTCGGAAAATCTCCTGATTAGAGTCGGATAGAATCGAGACATCCATATTCATTTTCTCTAATTGTCTGCTCAATTGTTCTTGCCAAGCGGGGTCTGTCCATTTATCGGTGTTTGTCTCGATCAAGCGAATCGTTGATTCAACATTCTCTTTTTGAGAATCATCCATTCCTAGCCGGACAGTTTTCGTTTCAATAAAATGGGCGGCTACATAGAATAACCATGGCAGAGTGAGGATGAGAAATAAGCTGAGTATTGTAAACTTGCGAATGCGAATTGTTTTCATTTTATTCACCTTTGAAACGATAGCCGATGCCCCATACATTGACTATGAATTGTGGATCATTCGGATCGGCTTCAATTTTCTCACGAAGTCGGCTTAGATGGACGCGAATGGTATGTTTGTCGCCAATTCCACTCCAAAATTTTTCAAGTAATTGGTCATATGAAAAAACATATTTTGGATGTTCGGCAAACAATAGCAGCAAATCATACTCTTTCGGTGTGAGTGAGATGGGCCGCCCTCCTACAAATACTTCTCTTGTGGACAAATCCAGCGTAAGACGTCCATAATCCAAGACCCTCCTCTTTAATTCTTGGTGAGAACTGGAGCGTCGTAATACAGCCTTCACTCTGGCAACAATCTCACCCGGTGATGCGGTTTTAACTATATAATCATCTCCTCCAAGTGCCAGACCGCGAATCTTATCTACATCATCGCTGCGAGCACTCAAGAAAAGGATAGGTACGTTGCTTTCTATACGAATCTGTCGACATAACTCGAAACCATTCATTCCTGGCATCATGATGTCAAGTATGATGCAATGAATTGTACCTTGTTTAAGCACTGCCAGTGCCTGAATAGCATCATATGCAGTTTCCACATGAAAACCGTCATTCTCTAAGAAGTCCCTCAATAGTTCGGCAATGCTTTTGTCATCGTCCACGACTAGAATCGTCTGTAATTCCTTCATGAAAATCCCGCCTTTCCTCCGATGACTCTCCCTGGATCATAACCGATCAATCTAATTTCATATTTAGTCTATCATTTTTTACATGAGGAACAAGGAAAGTTATAGGTTTGATAATGGATTGTGATTGTATTGTGACTTTTTTGCACCATCGTTTGTGATACTTAGAGGTTATTCTTTCATTGTGAACAATCGGCGAATATCCATTACAAACTGAGTGCAATGTTTCACCCACTCTTTAACTACTTGAAAGGAGGAATTTCAAATGGGGTTCGAAAATGACAGTTTCGCATTTTTTCCATTCGGTGCATTGTTTTGCCTTGTCCTTTTCTGTTTTGCCGCGGTTCGAGTATTTGAAATTCGATACCGATATCGTGCTTCCAAACAAGGAGACCGAAACATCACCTCGATTCTTCAAAGCCGGTTAGCCAAGGGAGAACTTGACGAGGCGGAATATCAAAGGTTGAAAGATCTTCTTACAAAATAAGAAAAACCTCAAGCGTCACTGAATCTCAATTCATTAGATCGGATGGTTTCGCCTGATCTTAAAATGGAGGAATATGTATGCATGTTCAAATTGTTTTATTTGATGGATTTGATTTATTAGATGCCATTGCACCATATGAAGTATTTTCCTCTGCTGCCATGCTCTCCAATGAGGAGATAACAGTAGAGCTTGTGTCCGCTGAAGGTGCGGGAATGGTAACAAGTGGAATTAATCGGTTAAAACTCCAAGCAACTGGTACATTGGATTTATCCCGTAAAGGAATCATTCTTGTTCCGGGAGCATCCGGTACCATTCATGATAATGGGCCAGATTCCATTCCAGTAAAATTAAAAAAAGCCGCTGAATCTGAATTAAGCAATCTACTACGAGAAGCAATGAAGAAAGCCGATATTTTACTTTCCACAGTTTGTGGCGGTTCTCTCATTTTAGCAATGGAAGGCTTATTAGAAGGCCGCCATGCAGTAACGCATCATATGGGAATGGGTCTTTTGAGTGCTACCAACGCTATTCCAGTTAATGCTCGTATCGTAGATGATGGCGATCTTGTTACTGGCGGTGGCGTTACTTCGGGGCTCGATGTTGCCCTTTACTTAGTTGAACGTGAATTAGGCCCTCGGATAGCACTTGCTATGGAACAACTATTTGAGTATGAACGTAGGGGTACTGTTTGGAAAGCTGAAGGAAATGCACCAAAGGAAAGCCAGCAAGAAAATTCAAATGAAACGACAAGGGATCATTCCTCCATCCAAGCTAATCAGAATGTTAATTTTCAAGGGAAATGGGATACTACCATTTCCACTCCTATTGGAAATCTTTCCGCTATATTAGATTTAACTTCTAAAGATGGACAAATAGTAGGAACTGCAAAGCAAGGAGAAGAAATGGTCACTTTGGACAAACCTGTACTTGAAGGGAATCAATTAAAGTGGTCCATGAAAGTGACGAAGCCCATGCGTCTAACTTTAAAATTTATCGTTACTATAGTTGAAAACAAGATGTATGGTGAAGCAAAAGCTGGAATGCTTCCTTCATCTAAATTAACTGGACATCGTATTTCTTAAATTGGGGTGGGAACGATGTATTCAATTATTGTACTTTTTCATGTAGTGAGTGCTTTATTTTTGGGAAGCTTGCTAGCTCTCCCTTTAGTAATAAATAGCTTTTTTTCTCGCACGAGTAATGAATTAAAGACAGCACTTAAAACAGCTTTAAGCTTTACTCGAGCAAGTCATTATGCATTAGTTTCTTTAATGATTTCAGGGGTTTGGATGGTCGTTGCGCATTCATCCTACCCTTCTATCTTATGGATAGGGATTGCCATCCTGCTACTGATCCTTATTGGTGGCCTGATAGGAATGATGCATAAAAACATAAAACGGATCATATTTGCAGAAAACCCTGAGAAGAAATTATTAGAGCATGTGTCAACGTTAAAATGGTACAGCTGGATCACATTTTTACTCATCATTGCTTCTATCTTTATGATGACAAATCGCAGCTTATTTGCCTAAAGGAGGAATAGACCTGATGAAAAAAGCCATTGGAATAATCGTTTTAATCCTCCCAATCATGTGGGTATTACATACATTTTCAAAGAATTTTATGATCGATCCTGCTTTCGAAAAGTTTATTTCAAGAAAAGATCTGATTCTAACAGATCAATCCCTATGGATATTCATGATTCGTATTCATATTTCGCTGGCTATTATTTCGCTTCTCACGGGCCCGTTAGGCGTTATTAAAAGAATACGAGTGAAATCTATCAAGTTCCACCGTTGGAATGGCCGATTGTATGTCTTGTCTATCATTTTAAATTTCATTCCCGGAGTCTATGTCTCTTTCTTTGCAACCGGGGGATGGCCAAGCACAATAGGGTTTCTTATTTTAAATACATTATGGTTCGGAACAACTATCCTCGGTTATTGGTATATCAAGAGACAAAAAGTAACCTTACATATTCAATGGATCATTCGAAGTTTCTTTCTTTCCTTTGCGAATATGACTATTTATATAATCGTAGCCATTGCCCATAACGCGTTGAATTTTTCCTATGGAAATGCCTATACGATCGCTGTCTGGTTATGCTGGACACTTAATCTGCTTATAGCTGAATTCATCATTAGAAAGAGAGCATTCTCATAAACTTCGACTATGTCATTTTCGTTGGGATTCCTTTCCCTTTGTGTATATACATTTTCACATGAGGTAAAAGGCTTAATCAGTAAAGCTGACTAAGCCTTTTTTAGGCAACTATTTCATAACGGTTGGAACATTTTTTCCCCGATTTGTCCTTTTCAAAAAGAAAACTAGCCAACGAATTTGATAAGCCACTCTTTGTCAAGCTAATTTGATTGACCACTATTTGTGTGGTAAGGATTACCGTAACGCATCAAATGAGATTTTTCCTATATTTATTTTTTTAATTGCAAAAGTTCATTCACTGTAACAAATTTGTATCCTTCGTCTGATAATGCTTGTAAAATTCCTTTAATTGTTTTTAGTTCTTCACCAGTATTATCATACATTGGATGTATCAGGATAATCGAACCTGGCGTTACATTCTTTTTGACATACTTCACTTTATCAGCGGCAGAGGAGTAATGGGTATCCGGTTCAAGGGTCCAGGTTATCGTATCTCTATTATGTTTATCTAAATAGTAAGGCAATCCAATAAGTTTTTTCCCATTCGGCGGACGAAAGTCTATTTTACCTTTATAGCCGGCTTCGCGAATCAGCTTGTCTGTTTTTTCAATCTCATTTTTAATGTAAGAAGGGGATTTAAACACCATTCGCTGATGGGAATACGTATGACTCCCAATTTGCTGACCCGCGTCCACAATCTTTTTTGCCTCTTCAGGATTTTTTTCGATTTCATTTCCAATTAGAAAAAAGGTGGCTTTTGCATCGTATTGATCCAGCAATGGCAAAATTTTATCAACATTTTTTGTCGGCCCATCATCAAAGGTCAATGCCACTACTTTTTGGTTCGTCTCCACATGGTCAGTTATCCTGCCAAACAACTGAAAAGTTCTCGAATTCATTAACTTATAGGTACCAAATAAAAGAAAGACAAACAGCAAAATACCTATCCCAATAAAGATTAATTTCTTTTTCATTAAATATTTTTCCTTTCATTTTATCAATAATAGTTTGATGTACGATTGCCTATACAAACATTCTCTGGTAGTTAACTTTAGCCAAAAGTAATAGAACGTTATAAAGACAAAATACAGGACACACATCATAAGGCCATTGGCAAAAAGAACCTGAAATGTATGGACTACTTTTGTAACTTAACTAAATTTATTATACTATTAATTTCAAATTTTCAAATCTTCGCATCCGAAAAGTTAGTTGAAAATTCACTTGAGAAATAAATCTAAAAGTGAAAAAAGACCACTTATTACTATAAGTGGCATCCTTTAAAAACCTCATTTACTTATGATACGGTTCACCGTACCGGTTTATATAAGCCAAAATTAGTTACAGGGCAGCAGGTTGTATTTGCCGCTACCTTTAATCCTACTGGATATATAGAGATGCTGATTGTAGGATGGAGTCTCTGTAATCCAAATAGACAAAAAGTGCATGTTATCATGGATTTTCTGACCGAGGAAGAAAAAGAAATCTTCGAAAAAGGCTTTAAGATCAGTATTCATATCTGTGAAGCGATACTTATTGCACGAAAGGAGCAGGTTAGTGGAAGAAGGATTAGTAAAAATTGAAGGTGAATAGTACTGTAATAAAAGATCCTCAGATGGATTTGCTTTTTTTATCAACATATATTATACTAGCCAAATCTATTTACTAGTATTAAGAAAGGAGGCAAAAAGCCATGGGAACTGTTTTCAGAAGGATTGCAACAGAAGTAAAGTCATATTTACATCTAGGTGATTTACTTTCAATGGGACCAGTCTGTCCTTTTTTAAGCAAACTTCATATAGAGACCAGCTACCGGAAGCTTTTTGTCTATTTATTTTAGAATCTGTAGAAAACCCTTGAATTGTGCATTTTGGTTAAATACTAAGCAATAACTAGACGCAGATTTTATATGGCGTCTTTTTGCATTTTTACAGGTAAACAATTGAGATGAATATGTATATACAGCCTCTTGTTGGATGAAACTCATGAAAAAGTGAGGTAGTAAGGGACCCCCAAATACCGAAAAGCCTAGTTGTAATAATTCGTGTAATCCCAATAAAAAAGTTTTTAGAAAGGGTGAGACATTTGTTTAAAAAACTTAGGCAAAATAGAAACGTTTCAGTGTTCCAACCGCTTCTAATTTAGAAAAATAATTAGAAGCGAGGAATAATAATATGAAAAACCAAAAAATCTTTAATAAATCATTTCTATTTTTATTTATAAGTAACTTTTTAGTTTTTATAGGGTTTGAAATGTTGCTCCCTATTTTACCAGCCTATTTGTTAAGCATGAATGCTTCTTCCATTCAAGTTGGTCTAATGACAACATTATTTACACTAGGTGCTGTTCTAATCAGACCTTTTATAGGGTACTACTTAATTGATAACCAACGGAAAAGTCTTGCCATTATTGCAAGTGCAGCTTTAATGTTTATTACAATGCTGTATCCTTTTTTAAATATTATTTGGCTTTTACTATTGTTACGACTTTTCCATGGCGCAGCGTGGGGAGTATCAACCACAGCCAATAGTACAATGGTAGTGGATTTAATTCCTAAGACAAGGTTAGGAGAAGGTATAGGGTATTTTTCTATTTCAACAACGGTAGGGGCTATCATTGCGCCGAGTATAGGTATCCTTATCTATGACTCTTTTTCCTTCAATATTTTAATCTGGTCATCAGTAGTACTCAGTCTATTGGCAGTAATTGCGCTTCAATTTGTATATTCACCTACTCCTGTTAAACATGAGAAGCGACAATTTCAATTTTTTGAAGCGATTTTTGAAAAAGACGCATGGTTCCCAGCATTACTGACGGTTATTACAACGCTTGGTTTTGGAGCGATTATTACTTTTTTAGTTCTTTTTGGAAAACAAAAGGGATTGGATCATATTTTTCTATTCTTCCTTATAAATGCGACTGTCTCAACTTTACTACGTCCATTTACAGGAAAATGGTATGATAAAAAAGGACCTTGGTCTATCATCGTTATATCAGCATTGCTAGGATTTTTGTCACTTGTAGTGCTGTCTTATACAACAAATAATCTTTATCTTATGATTGCAGCGATTTTATTTGGTGCAGGTTATGGAACTGTTATGCCATGTTTACAAACATGGACGGTTCAAAAGGTAAGTCAAGAAAAAAGTGGCGCAGCCAACGCGACCTTTCTTTCAAGTTTTGATGTTGGTGTTGGAGTTAGCGCATTTGTATTAGGGATTCTAGCTGAATGGATTAGTTTAGACATAATCTTCCGGGTCGTTAGTCTAAGTTTTATTTTTGTTTGTTTATGGCACACTAGAAATGTAGGAAACGGCAGCTAATTTATGTACATAAAAAAGGCCACTTGCCAACATCCGAAAAAATACATACACTCCTGTTTGGGCATATCTTTACAGGAGGTAGTATAGGAGATGTTAGCAATGGCTGAAGTTAATTATATCAGATACGAAACGAATACAAAAGGTCGCAGCTATGCAGAAGTAGCACGGCAGATGGGGGTAGATCGGCGGACGGTGAAAAAGTATTCCGACATGGAAGATTTCAATCCGGAGAAACCG
>NZ_KB894710.1 GCF_000374565.1 Siminovitchia fordii DSM 16014 = CIP 108821 | reverse complement strand
AAGGAGCTGAGCTCCTATTTCAAGTGCTTAATTTGTGTTACGAACGGCGAAGTGTAATCGTTACGACAAATCTTCAGTTCGGACAGTGGAATCATATATTCGGAGATCCGATCTTGACGGAAGCGTTTATTGATCGCTTAATTCATTACTCACATTTACTGGTGTTCAATCGAGAAAGTTTTCGACACAAAGAATCATTACTCAATCATTAAAAAAGGGATGTTGGCAAGTAGCTACAATTTTAACTGCCAAATCATACATATTCTACTTGCCAAATACACATGATACACCAATCTACTTCTCCATTTTCCCCCTCAATAAAACCATCCATAGTTACTGCTAAATCTAAGATTATTTTTCTTGGTCGTACATTCTTGGACATAATTCTTCCTCCCTATAATCAGATAGAAATGGCCTGTGTTTAGCAATAGAACCAAATATTACGTTAACTATTAGCAGACGTTAAAAATAAATAGTGAACATTCATTTTTTCCGGATGCAAGGATAAATTTTGGCTTCATTACTCATGTCCCGCAGTTATACTAGTGGACTTCGAAAGCAAAAGCTAGTTTACACAATGAATCCGAAAATCAATGACCACTATACTTATCGCGTAAATCATTTCTATTGCTATACAGACACCAAGTATAATACTTAAAGATGACATCTATTGTCATAATTAAATATTTTTATTTAGGTGGATAGTTATGCGTGCTAATAGGCTGATCTCCATCTTCCCCAATGGAGTCATTCAAAGTTTTACAACCAGCGAGTTCGGGAAATCGGAAACTACAAGCAAAAAATGAACTGGCAGATGGAATAATGTGCTAACAATGAGGTTAAGTAATTGGGAATATTTGCCAATTAGGATTTAATTGCTTTATTAAACAGGAAATTACGTAACAAGAATGAGGTCTGTGCTATTGATAATTGAAACGAAACAATTACGACAAAAAATTTTGATTTAGCCCTAATAGCTCAACATGGAAATTTATATATAAGGTAGTTATTGAAGCAGCTCCAACTATGTTATATGAATAAAGTTCACCGGACGTTTTGTACAAATATTAATAATTGATTCTCTTAAAAATGGATGGTATATAATTTCAATAAATTCTTTTCCGTCCTCCTCTCTCCCAAATTTCCCTCAAACCTTTACGTATACAGGGAAAAGTGCAGGTTTATTTAATCCCGACTTGCCGGTCTAGTTGATGTCTTCCGCTTTTATTAACTTGTTTGAACCTCATTTATATCAGAAAATGGTGGTAACAAGAAAATTGCCAATAGAGTTACACACCTAACTTACTGCAAAGCTATTTTTTAAAGGGGCATTATAAATCCGAAGGAGATGAAACAATAATGAATAATAAAACTGTTGAAACTATTGAAACCGCAGAGAAATGGGTTGAACTTTCTAATCAAAAAAACCTAGAAGGTTTATCAAAAATAACGTCTAATGAGCTAGAATTAATCGGCCCCAAAGGTATAGGAGTAATAAATCATCAAGAATTAGGTAAGTGGATTGAACGTGCTAATTTACAATTAGCAACTATTGAGAAATATGCTAAAGATCACTACATTGTATTAGTGCAACAAGGAACTTGGCTAAATGATGATGATACAATCAAGGGACAGGCTATTGTATTTACAGTATTTAAGGTAGTTGATGGACAAGTCCATTTCCTAGCAAGGTATGATAAGAAAGAAGAAGCATTTAAAATTAGTGGATTGAATGATGAAGATAAAATTAACTAAAAACAGGTCTAAGTTTGAGCTGTTTTTTCTTTGTACCATCTTCCACAAAATAAGTTGATACATGTGCGCAATGCCATTCCGGAAAGCATACGATGGAGGAAGATGATTAAAGACTTACAAACAAAAAGGCCGGTAGTTTACTTACATGAGGGATAGTTATGGTTTCTGAATAAAAAACGGTCCTATTCCCGATTCCGTTTCATGAGTCATAACAAACGTCCATCCATTATTCCAATCCATTACATAGATATCGCTATAATACATGTGATTCTCTTCAAATGGTAAATCATTAATTTTAAGATTTTTAGCATGTTGTACTAAATAAGCTTCATCAGTATTTTGATAAAAAATAGTGCACTTATTTTTTAACTGACTTTCGAAAGCCTCAATTGCTTTTTCTTTTTCAAGGCAGAATACCTTTTCCCAACTGCATAGATGCCATAGAAATGAGTCCATATAAATTGATTTTTGTTCTACTTTTGAAAGATGATTTGCAAAGATTCCACGCCACTGCTCTCGTAAATAGTTTCCCCACTTAGGTATTTCAATCAACTTCAATTCTTTTTGTCTCCTTTTATTATTCTCCATTAAATACTTTGTTATCTGCATTAATAAAAAGGGCCGTTTGCCCGCTTCCCAAAATAACTATTTACCGCACGTTGTACCAAAAACGTTCTACAGAAGGCTATTTAAGAGATATTTGGGAGTGGCTAAAATAGATTATATCAGACATGAGTTCAATAAAAAGGGGAAAAATTCGGGCCGGGAAAGTTTATTTTAAAGGATGACCTCTTACTTTAAAGACATACTTGCCAGATGTTCCTCAAGACGATCCATGGTCTGTTCGGCGCCTGGGACCGCATTTGTTTTCACCTTATCGAATATAGCGGCCTTTTCTTCAAAAACTGTGCAATAAGAGAGTTTGGTCTTACCAACCGATTCTCAAAGTTTACTCCCGCCAGAAAATGGGGAAACACAGTATGTTTGATAACAATCCACTCTGGTTTAACGTCCTCAACAAAGACGTTGGTGTTTGAATAATCTCCCCCATTAGGAGCATACATGATAAACTGCCATGTACCGTCTTGCTTCATATCAAACTTCTGAAAAGTTGACGTAAAACCTCGAGTCCCAACCACTTCGACAGGTACTCCTCATTTGTCTAAGCTTCAAATACAAGATCGCGTGAAGCATCAAATTCGCGGGTGATCACAATCTCACCATCACCTATTTGTGTTGAAATTTTGTTTTGGACCAAAGTCCATACCACTTAAATGAATTTAGCTGCATAGATTACAATTTCTAGTTGATACACCTTCTTTGTTCCAGAATCTGATCCGATCATCAAGTAATAGCTACAAATCAATAAAAGTGCCCATTAGTTGATCAAACTATTATTAAAATTTATCAATTAAAATAACACCATATAAAAAAACGCAAACCCACTCATGAATAACGCCGTTTAATTTAACCGCCTCTTGGACTATCACTGATTTAATTGTGGTTGAGGATCTCACCAGCATATCACTTTTCAGCGGCTTTGATATAATGAGATAAAACTCATAGGAGGTACCGGCATTGGGACTTATGATTGTGTACTTGACCGGATTACTGTTGGGCATCGGCTTTTATGCCCTTACGTTTTATTTTTCAAAAGAGATGGATGGATTCAAAAGAGTCGCTTTCCTTGTAGTGGTCAGCCTCACCACCGTTGTTGGCGGCCTGTTGATAGGCGGTTTCGCGGGTATGCCGGTCAGTTTAATAGGTGCAGGTATCCTGTCTGTTGCTTTTTTATTGTGGATCGGGGAAAGGGGTCCCCTATGGAAAAAAGCGATGCTGACACTTACTGTATTAGGTGCGCTTGGAGGCTTGAGCTATATTGGCTTCAACCAGTTGAATGGAAGCAGTTTTAATGTGGCCGCGAAAGATGACAGATGGGATCCCGATATAAACAAATACTATGAACAACTACAGGCTGATCCAAACATCAAAGGATGGAAGGTATTTGACACCTATGAGGATAGCAAGGCAATTGTCCTTTCTCTCGGAGGAGAAATGAGCGGAAATAATATAGAGGTATTGGGCATAGAGAAGAAAAGTGGAAGAACAGATATCAATATCCGGACGTTTGCAAACCAGTCGAAAGAAGCAAACCCGACGATCATTATACTACTTGATAAGCTGGAGCCATTTGTCCAAATCAAGGATACCGACGGGACGGTGTATGAAGAAATTGAATGAAAAAGCGGATCTTCCCGAGACCAGAGAGATTTTTCTTCAAATGGACAGATATATCTCCCCTGGTCGGCGCGATTTGAATTAGGCATACGTTTTAATGTTTAAAATCGTTTAATATACAATAAAGTTGTTTATTACACTAGAAAGCCCTTTAACGGAATAAAGTTTTAGGTAGAGTGATGATTTGATTAAAAAATGGGAGGAGATTCTTACATGGAGTTAGTCATGGAAATTATGCTTGCTGTAATACCTGTTGTAATAGTGGGAAGTATTGTGGTATATGTAATTCATAGACTTAAACGTAAATATAATCAAGGGACACTAGGTAAGAAAAAATCAGAAGGTGCTCAAAATTTATTAGATAGTTTAATACCAATGGGAATGCTTTTTGGTTGTGCTATCGGTGTAATTTTGGGCATGTTTTTCCCACTCTCTTTACTATATACAGTTAGTTTAGGGGCTGGAATAGGATATTTATTCGGATTTTTTTCTTATAAATTTTATAGTAAGAAGGGAACCAATTATTCATAAATAGTTACCTTCCAAACGGAAGCTTTATAATAGTCAATTTCCCTCCCTCTTTTTGCCACCCTGTATTATGTCTATTCTCCCAATGTAACTAAGTTCGTCTGTAGTGAATAGAAGATATTGATAAGGGAAAATTGAAACAAATAAAAAGGACTGGCCTCGAATTGGACCCAGTCCGAATTTAGATTGCTTCATACCCATGTAATTCTTTATCCTCACCTGAAATTGGATTCCCTTTTTTTACAAAAATCTATAAACTCTTTCATATCCATTTTAAAATCACCTATCTTTTTACTAATGGAGCGTGGGGCATGATTCCAGCGTTGATAAAGATTACATCTACACTTTCAACCGCCAAATCTACAACTGCTTGTACATCCTCTTTATTCGTTTTTAAAAATTAAACCAAATACATTCAAATGTTTAGAATCAATTTAATTCGGAAAGTGAGGTGCGGTATAATTTATCATCATTTTCCTGTGGATTTCCACGACCATCTGAATTATTGCTAATGAAATAAAGGTAATTATCTTCAATCTGCACATCTCGAATTCTGCCCAGGCCAGTTATAACTTCACGGTATTTACCTGTTTCAAGGTCAAATTCTAAAATGGCTGATCCTCTTAATGCAGCAACGTACAATTTCCCATTAGAATTGTCTATTCCAGATGGTGCCCAAGTTGTATCCTCTCCAGAAGTGAATAGCGGTGAAACCATCCCATCTTGTTCTTCAATCCCTTCGATAATTGGCCAACCATAATTTTGCCCGGGATCTATTTTATTTATTTCATCATTTGCACTGTTTCCGTGCTCACTGGTATATAGTGTTCCATCAGGCAACCAGGTAATTCCTTGAGGATTTCGATGTCCATAACTATAGACGTATGAATCCGAAAACGGGTTATCATTTGGTATCGTTCCATCAAGATTCATTCTTAAAATTTTCCCGCCCAATGAATTAAGGTCCTGTGCCTTATCCGATTCAGACGCGTCACCGGCTGTTGCATAGAGTTTCTCATCAGGTCCAATTTTAAGCCTTCCTCCATGATGGTAGTCTCCACTTGGGATTTTATCGAGAAGTACACTCTCTTCCCTCCAAACATTATCTTCCAAATGGAGTGTAATAATACGATTAAATTGTCCGGAACTATCTACATACGTATAGTAAGCATAAGCTAGATTGGATTCCTGAAAATCGGGAGCAAGAACAAATCCCAATAGCCCTGCTTCTGCAGCTGTAGCAAGATCTTTCTCAAGTTCTACACTATGCCTCTCCATTTCTCCATTTTCTATTTTCGCGATGGATCCAGATCTTTCTGTCAGATAGTAAGTATTGTTATTTTTTTCAATGGACCAAGGAACGTCGAGATTTTCTGCAATCACTTCTAATTCATCATTTTCTTGCTGACTTGGTGGAGAGTTTTGCTCATTATTGTTATGTCCTGCATCTTGTTGTTGATTTGGAGAACATCCAACTAATAAGAGAATAAGCACCATATATACACTTACAATTTTTTTCAATGCTCATCACCTTTCCTACATTGATAAAAAAACGTCCCAAAAGTCGGACTTTTAAGACACCTTAACCTTAACATTACCATAAAAAACATACGTAATTTACATTGTACTAATGTCAATCACGAATCTATATTTCTCATCGGAAGCTAATACTCGTCCATATGCCTCATCAATTTGATCTGCCGAAAATACTTCAATTTCAGGAACAATATTATGTTTTGCACAGAAATCTAGCATTTCGTGAGTCTCACGGATGCCTCCGATCATGGAAGCTGCAAATGGTCCGGATCATTTGTCTCATAGTATTGTTTAAAGAATCAGATATAGACGCTTTAAAAGTAATTGAATGCCTAAAATCCACTGGAATGCCTATAAAAGAAATTAAAAAAATTATTGATTGGTGCTCTGAAGGGGGTTCCTCATTACAACAAAGATATGACATGTTTTTGGAGCGAAAAACTGCTGTAGAAGCACAGTTGAAAGATAAAACAATGGAACTCATAAATCATAAATGCGAATATTACAAGACTGCATTGGATGCAGGAACAGAAGATATTCATAAAAACAATAAAATAGGGAGCTTTTAATTAACAGAATGCCACCACCATAACTGTTGGTTTGAAGTGTAGGTGGCTCTATTTGTATGGGGAACTGCCGAGAATCAAGTTTATATCAGGGATTTTTACTGCAAAACAATGAGTCAATTTCTAGGACACTTTTAAAGTTGTTCTACCTTTACATACGCTTAACCAATACCTGTGAATTAACAATGTACTGAAACCAAAATATATTAATGAAATTTCAAGATTTGAATAACCCAGCCTTATAGTTTGAGCGTATATTTTCAGGAATTTTATGATAAATATGATAAGGAATTCCAAAATTATCCTTTATATTTATTTCTTTTCCAGAATCAATAAAATCAAGAAATTCCCAATACGTAATAAAGAAGTCACATGCTGGCTCGTGAATAAATTCCATCCATCCCTCCGCAATATGCTCATCTTTTTCATTAAATACATTTATTCCTGAGAAGTTTTCAACACGCCCATCTAAGTAAGCAGTTTCGTGTCCCTCTATACAACTCTCAGACCAGTCAAATTTAAACTGATTCCCTGCTATTCCATACACTTTTAGATCATCGCAAAGTTGTTGCTCCACTAACATTCTTAATTTAGGCCCCATAATAATTGAATATCCATGATCTGTATAATTTGGTTTCAAATTTTTCTCTCCCTAAATATATGTACGATGTCTATTTCACTGCTACCCGTACTAATTTATTCACTCATTTAACTAAGGGTATTTTAGATTAAGTACACGTTTCAAAATCTCATTCGATATACTAACCTTATCATAGTTAACCTTAACCCATAACAAGAATTATCTTTCTAATATCCCATCTCCTTAACGTCTGCTATAGCCCCAACTAATCATACCGTTCCCGCTTTCTTTCACAACTTTTTCTCCCCCCTTTTTCTTTGCAATTACCTGTTGCACCTTGCTTTCTTTTAAAAAACGTGCCTATTTTTCGATTAATTTTTTTTGAACGCTTCCATGGATGTACTGCAAAATCAATATTAGACAAATTCTCGAACATGTTTACTTTAAAAGTCAACAATTAAAAACCTGACTTATAACAATTGCTTTTCTATATGTCAGTTTTTTCTTCATATTCGAATATATCACCAGGCTGACAATTTAATGTCTGACAGATTTTTTCTAAAGTGGCAAAACGAATACCACGTGCTTTACCTGTTTTTAGTATCGATAAGTTAGCTTGGGTAATTCCAATTTTTTCTGCTAACGCTTTTGAAGTAATTTTTCTTTCCAGCATTACTCGATCCAGATTAATTTTTATCATTAGGAGCTCCCACCTAAATTACGTTGTTAGAATCGTCTTGCAAATATATGCCGTGTTTAAAAACCACATAAAGCGTATAAACGATGGCTAACAGAAGAATGTTTCCTATTAAACTTGGCCAAGAATCTGAAAAAATTCCACTGACATTGTAAGCATGTGCTTGTACAAAGAACAGCTGACTAATGAACTGCAAAATGGTAAAGCTAGTGATCGAGATTAAGATTAGTTTGAGGTACGTGAGATTTTGAGAAACAAAGAAGTTTTGTTCATAAATATTACCAATTATTTTATGAAGAGCGTACATAATAATAAATAAGCAAGCAATGATTGCTAGCGCAACTAAGCAAGATAGTACTAAAAACCATACTGATAGGCTTGGGCTTGAGTTTAAATCCGCATACTGTAGCAATTGTTTTTTGACTCCGTTCGGAACCAACAATAATGCACCAGCAGCAAATAGTAGCATTAATCCAGCAAACGCACAAAAAACTTGAGCTATTAGAGACGCAATTGACAAAAATTTCAGAACGGTTTTGGTAAAAAGATTCATTAGAAACCCACCTCCTTAAATTATTGTAAAACAATAAAAGATAATTGTAAAACAATAATTTTTTGTTCAAGAGTATCCTTGACAAATAGCTTTAAAATTTAGTTTGATCTAATCAATTCAAAACACTGGCACTTCAAATGTAAAGACGTATGATCTTATTGAAATTCTGATCATAATAAAAATGAAACATTGTAATCAAGGTTCTAGGTCAAATACAACACATATTTTAATCAATCTATTTCCCTGGATTCCCTCCTCAAATGCCCGTTTTCATCCTCTTTTTTCCACTTTGGCTTATATACTAAATTTGTCCCTGGAATCGTAAAAGAAGTTCAAAGAAAAGACTGGATTGCAGTGGTTAAACTGAGGAAACGAACTGAATAGAACCTAGAAATCCCGCAGAATTATGGCGTGATAAAAAATTGAAGCTCGTACAGATCCAGCCTGAATTTGGATTGATTTTGCGATTGAACCAAGATTGAGTATATATTGCTCGACTACTCTTTTTTCTCCATGCTCTTTCCTCTTATGTACAGACTATTTAACAGTAGGTACCGATTTTTTAGCAGACAGATTAACATATTATATTCCTATTTCCCGCATTTTTCCCATGATTCTTTTCATCCTGTCATCAATATCTGTGCCGTTGAATCTCTTAAACCGCATTTCGCTTACGATTTTTCCGTCGTACATAAACATAATACGCTCAGTCCTAGCTGCAATCTTAGCGTCGTGAGTGACTAGTATAATCGTAGTACCTTCTGTGTTAATTTCAGAAATGATATCCATAATTTCCTGTGCAGATTTTGAGTTAAGTGCACCAGTCGGTTCGTCACCGAAGATAATTTTTGGACTGCCCATAAGTGCGCGGCATATTCCCGCACGCTGAAGCTGTCCTCCCGAAACCTGGGTAATATCACGCTTTTCCAGTTCCGCAATACCAACCTTTTTCATAAGAGTTCTTGCTTTTTCAGTAATCTTTGCAACGTTTTTTCTGTTATCCCGCATGGAAGGTAGAATGATGTTATCGAGAATGTTCAAGCTTTTAAGTAAAGTCGGCTGCTGAAAAACAAAACCCATTTTTGTTCTACGTATATCGGCAAGCTCCTTTTCATTAAGTGTTGATAGATCCCTGCCGTCAATAGAAACTGTTCCGCCGTCAATTTCGTCCATTCCACTCATCGCATACATCAGTGTCGATTTACCTGAGCCAGAAGGACCCATAACCGAAACAAACTCTCCCTCGTTTATTTCAATGGATACACCGTCGAGGACATAGTTCTTTTCATCGCCTACTCCGAAAGATTTCATTATATTATCACCGATAATAATCTTCTTCATAATCTACTCCTTCATATTTTCGGATATTTTTATTTGTCCCGCACTCGATGTACCGATAATTGTTGCGATAAGTACTGAACATATCATCATCAATGGACATAATAGATACGCAGAAAGCGGATTTACAACAAACTTAAACGACGCCGCTCCAAACCATGAGATGACCGCGCTTGCAAGTACCTCTCCAAGTGAGTTTGCCAGAAGCGTCCCAAAAACAATTCCTACAATCAGAACAAACACCGAACGCGAAACATACTGTATGGTAATATCCGAGTTTGTAAAACCTAACGATTTCATTACGGCAATGGAGTATCTATCTTTTGCGATAAGCATTTTCATAAACAAAAGTGTAACCAATACTGTTATTATTAGTGCAACGACAATTGATGCATAAGACGCCTTTCCGACAGAGTTTATAGTCGATCCGTATGTCTGTCCAATAAATTCATCAATGTCCGAAACCTTCGCATAATTAAATCTATCCGTATATTCCAAAACTTTACTGCCGATAAGAGATTGATCTGAAAGCTTAGCACAGATCACATACCACATAATATCGGCCGAATTATCGGTAAAAACAGCCTTTGCTGTTTTACCCCCATTGGTTATGTCGGAATAAATGCCGCTGACTACGAGATTCCTTTCCTCCCCCTCATTCACTAAAGTAATGATGTCTCCAACTTTTTTGTTTAGCTCATCAGCGTTCATTACCGAAAGCGCAATTTCATCTACTGAGCCGGGTGCAGCGCCATCGGAATAATCGACTGGAAATATGGAATGGTCGCCAAGCTCTATTTTTAACCTTTCCTCCGTACCATCCTCCAGCCTTATGTTAAATGTCTTTGTTGTCAGCAGAGCATACTTCGAAATCGCACTATCGCTGATCATTGTTTTTATTATTTCCTCAGCCTTTTTAGACATATTATCGGTCTGCTGGATGTCAATACGCATATCACTATTCCCTATCCCCATATATGTGGTAAAGCTTTTTGAAGAAATGGTGTTATACAAGTTCTGTGGAACAATAATGATAAATGCTGATATCATCAGCACTACAAGCATTGTGGCGTACAGCTTTTTCCTTACAAGAACATCTTTGATACCGAGAAAAATATTCGTATTAAACAGTCTGTTTCCACTCAGAGTAAAACGCTTGACTCCCACGGTTTTCTCCTGTGAAGTGCCAAATCGAATAGCTTCGGTGGCAGATATTTTTCGAAAGCGTCTTAATACTATGTTTACATAGGCAATAATTGCAAAGAACACAAGTAGTATACCTACTATTCCGAATAAATTGGCGAAAGAAGAATTTTCACTTTCCCCCATATAAAGCCGTATATTCTCAAGAAGCATACCTCTGTACACAAATGAAAGTGCAAATCCGAGTATACAACCAGTTGCTGCAATCACTGTATACTTCGCAAGATAAATCTTTTTTATGTCGGAAACACGTAGCCCTATTGCTTTCATAACACCTATTTCGCGGTAGTCGTCTTCGATTTTCGCAAGAAGTGTAAAACGTATGCACATAAATGCGATTGCAACGACAAGGACACTTACAAGGAATATGACCGCAATCATCAAACCATCGGAAATCGCATTAAGCATCTTGAATAGCGGATAAGTGATTGTCGGTCCGTTTGCTTCAAGTCCTGAGGAGGTGTAGTCAGTTTCAAATGCGCTAATTTCAGACAAGTCCTTTAATCTAAACTCAATCAGATATTCCGTACTTCCGACACCCTTTATTGCCGCGTAATCATTTTCGCTCACAAGAAACCTCTTTGATGAAGCAAGTAACGAATTCATCTGCGAATCACGAAGAAATCCCGCAATGGTAAATTTCTTTCCGTCTACCACAACTTTGTCACCGACATTTGCAGTGCCGTCCTTCATATAACCTACCGGAACATAAATCTCCCCGTCGGATACATTTATGACGTTTCCGCCAAGATCAAGGAGGTAATCAAATTTTTCGCTTTGTGTGCTGAAACCGTTGTCCTGAATATTGTCCACAAGTGAGTTTCCGTCAATTACAATCTTTGCACCATCCACATTGAGAAATTCACTCACCTGAAATTCATCGACATGGCTATTCTGTTCCGCAAAATCCGCAAGCCGTACAGTATCAATATCGCCCGAATGCATCTGCATAAAATGCGGAGTTTTCGCCTGCTTCATAAGTGTATCAATCGCACCCGAAAGATTTACAACAAGTATCGCCGAGAGAGCAACAAGCGCAGCCGCTACAGCGACAAATATCGTAGTTGTTAGTGTGATCAGTTTGCTTTTTGAAATATCATTTCGGATTATTCTTTTATACATAAGTCACCTCTTTATTCTAGTTTTTAAAGACTAGAAGTCACACATGATAAAGCTCCAGGAATCCTGCTCCTCCACCGCTGCCCGTAGTGATGGTTCCTTCCTACACTGTCAACAAGCAAGATGACAAGCTCCATGGCCGATGCTTTTCCCGTCTGCTGGAAAACATAAATCCCTAACCCAAATGACGTAAAACCTCCTCCTATAGCGGAAATGAAATGATCCAACCATAGCAGTTTTTTGAAAGATTTCACCGAGTTATTTATTGGTGTCTCCCTCTTCCATACCAAACACCTTCAAAGTATCCATCAAACTTCCGCTTTCAGCACCAAGCAGCCTTTCTACATTGCAGATAAAGGCATGCATTCTTGAAAAGCGTTCCTCGTTTGTCATAGAGACCATATCGCCATCAAAAACGGTCGTTGCATAAATAACAACCATTTCCATACACTCATATGGAAATGGCGTACTGAACATTCCCTGCTCAATTCCTTCTCGGATGATCTCTGTCAATATCGGCGGAACATCAGTGATGATGACTTTTTGTATTTTTTGATGCATAAGCGCGTTCTGCGGCTGATGAATGTGCTCCATAATTTCTGTGCTGCTTTCTCCATTTATGTTCAGTGCCATAACAACGCGGATAATACGCTCAACTACAGGCATGCTCTTGTCTGCAGCAATTTCCTGAGCCGCTCCCAAAAGACGAATATTATAACGCTCAATCAGCGCGTCCATAATATCCTCCTTCGACTTAAAATGGTGATACAATGTTCCCCGCGCAATACCGACCTTTTCGAGAATATCTCTTGTTGTTGTCGCGTCAAAACCTTTCTGGCCGAAAAGCTCATCCGCCGCATCAAGTATTTCGTTTCTGCGCTCCTCGGCTTTTTTTATAACTCTCATGTTTTACAACTCCTCAACAGACCGACTATCGGTCTATTTTTATGTAATCATCCTATCATATTCTTCTTTGAAAATAAAGTTCCACTTGAAATAAATAATCAGAATTCCAAGAGGAGTGTTCGGATTTCCGGGGCCTTATATATCCATTACGTAATACATTCTTAAAACATACTAAAAAGGATTGACTCCGTTTTTATACAGGAGTCGATCCTGTTTGTTTCACATCTACTATTGCATCAAGAAAGGATTTTGTTTTGTTGAATGAAAAAACATAGGATCATACCCAGACAAAAAAATCGCGACATCTTTATAAGCGCCACATATTCCTATTTTGCAAACTAGAACAGATTAGGCTTTTAGTCCAACAATCCTGACCAAACTTTGACAGAGTGGAGATTTAAATATGGACTCATGTTTATCAAAACGCACTACGTTTTTTAATTTTTAATGCTCTTCATTGATTAGAGATTAAAAAATGATTTAATCTCACTTTTATTCTCGGTCATCTGAATCGTGAAACATCCTTGATCATTGTTTTAAAGGTGATTCCCCAATCACATTTCATCCCAAGATTCTTTTTAAATGTTTCATTTGGGGTGGTGTAAATATGCGTCTTAAAAAAAGATAATGGACGGTCTTTAAGTATGTAGTCAGACGGTCTGCTTCATAATTATTCATTTACTTAACCAGCCGACACGATATTTTGAATTATTTTGTATTCTATTTGTAAGAAAGGGATCCCAAAAATTCGCATTTTGTGTTGTGCTATAAGTGATCCCGAACCTGTCTCTTTTATTAAGAAGTGCTCGGATAACGGTAGCTTGAAAAGAGTTTTGCCAACTGCTAAATAAATACCTGGGTCCCCTTTTCCCTCGCTCGAGAGTATCAGAATACCATCAACAACTTCAAGCTGTAAAATACCTATCATTGATGAATAAGGCAGAGGAAGTGCAATATTCATATACGTCCTGCCCTTCGTTTCATGCTGAGAGTAAATGGCTACAAATACGATATTATTCTTCACCCGGCGAATCCATGCACGTGGATTTTTCCTTCCATCAACTGTTGGATCAACAGCTTGTATTTTAAATGTCATCTCAGTAAGGTCACTTGAAATGGGTAAATTTAGCTGCTGAAGTTGCGTACTTATTATTTTGTAGCAACTTGCTAACGGCTTAAACCAGGTTGCCCATTTTACAGAAGCAAATAACTGATATTGATCGGTTTGCTCATAAAAATCAACAATCGTTTTAGGTAATGTTTTTGTATTTACGAAAACACTTAAATCATCCACTAATCCTGATTTTCGCTTACCTGCTCCTTTTAGCGTTCCTCGCATTTGACTCACTGGAAAGTTAAAGATCTCCTGCTTCGTTTCAGGTGGTGCCAACACCCAGCCGACTACGCCTAACATTCCAAATAGAATACTGTTAAATAAGCCATGGAATCTTAGCATAAAATCAATACTAACAAACCAATGTCCAAACGCGTTTTGTGTTGCATAAAGCAATGAAAAAAAGATTGTAATGCCAAGTATACTGTATGAGGTCCTTATCAAAACTGCCTGCACAGTTGAAGCAAAACTAGTTCTGTATGCAAGTACGATCAAGGTGAAAATGGCAAAGATGTATAGCAATACAGAGATAAATTCAAGTAAAGGCAAAGCTGTGATACCAATCGCGACGAGCATAGGACCCGCTAAGATAATAGGTACAATCAAACGGTACCATTTTGAATCATGTAAGCGTCCAAAAAACCCAAGAGATATGGGTAGTAAAAAGGCGGAGTAATGAAAGTGTATAGCTGTTAACCAAGTGATCAACGGACTGAAACCTGTATCAATTTTTGCGACATAAGCAAAGAACCATAGTCCCCCTATAAATAGATACATCATGCCGATGTCGATTGAAATTTCAGCCCAATTTGTAAAGCCACGGTTAAAAAATCGCTTAAGTCCATAAAACGCTACAAAAAAGGTGAAGAGTACATAAATAAAAGCGAGAACCATCTGCCCTGTACTTGACGGGACAACTTGCAATAAAAAGATAGAGAGCATTGCAATCCAGGTGAAAATAATATGTTTCCTCTTTACTTCAAATATTAATTGGAGCATGATAGGAACGAAAACCAACTGTGCAGCCGTCAGCATTAACAAGTAAGATTTAGCTGTAAAAATGATGCTTGCTATGAAAAATAACATACCTGCAAGTGTGATTGGATTAAAGAGACTGCGCTTTAAATTCGCCTTCATAAGCCATCAGCCTTCCTATAATTCGGTTATGTATGTCGACTTGAATCGTAAATGCTCCCTGGACATCATCATATCCTTCCTCAACAGTCACCACGCCTTCTAACAAGCGAAAAATTGGGAGTTCTAGGTTGCCCATCACAACACGTTGAGCACCAGAGGTAATACGCATGCGCCCTTCAGATGTCACCCTAAATGTTAAATCAGAATAAAATAAGCTTGGTTCCCCTAAATAATCCTTTACGACTCTACGCTTTGGATCAAGGGTCATAAATGCATTAAAATGACGAGTAACTTTTTCAAAATAAAAAGTACGTTCCCAATATAATTCCGTTTCACCGGTCGGCAATGATCGACAGGTATTTTTGATTGTAAACGGTACATCCTTTCCGTTTTCGGGAAACAGAAATTGCCAGCGGGCTGCTAATTTTAAAAACGGTTTTAGCCAGATACCACCCGATTCAATTTTTGTCATCGTCCCACTCCCATAAAACGACTCACCTATCTGAAGTGAATAACGGGATTGCAGCTTTGGATGAAGCCTTTGAAAATCCTCACCCAAGAGATCTTTATAAATTGTCACTATGTAACATCCTTTCTTGTCCTCTTGCAACTGGTTGCCGATGGCAAATCCCTCGATATTAAGAAACCAATAATGGAAAGGATCCAAAGGCTAGCATTTAAGGTCACAGGATTAAACGGATGTAATGAAAGCGAAGGACTGGCGATTAATACACTGATCGTTAATATCGGAAAAGCAATGATCTGCAGAGCATGTAAATGTCTTTTCTTACGATAAAGAACCCAAACCCCCGCAAATAAAACCTCAAGAATGCCTATTATTCCTACACCCTTTATAACAGCAGTCCCCTCCAAGGAAGTTAAACTAGACAGCATAGATACTTCCTCAGGGCTTTTAATAATGATTTTTGGAACAAGTCCATGATAAAGCCAAACAAAGAAAAAGAGCATGGTTACTATAACATTCATAAAGAGACGTATATATTGTATACGTGGCAACTCCCCCTTTTCAATCCAGCGTTTCAGTACATCAAAACTAAGAGCCGTCGCCCATCCCATCACGGGGCGAAATACGAGGTCTAAAATGCGCCCAAATGAACCAAAACGTACATCATAGTCATACTGAGTGAGAAATTTAGTACCTTTATTTGTCGGTATATACTGCCAATATCCTTTCCCTTCAGAAATGGGAGAAATTTTTTGATCAGTACCAAAGTGAAGAGAAGATGTTTTGGTACCATCCTTCTTACTATGCATACCGATGCTTTTACCCCAGCCCGCAACTTTTACCCCACATCCCAATTTCGTCTCATATAAAAAGGATTGCGGCTCATTATTTGAATTCTTCGGCAAATAGGTAATAGAAGAAAAACGTAAATCCCATTGTTCGTGCAATTCAGGATTTTGAGTCATCTCCCATACTTCGTCTATAGTTGCCTGAATGGGTATTTCCACATAAATGGGTTTGGCTTGCATAAATGTCACCTCTATTAATAAAGTAACACATCCCTCCATACCTATTGCCGGAAATCGTGAAATTGTTGTTAAAATACTGAAGTTTTAAATCCATTTTTTATCTTATTGTATTAGGCAATTATTGGCCCAATCTCAAAAAGACGCGTTCCAATATAAACGCGCCCGATTATGTATAAAAAGTAATACAATTTCATAAATCACGATTTTCTGAGTTTCCTTTACAAAACATCGTCCTTACAACAAGTCATCCCTACTTCATTATTCAGTACCTCTTGTGCTAATATCTGTTTTTCTAAACTCGCAAATTTACGGAAATGAGGATAGCTTCCAAGACAGATTTTTTCAAAAACCCTATCCTTAAGCGGATGATTGTTCACGACCATCATACTGTAAAAAAACACTGTGATGATTTAACCCTTACACTTTTTCTAAAAGAAAAAGCCGAGTAAAATAGTATTTTCATTTCTTACTGAAGATTAGAATTAATAACGTTTGTATTTTCTTTTTTGGATTAATAACGATGATTAACACTTCTACTTAAATAAAAAATTGCGTTATACATATAAATCGATTAAGCTGCCGTTTATTAAGCCAAAAAAACATTAAAGAATTGGTGGATAATGATTGGGATGACCTCATTTAAGATAGAATTAACTCCATGATAAACATACAGTTAAGATTTTTATTTATTTTTATAAAATTCAATTACGGACATTGCTGCCGATACAACTTTATCGGAAAGTTCCTCCGGCGAAATCACCCTGATTTTATTTGCAAATCCTAAGATGAACTCGACAGCCTCTTGCTGATCATTAAACCTTAAAGTCGCTGGTATCCATTTATCTTCGTTAGGATTTTCTCTTTGTATAAATTGAACAAACTTGCCTGTAAAATTGATTCTTTGAATAATGGCCGGATGTATTTCTACCTGTACATCATATTGGGGTAAATTTTGTATAAACTCCTTCTTGGATTGCTCCCAGTAATCCGCCAAATTGAAATTAAGCGGTCTTTTAAAAGTTTCGTCTTCAACCTTTGCTGTGTGTATACGTGATACCCTGTAATTACGAAGTTCTCCATTTCTTGATGCCACTAGATACCATCTATTCCCTTTTGCTACCAATCCTAATGGTTCAATCAGTCTTTCTTTTTGTTCCCCGTCGGCCTGTTCATAGAAAATTTTTAGCTTTTTACTTTCCCAAACTGCTTGTTGGACCGTTTTCAGAGCATGTACTTTTTCTTTGGATTGACGCCAAGTGCTCGAATCTATATGAATTCTTTCCCAGATCGCTTGTGCTTCATCTCGAAAAGTCCCAGGAATGGCTGCAAGTAACTTTTGCCTAGTATCTAATGCTTGGATATTTAACCCTAAGTCTTCGAGTAATTTTCCTGAAGGGAAAAGGAATAGAGATTTTATGTCATCTATGTTTAATCCACTTAATTTACTGCGAAAGTTGTCTAACAGACGCCATCCTCCCTCTTTTCCCCTATCAGAAACAATGGGTATCCCTGCATTACTTAATGCATCCATGTCTCTAAGGATCGTTCTATCTGATACCTCCAGTTCATTAGCCAATTCTTTTGCTGTCATTTTCCCCCTATTTTGCAACAAAATCATAATATTCATTAATCTATCTGCTCTCATAAAACCTATCCCTTCATATAAAAGTAAAAATTAATTTTATTAATATGACAAGAGATGTCGTGTTTCAATCATATACTTATTTAAAAGACACGGAAAGGAGATAGATTCATGACTCAAAATCGAAATGTCATTTTATTCATTGCATCAAGTTTAGACGGCTACATAGCTACAAAAGAGGAGTCACTTGAGTGGTTATTTAAAGTAGAAGGTGAAGGGGATAACGGGTATTCGGAGTTTTATGATACGGTTGATACCGTTTTAATGGGGAAAAAAACTTACGATTGGGTAATAAAACAAGATTTAAAGGAATTTCCATATAAAAATAAAGAATGCTATGTGTTTACAAGGTCTACTATTGAAGATACTGAAGATGTAAAATTTGTCAGCCCTGATATAACTGATTTTGTTAATGAGCTAAAAAGCCAACACGGCAAAAAAATTTGGATTGTTGGTGGAGGAGAACTACTACATTCTTTTATAAAAGAGAATGTAGTTGATGAACTCATCGTAACAATTGCACCAACCATAATCGGCAAAGGAATTCCTTTATTTAAAGAGGGTGATTATCAATTAGACCTTTCATTGAAAGGAACAAGGAATTTTAATCAATTTGTTGAATTGCATTATGAAGTTAAAAAGTAAAACGTTTTGACTAGGTACAGCCCTCCTCATAGAAAAAATCCCTAATTTCACACAAAGCAGGGATTTGTTTCATTTTTTAAACGAATACTTTCTGATTCAAGAAATGCTTCTGCTGAATAAGGAGGCTTCCGAACGATTAATAATGTAAACTTCTTAGAGCATGTTAGGTTATACTTTCACAAAGACGAAAATTACTGCGGATGAAAACTCAAATTGAAGTCATCAGACGGTTAGAGGATGCTTGCTATTAACTAAAAAGTTGTCTTTTCTAAACCAGCATAACCAACAAGACATTAAGAATCTTCAATGCAGAAGGCGAGGAGCTTTCCATCAATCATGATTCAATACCATACCCTTTGAGCCGAGAATGGTGATTCACTTAAACAAACCACGGACAGGCTTAGTCAAATCAATGATCAGATTCCGAAAAATGTATACCTCCGCGTCATACATGAAATAATAGCAGTTCTACTAGGAACGTTTGTTGGCCAATTGAGCAGCTGACATTTAACCTTCTGGCTAACAGCCTCAAATGTCAGGTTATATAGAGCATATTGGGTTAATACTAAAATTGTTAAATCAACAAATCTAGGAGGACTAACATGCAACAAGATCAACAAGCTAAAAAGAATTTGAATGCTAGAACGAAACCAGGATTTGCTGGAACCGATGCTAAAAAAGTAAATCAGGAAATCCAGAAAGATATAAGCGAAGGACAAGGTGCAATGACTTCACGAGAGGCCGGAGCAATGCGCGATTAAGCACTATACATCTAAAATTTTAAATTTAATGATGATATCGTAGATATATGACTAAACAGGGACTGATCGGCCTTTTCCTGAGAATAGCCTATCAGTCCCCTATTTATTCAACCATTTTTGTTTGTAAAATGTATAAACATGATTCTGCTCTTATGGACGAGGTCACTTTGAGTTCATATGTATGATGAAACTATTCATCACACTAGGGGTACCCTCTTTAATACTCTTTCTGTATTAATTTTAGCCCAATTACTCAAACTGCATAGAATTCATCTATATAGGTGCGGTCCTCTGCGAAGCTTTGCAATTATCTGCCCAATACTCCGCCGTCAACTGGAATTAAGGTGCCAGTCACATAGTCAGAGGCAGGAGAAGCCAAAAACATGGCAACACCAGCAACATCCTCAGGTGTCCCCCATCTTTTGGCAGGAATTCTTGCTTCTATCTGGGGAGATCTTACTGGATCATTCATAAGATCTGTATTCATTGTGGTTAACATATATCCTGGTGCAATAGCATTCACTTGAATGCCATGTTCTGCCCACTCATTTGACAGTGATTTCGTCAGCTGCAAAATTGCCCCTTTGCTCGTTGAGTAGGCCGCTGCGTTAAAACCGCCCAATACTGAAAGAATAGATCCCATATTGATAATTTTTCCCGATCCCTGTTTCATCATTTCCACCGCAGCTAATCGAGACAGTTCGAAAACGGAAGTGACATTCAATCCCATTATTCTATTCCAGCTCTCTATAGAGAATTCAAAGGCTGGTTTTCTTTGGATTAAGCCTGCGCTATTGATTAATATATCTACAGTCCCACCCAATTTACTTAAAGCCTCTTCAAATGACTTTGTAAGACTTTCTATATTTAACAAATCCGCTTGAACTGTATGGATTTTAGAAGCATCAGCCCCCAATTTATCGCAGATTTCAAATATCCCATCTGAAATATCAATTACTGCCACTTCGACACCCGCCTGGTAAAAAGCCTGAACCATCGAAAAACCTAAACCTTGGGCTCCACCAGTAATTATCGCTTTTTTTCCAGTTATATCAAACATCGTTTCGCCCTCTTTCTATGATCTAAGTGTGGATTCCCTTTCCAATCAGGGCATTTGCAGATTCCATTAATGCTTCTGAAAGAGATGGGTGAGGTTGTACCATTTCTGCAAGTTCATCCACGGTTCCTTCCAAATACATAAAAGCAGAAGATTGGCTAATCATTTCTGTAACATGGGCACCTATCATCACTATACCTAATATTTCACCATATTTCTCATCTACCAAAACTTTGGTAAAACCTTCCGTTTCACCTGAGGCCAATGCTTTACCATTAGTTGAAAATGAATATTTATTTACCTTATATCTAATGCCTTTTTTCTTTATCTCTGCTTCACTCAATCCCACACTGGCAACTTGAGGATTCGTATAAATACAGCGAGGGATGACATTGTATTTCATTTTCTCCTGTTTCTCATCAAGGTTTTTAACAGCCGTCAGCCCTTCTGCGCTGGCGACATGTGCCAATTGCAGCCCGCCGATTACATCGCCAACAGCAAAGTAACCTGCTTTGCTTGTTTCCAAATAATTATTTACTGCAATATATTTGCCATTCATGTCAAGCTCCAGCTCTGAAACCGCTGATAGATTGGGCTGTCGTCCGACAGCCAATAGGACTTCATCGGCTGTAAGAGTGTCTATGTCCCCTTTTTCCGATGTGATGCTGATTGTCTTGCTGTTATCCGTTTCCTTGATGGAGGTAACTTGGTGTTTCGTTAAAACTTTGACACCCTTCCTCTTTAAGTGGTTCAGCAATTCTTTTGAGGCGTCTTGATCCTCCGTAGGTATGATCCTGTCCCCAAGTTCAATAATCGTAACCTGTGTCCTCAAGCTGGAAAAAATATTCGCAAACTCTACTCCGATAACGCCACCGCCGATAATCACGATCGACTGAGGAATCTTCTCAATATTAAAGATTGTATCTGTTGTTTGATAATGTACAGCCTCCAGCCCTTCAATCGGAGGTACAGCGGGCTGGCTTCCGGTGGCAATGATGATTTTCTCTCCGCTAATTTGTGTTGTTTCACTTTCCGTTTTTACTGTCACCTTTTTATCGTGATGGATAGTCCCCATACCATAATAAACATCGATTTTTCCAGCATTTAATAAATGTTCAATGCCGTTTCTCAAAGTAGCGATGACTTGGTCTTTATGCTCAAACATCTCTTCCAGCGAAAAGTCTAGATCACCTGCTTTGATTCCCCAGCTTTTCGCTTTCTCAATACTTTCGATAATTTCAGCATGCTTTAATAAAGTTTTAGAAGGGATACATCCCCTATTTAGACAGGTACCTCCTAAATAATCAGCTTCTACAAGTGCTGTCCTTTTTCCACTTTTCGCTGCTCTTAGTGCGGCGACATAGCCTCCTGGACCACCGCCAACAATTATCACATCATAAAAACTCATACGGTCACCACCTTATACCATCAATTTGTATGGATTTTCCAATGTATCTTTCAATTCGGTCAAGAAGGCGGCTGCAGGTGCCCCATCAATAATTCGATGGTCAAAGGATAGACTCACTTTCATCATCGAACGGACAGCCACTTCACCGTTTAAAATAACCGGTTTATCTTGAATCCGTCCAATTCCCAGGATAGCTGCATTTGGAGCATTAATGATCGGTGTAAATTCATCAATGGCATACATCCCTAAATTGCTAACAGTAAAGGTGCTGCCATGCATGTCATCAGGAGACAGTTTGCCTTCTCGAGCCTTTTTGCCCAAATCTTTAGCTTCTTTTGTAAGGGCCGCTAATCCTTTTTGATCGACATTCCTAAGAACAGGTACAACCAAGCCATCCGGTACAGCTACTGCCATTCCGATATGAATATCTGAATGATAGACGATCTCTTCTCCTTCTAAAGAAATATTAATGCCTGGTTGTTGACTTAACGTAAGAGCTACCGCTTTCATTAAAATTTCATTAAAGGAAATTCTCAGCCCTTCCATCTTTTCAATAACCGTCAATAGATCCTTACGAAGAGACACACATTTTGTCATATCAATTTCTGATACAAGCGTTACATGCGGAGCGGTAAAGGCACTTTCGCTAATTCTATCAGCTATTACTTTTCTCATATCTTTAAAAGGAACACGTCTAGCGGCTTGAATGTCTGCAGGCTGTTCTTCTATGCTGTTCTCAGAGCTCAAAGCTATTAGATCATCTTTTACAATTTTGCCCCTAGGTCTTGTTCCTTGTACATCTCGAAGATCAATCCCCTGGTCCTTAGCGATTTTTTTAGCCAGCGGTGTGATTTTTTTCTTATTTTCCACTAAATAGTTTTCAACATCTATTTTTTGAATTCGACCAAGTGGTCCTGAACCAATAACATCCTTTAAATTAACCTGGTTATCTTCGGCCAGTTTTCTTGCAGCCGGTGTTCTTCTGATCTTTTCTCCCGGTTTTACTGAGTTTTCTTCAGCAATAGCTACTCCTGTAGATGGGTGTTGCTCTTCACTTAATGGATCTTGTGTACTTTGTTCCTTGCCTGCCAAGCTTTCGACTTTTTCACCTTCCTCACCCAAATAAGCAATCACCTCATGAACCTGGACAGTCGTCCCTGTATCATATAATGTTTTCAGCAAAACGCCTGCTGTTTCTGCTTCAATTTCCAAAGTAATTTTATCTGTCTGTACTTCGGCAATCGGGTCTCCTTCTTCAACCGCTTCTCCTACTTGAACCAACCAGGCGACAATGGTACCTTCTTCCATTGTTGCGCCCATTTTAGGCATGACTACCTCTGATGCCATGACTTCGCCTCCTTACTTATTCATTATCTTTCTGCATTCCTGTACAATATCATCTATTTGCGGGACCGCTGCCTGTTCCAATTTCGGATTATATGGAATTGGTGTAGCTACCCCGCCTAAGCGTCTAATTGGGGCATCCAAATAATCGAACACGTCACTTTCAGCAATCATACTTGCGATTTCTGCTCCATAACCGCCCCTTTTCACTGCTTCATATACAACTAGTACACGGCTTGTCTTCTTCACTGATTCCAAAATTGTTTTTGTATCAAGCGGCACTAACGTACGGGGATCGATTATTTCCACGCTTATCCCTTCCTCTTCAAGCTGCTTTGCTGCTTCGAGAGATCGGCTGACCATTATACCGGTTGCTATAATGGTTATATCTGTTCCATCCCTTTTGACGTCCGCTTCACCCAATGGAATTTCATAATCTTCTTCCGGCACCTCTCCTTTAGCATTGTAAAGAAGTTTATGCTCATAGAAGAGTACGGTGTTGTCGTCTTTAATAGCAGCTTTCATTAAACCTTTCGCATCATATGCTGACGATGGCTGAACTACTTTTAAGCCAGGAATATGGGTCATCCAAGCTTCCAGGCTTTGAGAATGCTGAGCAGCAAACCCTGCACCGGAACCACTCGGGAGACGCACAACAAGAGGAACTTTCGCTTTTCCTCCAAACATATACCGCATTTTTGCCGCCTGATTAACGATATTGTCCATAGCAATCACGATAAAATCAGAGAATTGAATTTCAAGAATCGGTCTCATACCTGTCATCGCAGCTCCGACTGCACACCCGCTGATGGCCGCTTCAGAAATAGGGGTGTTTCTAACTCGTTCAGGCCCGAATTCCTCGATCATTCCGTTTGTTAAACCAAAGGCACCTCCATAGACCCCGATATCTTCACCCATAATAAAAACATCGTCATTCTTTCTCATTTCTTGGCACATGGCTTCTTTGATTGCTTCTGAATAAGTAATCTGTCTCACTTTTTTCATCACCTTTCGCTTATGCATAAATATCGGTTGTTAAAGTTTCCAAACTTGGCTCGTTGCTGTTTTTTGCAAATTCAACTGCTTCATCCATCTCAGCTTGAACTTTTTTATCTAATTCGATAAATTCTTCTTCCGTCATCATATTTTCATTGATTAATTGTTCTTTAAATAAAGAAATCGGATCCCGAAGTTTTTTCCACTCTTTCTCTTCATCTCTCGTTCTATATTTTCTGGCATCACTGCGGGAGTGGCCTTCCCATCTATAAGTATGGGCCTCTATTAAAGTTGGGCCTTTTCCGTTTCTTGCCCTCTCCACTGCTTTTGTTGTTGCTTCCACAACTTCTAATACATTATTTCCATTTATGATTTCACTAGGTATACCATATGCAACACCGCGATCCGCTATATTTTCTATATTTGTCATTTCTTTTATAGAGCCCGACATGCCGTACAGATTGTTCTCACAAAAGAAAATAATAGGAAGATCCCAGACTGAAGCAAGATTTAATGACTCATGAAAGGCACCTTCATTAGTCGCACCATCTCCAAAGAAACATAAAACAACATATCCCAGCTCTTTCATTTTGGACGTTAATGCCGCGCCTGTACCTAATGGTAATCCGGCTGCTACAATGCCGTTTGCTCCAAGATTCCCCACATCAAGATCCGCAATATGCATGGATCCACCTTTTCCTTTACAATATCCCGTTTCTTTGGCCAGCAGCTCAGCCATCATTTTTTTGACATCCGTCCCTTTTGCAATACTATGGCCATGCCCCCGATGAGTACTTGTGATTTTATCTTCATTAGTCAAAGGGACACATGCGCCAACAGCCGTTGCTTCTTGTCCGATGCATAAATGCATGGTTCCATGGATTTCCCCTTGCTGATAAAGTTTCTTCAAGGTTTCTTCAAATCTTCTAATCAACATCATATCGTGCAGCATAGATTGTAATTCTTCTTTTGAATAAGAAGATATTTTTAAGTTGGACATAACGTACCTCCTATATTTACACATAATAACTCCTACAATTAATCTATATTGCAATTATCATGCCAATTTTTAGCCCGGCACTTTAGCGATTATTTGTATGTTTATTTGGTAAACTGATGTATAATTGATGAACCGATGCAAAAAATCATCGTTTTTTCAGAAGGAGGAGAGTTTATGGATAATCTGCTGCCCAAAATCAATATCATTGGTGTTCTCACGTTAAGCAAACATGGTGATATTTTATACTCGAACCCATTAGCTCAAAAGTACAGATACTATTTTGATTCCATTATTAAAACAGTATTAAAAGGAGCACAGTCCTTTTGTTTATTGAATTTTCCTGCAGAATTTATGGCTTTTCCTCATAACAATCAAATGGTTGTCTTAATTCAGCCGATTGACCAATTAGTAAGGCTGGAAAAAGAGAAAGATACCTTGCAAAGTCTGAGAAATGAATTGAATGAAGTCATAAATTCATCTTTTGACGGCATCGTTATTTCCGATAAAGAAGGAATTATTATTCACCAAAACCCTTCCTATGAGCAAATCACTGGTTTGTCTACAAAAGACTGTATTGGCCGCAGCTTAAAGGAGCTTGAGGAGGAAGGAGTAATTGATGCTTCAGCTTCTTTGAAAGCATTGAACGAAAACAAAGCTGTCACGATCATCCAAAAAATAAATACTGGCGCTACTGTCCTTGTTTCTGCTGTTCCCATTCGTAACAGGGATGGTGAAATTGAAAAAGTGGTAAACAATGTCAGGGATTTAACGCAATTAAATTCTCTTGAATCAGAAATTCATCATTTAGAGCAGCAAAATCAACAGATACATCAGGAATTAGAGTTGCTGAAAGAACAGAGCGATCCAAAGCTGTCGCTGATTGCCCATTCAGATGTCATGAAAGACGTTTTGGACAGGGCTTTAAGAGTAGCCCAAATTGATTCAGGGGTTCTTATCCAAGGGGCTTCCGGGGTAGGTAAAGAAAAAATTGTGGAATTGATTCACAGCCATAGTGTCAGAAAGGATCACCCTTTAATAAAGATTAATTGCGGGGCAATACCTGAATCACTATTGGAATCTGAACTATTTGGTTATGAATCCGGCTCTTTTACCGGGGCTAATAAAAAAGGAAAAGCTGGGTTATTTGAAGCCTCAAATCATGGCACGATCTTCTTAGATGAAATTGGTGAGATGCCTCTTCCTTTACAAGTTAAACTTTTGCGGGTTTTACAAGAACATGAAATTACAAGAGTAGGAGGAACCAAGCCCATCCCTGTTAATATACGGGTTATTGCGGCAACTCACCGTGATTTATCTGAAATGATAGCCCAAGGGACATTCAGAGAGGATCTATACTACCGTTTAAATATCATTCCAATTAAAATACCTCCATTAAAAGAGAGAAAAGATGATATTATTCCATTAATTTTCCACTTTTTAAATAAGACGAATCAACAATATGGTATCAACCGCAAATTTACAAATGAAGCATTAAATGCTTTTCTACATTTTGAATGGCCCGGAAATGTTCGCGAATTACAAAACATAGTGGAAAGAGTAGCCTTGATGAGCCTAAATCCTGAAATTGGGATTGATGATTTAAAAAAAGAGCTGCAATTTAATAATGATTTGAAACCAGAAGTAAAGGATAAGACTTCTGACTCTTTTACAGTCGGTCTTCAAGTGCAGCCATTGAAAAGCTATGTAGAAGAATACGAAGCGCAAATTATCCGGGAAGTTGTTAAAAACTTTCCCAGCATTAGAAAAGCAGCTACTGCATTGAAGGTGGACCAATCGACTCTGGTCAGAAAAATGAAAAAGTACAAAATTGAGAAGTAAAAGCAAGCATCGCCGACAATTGGCGGTGCTTGCCTTTTTAACCTCCAATTAAATTCGGAAGGAACAACGTAATGGAAGGTACATACGTAATAATTAATAATACAATTAACAATGCACCAAAAATCGGCAGTACATATTTAAACGTTCTTTCAAATGGAATATTTGCGATATTACTGCCGATAAATAAATTGATTCCTAATGGCGGGGTAATCAATCCCAAACTCAGATTCAGACAAACAACCATTCCAAAGTGAATCGGATCAATGCCTAAAGGTAGTACAATAGGCAGTAAAAGAGGTACGAATATTAAAACGGCCGCTACCGTCTCCATAAACATGCCGACAATCAATAAAAAGATATTAATCAGCAATAGTATAATCAGCGGATTGGTTGTCAGGTTTGATATGGCTTCAGCCAAAAATTGTGGTATTCTTTCGATAGATAGGACCTGTCCGAAAAAAGAAGCGGCACTAACAAATATCAATATAGACCCTGATGTACGGGCTGATTGCAAAAATATTTCCAAACAACCGCTCAGAGTAACTTCCTTATATAAGAAAATACATACGATTAGACTATAAACAACAGCAACAACTGCTGCTTCAGTAGGCGTGACAATCCCTCCGTAAATTCCGCCAAGAATTAGAACAGGCGCCAGAAGTGCCCATTTTGCATCGTTAAGAGCTTTCCAGAAACTTACTTTTTCTTTTTCTACAGAAGAAGCCGCAGCTTCCAATACCGCTTTTTCTTCGTTACGGCCAAATCCTTCTTTTTTACAAATAATAAAGTTAACAATGACCAACGCAATAGCAACTAAGATGCCAGGAATAATCCCGGAAATAAACAGATCACTGATGGAAGTGCCGGACATCACGCCGTAAAGAATAAACACGATACTTGGCGGGACAATCGGCCCCAACCCACCAGCACTCGCAGCCAACGAAGCGGCATAACCAGGAGCATAGCCGTTTTTCAACATATATGGAATAAGAATAGCTCCGATACTAGCAACTGTAGCTGCTCCAGATCCTGAAATAGCAGCAAAAATAAAGCTGGCAATTATCGTAATAACCCCTAAGCTTCCTGTCAAAGAACCAACAAAGCTTTGAATAAACTCGACAAGTCTTCTTGCCATTCCTCCTTTACTCATAATATCACCCGCCAGGATGAAGAACGGAATCGCAATTAAAGGGAACGAATCCATTGAACTGAAGGATGTCTGAATAAAAAGCGTGAGCGGAACCGAACCTTCAATAATAACTACCAGGAGACTTGCCGCAGCTAATGCGATGGCAATCGGCACCTGAAGAATGACTAAAACTAGCAAAATAATGAACAACATAAGCGTAACTGTGCCCATGGATATCCCCCCCTATTCTTTCACATCTCTATTTATCAATTTGGGACGTGCTTTAAATAACAAAACGGCCAACCGGATAGACATGAGCAGATAACCAAGCGGGATACCAAGATAAATAATTCCTTTTGCCAACCCCATTGCCGGCGAATTTCCTCCTACCTTCAGCATCGTAATAGAGTAATTAAATCCCACATATGTGATGATTAGAGAAAAGACTAGCCAAACAACTAGGCCTATTGTTGTAATCACTGGCTGTATCTTCTCTGGAAACAAGCCTAATGCCGCCTCAATTTTAATATGAGATTGTGTGGCCGTTACGTAGGCAGCGCTGATAAAAGTCAGCCAGATGAATAAATATCTTGTTAATTCTTCAATCCACATAAAAGAAGTCCCAAAAACATATCTTCCGACGACTTCAATGAACATGATTACCGTCATTATTACTAACAAAAGAACGCAAAATAGCCCTTCTATCGCAAAGATGCTTTTATTTTTGTCCATGCACTCACCTTCAATCTTCATCAAATTTTATTTATCCTTCTTTAAAATCTCCAATGCCATTTTATAGTTTTCTGATCCTACTTTATCTATGTTCTTGTCAATTGCCGGTTGAACCGCTTTCTTAAATAAATCCAGTTCCTCCTCCGTCGGTTCAACAACATGCACCCCTTGTTCTTTCATCGAATCAATTGCTTCTTTTTCAGCTTTAACTGCTAATTCTCTGGCATAGGCGATTTGTTCTGACGCAGCTTTATCGACTACCGCCTTCAGTTCATCTGTTAAGCTATCGTAAAAATCTTTATTGATCATCATAATATGAGGTAGTGGAAAATGCCTTGTAAGTGTTAAATAATCAGCCGCCTCATAGAATCTATCAGCATATATTAGTGGTGTGGTTGTTTGTACACCATCAATTGTACCTTGCTGCAAAGATGTGAAAATCTCTCCATAAGAAATCGGGGTAGGATTTGCTCCCATAGCAGATATTGTTCCCGATTGAAGAGGTGTCGTTGTGCTTCTAATTTTCAAGCCTTTTAAATCTTTAGGTTCGTGTACTTCCCTTTTGTTGTTAGCAATCGCAAAGGAGCCGATACTGTAAGCCCCCAGATAGTAGGCATTAGATTTGCTTTCTAAATCGCGTTTTAAAATCTCCCCATACTTGCCATCAGTTAATTTATACATCTCTGTTTCATCAGAAAATAGAAAAGGTACGTCAAAGATATTGTAAGAATTCACTTGTGCGTTGTTCGCAACGACAAATGCTGCATTTGTCACAACTTCTATTACTCCCGTCTGCAGCATTTCATATTCTATATCTTCTGACGGCGTCAGAGTACCATTACTGTAAATTTGGACTTCGATTTGCCCATTGCTTTCTTCCTCAGCTACTTCCTTAAATTTTTTGTAACCTACATTCAAAAAGTTGTTATCTGAGACAAGATTCGCCATTCTGATTACCACTTTTTCTCCATTAGCGCCCACGGTGCCCTTCTTTTTAGTAGTACCGCACCCCGAAAGAATTAAAATGACAGCGCATAATGATAACAAGATCGGCTTTATTCTTAATTTTTTCACCTTAATCCCCCTTTTTGACCCGTCAAAGCAGGTCAATATCAAGATTGCTAGATAAACCGCAAGTACAATTCTTCAAATTAACGCGATTGCTTGATTGAATAAATTTGAATAAATCCATTTCATGTATTCGCTTCCACATCATTTAAATTTTAAAATCTAATTTCACCTTCTTCTGCCATTGTTTATTTATCTTTAAAATACAATGCAAAAACTATGCCATAATTGATTTCTATTTAATTGCCGATCATATGGTTAGTATTTCATCATGTTTTGATGCATTTTTACAACATTGATGTAAAAATACAAGTAAAAACTGCTAATATAAGCATTAGCAGTTCTTGATCAGGTTGGACTGTTTTCCTTAAGAATGAAAAATTCATTCCTACTCTTTATCTGCCTAAGAACCCACCATCTACCGGAATAACAGCCCCACTAATATAGTTAGATTTATCCGAAGAAAGAAATTCAACTATCCCCGCCAGTTCTTGAGGCTGCCCGAAACGCCCCATTGGTATACGGCTCACTAAAGAGTCATATCTTTCTTTGTCCCCAAGAATATGACGATTCAATTCTGTCTCATAGTATCCTGGTGCAACTGCATTAACATTTATGCCGGCTGCCGCCCACTCGTTCGACAGTGACTTCGTCAGTTGAACCACTGCTCCTTTACTCGCCGAATAGGCAGAAGCGTTAAATCCGCCAAATGTCCCCAAAACTGAAGCGATATTAATAATCTTGCCTTTGCCCCTCTTTTTCATTTCGTTAGCTGCAAGCCGACATAATTGGAACATGGCCGTAACGTTTACATCCAATATCTTTTGAAAACTCTCTGCAGGTAACTCCATTGCCGGCATCGGATGATGGATTCCAGCACTATTGACCAAAATATCAATTTCATTATCCAATGAGGAAAGAGCCTCCTTAAAGACTTCCGGAAGGCGGCTTTGCTCGGAAAGGTCCGCTGAAACTCCTTCTACTTTATACCCTTTGTTCTTTAAACCCTCTACGACTTGAGCTAGTTTTGGTGAGATGTCCACTATGCAAATTTCTAAACCATTTTCGCTGAGTCCCTCAACCATCGCTAAACCTAAACCTTGAGCTCCGCCCGTTACAATTGCTTTTTTCCCACTTAAGTCTTTCAATTTTTCTTCTCCTCTCATTGAATTTTTTCAGCGTTATTCTGGTTTTTCCATTAGCTCTATAATATATCCGTCTGGGTCAAGCATATAAACAGCCTTTGAACCTTTGTTCGTACCAGCAGTAATATGAGCCACCTTTTCGGATTTAAATTTAACTCCTTTTTCCTTCAACTCTTCATACAGAGACTCTAGATTTTCAACTCTCAAGCAAATGTGTCCAGTTCCATAGTCACAAGATCGTGCACTTCCCGGATATGTTTCAATCCCTACATACTCTAGAATCTCTATCACTTGTCCACCTGGGATCTCCACAAAGGCAATTTTAATCTCTTTTAAACCAGGTATTTCAACAATGTCGAAAATATAGTCACTATTGGCTACTTGAGTTGATAAAAGGTTAAAACCTAACAAATCCACATAAAAACCAAGAGCATCCTCCAAATTTTTCACAGTAATCCCGTTATGGATGAAACCAGTCACTTTTCCTTTTTTCATTGTTACGCTCCTTTCGCACATCTTTATTTGAAGCAAGAATCATGCCAAACTGTATTAACTCAATTTCCGAACCCATGAAATAAGTGTTACCATTGATTTACCTGTCATCCCCTCTTTTAAGGGATTAGAACTAAGTTCGTCCATAAGGTATCCTCAGCATGAAAAACAACTGAATTGCAATTAGAAGTAACACGAATGGACTGAATCTATATGGAACAAAAGAAAAAGGCGAAATCCGATTGGATCCGCCCCGAAATTCTATTGATTTTGGATTGAATGTCCTCCGTTCTTATTCCCTTATTTTCCTTTCAGTTGCCAACTAAATAACAGTAGTGGTTTAGGGGGAATAACTTGATCAAAAACACCTCACAAACCCGGATTTTATGAAAATAAAATGAATCCATTTTGATCAAAACGGATTCATCCTTTGTGAAGAAGTAAAAAATAATCTTCATTCTAAATAATAACTCGTTTAGTGATTCGAGGTTGTTATAATTAAAGGCAAATCCTCCCCATTCTTTTCCAAACGCTCTGGAACTGCGTATAAATTTGCTTCTTTAATTTACTTTTGCACTATCTGAATAAGGTTTCCGCATGTATCGTCGAAGACAGCCAGTGTTACTTCGCCCATTTCTGTCGGCTCTTTAGTAAACTTCACGCCTTTCTTCATTAATCGTTCGTACTCTTTTTGAACATTTGGAACCCCAAACATTGTTGCCGGGATGCCATCGGCATAGATCTTACTTTGATAATCTTTGGCAGCCGGATGCTGATTCGGTTCAAGTAAAAGCTCGGTACCGCCCTGATCATCGGGAGAAACAAGCGTTATCCACCTAAATTCTCCGGCAGGAACATCCTCCTTTTTTACAAAGCCCAGCGTTTCTGTATAAAACTCTAGTGCCTTGTTTTGATCTTGTACAAATAAACTGGTAATAATAATGTTCATATTATTTTTATCTCCTTTGATATCTTCGATATATGGTGCCCTGCTAACAATTGGCTGCAAGCTTACCCAAACATTTGACAAAAGCCCTGTTCCGAAAAGGATAAATCCCGTCATGGAAAATTACTCTATCCATCCATTCAGCAAGGCTTTAAATGGCTCATTGTTGACCATACGTACGCTCTCTCACTAACAGATTTAGTTTACAGTTCCAATTCTTGAATAATTTATCGCCCTTTATGCTTTTTCTTAGCTTTTTGTTTTATGATTTCCCATTGTTTTTGTTTAAAAGCATCATCACGCTGTTTTTCAAGTTTTTTCCCTTCCATTTTCCGTCTCTTAATATCTTCTTTAATCGCCTCTTGTGCCTGTGTTGAAATTCCCTTCTGTTTCATTTCCTTGGCTACCTGTCGTTGAAGACGTTTAGGATTAATCCTTTTATTTACTCTCCTCTTCTCTTTAATCCCTAACTGCGTACTTTTTGTAATGACAGCAAATAACCGATCATTTACAAATTCTAAAACCTCAGTATCACTAGGCTCTGTACCAAATACATAACGGTAAGCTTTCAGTCTTCCGTTTTCTTGAATTTCAGTTACTCCAACCCAAAACTGACCATCATAATCCGTCAAGATCATGACGATCCCTCCTCTTAACAGTAAAGTCTTGGGATGATGGACATCCCGAGGAGGGGAAGGTTACTGGCATCTTTATAATATCGATGCATCCGGACTACCAACCGAATCGTGTTTTTTCATTCCTTTTTTTTTAATATATTAATTATAATTTGCTTGTTAAGTGTTCTCAATTAATCTGCCTTTTAACGGAATAGGAAGTCGCCAGAGAAGATTCCTTGTCATCGCCTTTCCTCTCTATCTTCCACAACCTCATCTAAGATTTACGCTCCTTTCACTTCCCTGCTATTTTCTGTTATAAAAAAAATTACATTCCTTTTCAAATAAATACGAACTAGATGTTGGATGGAATTCTGAACCAAACACTTCATTCCCTTTTAACTCAGCTCAAAATTAAACTCTCCGGCGCAACATCGCGCAAAAAGGGACTTGGTTCGCCAACACTGTATAGTTGCAAGTGATGCATGGCCCGGGTGCAGGCAGTATAAAACAATCTACGCAGGCTCTCATCCCCGTATACTGCTGCTGATGCATCATAAATAATAACCGCATCAAATTCGATACCTTTGGCCAAATATACCGGTATAACAACAACGCCTTGCTCATATTGAATCGAGCCACTCTTCACGAGCTTAATTTCTTCGATGCCGCTCAATGAATCGTATGCAGCGGTGCTTTCCACTGCTGATTTGCATATAACCGCTATTGTGCTATATTGCCGTTTGCGTAAGTCTGCAACTTTGGAAGCTATGGAACGATGCAATTCAGCTCGATTAGACAGCTGTGTCAATTTAGGCTTCTCGCCATCACGTTCAAAAGCGGTAATCCGTTCACCGTCAGGTATGAGTTTGCGTGTTAATTCGACAATCGGTTTTGTGGATCTATAACTGCGGGTCAAGTTGATCGCAACCGTTTTATCCGGACCGTATAAGCCAGAAAGCGTGTGGAAATCGACCATTTCACTGGCATGGGCGAATATAGCTTGGTTAAAGTCACCGAGCACAGTCATTCTTGCCGAAGGAAACAAACGCTTCAAAAACTCGAATTGAAACGGAGAATAATCTTGCGCCTCGTCAACAAGTACATGTTTGATTGAGCTGTTCGTCTGAAAGCCCTGAATCAGTTCTTTCATCAATAAAAACGGAGTAGCATCTTCATAAAATAGTTTACCTTCATCCAACATTTTCACAGTCAACAGACAAATATCTTCCCACTCTTCAGGTGCTTCAAAACCCATCCACTGTTTAATCCGGAAGGGTTCGGCAAAAAACTGTTTGTATATACCCTTCATGTTAATGAAGCGAAACGCCTTGATCTGTTTTCGCAATGGCTTTAATTTCCGGCGAACAATCAAGCGGGCTAACGCTTCATGCTCGATTTCATAATCATGAATCGCCTCTCCTTTGTAGCCGCGTTTTTCCGCTAAGTAGGTATATGCCCTATAGTAATCCTCATTGCTAAGCAGTTCGATTTCCTCCTGTACCCATGGCATATTCCGTTCAAGCTTCTCGGCTTCATCCATTTGCTTTATTAGCCAATCCTTCAATTTTTCAAGTCTGCTATGAAAACGAAGCGAGGTGTCGCAGCTATAGAACTTTTCTGCAATTTTTTTAGCAGTAACAATAGTCTTTCCTCTGAAGCTAATCCCTTTGAATACCATTCCGGATAATTCCAGCGACTCCCTGTATGATTTGATCGCCTCAAAAAAATGAGTGGTAGCTTTGAATCGGATACCCGCAATCCTTGTTCTGTATAATGGGTTATCCGCTGCAGTCAAAACATACTCCAATTGATCGTAAGGATTCTCAACTTGAAATTCACTTTTCAGTCGATGATCCAAGTATTCCTGGAATGTGACCTGCTGCATGTTCTCTTCGCCGAGTTCTGGCAACACATTGGAAACATAACTATTAAACATCGAATTAGGTGAAAAAAGAATGATTTGATCGGCATTCAGCGTGTCTCGATATTTATACAGTAAATAAGCAACACGCTGCAGGGCAGCTGATGTCTTACCGCTGCCAGCAGCTCCGTGTACAATGAGCATCCGCCCGCGATCCTGCCGAATGATCCGGTTTTGCTCCTGTTGAATGGTAGCTACTATACTGTGCATATGTTTGTCTGTACCTTTACCAAGCACCTGCTGTAAAATCTCGTCACCAATCGTTAGACTAGTATCGAACATAGATTGGATAATGCCGCCGCGGATGAGATATTGCCACTTTTTCTCCAGTGTGCCATAGATGACACCTCCAGGTGTAGCATACTTGGCGGGACCAGGCTGATAATCGTAGTAGACACTCGAGATCGGTGCCCTCCAGTCGTAAATAAGGAAGTTTTCTCCGCTTGCATCCGTGAGCGTAGAGGTACCGATATAGATTCGTTCCGCAGTTGAAGTTCCTTCCTCAATGAAATCAATTCGTCCAAAATAGGGTACCTCTTGCATACGCCGCAGCGAAGATAATCGCTTAGATGCATGCCTATGGGTGCTCTGGCTTACGGACAGCGCTTGAGCCTCTTGTCTCAAGCCAATAATCGTTTCAAGATAATCGTCGAAGCTATCAATATTAACCTTTACTTCATCCCAAAAATGTTTGCGGATATTCACCACTTCCATCCGACGCACGGAAGTTTCGCCCTCCAACCTTTTGATTTGCTCTGTAATTGTCTCCATTACACGGTTCACTCTTTCTTGCTCCTGGCGAAGTTCCATGTCCATATCAAACACTCCTTTTAAAAAATAAAAATAGGGGTTGACTAAAAAGGATATTATGATGTACAATTATAATAGGTATATATTTATCACAAATCATATTTTTAGTGTATCTAAATAAATGTAACATAGTTTTTCATTTTTATCAATGTGTTTACACGACCATAAAAATTGTAAATTCAACGGAAGAAAAACCCCGCTTTACAAAAAAATGACTAAAAAAACATCTACATATTAAAAACCCAATTTCTTAGCTAACATTAAGAAATTGGGTTTTTTTCGTTATCCTCTTAAAGCGTCCGTTTTACATTACCACAAGGAGTTTCCTTTAGTGGTTGATGAGCTTAACGTCTTGTTTAAGGCTTCAAATACTCATTTTGACTATTCTTCGTTGAAATGTTAACCACTAGCTGATTTCCCTTTTAATTTGAATATACCCATCTCTTTTTCCAAATTTCTTTTTTCAAATCAAATTTCCCCTAATGATTAATGATGTTTCAAACTGAATAAAAAGGCATGGAAATTCAATGCGAATCTCCATGCCTTTTTGAATACTAATTCATATAATGATTGAATTTTTTCACCCAAGAGAACCCTTACCGAAATGGGACTGCCTTATTTATATTTCTTATTTTCCCTTTCCGATTAATATGACCAAATCTACGGTTATGCCTACTGACTCTCTCTCTAAAAAGCTGTCCACTCGTTCATCTATCGCTCTCCAACTCAAGGGTGTCATTTGAACTAAAGATGGAATGGATGGCTTTTCAAGATTTATTATATAACGTAACCTTGAACGATCAATCACCTGAAAACGCTCCTCGAACCGCTCAATAGTATCTGTATTTGAATAAGATTTCTTGTCAGGTTCATCGAAATAGATTTGTCTTAATTCCTTCAAATACTCAGTCTCCGGGACCACCTTCACGATAAAACCATTGTTTTTCAGTATTCTTGTAAATTCAGAATAATTGGATGGCGACAGGATATTTAGGATAACATCAAACTGCTTTTCTTTAAATGGAGTATTCGCAAGATCAGCTACAGCCCATACCTTATTTGAATGATTTTTGGCAGCAATTAATATTCCTTCTTTAGAAATATCAATTCCGACGCCTGAAACGTTTTCTTTATCCTTTACAATCATGTTACACAAATTAGCTAGGTGCGACCCCTCACCACATCCTGTATCCAAGACATATATTTGATTTTTCAGGACATGTTTATTTATCAATTCAGCAATTGTTTTTGTCAAAGGTTCAAAAAAGCCATATTCCGCAATCCGTTTCCTTGCTTCGAAGAGTTCTTTACTGTACTTTGTTTTGACCGTATGAGGGATTAAATTGACATACCCTTGCTTGGCAAAGTCAAATGTATGGCGATTACTACAGACCAAACTTTTCGTGTTTAGTACCTGCATTGAAGAAGCACAAATTGGACACTTAAATATAGATTCGATATTACTGACATAATTTGCACTCATGATTCTTTTATTCAAAAAATACACCTCATTCATTCGTTTTGATAAATGAAAAAGGCATAGACAAATAAACCTGTCATATTGTTCAAAAAAATATGAGTCAGGCAAAAAAATGTCTATACCTTTCATTATCTATAACGCATAAATTGAATAATCATGAATAAGGTCTCCATTGAATAAAAATGTAGGGTTTTCCCCTATACATATTTTAACAAGCTCTTTTATTCATCGCAAATTAATCATTTCTCCATTGTGTGTTCCCTTGGATAAATACCGAAGGAGGTCTTCCAATTTGAAATAGCCCGGAAGACTACCATATTTTATACTGTGGAAAATCAGAAGCTAGCCTGTTCCCTACAGAATAAGAATTGGGTAAAAAAGTTAATAACAGCAGGGTAGCAACTTTTTTCTCCGAGTACCAATTTAATTTCAAATATCGAGTTTTTGACAGTTAAAACTGGAAAAAATTGGGTGGTTGAAAACTCCCTAAATCCAAAGCATAGATTGATCTCTTGTTTCCCTTCTCTGTTATTCTCATCTTGTTTTTAAACTTCACTCTTAAAGGATAATTGCTATTTGTATTCCACGATTATTTTTTATTCGAGAGCCTTTACGTTTAGCTCCCTATTATAAAGTAAATTTCCCACCATGATAACAATAGTACGTTTCAGCCTTAAGATTTTTAATGTTTCTTAAGGACTGTTGTGCCTTCTCAACATTTAAACAAAAGTGTGGATTAGCAACGACCAATTCATAATTCTTATGAACAGCTGCATCACCTGTAATTACACTTTTTAAACTCGGAATATATAATGAAATATGTCCTGAAGTATGCCCTGGTGTTGCTACGACTCTGCATTTGTTATCTAGAATCATATCACCATCATGTACCTTTTCATCAATTGGAATATGCTTCAAATTTTTTAATTGCTGTATAAACCATTTACCAAATTCTATTTCTTCTTTTGGCATATTTTCTAACATTTCTTCGGCTTGAACCAATCTCTCTGACTTCATTTCACCGCTAATGTATTTTGATTCAATTTCACTAGCTATAATGTTAATCCAAGGATATTTTTCTTTGAAATCATGTAAGGAACCTATATGATCATCATCATAGTGAGTAATGATTATATTCTTTAAATTCTTCATTTCATATCCATTTTTTAGAATTTCATTTTCAATTAAAATCAAGAAATTTGTATATCCTGTATCGACCAATGTTAATTCATTATTCGATACAATTAAGCTAGGATATATGTAATTTTTTTGTCCATTAAATTCAAATTCAATTGGTAATTCTAATATCTTCATTTTCTTCCTCCATCTGCCCATTTAGATAAACGAGAATTCTTTTTTATTATACAAGTCATTGTGGAATCTTTCGTATTGTCCAACTTTAAATTTTTTGTACAAATTTATTCAATAGTCCGCCGGGCGTAATTGTAAGACTATGGTTATATAGGAATTATTTGTCCATTTTAAATAACACCTTTTGGTGTTACAATAACCTTATGACACCAAAAGGTGTTAAAAATGTATTGGGGGTATTAACTTATGCAAACACCTGAAATTCGTAAAACCATCATATTGGATGCTCCAATTGAAAAAGTGTGGAAAGCTGTTTCAACATCAGAAGGTATTGCGGCATGGTGGATGGCAAATACTTTTGAAGCTGTTTTGGGAAAGGACTTTGTCCTTCATGCAGGTCCATACGGTGATTCCCCATGTAAAGTTACTGAATTAGAACCTCTGAAGCGTGTCGGCTTCGACTGGGATAAAGAGTGGCACCTTACATTTGAATTGAGATCATTAGAAGATGAAAAAACTGAATTTACCCTTATTCATTCTGGTTGGAGTGCAGAAACATTGAGTGTTTTTGAAACTATGAACGGCGGATGGGAAAAAATTGTAAAAGAAAAACTTTCAAAATATGTTGCTGCATAAGAATGGTCGACCAATCTAAGCAAGATATCTTTCAAGCAATTTCGGACCCAACTCGTCGGAGTATGTTAAAATTGCTTGCTGAAAAGGAAATGTCGATAACTGAAATTGTAAGATTCTACCCGATAAGTCGTACCGCTGTGAATAAGCATCTGCATATTCTTTCCAATGCCGGCCTTGTCAGAAGTCGCAAGGTGGGACGCGAAACCCGATATACGCTTAGTCCAGAACCTTTGGTTGAACTAAAAGATTGGCTTACCTTCTTTGAACAATATTGGGACAAAAAGCTATTAGCTCTTAAAAAATATGTAGAGGAAAATAACGATAAGAAATAAGAGAGACAAAATACCGTGAAGACCTGGTGCAGCTTCAAAACAAAAATAAATCAAAATAGGCTTACAAAAGCCTAATTCAGCAAAAAGATCAGGGCCTGCTTTTGAAAAAAATTATTCAAAACAGGCTCTTAAAATATTCTCTATGGAGATTGAGATGGAGATTGAGTAGGTTATTTCCTGCTTATGTTATTCCTTTTATTTTTTAGTTACTATCACTAGCGTTGCACTATTTAAAAATAAGGGTTTAAGCACTAGATGTGTTCAGTTTTTATTGTTTGCTCAGCTACCTGAACTTGTGACCTTACATGCGATTATTCCGTAGCAGTTATCATCAATAAAGCTGACTTATTAATCTGGCAATAAGGATATATAAATTTTTATCATGATCGCTCCAAAAGTTATCATAAGAAGCAACGGTATCCTTCCAAATTGTTTTTTTGACTTTCCAATAATTTCATTAAGTGTTACAAATAAAAGGGTTCCAATAGCAGTTCCTGTCAACAATGTGTCTACTGTCCTTGCTGTTTCTTTTATTGATTCACCTAAAAAAGCACTTACGCCGAAAACAACCGATAATATGGATATTATATAGAGAAAGGTGATCCCTTTTATTCTTATGATTAATAAAATAGTCATTATAGCTATACCTTCCGGAATTTGATGAAGAATAATAGCGGTTAGAAAGGAATAGCTGTTAAATAAGGTAACAGCCCCGTATGAAAAACCCATAATGATGTGATGAAAGAATATAGCTGCAACTAAAAACCCTAAAGTTCTTTCGGAAACATTCAACTCTTCTTTGTGGTGAAAAAAATGACCAATTAATAACATAACGATGTACCCTGTTAGAGCACCTAAAAGTACACCTTTGAAATCAAAGTTTTTTAGAGTATGAGGGATTAAATCAAATGAAATAATCCCCATCAAAATCCCTCCACAAATGACATATACGTAAGGTAATTTTTTCGGAAAAAATCGGTTAATTGAACTTGTTAATACCCCTCCAATACCTAACCCCATTACAGATACGCCGGATAAAAGCAAAGGCACCCACACGGATTCCAAATCCTTTCAATAATAAATTTGGTTTATACAATCTTATGTACGCAGACTTTATGAAATTTATTCTGTTATTGGAATGCTTTTCTTAGGTATTTGCAACTGCAACTTTATCTAAAAAATGAGCCCTCGTTTGAAAGGCTCATTACTTTAAAAATACAAGATATTTTTATAACATTTGGAGCTCCTACGTAAGAGTAATAATATTAGCCTTTATTACTTCTCAACTTTTATAGGTTTTTTAGGCATATTATGTATACTTCAAGCCGTGACATGAACCTGTAAAGTATAATCCCCTTCATTATCCAATTACTGTTTCAGCACCGTAGTTGTTGAGGGTTATTGCTTAGTTAAACATTACGTTTTAGTTTTTAACACTATTTAATTTGAATGGGTTTTTACGAAAATCGATGCTGCCCATTTATAAAGTTCTCACTATATGATATGTATGGAAGGTTTTTACATTAGTCTAAACAATCATTATGATAATATAAAGTGAGAATTCCAGATCAAATTAAATATCACTTATTACATACGCCTCTTATTTATCTACTTAGCAGAAAGTCTATTTAGTGAGGCAATAAAAAGGGGCAACTAAATAATGACTTCTAGAGAAAAATTAGAAAACAATCAGGTTTGGCTATATGTCATTGTACTAATGATAGCAGTTGGATTTGGATTACTAATTCCTGATTTCGGAGCACAATTAGATGCAACAATTTCATTTATTATTGCTATTTTAATGTATAGTATGTTTTCGCAAATTCCTTTTACTTCTTTAAAAGAGTCGTTTGCTAATCGTCGTTTTTTTGGGGCATTATTAACGGTTAACTATATTGCAGTTCCTATAGTGGTATGGCTTCTATCAAAGTTATTACCCCAATCTCCACCGTTATTGCTTGGAGTCTATTTAGTTTTACTTACACCTTGTATTGATTATGTAATTGTTTTTACGGCTCTCGGGCGTGGAAATGAGAAGATTATTCTTATTTCTACACCTGTTCTCTTTATTACTCAAATGCTGCTATTACCTTTATATTTATTTTTGTTTATTGGGAATGATGCGGCAAACATTGTAGACCCAGGTCCGTTCCTTGAAGCATTTTTTGGTCTTATCGTTATCCCATTAGGACTCGCTATTGCCCTACAGATATTTGCAAAAAAATCAATTGTTGGTAATAAAATAATAAATATATCAGCATGGCTTCCCGTTCCATTCATGGCTCTTACTCTTTTTGTTGTTGTATCGTCTCAAATAGGAAAAGTATCAACATATATTGACCTAATTATCAAAGTCATTCCTATATATGTTGCTTTTATGGTCATTATGCCTATCATTTCTAAGTTTATTTCAAAGTGGTTCAAGCTTGATATTGGTTCAGGTCGTGCACTTATATTTAGTAGCGCTACACGTAATTCGCTTGTAGTTCTTCCTCTTGCTTTCGCCTTACCAAATAATTTGAGTACATTAGTAGCAACTATCATTGTGACACAAACAATCGTTGAACTTGCAGGTGAACTAATTTATATTCGATTAGTACCCAATATACTTTTACGTAAATAAAGTGAAACTTCGATCAGTGGGGGTTTTCTTTATCTCCTACTGATTGTTAGTTGAACGAATCGGGCTTTTACGGGCAGTTGATCTCCCACCTAAAATACTCCGACTCATCTTAAGTTTTGAGTTGGGAGTCTTACTGCCCGTTATTGCGGGAGAAACAACTTAATTTCATATGTTTTCTGAAAAGAAACATCCTGCATTGTTATGTCAATTTGATACGATGCATAGGTGTTTCTTTATATTGTCTACTTTATTTACTCAGCTCGATCGTTAAATAGAATGACTCACATTTAAACGACTTTATAGTATATGAAACAATTTTTTTGTCACTTAATAAATTTCTATTAACCTGTAACTCTCCCCTCCCCCAAACAACAATAATAAGATTTTGACGATGGAACCTGGTCTGTTACAGGTAGAGTTTGGAATCCACAAACACTATTCTATGTGCATCCAACTACCTCAATCTTACCAAAGAAGAAGCTCAGAAATGTTGTTGGCGAATTATTAGGCATAATTACCTATTAATGAGATTGTTGATAATTGGGTATTCCTTGGTGATTATATAACTATAGCAATAGTTTTATGGTATAATTTTACACAAATCGATCTATAAGGGGGAAAATAGAAATGGGAAAAAGGGATAAGCAGAAAAAACCATTTTATAAAAAATGGTGGGTATGGGTAATTGCGATTATTGTTATCGCTGCGGCCGTTAATGGCATGGATGACGAAGCAGACTCTAACAAAAAGGAAAGTAAGCCGGCTGCCACCGAACAAGCGAAAGATAAACCAAAAGAGAATAAGGAACCTGAAAAGAAAAAAGAGGAACCGAAAAAAGAAGATACGAAGGCAGAGGATGACGTTCCTACCGAATATAAGTCTGCTTTGAAAAAAGCTGAATCGTACGCAAAAACAATGAAGATGTCCAAAAGTGCTATTTTTGAACAATTAACTTCAGAACATGGCGAAAAGTTTTCTACAGAAGCCTCCGAGTATGCAATGAGTAAACTCGAATTTGACTGGAAAGCAAACGCTTTGAAAAAGGCTGAATCCTATTCAAAAGAAATGCACATGTCAAAACAAGGAATCTATGAACAACTTATTTCTGAACACGGCGAAAAATTTACTGAAGACGAAGCACAGTACGCAATTGACAATCTGAAAGCTGATTTTAATGAAAATGCCTTGGCAAAAGCAAAAAATTATCAGGAAACTATGAGTATGTCACCCGAAGCGATAAGAGACCAATTAACCTCTGAGCACGGTGAAAAATTTACACAAGAAGAAGCCGATTACGCAATTGAGCATTTAGATAAATAAAAACGCAAAACACGCCCTCGCCTTTTCTTTGGTTGAGGGCTTTTAAGCTAGTATTTTATGCCGTGATCAATATTAATATTAATGTAGGCGAAGGCCTTGGTTGTTGGCAGCATTAATCAGGATTTACGAGCAACTGTAACGTAGGTAATCCGGTATTGGGAAGCGAGGGACATCTATTATGAGTCTGCAACTTCCCCCTCCAAATCCTTGCATCTCTTGGCTCCACCCCCTCTTTTATGCCTATTGGCAATGGAACTAAGTTGGCATCCAATAAGCTCGTTTTTGCTTTCTTTTTTTCTGCATTATTCCATACTTTTATATTTATTATAGAAGAATTGAAATTCATCATTGATAATTTTCTTTTACTTGATTTAACTGCTCCCTTAAATTGAAAGGTAGTACTTCATACATGTTCTCAATTAAATTGGAAACTTTTGGCTTACTTTCAGATTCTGCTTGTTTTATTGCATTTTTCACATCTTTTTTTGCTTGTTCTATAATTTGAAACTCATGCTCCTCACTCCATAAATCTTGTTTTTCTAAAAACAATCTAAACCTTGTTATAGGATCTTTTTGGGCCCATTCTTTCTCAAGTTGTTCGTTTCTGTAGAGTGTTGGGTCATCACCTGATGTTGAATGAGGACCATACCGATAGGTTATAGCTTCAATTAACGTAGGACCACTTGAATTAATAGCCCGTTCTCTTGCTTCTTTTGTAACTACATAAGTAGCTAGAATATCCATTCCATCTACCCTTACGCCTTTAATTCCAGCAGCAACCGATTTATGTGCAATCGACTTTGCAGCAGTTTGTTTTTCGAACGGTGTTGAGATTGCAAATTGGTTATTTTGAACAACAAAAATGGTTTGAGCATTGAAAACTCCTGCGAAGTTTAACCCCTCATAAAAGTCTCCTTGAGACGAGCCACCGTCACCAGTGTATGTAATTGCAACATTCTTTTTCTTTCTCTTTTTTAAACCAAGTCCGACTCCTGCAGCTTGAACAATTTGTGCGCCAATAATGATTTGAGGAGGAGTAACGTTAACTCCTTCAGGCATTCGACCCCCTTTATGATGTCCCCTGGACCATTGGAATAATTGGGATAACGGAACCCCTTGAAACAACATTTGCGGAAGATCTCGATATCCTGGTAATATCCAATCTTCTTTTTCTAGTACAAACTGCGTTCCAATCATACTAGCTTCTTGTCCAGCAACCGGAGCATAAAAACCTAATCTTCCTTGCCTAGATAATGAAATACATCTTTGATCAATTGTTCTAGTATAAATCATTCGCTCCATTAGGAGTTGTAACTCTTCATCACTAAGTTCAGGCAACAAGTCGTTATGTACAACTTCTCCGTTTTCATTTAACAGCTGAAATGTTTCAAATTCATTAATTTCATGTAGTAAGTTATTCACTTTTATCACGTCCTTAAAATTAATAGCTATTTAAAACTAAATTGAATAGCCTTAATGCGATGTTTATAATATATCATACAACGCTCGGTGATTTTTATATTATATCACTTACAATAATGTGTCAATTAATCTAAATTATAGAGATCGATCACTTGAATAGCATGATTAATTCGTTATATCCTATGTAGAGGTGAAATAGGTGACGGTTGAAAAACAGTTATTATACTTATTATCTAAAAAGGTTGAAATGGAAGGGAAAGAACTCATTAATATTTTTAAGGAAATGAATTATACTCCACAATCAATAAGAAATATCTTATCTAAATTTAAAAGAATGTCTTATATAGCGTCATCAGAGCGAGGAATTTATAAAATTACACCAAATGGTCTAGACGCATATAGTCTATATTCTAAAAAGGATAACTTTTACACAAAACATTGGGACGGAAAATGGTATTTAGTGTTATTGGAAATCCCTGAGACATTAAGAAAGAAAAGAGATGCTTTTAGGAAAGGTTTACTACAATTAGGCTTTGGTATGCTCTATAAGAGTGTTTATGTTTACCCGTGGGATGTAATAAATAAGGTGCTAAATCTGATTGATTCACTTGAACTTGAGGATTATATAACCATTATTTCAAGTAAAGAGTTCTTGTTAAATGGGATAGTTCCTGAAGGAAGAGCAGGTCCAAACACTGCTAGTTCATTATGGAATTTAGAAGAAATCAACACTAACTACAAAAATATACAGATATGGCTAGAAAATGAGTATAAAACAAAATTTAATAGTTTAATTAAAGATAATAATCGAAATCCTTTACAGGTATTTACAAACTTCTTAACACTAAAGGAGAAAAGAGATGAGCTATTAATAGCTGACCCTATGTTACCAGCTGAATTCTTACCTGGTAGTTGGCTAGGAACAACTGTACTTTTCTCAATAGATAAGTTAATCCAAATTTTAGTTGATTTAATCCCTGAGAACTCTTATTATTCCTCATTTGTTGCCGATTTAAGAAGCTAAGTTATGACTACTTTAGGTAAGAAAACTCAAAGAAACCTTGAGTTTTCTTATAGGAGTAGCGTCAGGATTTTGACAATTTACAACGGTAACATTCCAAAACGCTGTTATTTTTATAAAGTTAGTATCATAGGGTAAGTCTATTGATATATAATCCAATTACGGTTAAATTAGCACTTCACAAATGTCTCATATGACTCATATCAAAATACTTATCGTTGTAAATGCATTTTCCAGACGGTATCACTATTACAACTTTTTAGTTCAGGAATACTCTTCCTACCACTATACGAATACCCCTTTAGATAAACATATCCAAAGGGGTAAACCTTCACTTTTTTTAAAAACATCGTGACTTTCTTCAAAACATCGTATCTTTTAAATAAATATCGCAATTTTATTTCAATGCTATAACATGTCCCTATCGAAAATTAACGTTCCACCGCCACTTGCCCTTCTCCCTCCTCTCAACCCTTTTCTTCCAAGGGATCATGCCCCTTTCATGCTCCTCTCCATTTCTGTTTTAAAAAATTACGTCCTGCATTTTCCCCAATTTCCGCTAAAAATTGTAACTATTTTACATTCATTTTTGATAAAAAACTTACGTTCCATTTCGAATAAATACCGAATGGATATCGGGGAGCTTTTTGGGCCAAAAATGTGAGGAAACTAGAAAGAATACCGATTTAGCACCCTAATAAAACCAACGGGGAAGGAATTGAAATCCACCTGTTCCCTTACAGGACAATCATTGGATAAGAATAAAATAGAGAAAAACTGTTTGATTAGGATTAAACACTGATTGAAAACGAGATTGGACTGATATTGATTTACGATTGGATTTTTTCCGATGTTAGAATAAAATAACCGAAGGCCTGCCGGGAAAAGTACCGGAAAAACCTTCGGATTGGGAAAGTTAATTTTATATAGAGACAACAACTGTAGGTTTTAATTAAAGTTTGATTAAAATACCTCGCAAACCCTCAAATTACGTTAAACAAAAAACTGTTTTGAAAAGAGGATCATATTCATCAATCCTTATTCAACGCACCAGTTCAACAAGAAATGCAAAAGTAATCGTTGTATAGTGTTTTTTTAAAAAAGTCTTTTTTTATAAGATGTTATTTAAAACTAATGGATTAATGATGCTCTTAAATCACTAACTCCATTTTCCAAATAGCTCTTTAAACAAGCTAACATATATACCCAGCCTTCTTTTTGCCCTAGCATTTTGTTTACTATTTCAGGGTCGTGTTCATGAAGACCTGATTCGTTCACTTCAATAATTGTACTCCCTTTATCCAGCTCTTTTAATGTAATTGTAACGACCGTTTCCTCATCCGATTCTCCACCCCATGAAAACACGATCTTCTTGTTTACTTCGATTTCTAGTACATTTATAACACCTTCTGCCTCGTATTCATCATACCTTAATGTAACGGACTTACCTTGTTCCCATCTTTCGGAACTCGATGAGAACCAAAAATTTCCGATTTTCACAGGGTCTACTATCGCTTCAAACACCTCATTAGCTGACTTGAGTATTTTAAACTTCGTAGTTACTTGAGTATCCATAGGATTCAACTCTCTTTCAGATTACTATCACTTCTTCCATTATGCCCTATTTTACACATTTTTCGTCTTAATACTAAAATGATCCTCACCACTTATTGTAGTAACCTGCCATATAGATGAATAAGAAAAGCAAAGGTACTGGTGCCCAAGATAATTGCAAAAAAAATAACCCCAAAATTATGATGAGTTCTTTTATCCAAAGCAATAACCTCGTGTTATTGTCAGTAATTATCTATTTACTCCGAGAACACATACTGCTGCCACTGTATTTGGCAAGTAGAATATGTATGATTTGGCAGTTAAAATTGTAGCTACTTGCCAACATCCCTTTTTTAATGATTGAGTAATGATTCTTTGTG
>NZ_KB894709.1 GCF_000374565.1 Siminovitchia fordii DSM 16014 = CIP 108821 | reverse complement strand
ACTTCATAAGCAAGGAGCTGAGCTCCTATTTCAAGTGCTTAATTTGTGTTACGAACGGCGAAGTGTAATCGTTACGACAAATCTTCAGTTCGGACAGTGGAATCATATATTCGGAGATCCGATCTTGACGGAAGCGTTTATTGATCGCTTAATTCATTACTCACATTTACTGGTGTTCAATCGAGAAAGTTTTCGACACAAAGAATCATTACTCAATCATTAAAAAAGGGATGTTGGCAAGTAGCTACAATTTTAACTGCCAAATCATACATATTCTACTTGCCAAATACATTGGAATATTATAGGAGTTTGGGTAAATAGATACTTGAATAAACCCTGGAATTCCTCCAAAACCACAATAACCTTTTTGTAATTCGAGCTTCTTCGGGTCAGCTATATACATACCAAATCTCAATTCATCAGCATTAATATTTATATTATTTTTTTCAATAAAATTAATACAATGATTTAAAGTGCTATGTGCTGTTTGAAGAGCCTGAATTTCTTTTAAACTTTCTAATGCTTGTCTTCCAATTTGAGTATCTGATACATTAAGATAACCAAGCATATTTGTAGCCATTATTACATCATACCCATTAGGTTGCTTAGCCTTTAATGGAACATTAATCATATTCCACATCTTTTCAAAGGGCTTCATCATTGAGTACCGATAAAAATTTTCTTTATCTTCTTCCATTGAAAACAATTTTTCGTATTGTTCAATGGTATCCTCAATTATTATTTTCATTGCTACCACCTCTTATTTGATTATTCGTAAAGACCTTCATCGCCTCAATCATGAGTTTTGCTAAACCCTCACCATACTGATCTATATTTTTTGTGAAACGTTCATCATTAATATAGAGTTGACCTAATCCATAAAAGGTATCAAGGGAGTAGTTACTAAAGTTTTTATTTAAAAAGTCATACCATTCTTTAATTGTTGGTTGTACCTTTTAGGATTTGGGGCATTGATCACGAAGCCATGCAAGTTTATTGAAGATCATATCCCATCTATAAGGTAAATCATTTTGTTCATCTTGGACAATCCTTTAGTTTTGTGTATATCTCATCGATAGATTTATTTCCCCAACGGCAACGAGCCTCTTTTTCAAATTTGTTGAATCCAACATTAATTCCCTCAAACCTCTCTTCATTCGTCATTTGTATTTCTCCCGCCATATGTTTAATCGTCTTATCAATGGTTTCAATCATTTTATCGACTTTATGATACGCAATTTATTTAAACATTGTAGTGTTAATGATGTGCTACGAGAAAAAGGATACGTTGTCATTGATAACAGTGACTTAAAACCGTTTAAAAACTATAGTAGCCCTCTTTCAAACGACAATGACGTAAGTTTTTATACACTCGCTAAAAAATATATGGATGAGGACTATTTTGAACGATTCATAAATGGAGAAGGAACTGCAACGGAATCGGGGAAGTTTCTCATGCAGCTTAAAAATAATAAAGAAAAATATAGTAAAGAGATTATAGATGAGTTTGAAATAAACGAACAGCAAGTTGAAGAGCAAATTACAGCAGTAAAATCAATACTTGAATCATTTGTGTGGGAAAACGGACTCGTTACTGGAACAAGTGAAGAACAACCAAATTATTTGGATAAAATATTAAAGTGGAATAAAAACATGTTGAATTTATTTCTATAGGTATCCTTATTCCATTTGATGAATTAAAAGTGAAATTTATAATCAACACGTCTGGCCATATTGAATTGTTAAATAGAACCCCAGGTGGTATTAGTATGACCCCTTAATGCTTATAAAAGGTCAGTTTGATTCTGAAGAAAAGATAAAGAACTTTATGTTGAATCGGGCGTGATTGTTGAAATCAATACTTGATCCCTTAATGCCAGTAGTAAAAGATGAACAATTTGTCAGACCTATTATTCCTACTAGACCTTAAAACAGTTGAACCCCCACAAGAAAATAAAACCGATATGATGTTTAAAGTGGAGGCAATCAAAACACTGAACGTTGTCCCGAATGCGGATTTGACAAATTGTACAAACACAGTTTACGAAAACAACTAATCATGGACTTGCCTATTCGTTTAAAGCGAGTGGGCTTACAAGTAAACCGTAGACGTTACAAGTGTCGTGAGTGTGGTTCCACATTTTGGGAACGCCTTATATCCATTGACGAAAAGCGTAATATGACTAAAAGGTTGGTAGACTCCATTGAAGAACAATCCATGTCTAAGACCTTTGTGGAAGTAGCCGAAAGCGTTGGTGTAGATGAAAAGCCCGTTAGAAACGTTTTTTAAGGATCACGTGGCATTCAGTGCTTTCAACAAAGCTATGTTATACGATACTTTCAATTGGGATGAAGTAACAGACCACTTTTAACAGGAAACTATGGTGTCGATTTTTTCACACTTATTAAGAAATTGGAAAAGGGAGACTTATAAGCCCTTTTCCACCACAAAATCCGAATACCCATTGTTTTTTTGAAATATATCCATTCCCCTACATACGCCTAAACTGATTAATATTAATCAGCCCCAAATTAGCCCCAAAATTAGCCCCAAATACGTTCATTTTCATGCATTATCTTGCAATGCCAAGAAAAACAAAAAAGCCCTAAACCTTTGATGTAACAAGGTTTCTAAGGCTTTTAATACCATGCTTTGCAAAGCGAATTTCCTAACGTGAGTAGAACTCAACGATGAATGCTTCGTTAATTTCTGCTGGAAGCTCTGAACGCTCAGGAAGGCGAGTCAAAGATCCTTCAAGCTTATCTGCATCGAAAGAAACGTAGTCAGGAACAAAGTTTGTTGCTTCTACTGATTCTTTGATGATAGCAAGATTTCTTGATTTTTCACGTACACTCACTGTTTGACCAGGAGTTACTTTGTAAGATGGAATGTCTACACGACGTCCATCAACAAGGATATGACCGTGGTTGACAAGCTGACGAGCTTGACGGCGAGTACGTGCTAAGCCGAGGCGGTAAACGATGTTGTCAAGGCGTTGTTCAAGAAGAATCATGAAGTTAACACCGTGTTTACCTTGCATTTTGCCGGCTTTAAGGAATGTGTTCTTGAATTGGCGCTCAGTCACACCGTACATATGACGGAGTTTTTGTTTTTCTTGCAACTGAAGACCATATTCAGAATGCTTTTTACGTTGGTTAGGACCATGTTGTCCTGGCGCATAAGGGCGCTTCTCTAATTCTTTACCAGTTCCGCTTAGTGAGATTCCGAGACGGCGGGAAATTTTCCAGCTTGGACCAGTATAACGAGCCATAGAAGACTCCTCCTTAGGTTTTATTTTGTTGTAAAATAAAAACCATTGCGAGAATACAATGCTGGGTATTTTGTTTTCATGTACCTTCGCCCTAGCAGCAGCGGGTTACGCGATACACCTCATGGCTCGAGGAACAAAATACGGTCAACAGAATATTCATCAAGGCTGCAATTATTTTACACACAAAGAACATTATAGGGCCGGCCAAAAGAAAAGTCAAGAATGTCTTGAAATCTCGATGATTGCACACTGATTTTAGCAAAATAGGCAAAAATCTGTCGAGTTATTTTCGCAGGAAATCAACCATTTGAAGCTGAATTTATTTATATAAAGAACGAGTCGTGTGCCTATTAATCATAAGGGATTGATCTATGTTTCAAAAGGGAGGGCCCACAATGTCTGGTCAAGGAGGAAAAACGAAGGAGTCCATTATCGAAGCGGCCATAGAACTATTTACAACAAAAGGTTTCAATGGAACGACAATACGCGATATTGCAGCAAGGGCAAAATTGAATCCGGCTAACATTTCATATTATTTCCATGGGAAGCAAGGTCTGTTGGAGGCATGCCTGGTAAGTTTTTTCGAAGCCTATTTATCGTTACTGGACGAAGAAAAAAGGAAGATCGAGTGGGAAGATCCAGAAATTTGCCTGCACAGAGCCATCAGGAAGATCCTTGTATTCCAAAGTGATAATCATTTGCTTACCCGGCTCGTTTGGAGGGAAATCACGATTGACTCGCAAGTGTCGCGGGAGATCATTTCTTCTTATTTGATGAAAGAGAGATATTACCTGAAGGCGTTAACATCCGCGGCGTTAGGGAAAAACTATTCAGCTTTGCCTGTCAGCATGATGATCATCCAATTGAAGGGAATGCTGTCCACACCTTTTCTGAACAGCCATTATGTCAGTGAGGTTTGGGGGATGCATCCGAAAGACCCTTATTTTATAGAAAAATATTATGAATCGGTCATAGACTGGATTCAAGCTACCGTGAATGTTCAAAAGAGCGCTTTGTTTATGGAGCATCTTTCTTCTCCGGTTATTAAGACTGTTTAATAAATGCTGTCCTCCATAAATTAGGGCGGCTTTTTCTATTTATAGCCTAAATTATTTTTTCCTGAGAAATAAAAGAAAAAAACGATAGAAAAATTGCATTTATGCGTCAAAAATTGTCGTTGTCATGGTATCATAGAGGGACATAACTAGACTAATAAAACCGTTTGATATACATATGTTTCGGCTGAATGATGGAAGGAGCAGGGGACAGATAATGAAATATGGTGTTGAACTCGTCATCAGTGCAATCATTTTTATCATAATAATATTCATTATTGGATATATGATGAGGAAAAAATATTATAAAGAAATAGACCAGCTGGAAGCTAAGAAAATGGAAACGATGAACCAGCCTGTTGTTGAGGCGCTGGCTAAAGTAAAACAGTTGAACATGACAGGGAAAACAGAGGAGATGTTCGAAAAGTGGCGACAAGTGTGGGACGATGTTATCACCGTCCAACTTCCACATATCGATGAACTTCTTTTCGAGGCTGAAGAGTATACGGATAAGTTCAATTTTAAAAAAGTAAAAGAGATCCGTATGAAGATTGAAAATGATCTGGCCCGTATCAATGAACAGATTCAAAAAATCCTCGATGAGTTAAAAGAATTAACGGAAAGTGAAGAAAAAAGCAGGACTGATATCGAAAGCTTGAAAGAAAAATACGGTTCGGCCAAAAAACGCCTGCTTACAGAGTCTCATACCTTTGGTGAAGCGGCAAAGAAACTGGAAGAACAGTTGAACTCAGCAGCTGAAAAAATCTCGAAATATGAAACGTTAACTGAAGATGGCGATTATATTGCGGCACGCAGGGAAGTTGTCTCGCTTTCCGAGGAACTGGAAAGCCTGGTTTACAGGATGGAAAAAATCCCTGATTTGCTCACGGACTGCCAAACAATCATTCCTTCACAAAAAGACGAACTTTTCCTAGGTTATAAAGAAATGCTGGAACAGGGATACGTTTTGGACCATATCCAAATGGAAACCTTGATGGAAAAAATGGATAAGGAACTGAAGACGTACAGGGATTTCCTGATCCAGACAGAAGTCGATGAAGTTGCTGAGGGATTGGAAGAGTTGAAGGTACAGATTGAACTCCTTTATGACCTTCTGGAAAAGGAAGTCTACGCAAGACATGATGTCCTTCAGAAGAACGAAAAGACCGAAGCCTATTTGAACAGATTGAAAGAAGCGAACGAACAACTTAAATCTGAGACTGAACTGGTTCAGGAGAGCTATCAACTGTTTGATAACGACCTGAACATACCGCATGATCTCGAAAAAAGCTTAAGCCAGCTTACGAGACGGTATGAATTGATTGAAGGGAAGATCCAAGAGGACCAATCAGCTTTTACTTCCTTAAGTGAGGAATTAAATGAAATCGAAAGCGGGCTGGAGAAATTGGAAACTAAACAGCAATTGTTTGCGGAACGCCTGCAAAGCTTGCGAAAGGATGAGTTGGAGGCAAGGGAGAAGATTGCACTTTTAAAAAAGAAAGTCAGCGAGATCGCCCGGATTGTTCAAAAAAGCAGAATGCCTGGGCTTCCAAGCGATGTCGAATCTTTGTATGAGCAAGCTTCCGAGCAAATTGAGGATGTCTTTAAAAGCCTTCTGGAAAAGCCGCTTAATATGAAATCTGTCCAAAGTCATTTGTTTGAAGCAACTGATACAGTCGACCATTTGTACAGCCGAACGGAGGAACATATTGAAAATGCCCGCCTTGCTGAACGGGTCATCCAATATGGAAACAGGTACAGAGGCCAAGATCCTCATTTAAGAGCGGACCTTGAGAAGGCCGAAAGAGCATTCCGCAATTACGAATACCGTTCATCCCTTGAACAAGCCGCTGCTGCGGTTGAAAAAGTAGAACCAGGAGCTTTGAAAAAGATCGAAGAGATGTTTAATGAAGAAATTCATGTTTAAAAATATTGATAAAAGAGCGCTTCGAAATGAAGGGCTCTTTTTTCTTGCGGAACATATCACCAACGCCTTGATAGTAGACGGAGTCTGATCTTTACGGGAGTAAGTCGCTGGCCCCATAGATAGCACTGGCATGTAGCATCGGTGGTCTGGAAACATCCTGTCCGTCGGCAGGCTCAACCAGCGACGTCCTGCCGCTTCGCTTGCACTAGGACATCCTGTCCGTCGGCAGGCTCAATCGGCGACGTCCTGTCGCTTCGCCTGCACTAGGACATCCTGTCCGTCGAAGCACCCATAAAATAGGGATTCCATCATTTCCTCAACAAGGGTTGAGGTTGGAACAAGCCAAGTCCCTTTTCAAGAAATTTTACGGTCACCAATTATTTAAATTAGAGTCTTCATGTGTTATTATGTATGATTGATTATATTAATGAAACAGGTTAGTGGGTGACCTTATAATGATATATTTTGACAACAGTGCAACAACTAAACCATATGAAGAAGTCCTTCAGGCGTTTGTTCAAGTGAATAAGGAATTTTTTGGAAATCCATCTTCCCTCCATGCTCTTGGTGGAAAGTCGGAGCAGTTGCTGACAACTGCCCGGGAGCAAATTGCCCAATTGGCCGGTGTCCACTCAAATGAAATTATTTTTACATCGGGCGGTTCGGAAGGCAATAATCTTGCGATTAAGGGAACTGCCCTCATGCATCGCAGCAGGGGCAATCATATTATTACAACAAGTGTAGAGCATCCGGCTGTCACGGAAGCATGCGAACAGCTTCGTATGCTCGGATTTGATATCACTTATATTGATGTAGATAAAGATGGACGCGTGTCTTCGGATGATATGATTCGTGCAGTAACAGATAAAACGATTCTTGTGTCCATGATCCATGTGAATAACGAAGTTGGAACGATTCAGCCCGTCGAAGAGGTAGGGCGCCGGTTAAAAGATTTTCCAAAAGTGCTTTTTCATGTTGACAATGTTCAGGGAGCGAGTAAGGTTCCCCTTGATATATACAGATCTAATATTGACTTATGCACCTTTTCCGCACATAAATTTCACGGCTTGAAGGGCAGCGGTTTTCTTTTTGTAAAGAAAGGTGTAAAAATCGCTCCGCTGATTTCAGGAGGAAACCAAGAGAAAAGTCTAAGGAGCGGTACAGAAAATACAGGCGGTATTGTAGCAATGGCCAAGGCTTTCCGGATAGCAGAGAATAAAAGGAAGTCCAACATGGAAAGTTTGTTGGAAATAAAAAAATATATCATCCATCAGCTGGAAGAAGTCCCCGGTCTTGTAATCAATACACCTAGGGATCATGCCGCACCGCATATTGTAAATGTTTCAGCTGTGGGGTTAAAAGGTGAAGTCATTGTTCACGCGCTTGCAGAACAAGGGATTTTTATTTCAACAACAAGCGCATGTTCATCAAAGGACAAAACCCCAAGCGGCACCTTGAGAGCAATGGGAGTCCCAGAGGAAGAAGCAACTGGTGCCATCAGAATCAGCCTTTCCTACGAAAATACGCTGGAAGAAGCCGAGAAGATGGTCCATGCATTCAAACAAGTTTTAGACCGATTAAATAAAGTAATGAGGCGAAACAAATGAAATATGACAGAATTTTAATCAGATATGGAGAGCTGACATTAAAGGGAAGGAACCGTAAATTTTTTGTCAGAAAGCTTAAAAACAACATCCAGATGATGCTTCGCAGGTTCCCGAAGACAAAAATTGAGACATTACATGACAGGATGTATATTCTGTTGAATGGTGAGCCGTATGATCAGGTTAAGGAAAAACTAGCCAAAGTGTTTGGTATTCAATCCTTCAGCCCTGCTATCAGGACTGAAAAAGACCTCGATCAAATCAAAGCTGCAGCCCTTCATGTTGTGGAACAATCCCACATTCCGGGACGAACTTTTAAAATATCAGCCCGAAGGTCTGATAAATCATTTGAATATGATACTCAGCAACTGAATTATGAAATTGGTTCACATATTTTAATCAATGTAGAAGATATTACAGTTGATGTAAAAAAACCTGATATCAATGTTATTGTCGAAGTAAGACGAGAGGGAACGTTTGTTTCGGGGGAAGTTGTTCAAGGACAGGGCGGTTTTCCTGCAAGATCATCAGGTAAAGGGGTGTTGATGCTGTCCGGTGGGATAGACAGCCCTGTTGCAGGGTACTTGGCAATGAAACGGGGAGTGGACATTGAGGCAGTACATTTTCACAGCCCTCCATATACAAGTGAAAGAGCGAAACAAAAGGTGCTCGATATTGCTGCGAAGCTCGCAGAATTTTCCGGTCGGATCAAAGTCCACATTGTCCCTTTTACCGAGATCCAAGAAAAGATCCACGAGAAAATTCCTGAAGGATATACGATGACTTCCACCCGAAGAATGATGCTTCGGATTGCGGATGAAATAAGAAAGAAAAATGATGCGCTTGCCATTTTTAACGGCGAAAGCCTTGGACAGGTGGCGAGCCAAACGATGGAAAGCATGCTGGCAATCAATGAAGTGACAAACACTCCGATTCTTCGCCCTGTAATTGCAATGGACAAAGTGGAGATTATTAAAATCGCTACAGAAATAGATACTTTGGATATTTCCAACAGGCCCTATGAAGACTGCTGTACTATTTTTACACCGCCGGCTCCAAAAACCCGGCCAAAAACGGATAAAATTGTTTCTTTTGAAAGCAAGTTTGATTGGGGACCGCTTCTGGCAAAAGCTGTGGAAGAAACGGAGACACTCGTCATAAAACTTGGCGAAAATGACCCAGTAAATGATAAAAATCTTGATCTTTTTTAAACAAATTTACTAGCTTCCATAAATTAGGAAGAATTACCAACTTTTTATTGAATGATGCCATGTGTTTTCGCACAATATAGGCTTACAAGGAGGTGAAAACACATGGCAAACAACAACAGCAATCAAATCCTTGTTCCTGGTGCAGAGCAAGCGATCGACCAAATGAAAGTTGAAATTGCACAAGAGTTTGGAGTTAATCTTGGAGCAGACACTACTTCACGCGCTAACGGATCTGTAGGTGGTGAAATCACCAAGCGCCTTGTATCAATGGCTCAACAACAAATGGGTGGACAAGTAAGATAACAAATTTAATATGAATGGCTTTAAAGCGGGGACAGATTCCCCGCTTCTTTGATTTTTGAAAGTAAAAAAATTTTTCCATCTATATAGATATTAAGTTTTCTTATAATTTTGTATAATGGTTTGTACTATAGTCATACAAGGGGAGGATGAAAATAAATGAAACGGGAAGATTTAATCGCACCGGATGATTATAACATCATCGACGAGTTTGAAAAATATACTGTTCATTCCGAACGGCCGGCAATCATTTGGGAAGGTGAAAATGGGGAAACGAAAAAGATTACATATAAGGCGCTCATAAAGCAGGCGAATAAAATTGGGAATATATTCCACGATTTTGGTTTGGAAAAAGGCGATACTATACTCATTATGATTCCGCGGCTGATTGAAGCCTATGCAGTTTATATCGCTGCGTTGAAAACAGGGATCATTGTCATTCCAAGTTCCGAAATGCTCAAAACAAAGGATTTGGAATACCGGATCAGTCATGGCGATGCCAAGGCTGTTATCACCTATTATCCTTATGTGGAACAGGTCGACCTGGCAGACAATGCAAAAGATTTGATTAAGTTTTCGGTTGGAGGAGAGGCTGAGGGCTGGACCTGTTTGGAGAAGTTGATGGAAAAGGCCGCTGATACTTTGATAACGGCTGAAACGAAAAGTACGGATACGGCATTTTTATCCTATACATCTGGAACAACTGGCAATCCGAAAGGCGTCGTTCATACGCATGGCTGGGGTTACGCCCATCTAAGGACTGCCGCTGCAAAATGGTTATGCATCGAAGAGAACGATATAGTTTGGGCGACTGCTGGTCCAGGGTGGCAAAAATGGATCTGGAGTCCGTTTCTTTCAGTTCTTGGCATGGGCGCAACAGGGTTTGTATATAATGGAAAATTTGATGCACAAAAGTACCTGTCTTTAATGGATAAATACAAGGTGAACGTATTATGCTGTACGCCAACAGAATACAGACTGATGGCAAAAGTTAATAATCTTGATGATTTTAAACTTGATCATCTGCACAGCGCCGTTTCAGCCGGCGAGCCATTAAACAGAGAGGTCATCGATGTTTTCAAACACCATTTTGGAATCAACGTACGGGATGGATACGGCCAGACAGAAAATACATTGCTCGTCGGTATTACGAAGGAAATGGAATTGAGGCCCGGCTCCATGGGGAAACCAACGCCTGGAAACACGGTTGAAATTGTTAATGAGCAAGGGGGTATTTGCGGTGTCGGAGAGGTTGGCGATATCGCTGTCCATAAAAATACTCCTTCACTGTTTAAAAAATATTACAAAGACCTTGAAAGGACTTCAATGCAATTTAGAGGCGACTACTATATAACGGGCGACAAAGCCAAAAAGGACGAAGACGGTTACTTCTGGTTCGAAGGGCGGCGTGATGACATTATCATCAGTTCAGGATATACCATCGGCCCATTCGAAGTCGAAGATGCCCTGGTTAAGCATCCGGCCGTACAGGAATGTGCAGTTATCGCCGCTCCCGATGAAATTAGAGGGAATATTGTTAAAGCCTTTGTTGTATTGAAGGAAAGTACCGATAATGAAGAATCCTTAAAGAGAGAACTTCAGGGCCATGTCAAACAAATGACTGCGCCATATAAATACCCCCGTGAAATCGAATTTGTATCTGATCTGCCGAAAACAGCATCGGGTAAAATCCGTCGCGTTGAACTTAGGAAACTGGAACAGGAAAGAAAAATGGGTTTAAATAAATAATGGCTAAATAACTCCCCGAATTTCAATTTCGGGGAGTTTTATTTTTTGTAACCTTTTATCCGCTTTAAAGCTTTAATGAACTGTCTACCTTGGTGTTGGTGTGGAACTGTGTTTATAAACAAACAAAGCACTTCTTTTTTTGTGTAGTAACTTCCGTTTATTTTTTATATAATGGAATTATTTCGGGAATCTAAATAGTAGGAGGCAGTTGCAATGAAAAATAAATATGAAGGGGTTATGAATGGCGCTTCCGCTTATTTGCTATGGGGCTTCTTACCGATATATTGGAAAGCTCTTGATCATGTACCACCTGGTGAAGTATTGGCACACCGGATTTTCTGGTCATTCTGGTTTATGTTGGCCCTTATCATCATCGGAAAAAAGACAATCTCCTTCAAAAGCAGCTTAAGGCAAATGGCTGAAAACCCAAGGGCAAGGTTTGCCCTAATTGCAGTCTCCATTCTGATTAGTATCAATTGGCTTATTTTTATTTGGTCCGTGCACGCAGGAAAAATAATTGAGACAAGTCTTGGGTATTATATCAATCCACTGATCAGTATCGTGCTGGGAGTGTTTGTTCTAAAAGAAAAGCTGATGCGCACTCATATCATCGGATTTTTTCTCGCTTTGACCGGTGTGCTTTTTCTTACGGTTTCCTATGGGCAATTTCCGTGGATTTCATTTGCACTTGCTTTGTCGTTCGGTTTATACGGCCTGATCAAAAAAGTGCTCCCGTTTGATTCTTCCATCGGATTAACTTTGGAGACAATGGTTGTCACACCAATTGCTCTTATTTATATCATTATCATTACGATAAAGGGTACCCATGTTTCTTTTTCGGGAGACTTGAAAACAGATGTTCTCGTGATTGCTTCGGGAGTGGCAACTGCCTTGCCTCTGCTGTTCTTTGCCAAGGGAGTCCAAAAGGTGCCACTTTATTTAATAGGGTTTTTACAATATATTGCACCGACAATCATGCTGTTGCTCGGAATATTTTTATACCACGAGCCATTTGGGACCACCAGACTCATTGCATTCACCTTTATATGGGGAGCACTGTTGGTTGTTTCCCTTTCCACAATCAAGTGGTCCAGTTTACATTCCAAACAGCGGGATAAGATTGCTTAAACGGTGTATTGGGAAGAGCCCTTTTATAGTTAAGAAGATAGAATGCCTAAGTGATAGGATGTCCTAGTGCAGCTGAGGCGACAGAACTGCATGCGTCGGCCGACTCCCAACAAAGAATGTTATTGAAGTCACACCTAACATTCTTTAACGCTTGGCTAGTTTTGAGCAGGAATGCTGGACTCTTAAGCTAACTTCCACTCTCTCATTGAAAGTACTTTGTTTAATTTCATGCCCAGTCTTCAAGGTTAATTAGCTCAGTTCCCTTGATGTCTCAAGGAGCTGGGCTCCTTAGGACATCAAGGTGTTTCGTTTTTTGGATGGCCTGTACATTGAAGGCCCTCGATTAGTTCTCAAAGAAATGTTCTTTTCACTTTTTCCCAAAAAGAATTATTTTTAAGTTTGACGGTCTTGATTATTTTATCGCTCAGTTGAATATTCACTTCTTTGACATGCTGGATGCTCAAGGCTTCGTTATCCATTCCCATTGTGGGGAAAACGTTGCCTTCTTGGGCAACCTTCAGTGTAAGCGTCCGTTCTTTGCTTAATAAAAATGGAGCCCCCAATGTCCGGAAGCGGTTGCTGTTCAAGGAGGCCATTTCACTTACCTGGAGACATGGAAGGAGTGGGTCGACGACAGCTCCCCGAACCGACTTATTATAAGCTGTACTGCCTGTTGGTGTGGCAATGACTAAGCCGTCTCCGCGAAATGTCTCAAAATGGAGGTTGTCAATGAATACATCAAGCACCAGTGTTTTGATAATGGCGGAGCGGATAGTGAATTCATTCAGACAATAGAAGGAGGTCTCGTTGTCAATATCGACTTGAATGACAGGGTATTTTCTCACTTCTACTTGATCCATTTTCATGGCTTCGATCATTTCCGGCAAATTGTCGATTTGGAAATCGCAATATAGACCACGGAATTGATCATCATCTATGCCCAAATAAACAACATCCTGGCGGAAACCTGTCCTTCTCACTGCTTGAAGGAAAGTACCGTCCCCTCCAATACTCGCAATGATATCCGCATTTTCCGCATGCTTTACAATAGAAAATCCATAATTTCTGGCGGCTTCATGCAACGCTTCGACTTTCTCTGATAATTTTTTATCATTTTGAAAAAAGATGTGTTTATAGAAAAAGTAGATGTTTTTGCTGTAGTTGTTCATTTTTTCATGCCTCCCGCAAATGGAAACGGTGTACTTTCTTAGTTTTCCTCTTTTTGTTACAATGTTGATTATGTTTTTCAAGTTTAACATGAATATGAAACTCTTTGTAATGTCATCCGTATGAAAAAAGGAAAGGAGGAGTTTATTGTGAATGGAAAGAGATGGGCAGCACTAGGTATAGCAGCAGGTGTATTTTTCTTTTCAATCATCATCAACATGGCGAGCGCGCTCATGTTTGGTGATTTCTCAAAGATGTTCAAGGAAAATATGATAACCGGAGAAACTTTCGGCGAAGAAGTGATTGACTCAGGAAATGCTTTAAAAAGGATTGCAGTTCTTGAGGTGGACGGGGTAATACAGGATACGGGAGATGCAAAGTCTTATCTTACTTCACCCGGGTACTCCCACAGGGATTTCATGAAGCAGTTGAATCAGGTGAAAGAGGACACCAGCATCAAGGGAATTGTTTTACGTGTCAATTCTCCAGGAGGGGGCACGAATGAATCAGCTGAAATTCGCCATAAGCTCGTAGAAATCCAAAAAGAAACGAAAAAGCCAGTATATATTTCCATGGGGTCCATGGCAGCATCAGGCGGTTATTACATATCCGCACCCGCTAATAAAATTTTTGCCAGTCCCGAAACATTGACAGGGTCATTGGGTGTAATCATGCAAGGTGTAAACTACAGCGATTTGACTGATAAGATCGGAATAGACTTTATGACGATTAAAAGCGGAAAGTATAAAGATATCATGAGTGGACATCGGAAAATGACGCCTGAAGAAGTGGAGATTCTTGAAAGCATGCTGACGAATTCCTATGATGAATTTGTCAGGATCATTGCCGAGGGGCGCGATATGAAGGAAGACCAGGTCCGTAAAATTGCTGATGGACGGGTCTATGATGGGCGTCAGGCCAAAGATCTGAACTTGATTGATGATTTCGGTTATACGGAAGATGTCATCGAAGCAATGAAAAAAGACTTTAAGTTACAGGATGCCGAAGTGTTCAAATATTCCTCCTCCGCCGGTCTGGGATCGCTCTTTTCCATGACAGCCCAAAAATTATCCGGTGGCTCCGAGATGGGTGAACTGGTGAATATGTTATCAAAACCGAATTCACCCAGAATGATGTATTTATATGCCCAATGATGGAGGTGTCAAATAATGGATGAAATACAAACGAATGAAACCCGCAGGACAGATCCGCGGCCTCCTTTCCATTACGGCGGTTTTTGGATGAGATTCTGGGCTTATTTACTTGACCTTGCTGTCATAGGAGGAGTGAGCGGAATTTTAGTAAAACCGTTGTTCCGGGCACTGGATCTTCAACTTTCTGCCTCCGGAATATTTACACCTATCAACATTGCCAGTGCACTGATTTTCTACTTGTACTTTGTTCTGATGACAAAGTTTTTTAGACAGACACTTGGTAAAATGGTCTTCGGATTAAAAGTCATTCCGTTGAATGATGATAAGCTGAGCTGGAGCACAGTCCTTTTCAGAGAGTGGATTGGCCGATACATTTCCGCGACCATATGGATTTTATATATCATTGCCGCATTCACTCCCAAGAAGCAGGCATTGCACGATATGTTTGCAGACACTGCTGTTGTTCATGAACGCCGGGAGACGGCCGAACCCGCTTATTCTTAAGCGGGTTTATTTTTTTATCGCTTCGGTGAAACTGATAACCGGAGGCGTGAAATGGATTGGAACATTATTATAATTGTTTTGGCCACCTTCTTATTGGCTATTGCTGCAATACTCATTTCTAAAATCATATTGAAATTTTCTTTTAGAATGAAAAATTTATCTGAATGTACTTTGGACATACATTTAGTGACGGCCTATGGTTTGATAAGGATTAAAAGAACCTTGGACATTAAGGATAAGTTACACAATCTGATGAATGATGAAGGAAAATCGCAGGAAACCGTCGGTAAATGGCAGAAAAAGCTTGAAGATACTACAAATGATATGATGCTGAAAGATTTAAAGGCCCCTATGTTAGAAGCTCTGAAAAACTTAACTATTCACTGTTTTGTATGGAGATCCGGAGCAGGGGTCGGGGAAGCGGCCGCGACGGGGAGGCTGGCGGGCGCTGTCTGGTCTATAAAGGGAATCTTCGAGGCATGGCTGAAACGGTATGTCCCGATGAAAAAAGCTCCTGAGCTTTCTTTTGTGCCTTTCTTTCAAGCTGTTGGATTTGACACTGAAATATCTTGTATGGTATCGATTCGGACTGGAAAAGCTATATTGACGCTACTCAGATTTATTAAAAAGTGGAAGAAGTTGAATAACAGGAGGACCGAAAATAATGGAACATCCAATCAAGGGGTTAATGACGACAGCGATGGAAAATTTGAAGGAAATGATCGATGTGAATACGATCGTTGGAGATCCGGTTGAAACACCGGACGGCGGGGTGATCCTGACTGTATCCAAGGTTGGCTTCGGTTTTGCGATGGGCGGCAGTGAGTTTTCATCTGGAGACGACTCTTCCTCGATGGATTCCCCGGATGATCAATACGCAGGCTTGCCTTTCGGAGGAGGAAGCGGCGGGGGAGTTTCCATCACACCCATTGCTTTTTTGGTTGTCAACTCCCAGGGGGTGAACATGCTGCGACTGGAGCAAAATACTCATTTATTTGAAAAAATGGTGGATATGGCTCCAGTTGCTTTTGACAAAATTCAAACGATAATAAAAAACAGTCAAGCCGGGCAATCAAATAAGCAGAAATCGGAAGGGAAGCAGCAGCTTGATTATGATATCTGATCAAGTTGTTTACATCTTTTTCCTTGCTATTCACAGCGAATTACTGGATGATAAAAAGTGAAAAGAGACAAGGAGGAATGATGTATGCCAGCTGTAACTTTTGCAGGAAATCCTATCACGTTGGAAGGGAATGTTGTAAAACCGGGTGATAAAGCTCCGGATTTTACTGTGTTGGATCAAGATCTTTCGGAAGTGAAGTTAAGCGATTTCACCGGAGTACGTGTAATCAGTGTGGTTCCATCTGTCGATACTGGAGTCTGTGCTGCCCAAACCAAACGGTTTAACGAGGAAGCAGCACTTGAAAACGCCACAATCCTGACAATTTCCGCAGATCTCCCATTCGCCCAAAAGCGCTGGGCAGAAGAAAATGGATTAAGCCAGGCAAAGATTTTTTCGGATCATAGGGATCTGTCATTTGGTGAAGCCTACGGTGTCATCATGAAAGAATTCAGGCTCCTTGCACGAAGTGTTTTTGTCATTGATAGCAATGACCAGGTCATCTATGCGGAATATGTAAGTGAAGGGACAAACCATCCCAATTATGAGGCTGCCATTGAAGCCGTAAAAAATATGTAAAGCTCCGTTTAGAGGGGACAAACTGGAGTCCACAAGGAGAAAATGAAATGTTATCGCTGCGAGCTGGACGAGCTTATAAAGAAGAAGAGGTTACCGTTCACAACAGTTGGAGCCTGTACTGGAACATTCTATACGCCGGCATTGTCAATAGCACTTTTTGTACGTTTCAGCCGGAAAATGGCGACCTAGGAGAGATGCTGACTGAATGTAGTGCCCTGAATCAATATCTTGAAAGATCAAGCAGAGGATATTTTGAGGAAAAAGGGATACATTTGCCGGTCACTGGATAATGAATCAAGAATAGTTATTTTGATAAAATAACAGTATTTCTTCTCAATATAGAATTCTTCCCCGGTATACCGGGGTTTTTTTCTTGTTTAAGATGAAGGACATCGATAAAATATAGGGAGAAGTCTTGTTACGGGGTGGAAAATCATTGAAGAAATTACCGATAGAAAAATTATTTTCACTGTTCAATGATACAGCGGAAATATTGCAGGAAGAATTACAGTGTACATATTTGGAAGCACTCGCAGAAACGGGAGAGAATATTTTTCAACAGCAAATCATGCAGACCGAGGTAAGCGAAATTACAAAAAAGAGGCTCGAAAAGAAATATTCAGATGTCCAATTACCTGCATATAAAAGTGATGACATTCGAAGGGCATACCAATTTGCCATTTTAAAAGGGATGAAAGATAACGTCCAGGCTAACCACCAAATGACGCCTGACACGATAGGTTATTTCATCAGTTATTTAATCGGAAAATTTACAGACGGTAAAACGGATATCTCGATACTTGACCCGGCTGTCGGAACAGGCAATCTCCTTTTTTCCATATTAAATAGGAAAGAGCAGGATGTCCGGCTGGAGGCTTACGGTGTGGATGTAGACGATTTGCTTTTAAAGCTCGGCTATATCGGGGCGAACCTGCAGATGCAGACAGTTGAATTTTTCAATCAGGATGCGTTGAAACCTCTCTTTATTGATCCGGTTGATGTTGTTGTCTGCGACTTGCCGGTCGGATATTATCCGGACGATGCCAACGCGGCAAGTTACTCCCTGAGAAAAGAGGAAGGACATTCATACGCCCATCACCTGTTCATTGAACAAAGCATAAATCATACCAAACCGGGCGGTTATTTGTTTTTCCTTATTCCCAATGATCTGTTTGAGTCGGAAGAAGCTCCAAAATTGCATGAATACCTTAAAGATACGGCATATATACAGGCAGTATTACAGCTCCCGCTTACCATGTTTGCAAGCGGACAGGCGGCCAAAAGCATTTTGGTCCTGCAGAAGAAAAAGCCGGGGATCAAACCTCCGAAAGAGGTTCTGTTGGCTGCTTTTCCAAAGCTCTCCAACAAAGAGGCTATGGACCGGATCCTCATGAAAATGGAGAAATGGTTTGATGAAAACAAATAAACTGGAAGTCAAAGGATGATAAGTTTGGCAAAAGTGATTGCGGTCAATGCGGGGAGTTCCTCCATTAAGTTTCAGCTATTTCAAATGCCTGATGAAAATGTCATTGCAAAAGGAATGATTGAACGGATCGGCTTGCCAGGTTCTTTATTGTCCATGTCTGTTCATGAAAAAAGGTTCAAAGAAAAACTTGAAATCCCCAATCATGAAGAGGCGATTAAACTGCTTTTGGACAGACTTGTAACAAATGGCGCCATTCAATCCCTTGAGGATTTAGAGGGAGTCGGGCACAGGGTTGTCCATGGTGGGGAGAAGTTCAGCGATTCGGTGTTGATCACGGATACAACTTTGAAGGAGATTGAGGATCTCATTGAATTGGCGCCACTTCACAATCCGGCCAATATTGTCGGGATCAAGGAATTTAAAAAGGTTCTTCCGGATATCCCCCAGGTGGCCGTCTTTGACACGGCATTTCACCAGACAATGCCTGAAAGCTCATTTCTGTACAGTTTACCTTATGAGTATTATAGAAAATTTGGCATTCGGAAATACGGCTTTCATGGAACATCGCACAAATATGTCTCGCAGAGGGCGGCTGAAATTCTTGGACGGCCATTAGAGCAATTAAGGCTTATTTCCTGCCACCTGGGAAACGGTGCAAGTATAGCTGCAATCAAGGGAGGAAAATCAATCGATACATCCATGGGTTTTACACCCCTTGCGGGCGTTACTATGGGAACAAGATCAGGGAATATTGATCCGGCACTCATCCCTTATTTAATGGAAAAAACCGATAAGACAGCGGATGAAGTGCTGGACATTTTGAATAAGAAATCCGGGATGCTCGGTGTATCAGGCTTTTCCAGTGATCTGCGCGATATCGAACTTGAGGCGGCAAATGGTAACCACCGGGCAGAACTGGCTCTGGACATATTTGCAGATCGGATCCATAAATATTTGGGATCATATGCAGCACGAATGTCTGGCGTAGATGCCATCATTTTTACAGCCGGGATCGGAGAGAACAGCAGTTTTATCCGGGCAAAAGTATTGAAAGGGCTTCAATTTATGGGGGTATATTGGGATCCTGACCTGAACAAAATTACAGGGAAAGAGGCTTTCCTGAATTATTCCTACTCACCTGTAAAAGTGCTTGTGATTCCTACAAATGAAGAAATTATGATAGCACGCGATGTTATGCGGTTTATATCCGCCTGATATTCCTGCTTTGAGTTTTAGTGGCAGCTTCTCTATACTAAGTAAATAAAATGACGAAAGGGTGCTTGCAGTGGATTGGACTAAGAGAGACGAACAAATGTGGGAAGATTTGCAGGAATGGCGCCAAACTTTATTTGAGTATGAAACTACAGATATCGAGAATGCCTATGATAAGTGGATGGAACAAGCTTTTTCACTTTTGCCCGATTCATTGCAAATCCAATTTTTTGAAAAACTTGATGGATGGCTATTCCATTTGAATTCTATGCTTAGGGAGTCACAATTGCAAACAGATGCGGAGGAACGGATCTTGCGCACTGCACGTTCCATGGATAGTGACATCAATACTTTGGAAGATTTGCGGAAATTATCGATTGATCAACTTACATTCCTGGCTGAACAACAAGCGGCGAGACACAGACTCTATTCTTTTGCACAGGGAGGAATGATCGGTACGGGTAAAACTGTCTTGGTTGGAAGCGATTTAGTCGCAATGGCTGTGATAAATTTAAGGGCCGTACAATTAATGGCGATGTCTTTCGGGTATAACGTCAAGTCGCCAGCAGGGTTGCTTGAAACCTTAAAAGTTTTCCATACGGCGACATTGCCTGAACGATTGAAAATGTTCGGATGGGAAGATTTGATCCATGATCTTCAAAAAGGTGACGAACAATTTTATTATCACGAACAAGAACGGATGACGGACTCATCATGGATTGATGAGCCTTTAAAACATTTATTAAAAGTCAGCCTTATTTTAATGTTGTCCAAAAAGAAGGTTTCAGGCTTGCCCCTGGCATCCATGTTCATCGGAGCCGGCGTCAACTACAAAACAACGAGAAAAATAACAGATTTTACATTAAAATACTATCAATATAAATTTTTGCTGATTAAAAGCGGTGATATTTAATGAGCGTGCATCAACATAAGAAGCAGGCCCCGGCATCGGTCAATTGTGCGGTTATTACAGTGAGCGATACGAGGACGGAAGAAACGGACAAGAGCGGTAAACTGATGAAAAGCTTGCTTCAGGAAAATGGACATGAAATTGGATCTTATTCAATCGTTAAAGACGATAAAGATGCTATCATTTCTTCATTCCGCGAAGCGGCAGACAGCCCGGATATCCAGGCTGTCTTAATAAATGGGGGTACAGGAATTGCGAAAAGGGATATTACCATTGAAACTATTTCCCCTTTCTTTGAAAAAGAGATTATTGGTTTTGGCGAACTATTCCGCATGATCAGCTATCTGGAAGACATCGGATCGGCAGCCATCATGTCAAGAGCGACAGCCGGAACATACAAAAACAAAGCAGTCTTTGTTACACCGGGGTCAAGCGGTGCTGTCCGTACAGCTATGGAAAAATTAATTCTAAAAGAATTGGGCCATGTGATCAGGGAACTGAAGAAATAGAATAAAAGGGGTCTGACCCCCGCTGCGTTAATTCGTTAACGCTTTAGTGTGATGGGGGTCAGACCCCATCTTTTTTATTTTTATACATTTTCATGAATATGTATTGAACTCCATAAAAATGTGTGTTATTATCCTTATATTAAATGATTAAATATTAACTTTTATGTATAATAATACATCTAAAACGGAGGGTTTCTTGTGAAAAAGAAAGTTGTTCTTGCTTATTCAGGCGGGTTAGATACATCTGTTGCCGTAAAATGGTTTATTGATAAAGGGTACGAAGTCATTGCATGTTGTCTTGATGTTGGAGAAGGAAAAGACTTGCAATTTATTAAAGAGAAGGCTTTGGATATGGGGGCAACTAAAAGCTACATGATTGATGCGAAGGAAGAGTTCGCTCATGAATTTGTTCTTCCGGCATTGCAGGCACATGCAATGTATGAAAATAAATATCCTCTTGTTTCGGCTTTGTCCAGACCATTGATTGCAAAAAAATTGGTTGAAGTGGCTGAAAAGGAAAACGCGGATGCAGTCGCTCACGGTTGTACAGGAAAAGGTAACGACCAAGTGCGCTTTGAAGTTTCCATAAAAGCATTGAACCCTGATTTGGAAGTTTTGGCACCTGTTCGTGACTGGAGCTGGTCACGTGAAGAAGAAATTGAATATGCAAAAGAGAAGGGTGTACCGATTCCGATCGATTTGGACAGCCCGTATTCCATTGACCAAAATCTATGGGGAAGAAGTAACGAATGTGGAATTTTGGAAGATCCCTGGGCTGCTCCTCCAGAAGATGCTTATGATCTTACAGCAGCTCTTGAAAATACACCGGATCAGCCTGATGTTGTTGAAATTGAATTTGAAAAAGGTGTTCCTGTTGCAATAGACGGTAAGAAATATAATTTGAGTGACTTAATCCTTCATTTGAATTCTGTTGCTGGAAAGCACGGCGTTGGAAGAATTGATCATGTCGAAAACAGACTTGTCGGCATTAAATCGCGTGAAGTGTATGAATGCCCAGGAGCGATCACTTTGTTGACGGCACATAAAGAACTGGAAGACCTGACGCTTGTAAAAGATATCGGTCACTTCAAGCCGGTTATCAGCAAAAAGTTGACTGAAATGATCTATGAAGGCTTATGGTTCTCACCACTTACACCAGCACTTGAAGCATTTCTTCAAGAAACACAGCAGTATGTCAACGGTACTGTCCGTGTAAAACTGTTCAAAGGCCATGCCATTGTAGAAGGAAGAAAATCACCGAATTCTTTATATGACGAAAAACTTGCAACATATACATCAGAAGACGAATTTGATCAATCTGCCTCTGTCGGTTTCATTAAGCTCTGGGGATTACCGACCGAAGTTCACAGCTCAGTGAATAAAAAGGATACAGTGAAACAATGAAAAAATTATGGGGAGGCCGCTTTTCCAAGACACCAGAGCAATGGATCGAGGAGTTTGGGGCCTCCATCTCCTTTGACCAGCAATTAGTCTTGGAAGATATCGAAGGTTCACTTGCACATGTAAAAATGCTTGGCAAGACAGGCATTTTAACACAGGAAGAAAGCGAGCAGATTCAAGCCGGTCTTTTGAAGCTGAAGGAAAAAGCACAGGCAGGAGAATTGGAGTATTCCATTTCTGAAGAGGACATCCACTTGAATCTGGAAAAGATGTTGATTGATGAAATCGGACCGGTAGGCGGCAAGCTTCACACAGGAAGAAGCCGTAACGACCAGGTGGCCACTGACATGCATTTGTACTTGAAAAAACAGGTACAAGTGATTATCGATCATATCAAGGAAATGCAAATATCTCTTGTTGGACAGGCGGAAAAAAACGTGGAGACCATTTTACCTGGCTACACACATTTGCAAAGAGCTCAGCCTGTTTCATTCGGCCATCACCTTCTAGCTTATTTTTGGATGCTTGAACGCGACAAACAGCGCTTTGAGGAAAGTCTTAAAAGAATCGATATTTCACCGCTGGGCGCAAGTGCTCTCGCAGGGACGACTTTCCCGATAGACCGCCATTATTCAGCGGAATTGCTCGGCTTTTCCAGTGTATATGAAAACAGCATGGACGCCGTGAGCGACCGTGACTTCATCGTGGAATTTTTGAGCAATTCGGCTTTGACTATCACTCATTTGACAAGATTGGCTGAAGAAATCATTCTTTGGTCAAGCAAAGAGTTCAGCTTTATTGAGCTGGATGATACGTATGCAACCGGAAGCAGCATCATGCCTCAGAAGAAAAACCCCGACATGGCAGAACTGATCCGTGGAAAAAGCGGCAGAGTCTTTGGGAATCTTATTTCCATGCTCACGATTTTAAAAGGACTTCCTATGACATATAACAAAGATATGCAGGAAGATAAAGAAGGAATGTTTGATACAGTTCATACGATGATCGGTTCTTTGAAAATTTTTGCGGGAATGATTGAAACGATGACGGTCAAGACAGACGTTATGGAAGAAGCAGTTAATCAGGATTTCTCCAATGCGACTGAGCTTGCAGATTATTTGGCGGCAAAAGGGATACCATTCCGTGAAGCACATGAAATCGTTGGAAAGCTTGTGCTTTATTGCATCAACAAAAACTGTTATTTATTGGACTTATCTTTGGAAGAGTTCAAGGATGCCTGCGGTGAAATTTCAGACGACGTTTATGCTGTGCTTTCTCCGACAGAAGCGGTGAGAAGGAGAAACTCATACGGCGGAACAGGATTTGACCAAGTTGAAATTCAATTGGAACACGCAAAAAAGCTGATATAAAAAGAGCGTTTCCCGATTCGGGATAACGCTCTTTTCATAAAAATAAGCATGTTACTCTTCCGTCCTGACAACGAGGACATCACATTGAGCTGAGCGAGTAATATTTTCGGACACACTTCCGATCAGCAGACGCTCAACTGCATTAAGTCCTGTAGCTCCACAAACAATCAAATCGGCACTTACTTCTTTGGCTGCCTGCTTGGAGATGACAACTTTAGGAGACCCGTGTTCAATCAGTGTCTCTACATTTGTAAGTCCTTCTGATTCGGCCTCCTTCCTGTAGGCGTCCAGAAGTTCCTCTGCATATGCTTTTGCACGTTCAGCCATGGTGACATCGTATGCTTCAACGGAACCATATGACCTTGTGTCGACGACATGGATGAGTATCAACTTTGCATCATTGTTTCTTTTGGCAACCTGTACGGCTTTTTTAAATGCCCATTCCGCTTGTTTTGAACCATCTACAGCAACTAATATGTTTTTGTAAGACAAATCCATAAAACCGCCTCCTTTTCTATATTTTAACATTTTTGTAGGAGTATATCTTTGTTCAACCGTTTAAAATATAGTTAGAGGAAAATGGAGAAGATATATTTTAAAATAAAAAATTATATAAAAATAAAGATTTTGTATAAAAATGCATAAAAATCATTGATTATAAGTTCAATACAAGCTATTCTTTAATAGTAAGATATACTTGTACAGAAATCGTTATCATACAAATTGCAACAAGTGAAAGAGGGGCATTAAGTTGAAAACATCAATTAAGAAAACACTACTGTCTATTATTGCTGGATCAGCTCTTGTTTTATCAGCCTGTGGGGGAAGTGGAGAAGAAAAGGATTCAGCAAATAAAGACGGTGCAAAAACTGAAGAAAAGAAAGTATTGAATGTTGGTACAGAAGCAACATTTGCGCCTTTCGAATTTATGGACAAAGGCGAAGTGACTGGGTTTGACGTAGATTTGTTGAACGCGGTGGCTGAAGAAGCCGGATATGAAGTGAAAATCGATAATACTGGTTGGGACGCCATGTTCGCAGGCCTTCAAAGCAAGCAGCTTGATCTCGGTATGGCAGGAGTCACAATTACTGATGAGAGAGTTGAATCATATGATTTTTCACATCCTTATTTTGAATCAAAAACAATGATCGCTTTCAAAGATAAAGTGGATATTAAAAAGGCGGAAGATTTAAAAGGGAAAAAACTAGGAGTTCAAAACGGTACTACGGGCCAATTTTCCGCTGAAAAAGTGGTAGGGAAAAATTCTCCTGACATTTCCAAATACGAAACTGCTGCCCTCATGTTCCAGGCATTGCAAGGTGACAACGTCGAAGCTGCAGTAACAGACATTGCTGTTGCTTTGGAATATCAAAAGAAAAATCCGGATGCAGGAATCCAAACGGTCTCTGATGATAAGGCATTCGAGCCTGAATATTACGGAATTGTTTTTCCAAAAGGAAGCGAACTTGTAGATGAATTTAATACAGCATTAAATACTGTCCTGGACAACGGAAAATATGCTGAGATCTATAAAAAGTGGTTTGATGAAGAGCCGGATGTCGAGGCTTTAAAAAAAGCTGCTGAGAAATAATATATCAAAACGGCTGTCCAATAATGTGTTCACATTGGATAGCCGTTTTTGCATAGGCAAACAAAGAAAGGTGACATCTAATGAACATTCGGTATGATATTATATTAGATTATTTGCCGTTATTTATTAAAGGGACTTTGTTGACGCTTGGACTGACAGTTGCAGGCGTGGCACTTGGGCTAACGATTGGTCTTTTTATCGGGCTAGGGAAAATGGCCAACAGGGTATGGATCAGGATGCCATTCATTTGGTACATTAATTTTTTCAGAGGAACCCCGTTTTTAGTTCAAATCCTCCTCATTCATTTTGGTGTCGTACCTTTGTTTATGACACCTGCCAACCCGATTGTCTCTGCTATTATCGCCCTGGCTCTTAACTCGGCGGCGTATATGGCTGAAATTTTCAGGGCAGGTATTCAATCAATTGATAAAGGGCAGATGGAAGCAGCCCGGTCCCTTGGTATGACCCATAGACAAGCTATGAAGCTTGTCATTTTACCGCAAGCTTTTAAACGAATGATCCCGCCCCTTGGAAATGAATTTATCTCGTTGCTGAAGGAAACTTCATTGGCAGCAATTATTGCAGCACCTGAACTCATGTATTGGGGCCGTGCAGCACAAGGGCAGTATATCCGTGTATGGGAGCCATACATTACAGTGGCGATTATCTATCTGATCCTTACTTTGTCTTTGACATACCTGATGAACTTCATTGAAAGGAGGATGAAGACTGAATGATCTCTGTAAAAAAACTGAAAAAATCCTTCGGAGACAATGAAGTGCTCAAAGATATATCATTAGAAGTGAAGCCTCAGGAAGTCGTGGTAATTATCGGCCCCTCAGGGTCAGGGAAGTCTACATTCATCCGCTGCTTGAATCTTCTTGAGTCTGTGACCGGCGGCCATGTTTATTTGACAGGAAAAGATCTTACAAATAAAAAGACGGATATTAACGAAATCCGTAAAGATGTCGGAATGGTGTTCCAGCATTTCAACCTGTTTCCTCATAAAACGGTTTTGGAAAATATTACAATGGCCCCGGTCAATGTTAAAGGTTTATCCAAACAGGAAGCTAATGATAAAGCGATGGATCTTCTCCATAAAGTCGGTTTGGCCGATAAGGCGGTTGTTTATCCAGACTCTCTTTCAGGAGGACAGAAACAGCGCGTGGCTATTGCCAGAGCTCTGGCAATGGAGCCGAAAGTCATGCTGTTTGATGAACCAACATCAGCACTGGACCCTGAAATGGTCGGAGAAGTCCTCGAAGTTATGAAGCAACTTGCCAAGGACGGTATGACAATGATTGTTGTCACCCATGAAATGGGCTTCGCCCGTGAAGTCGGCGATCGAGTCATTTTTATGGACAACGGCTATATCGTTGAAGAGAATGAACCTGCGGAACTATTTTCAAACCCGCAGCACGAACGTACGAAAGCTTTTTTGGGAAAAGTTTTATAAAAATGCAAGCCTGTATCCAGTTTGGAACAGGCTTTTTTGTATTTGAAGAATTCGCTCCCTTTGACTCAGGGATATTTTTTTTTCGATTAAGGTTGTGTAAAAAAATATAAATATGGTATATTCGCTTCAGGTGGATAATTTCAAAAATTTACAATCTTTTGTGAAACCGGTTTCACATAAGGAGTATGAAAAAATGAAAATAACAATCCTCGATGTGGCCAGGCATGCCGGGGTTTCTAAAGCGACCGTGTCCAGAGTGATCAATCACAATCCAAAGGTGAACGAGCAAATAAAGGAGAGGGTGCTTCATTCAATCAAAGAGCTCGGCTATCAGCCGAATGCCATAGCCAGAAGTTTGGCCAATAGCAGATCAAATGTTTTGGGGCTGATACTTCCCGATATTGTAAACCCATATTTTCCTGTTCTTGCCAGAGGCATTGAGGACTCCGCCCGACAAATGGGGTTTTCATTATTTATAAGCAATACTGATAATGACCCGGAAAATGAACAGGACTACATAAAAAAAATGTACAGTCAACAGGTTGGCGGAATTATTCTGGTCACTTCAACTTTGGATGAAGCCAAGGCGGAAAAACTTGATAAGTTGAATATACCGATTGTTCTTTGTGACCGGCTGATAGAAAATACTCCTTTTGACACCGTTTCGATTGATCATTACAAGGCAGCCTATGAAGCGGTTCTTTATTTCATTCGGAAAGGGCATAAAAAGATTTGCCATTTAGCAGGCCCAAGTTTTGTGCAATCAGCTGATATGAGGCGACAGGCATATATTGACGCCATGCAGGAGTTTGGTCTTCATCCTTTGTACAGGATTGGGGATTTCAGTTATCAATCAGGGTATGAGTTAATGAATTCTGTACTCAATGAAGCAGATGTATCGGCTGTTTTTGGAGCAAACGATTTAATTGCGCTTGGTGCAATAAATGCAATACAGGAAAAAGGCTTGAAAGTACCCGATGATGTTTCAGTCATTGGATGCGATGATATTTCATTTGCACAGATGAGCAATCCGAAATTAAGCAGCATTATGGTACCGGCTTATGAGATTGGACAACGCGCGGTAGAGTTGATCCTGGAGCGCATAAAGGGGGTGAGGTCCAAAACAAAAAATTTGATCCTGGAGCACAGGTTCATCAAAAGAGAAACGTGAGCGGGAGGACTAATTGAATGAAGGCAGATGTTGTTGTTGTAGGAAGTCTGAACATGGACCTGGTCGTAAAGGTTGGCCGGAGACCCGAATGGGGGGAGACGGTTATTGGTAGTGATTTTTTTGTCAGTCCAGGTGGGAAGGGGGGGAACCAGGCCTATGCTGCAAGTAAACTGGGGGCATCCGTGGCCTTGTTGGGGTGTGTCGGATATGATTTGTTTGGAGAGCAATTGATAAACAATTTAAAGAAGACCGGGACAGATACGACCTATGTTGAAAAGGTGAAAGCCGAATCGACAGGGGTAGCAATGATCAATGTCAACCATGAAGGCGAGAACAGCATTATTGTCGCTCCTGGTGCCAATAATTTTGTAACACCTGAATATATAAGAAAGCATGAGCAGGTGATTGGCCGTGCAAAAGTCATCATGATTCAACTTGAAATACCAATGGAAACAGTGATGGAAACAGCAAAAATAGCTAAGGAACATCGCGTTCCATTAATGCTGGATCCTGCTCCTGCCAGAGAACTGCCGAAAGACTTATATGAACTGGTTCATTATATCCTTCCAAACGAAAACGAAATAACCGAATTAACCAATATTAAAGTAACAGATACCGAAACAGCCGAAAAAGCCGGCCAACTCCTTATATCGAGAGGAGTCAAAACAGTTTTTTCAAAACTGGGCGGGAAAGGTGTGACGGTAACTGACAAAGGGGAGACCTTCACATTAAAGGGGCATGATGTTCCGGTAGAAGATACAACAGCAGCAGGGGATGCTTTTGCAGGTGCATTGGCCGCTGCTTTGGTCAGCGGGGAAAATCTTCTTTCAGCAACCAAGTTTGCAAATGCGGTTGGGGCGTTGACAGTAACCCGAGAAGGGGCGCAAGCTTCCATGCCCGATTTGGATGAAACTCTGCAGTTTATAGAAAGTCTACAAAATAAATGATAACAAGGGGTGTCGGATATGGGGAAAATGTCTAATTCAACATTATTAATTTCAATTTTTGTCAGTATCATGCTCATTCTTGCTGCCTGCGGAGGCAATAAATCATCCGGTGATAAAGGTGGCGGCAATGGAGACGGGGATGGAAAATCAGGAGGCAAACTTTCCGTCGGCTATTATGTAAACGCTACACTTGGTGATAAGTCATTCTTTGACTCTGTCAAACGCGGGGTTGATAAAGCGGAAAAAGAATTAGGCTATGAGGTTAAAACAATTGAAGGCGGGACAAACCAAGGTGACTGGCACGCCGGTATTGAATCGATGGTTTCAAGCGGAAAATATGATGTCATTCTGGTCGGGACAAGCCAAACTGTGGAAATGGTAGACGAACTGGCACAAAAATATCCGGATCAAAAATTCATTTTTTTCGATGATGTTGTAGATCAGCCAAATGTTTATTCTATGACTTATTCCCAGAGTGAAGGATCTTTCCTTGCAGGTGCTTTCGCCGGGCTGGTGACCATTAACGAAGAGCTTGAAGGAGCAAACCCTGAAAAAGTTATCGGATTTGTAGGTGGAATGGACATTCCGATCATCAATGACTTCAAGTCAGGTTATGAACAAGGGGCGCATTATGTAGATAAGGATATTAAAGTTGTTTCATCAATTATTGGGAACTTTGCGGATGCTCCAAAAGCGAAGGAGCTTACCCTTTCCCAAATCAATTCGCAAAAAGCCGATGTTGTCTATCAGGTAGCGGCTGCCGCTGGCCTTGGAGTATTGGAGGCGGCAAATGAAAAGGGTGTCTATTCTATCGGTGTGGACAGTAACCAAAATGATATCCATCCAGGAAGTGTTCTTACGTCCATGATGAAAAACCTGGACAGTTCGACGTTCCGAGCTTTGGAGCTGTTCCAAGGAGGAGAGCTGCCCTTTGGAACCCATGAAGAACTTGGAGTAAAAGAAGAAGGGGTAGGACTTGCTCAGGATGATCTTTATAACGAGCATGTTCCTCAGTCGATCCGTGATCAAATGGAAGATATTACGAAAAAGCTCGCAGACGGAGAAATAGAGGTAAAATCAACCTTGAAATAATAGATGGCATGGACTGGCAGGGACAGGATAAATATTCCCGGCATTTCCAAAATAGGGGGTTCAAAACATGGCTGCATTGTTGGAAATGAAAAACATTCACAAAGTGTACCCTAATGGAACCGTGGCGAATAGAGGGGTGAATCTGGAAGTTCATGAAGGGGAAATCCACGCCCTAGTAGGAGAAAATGGTGCAGGGAAATCGACACTTATGAAGATTCTTTTCGGGCTAGAAACTCCTACCGAAGGTGAGGTCATTTTTAAAGGTCAAAAAGTACATTTTCATGGGCCGCGCGATGCTATCAGTCAAGGTCTTGGCATGGTTCATCAACACTTTATGCTTGCTCCATCGCTCACCGTTTCAGAAAATATCGTATTGGGTGATGAACCGAGAAAAGGATTTCTTCATTTATTTCGAGACAGAAAAAAAGAGAAGGAAGAAATTCAGGAGCTGATTTGTCGATTCGGTTTTAAGTTAAATCCTGAAGAATTGGTGGAATCCATTTCGGTTGGACAGAAACAGAGGGTCGAAATCCTGAAAGTCCTATACCGAGGGGCGAAACTCATCATTTTGGATGAACCGACCGCTGTATTGACGCCGCAAGAAACAGATGAACTGTTTGATTCGATCAAATCGCTCGTCGACCAAAATTACACAATTATTTTTATCACTCATAAACTGAGGGAAGTAATGGAAATTTCGAATCGGATCACTGTTCTTAAAGCTGGCAAGACGATCGAAACTCTCTTCACGAAAAATACTAATCAGGAAGAAATATCACGACTGATGGTAGGAAGGGACGTGTTATTCAGGGTTGAAAAGCAGGAGAAAGAACCGGAAGATACGATTTTAGAGCTTCGTGATGTGTCAGTTAAAAATGAAAAGGGGTTAAAACTGCTTAACAGTGTGTCTTTTAAAATCAGAGGTGGAGAAATCCTGGGCATTGCTGGAGTGGAGGGAAACGGCCAGAGGGAATTGGTTGAAGTAATTACAGGCCTTACAAAAGCGAGCAGCGGTCAGGTACTCTACTTGAATGAGAATATCCTTGGGAAAAGCATTGGAGATATCCGGAGCATGAGAATAGGGCATATTCCTGAAGACCGGCAAACAACAGGAGCCTGTCTAACATCAACGATTGAGGAAAATTTGATCTTGGACATTTATAACGACCCTCAATTCAGGACAGGCCCATTTTTAAATAAAAAGAAATTGAAGGAATTTGCCAGGAATTATATAAGGATGTATGACGTTCGAACAGACAGTGAATTGGCATTGGCCGGCTCGCTGTCTGGCGGTAATCTTCAAAAGGTTGTTATTGCCAGGGAAATGGCAAAAAATCCGAAGCTGCTCATTGCTGCTCAGCCGACAAGGGGAGTAGATATCGGAGCAATCGAATTTATTCACCAAGAAATTATTAAAAAACGGGATGAAGGAACTGCGGTATTGCTCGTCTCGGCCGAGTTGTCCGAGATTATCAGTTTAAGTGACCGTATTGGAGTCTTGTATAATGGGGAGCTGGTTGCATTATTGAATAATGCCGAGGAACTGACGGAACAGGAAATTGGATATTACATGCTGGGTATTAAGAGAGCTGTCGAAGAGGTGGCTGCGCATGAATAAAAGACATTTTTTATACCTTGATTTATTAGGTATTATTGGAGCAATATTCTTTGCAGTCTTATGCGGTTTCATCATCATTTTCTTTGTCAGCGAAGAACCGAATGCGGCTATTGCATCTTTTGTACTTGGTCCTTTTTCGAGCCCTTTCAATATCAGTACAATTCTCAACAAAGCGACGCCGCTCATATTTACGGGATTGGCCTTGGCTGTTGTTTTCCAGACGAATATATTCAGTATGGGTGCTGAAGGCCAGTTGTATGTAGGAGGGTTTGTAGGTGCATTGGCAGCCACCTATATCCATGGATTGCCGGCAACAATCCATATACTTGTCATTTTAATTTTTGCATTGGCGGGCGGAGCCATCTTTGGCTTTATCCCCGGGTACCTTAAAGCCAATTGGAATGCAAATGAAGTTGTTACGACCTTGATGCTGAATTATGTGGCAATCATCTCTACATCTTATTTGATCAATAATGTCTTTAAGGACCCAGAGAGCGGGGGATTTGCAAGAATGCCATTTTTTGACAAGGATATTCTGCTCGGGAAAATATCAGGAACTTTTCCAGTTCATTATGGAATTTTCATAGCTGCTGCAGCGGTTGTCTTCGTTTATATGATGTTATATAAAACAAGACTTGGCTATGAAATGCGTCTAGTAGGCCAGAATATTGACTTTGCCCGCTACGGCGGTATAAAAACAAGACGGATCATTATCTTGAGTGTCATGATCAGCGGTGCACTTGCGGGCCTCGGGGGCATCATTGAACTGATGGGGGTTCACGGAACATACAAAGATAGCTTTTCTATTAATCTTGCTTTCGATGGAATCATCATTGCCTTGTTAGCCCGTAATAATCCAATAGCCGTTTTATTGGCAGCTTTATTCTATGCCTATTTACAGGTGGGAGGACAGGTCATGCAGGCGGAAAGCGATGTATCGAGGGAACTGGCGGTTATTATACAAGTGCTTCTAGTACTCTTTGTATCCGCACAAGCCGTCTTTAACTATTTAAAACAAAGGTCAATCATGAAAAACAAAAGCGGTAATATTTCCGGGGATAAGGCGGTGAAAGCAAATGTGGTCTAGTTTATGGAGCCAGATTATTGATTTGAGCATCGTTGTCATCCTTCTTCGTTCCACTACACCGATTCTGCTTGCTTCCCTGGGAGGACTGATATCTGATGTGACTGGGGTGACAAATATTGGACTGGAAGGCTTGATGTTGGTCTCTGCTTTCACTTCAATCGCCATCGGTTCTGTTACAGGCTACTGGTCCATCGGGGTGGTTTCCGGTGTCATTATTTGTGTCCTGCTTTCTTACGCAATGGGTTTTTTCCATCTGAAAATGAAGGTGGATATAATCATAACTGGATTTGCGGTCAATATGTTCGGATCAAGTGTGACCATCTTTTTGATGAGCAAGTTTTTCGATGCAACGGGAAGCTTTAATCCATCCGGTTTGGATAAAATTCCCGTCGTGAATATACCTTTAATCAAAGACATCCCGATCCTCGGAAAAATATTCAGCGGACACAGTTTAATGGTATGGATTGGCCTGTTATGTGTAGGTTTTGTGTTTATCATGCTATATAGGACACCTTACGGTGTTCATTTACGTGCGATAGGAGAGTCGCCCCAGGCAGCGGGATCCTTGGGGATACCAGTAAGAAGGCTTCAGTATTCCGCGCTAGCATGGAGTGGTGTGTTCGTTGGCCTTGCTGGTTCTTTCATGTCAATGGGGATGACTGGAATGTTTGTAAAAGATATGACAGCGGGTACCGGGTTTCTGGCGTTGGCGGTCGTTTTGCTTGGTAACCGGAATCCGATCGGTATATTGATAGGATCACTGATTTTTGGATTTGCCAAAGCGCTGGAAACACTCCTTCAAACAATACCAAATAGCCCAATCCCCAGCCAATTTGTTCAAATGCTGCCTTATGTTGTAACCATATTGGCCTTGGTCGTTTATGCGGTGCGAAAGCAAGGAAGGCAAATCGATTCGTTAAGTGAGGCTTCTACGGGTCCCGCATCTGCGGTAGCCCCCAAATAGGATGGTATAGCTAACGGTCCCGAGCAGGCAGTCTAAAAGGGAATAGGAATATGCTCTTAACTTCGAAGGGCAAGGAGCTGGAACCGCCTCAAAGCGCCAAATCTTGCAGCCTCGACAAGCTTTCGCTTTGATTGTCAGGGACCGAAATTGGACAGGTATAAAGGAAGGTAGTAATCATGCAGAATAATATAAAAAGAAAGATCATATTGGATTGTGATCCAGGCCACGATGATGCAATTGCCATTTTACTCGCTGCCGGAAACCCGAATATTGAGCTTGTTGGGATTACAACAGTCGCCGGCAATGCGGAAGTGGACAAAACGACAAAAAATGCTTTGAAGGTTTGCGAAATCGCCGGCACCGATGTCCCTGTATACAAAGGCTGTGCTCACCCCTTGATAAGGAGGCGTGAAACTGCTCCGTCTATCCACGGAGATTCCGGCATGGACGGTCCTGTGCTTCCAGAACCTGAAAGAACGTCTACAGACGTGCATGCAGTGGATTTCATCATACAAAAATTGATGGAATCGGACAGGGACGTTTCGTTGGTTCCAGTTGCTCCGCTAACGAATATCGCGATGGCTATGCGAAAAGAGCCGGCGATTTTATCAAAGATTCAAGAAATTGTATTGATGGGCGGAGGTACATTTGGAAATTGGACCCCTGCCGCAGAATTTAATATTTTCGTAGATGCAGAAGCAGCAAAGGTCGTTTTTGAGAGCGGCGTACCTATTACGATGATGGGTTTGGACCTGACTCACCAGGCTTTGGCTACTGCAGAGGTTTGTAGGCGGATTGCACAAATCGATAATCACGCGGGAATGTTTGTAAGTGAGTTGTTGGAGTTTTTCCGTCAAACTTATCATGATGTATTTGGATTTGAACATCCGCCTGTACATGATGTCTGCAGTGTAGCCTATTGCATAGATCCTTCTGTGGTTAAAACAAAAAAGGTTCGTGTTGATATTGAAACGAAGGGTGAGTTTACGTATGGGATGACAGCGGTGGACCTTCTTGGAACCACTTGCCGAGAGCCGAATGTAAATTTTGCCGTTGAATTGGATCATACAAAATTTTGGAACCTGGTCATCCAGGCCTTGAAGAACTTATCCAAATGATAACTGATAGGAGTGAAGAATTTGAAGGCGGTCATTTTTGATGTCGATACGGGAATTGATGATGCTCTCGCTATAGCATATGCCTTAAGCTCTCCGGAATTGGAGCTGCTGGGGTTTACAACCTGCTTCGGAAATGTGCCTGTTCAAGAAGCAACCCGAAATACCCTTGCCGTCCTGGAAATGGTTGAAAAAGACGTTCCTGTATACGAAGGAGTAAGCCAGACTTTCAAGCGCGGTATGAAACCTCAATGGGCGAGGCTGGTTCATGGGAAAGACGGTCTGGGCAATGTTTTGAAAGCGGAACCATTAAAGCGTGCTGCCAGCGGATCGGCAGAGGATTTCATGATTAAGCAAGTTAAAGAACGTCCTAATGAAATCACGATCATAGCCGTCGGACCTCTGACAAATGTCGCACGGGCTATAAATAAAGCTCCTGAAATTATACCGCTTATCAAAAATGTAGTCATTATGGGCGGGGCTGTTAATGTTCCGGGTAATGTTACACCTTATGGAGAGGCAAATATTGTTGCTGATCCTGAAGCTGCAGATTGTGTCTTCTCTTCGGGGTTATCTGTCACTCTTGTCGGCCTTGACGTTACGATGGAGACTTTGCTGCCATTGGCCAAGATGGATGAATGGAGGGATGTTCACAGTAAAACTGCCCACTTTTTCGCGGACATGACTGAACATTATATTGGTGCCTATGAATCTTTTTATCCGGGAATAGGAGGCTGTGCCTTACATGACCCGCTTGCAGTTGGTGTAGTGATCGATCCCAGTTTCGTTCGGACTCGTTTAATGAACATAAGTGTAATAACAGATGGTGAAGAAGTTGGTAATACTGTCGGGAACAAAGAGGGAGAAACCAAAATACATGTGTGCACTGAAGTGGAAGCATCCCGTTTCTTGGATCATTTCCTAGACAGGATGTCAAAAGTGATGCATTCTTCTGAATTCGAAATGGAGGGATAAAGTGAACCCTTTATACATTAATCATAATAGGCTGGAAAAAAGAATCGCGAGTTGTCCAAAATTGGGAGAATTGGTGAAACAGGTGTAAGCCGTCTTGCACATTCAGAAGAGGATAAGTTGGCCGTATTAAAAGTAAAAAGCTGGATGGAGGAAGCCGGCTTGACTGCAAGGATCGATCATTTTGAAAATTTAATCGGCAGACTTGAGGGCAAGGATCCAAACGCTCAAATACTCATGGTCGGTTCCCATATAGATTCCCAGCCGTATGGTGGCAGATATGACGGTACCATTGGGGTTTTAGGAGCTCTTGAAGCAATTCAAACATTGAAGGATAAAGGCATGCAGCCAAATTGCACTATTGAAGTCATAGCCTTTGCGGATGAGGAAGGCAGCCGCTTCAATAAAGGTTTGTTTGGTGTCAGGGGGCTTTTTGGGAGATTGGAAGAAGGTGAGCTGCAAAGAACAGACAAAAATGGAGTGACAAGAAGAGAAGCCTTGGTCGCCTTCGGGTGCGACCCCTCCAGATTTAAAGAATCGGAATATGACCCGGAACATATTTATGCCTTTTTGGAACTACATATAGAACAAGGTACGGTTTTGGAGGTAATGGACGAACCAATCGGAATTGTGACAGGGATATCCGGGCCATTATGGCTGACAGTGGAATTAACGGGATTTGCTGGCCACGCGGGATCGGTCCCCATGCAGATACGCCAAGACGCCCTCGTTGGAGCAGCAAAAATCATAACAGCTGTCAATGAATTGGCAAGCATGGACAAAGATGCACCTACAGTGGGGACTGTCGGGAGTTTGCAGGTGTTTCCCGATTCCAGGAATATAATCCCTGAAAAAGTCAGTTTTACAATCGATTTGCGTGATATAGATGAAAAACGGAGAGATTTAATAGAAAGAAAGCTGCGGGATATTATTGGAGAAACAGCCGAAGAACATCAGTTGACGTACACCTTAATAGAAGATACGCGCAGTGAACCGCGATTCTGCTCCAAAGATATCATGCAAATCATGAGGAATGAGAGCAGGAAAATGGGCCTGCAACCTCCAGAACTGAAGAGCGGTCCGTTTCATGACTCCTTAATCATGTCCTATATTTGTGATTATGGAATGATTTTTGTCCGATCCAAAGACGGAATCAGCCACAATCCTGAAGAATTCTCCGCACAGGAAGACATCTCTTTAGGAACAGAACTATTGTATAGAACCATTTAAAAAATGATATGAAGTGGAGGGCTAACATTGAGTGTTCTAATTAAAAATGGGACGATTATAACTGCAGTGGACGAATATAAGGCGGACATTTATATAGAGGGAGAGAGGATTTCTGCCATTGGCGAAAATTTGAGTATGAAGGCGGAAAAAGTTATTGATGCAGCCGGCAAGTTCGTATTGCCTGGCGGTGTCGACCAGCATGTGCATTATTCATTTGATTATAAGGGAGAAAAAGTAAGGGGATTTGAAACGACAAATGCTGCCATTGCCGGGGGAACAACGACAGTGATTGAATTCGTCAATCAGGAACCCGGGAAAGGGATTGCAGAAACGATTGAGGAATATGACCGGATTGAAGCAGCTCCACAGGCGATGGCTGATTATTCGTTCCATGGAGTCATCTGCGATCCTTCAGACAAAGTGTTTGAAGAGATTAAAAGCCTTCCGGACAAAGGCATCTCCACGGTCAAGCTGTTTATGGCATATAAAGGCCTTCCTTTTCATAGCAATGACGAGTCCATTTTTAAAGCGTTGAAAGCTTCAAAGGATGCAGGTGTAACTGTCATGGTTCATGCAGAAAATGCGGATGTTATTGATGTACTGCAAAATGAGTGCCTAGGAAAAGGCCAGACAGAACCGTATTACCACGCGGTTTCAAGGCCGGTGACAGCAGAAGTGGAAGCCACGCAAAGGGCCATTCACTTGGCGAGTTTGGCAGGAGCGCCAATTTATATTGTTCATGTAACGGCGAGAAAGGTTATGGAATCAATTAGAGAAGCTTATAACGGCGGAATTGGCGTCTATGCAGAAACTTGCACCCAATATCTCGTCCTCGACAAGGAGGATTTGGCCAAACCAAATTTTGAAGGTGCGAAATATGTTTGTTCCCCGCCATTAAGAACAAAAGAGGATCAGGAGGTACTATGGGAGGCAGTCGATAAGGGTTGGCTGAATGCTGTAAGCTCTGACCATTGCGGCTTTAACTGGAAAGAACAGAAGCATATGGGGATTAACGACTTTACAAATATTCCAAACGGGTGTCCAGGTGTACAAGACCGTTTGGCAATCCTTTGGACATACGGAGTAGAAAAAGGAAGAATATCAAGACAGAAACTCGTTGACCTTTTTGCAACGACTCCAGCAAAGGTCAACGGATTGGATCATCGAAAAGGTCATATCGGAATAGGTCTTGATGCTGATATAGTCATATACGACCCTGACCATACATCCACCATATCAAATGAAACAAGTTTGCACGGGGTGGACTTCAATATATATGAAGGTTTTCAACAGATCGGGAAGATCGACCAGGTTTTGCTAAGAGGAAACATGGTTTTGAAAGATGGAAAATATGTTGGAAAACAAGGGCAAGGAAGGTTTATTCCAGGCATGCCTTTTGGATTATGCTATGGTGATAAAAAATGACTGTTTAGAGTTAGTCACATAAGCGGCGGATCCCTTCCCGTTGGCTCGTTTCTGCGCTGTTCGAAATTTCACCGCTTCGAGCTTTTTCTTCCAATTTAACAACATTTACTGAAAGGGCCGCCTGGTCTGACACGTGAGGCGGCCCTTTTATCTTTATAAGGGGTGATATTTTCCGGAAACTGAATCGACCATTAAGGTAAATCCTTTTTTGTTTTTTTGTTCAGCATTCAGGATCAAGTATGGGCGGTGAAATAATAGGTATTTTGTCAACCTCATCTTGGGTGTCAGTAAAATTTTAATCTTCATTGAGATTGTCTGGAACAAGAAATCCTCAGCAATTATTTTTGCCTTCTCCTCATCCACTTTAGGGGAAATAATCTGTTTTGAATCAACAGATGCCTTAATAAACGACGGTGCTTTGTCTACAAGCGCGGCAATCCCGGAGATCGCGTCTACTGTGCATGCGACATTCCCTTTTAAAGGCGAGAATGGATTTTTTCTTTCAAAAGAATACTCATGGAAAAGGTAGGGATAGTAAATTAAATGGCTGACTGTGAAAGCCACATCCGGTTGCATCCTTTGAAATGATTGCTCCGTTTCCTCTTCAGAAAAAATGGTTTCCAGTGTAAATACTTCCGTAACCATTATTCACTCCTTCAATAAATTTCTTTCTAAAAGGAATTTGGAAATGTTTTTGGATTCAGGGCTTAGATCCCGTGCGATACTTTTTTCGATTTTTTGTGGGATTTGCCTAATGCCTTTGGCCTTTTCAAACGTTTTCAGTATCGGATCCGAAGGTCTTCGGCCAAATCTGCTTCCGATCACCATTCCCAAAATGGAAATGGAAAGACCTGCCAGGAACGGATGGATGGCCGTCAAACCTTCCAATTCCATGGATGTCCAGATGACATTTGTGGCCCCGCCCCCGATCATGGCGCATAGCGCTCCGACATGGTTTGCCTTTCTTGAATATACTGATGCAATGTAAGGTACTAAAAAGCTGTTGCCAAGAACTCCGAAGGCAAATACAACAAGCGTAAATACAGAAGGAGGTTCATAAATGGCAACAACGACACCAATGATTCCAGCGAATAAAATACAAAGCCTTGAAATTAGGATCATTTTTGGCTGACTGGCGTTCCTATTGATGAACCTTTGATAGACATCCCTCGAAAGGATAGTGCCTGCCTGCATTAGGATTGAGTCTGATGTGGACATGATGGCAGCCATTACAGCAGATAGTAAAATGGCTGCAAAGATTCCAGGAAAAAATGTATACGCCAATGTAGGGATGACCATTTCAGGATCCGTTAAATTCGGGAGCATAATGATGCCGATCAGGCCTAGAATATACGGTGTGAAAACAAACATCTGGTTCCAAAGTGCAGACCACAAAATGGCACCTTTTACTGTTTTTGTATTTTTCATTGACATATGGCGTACGACCACGTGCGGCAACCCCATATAGCCGATGGAATAAATTAATATAGCTCCAAGGACAACGCCCCATTGGCCGTAATAAGCCAGATCTTTCCCCCAAATACTGAGATAGGTTATATCGATTGTTGCCAATTTTTCGTTTAACGCGGATAATCCGCCTACATGTATAAGGGCGATGAAAAATATTGCGGCAACCCCAACAACCATGATGATACCTTGAATAAAGTCTGTCCAAGCGACAGCCAGGTAACCTCCGGTCACCGTATAGATGATGATGACTCCGACACCGAGAATAAGAGCGGTCTGGTAAGAAAGCCCAGTTAATGTTGCCAAGGCTTTTCCAGATGCGATGAATTGGGCAAATACATAGGCGAACAGAAAAATAATTGAAATGATGGAACTGACAACACGGACAGCAGGGCTTTCGTATCTTTTCTCAAGATATTCAATCGGCGACAATGCCCCAAGCATTTCAGACATTCTCCGCATCCGTTTGCCCAGAACAGATAAATTGACGATCGATCCGCCGGCATCACCAATGGCGTACCATAAAGCATACCATCCTTGTTGGAATGCAAGTGCAGGTCCTCCCATAAACATATAACCGCTCATTGCGGTACTCTGCATCGTCAATGCGGTAACAGCAGGACCCAACTTTCTTCCCCCAAGAAGATACTCATCAACTGACTTTGCTGCTCTTCTGGAAAAATAAAGTCCAACCCCCAGTAAGCCCAACAGGTAAATGATAAAGACAATCATATCTGATTTCATCTGGTTTGCCCCCTGGAATTACTTTTCTATTCGTTCATCTCTTCCTTGTCATCTTCTCTTTTTAATTTTAAATACATGCCAAAGGCAAGAGCCAGCCATATAAATGGCCAAGGAACGAGTAGCCAAAAGGTTTCTGCCGGTAAATTAAACATTTTCTCTCTCCTTTCCTAGAGTGGTAAGCGTTTGTATTGAAATTTAAACAAGCACCGTCCTTCATTCTATATTTATTAAAAAATTCAAGAAATATATTTTAAATCTTTAGACGATGTGTAAAATGAAAAAATAGAACATTTTACATATTGTAGACTGTCGATTTCAGACAATGTGAAGAAACAAAAAAAAGCGCAGGCTCCCAATAGGTGAAACCGGCGCTGCTTATAATTGATTACCCGTGAATTTGCACGCTGAATTTGGAAAATATATGTTGAATTTGATCATTTACGGATATGCCCATCTCATCCGCAAAAAACTGTTTCATGTCATTTGCCACTTTATTTGCTTTGGTAACAAGGTTCTTCTTTAATAGCATTTCGAGATAGTCAAAGTAAATGTCCTCCTGATAAGGATCCTTATCCAGAATCCTCTCAAAATGCAAAAAGCATTTTTGGTAATTGTTTTGCTGGAAATAATGCTGAGCAAGCATTTGGCTAGTTTTTACGAATAAATGTCTTATTCGTTCACGTTCATTTTCCAGCATTGCTTCGTAAGGATATTCCTCAAAAAAATCCCCCTGAAACAGCGTAATGCCTTTTTCGAGTTTTTTTATATCGCAATCAGAGTCTTCTTTAGTCAAGTTCAGAAACGTTTCTACATCCAAGTCTATGTCAGTTGTATCAAAAATATATTGGTTGCCGAACCTTTTAATGAAACGGGAATGGACACCGGACTTCAAATCGGGCTCCAATGTCTTGCGCAGAACGGACAAAGAAACGTTGAAGTGATTTTCGATATTGTGGAGAGAGCCGTCAGGAAAGACAGTGTCAATGATCATGTCCTTTTCTATTTTTTTATTTCTATGTGTAATAAAATATTGTAACAGGCGCAGACTTGATTGGCGTTTTATGATAATAGGCTTATTTTTATAGGTCACTTTAAAACTTCCAAGCGTTTGAATAGAGAGAGGTTTCATTTGCTCTTTGGCATCTTTAGATGCTTTCTTTGGCTTCAAACTATCCAAAAGCCAATAAAAATCATATTTTTCACAAGTGCTTTTTATTTCCTTGTACACTTTTTCAGCATGAGCTCCATCACCGATAACACTATATATTTGGTACATCGATATGCCAACCATGCACTGATAATGCGTAAATAGGGAAAATGCATGAAAGGCTTGTTCGAAACACCTCTTTGCTTTTTCATATTTTTGGCTTTTAAAATAGGTTTTCCCAAGCTCATGTTTGGACCATCCGTTATCAAAGTCATTATTATAACTTTCGGCAAGGCTGACAGCTTTTTCTCCCCATTCAATGGCCTTGGCGCTGTCGTTTTTCACACTGTATAATCTTCCCATCGTTGTATAAACGAAAATCAAGGTTGATTTGTCGTGCTCTTTAGCTAAATTCAGGGCCAATTCAATGTAAGGGGCAGCTTTATCCACTTTCTCTTTATCAAGATAGATGGTTGCGAGAGTATCCAGCGCATGGATTTGAGTATGTCTGATTCTGTATTTGTCGGAAATGAAAACGGCCTTCCTTACAAGTTCAATCGCTTTTTCGTAATTCCCTAGATATCTGTAAATCTCAGCCATTAATATTAGATTCAAAGCACTCATAGGGTGATCATGAAATTGTTCGGATCCCTTTAGTGAATCGCTGAAAAGCTGCTTGGCTTGTACAATATCCCCACGCATAAGATAAATGGTGGCAAGACGGTGCTGCAGGTTGCAAAGCCAAAGTTCGTTCTTCTTTTTCTTTAAAAGAGAAATGTTTTCCTCAAATAGGGTGGTTAACTCTTTTAATGTGGCAAGCGGTACGCATCGAATCAGAAACAACGTATTAATGGCAAATGAGTCACCCGCGGATATCTCTTCAAGCCAGCCATCCAAGAAAAGCATGGATTCCACCGGATTATACAAATCCCTGATCAACCCCATAATTCTCGCTGCCATTAAATAATCCTTGCCAATAGTGTAATGAGCAAAGGCGTTGATCAATTGATAGCGTTTTTCGTAAATGCCTGCAAGCCTCAAATGTTCCTTCATATAATCATTTTTTATATTACCTTTATAGTTTTGATACAAATATTGTCTAAACAATCGATGATAGCGGATTATTCCCTGTTGGTCCCGATATACAAATAAATGCTGGGTTAGGAGACGGTTTAATATTTTTTCAGAATGATCGATGCCAAGAAATTCATCGATTACTACTGGATCAAGTTCAGACAGGATGCTCGTTTTATATAAAAAATCTTTGATTTCTTCAGGCTGTGCCTGCAGAACTTCCACGGATAAATAGTCATATATGTCCTGAACATAAGGAAAAGTGGACCACAGCAATAAGCGCTCCTTGCCGTTCATTTTGGCTATGACACCAAGAATGAGCTGATAGCTTGCAATCCAGCCTTCAGTCCTTTCGAAAATGAACTGTACTTCCTGATCTTCAAGATTCATTTGATTCATTTCATTGAAAAATTGGCATGTTTCATCAAGGGTGAAGGCCAGATCGGCAGTTGTAAGTTCTTTATATTTCCGTTCCACTTTTAGCTTGGTTATCGGTAAGCGAGGGAGACCCCTGCTGATAATGATGACTGTTACTGCCGGAGAGGAGTTGATCAATCCATTGATGATCGGCTCTATTTCGGGGCTTGGATCTACAAGCTGGTAGTCGTCAAAGACCAGCAGCAGCGGCTGGTTTCTGTCCGCCAATAAAGAAATGACATTGGCCAGCTCTGCATCCGCATCTTCAGCTTCTATAATTTGAGGTGAGTGGTCTATCCCAAGTTGACGGTATATACCTGTTTTGACATAGCTGAGAAATATATGGGCGTAGCGGTCCGAACTTCCCAACTGATACCAGACTGCCGGAATGTTTTTTTCACGGATGTAGCTGGAAATCAGCATTGTTTTTCCATAGCCACTGTCACCCGTAACAAGGAGCAATGAAACAGTTTCATATTGATCCAGCTCATTGAATAATCGCTTTCTTTTCAAAGATGGAGAGTAATTAGGCATTTGCAGCTTATTTTCCTCAATATTCATGATTATCTCCCCCTCATTATAAAACGTACATCCGCAGTGAAGATATGTAACCGCTGTCTTTTTTGGACGTTCACCGTTTCCGCCAATCCAAAATGTATATCATAATCTATCTTTTAAAAAGTAAGAAAGTTTGTAAGTTTCCAGTAAGTCTTTTGGTCTATCATTTAGTTTAAGTTAAATCCTCATAATATTCAATATGACTTTGAAGGGAGATTGACGATGACTAAGGAATACAAATTATTCATTGATGGTAAGTGGACAGATGCTGTTTCAGGAAGAACATTTGAAACATTTAATCCTGGGACAGGAGAAGTGAATGCTGTCGTTGCAGAAGCTGGGAAGGAAGATGTGGACCGTGCAGTCCAAGCGGCAAGAAAGGCATTTGAATCCGATAAATGGAAAAACATGCCGCCGGGTGAAAGAGGAAGGCTTTTGTTCCTGGCTGCCCTTAAAATGAGGGAAAAAATTGAATTCCTTGCTGAGGTAGAGTCAAAAGAATGCGGTTTGACGATAAAAGAGACTCAATTCATCGCTATGCCGGCAACCATTGATGTGCTTGAATTTTACGCAGGGCTTGCCAACAAAGTTCAAGGGGAAACACTGGCTTCGCCGCCTGATAGGTTGAACTACACGATCCGTGAACCGCTTGGTGTGATAGGAGCAGTTGTACCTTGGAATTTCCCATTGATGCTTGCCATGTGGAAAATCGCGCCTGCTCTGGCGGCCGGAAATACAATTGTTCTTAAGCCGGCGGAACAGACACCTTCAAGCTTGCTTGAATTAATGAAAATCTTCCAGGAAGTCGGTCTTCCGGATGGAGTCATAAACGTTATTCCTGGATTTGGGAAAGAAGCAGGAAGCGCATTGGTGTCACACCCCGGCATAGACAAAATTGCCTTTACGGGATCAACTTCAACTGGAAGATTCATCATGCAGGCCGCCAGCGAGAATTTGAAACCGTTATCACTTGAGCTTGGAGGGAAGTCACCGAATATTATTTTTGAAGATGCCAATCTTGCAAATGCAGTGAAAATGGCTGCGTTCGGCATTTACTTTGCCCAGGGACAGGTTTGTGCGGCTGGTTCCCGTATATTTGTCCAGGATTCCATTTACGATGATTTTATGGATGCATTTGTCAAACAGGCAAAATCGATTAAGGTCGGCAACCAATTGGATATGGCCACACAGATGGGACCACAAATTTCACAAACACAGCTTGAAAGAATAGAAAATTATGTGGCAGCGGGATTGGATGAAGGAGCCAACTTGCTGACAGGAGGAGAGAGACTTGCTTCAGAAAATGGATATTTCTATTCTCCGACCATTTTGGAAAACGTATCCAATGAAATGAGAATTGCACAGGAAGAGATTTTCGGCCCAGTCGCTTCCGTCATCCGATTCAAGGATGAGGAGGATGCCTTAAGGAAAGCGAATGATACTATTTACGGATTGGCTGCAGGCGTCTGGACGAACAACATCAAACGCGGACATCGGATGGCGAGAGGACTCAAATCCGGAACTGTATGGATCAATACGTACAGTCTCTTGGATAGTGCCGCTCCATTCGGGGGAACAAAACAGAGCGGGTTCGGACGCGAATTGGGTACCCAAGCGATGGATATGTATACGGAAACAAAGCATGTCTGGGTTGACTTGAATCCTGATGCTATTGATTGGTACGGCGCATAAGCCGTATCTGTCCATAGATAATTTTTATATAAGAAATGATAGGGAGGAATTTACGAATGACTAAATCTGCAGCAGCTGAAAACAGTGTAAAAGAATTAAGAGAACTGGATAAAAAACACTTTTTACATCCGACCACTCCAATCAAAGAGCAGCAGGTCGAAGGACCTGAACTCATTTTTGAATCTGGAAAAGGTATTCGCATCACCGATGTAAAAGGCGATGAGTATATTGACGGGGTATCTTCTTTATGGAATGTCAATGTCGGTTATGGAAGAAAAGAGCTCGCTGAGACGGCAAGTGAACAGATCATGAAGCTTTCTTATGGATCTTCTTTCTTCAACCAATCTCATGAAGTAGTCATCCGTTTGGCAACAAAGCTGGCAAGCATCGCACCAGGCGACCTGGATGTAAGTTTCTTTACATCCGGCGGATCGGAATCTAACGAAACAGCCATCAAAATCGTTCGCCATTATTGGAAGTTGAAAGGGCAGCCCGAAAAAAGACTGATCATCGGCCTGGAAAATGGATACCACGGAGTAACGATGGGAACAACGAGTGCCACTGGTGTTCCGGAATTTAAAAACATGATCACAGAAATCGCCCCTGGTTTCTTACATGCATTACCACATCAAACTGAATGCGAAAAAGGGGACAAGTTACATCCCAACTACGAAAGAAGCATCAGGGGGATCATCGAGAAGGAAGGTCCGGAAAATATTGCGGCCGTCATTCTTGAGCCAATACAGGGAGTCGGTGGTGTGAATATTCCACCAGAAGGATATTTGAAAGCGGTCCGCGAGCTTTGTGATGAGCATGATATTTTCATGATTACAGATGAAGTGATCACGGGATTCGGAAGAACCGGAAAAATGTTCGGGGTTGAACACTGGGATGTTGTTCCTGACCTGATGAGCGTTGCTAAAGGGATTACGAGCGGCTACATCCAGCTAGGAGCGGTAATGATGTCAAGCAGGCTGAGGGATGAATTGGCAGATATGTCTGAAGGACCCATGTTCCATGGATTCACATACAGTGGACATCCTACAGCTTGTGCAGTGGCATTGAAAAATATTGAAATTGTTGAAAAAGAAGGGCTTGTTGAGAATGCCCGTGAAATGGGTGAGGAACTGTTAAAAGGCCTGAAGTATTTGGAGGAAAATCACAAAATTACTGCAAAAGCCAGAGGAATGGGTCTGATGGCAGGAATTGAACTGTTCAAAGACCGCGATAGAGGGGAAGGCTTTGCACCTGAATTGTTTGCAGCGCCAACAGTTGTCGCCGCTTGTAAGCAACGCAACCTGATTTTGAGACCGCTTATCTTCGGAGGAATGAATGCAGTGGCCATTGCACCTCCGTTAATCTCACAAAAGCAAGATATTGAAACAATCATCGAAATTTTATCGGATTCCATTAACGAGTTCGAGCAAAAAGTTCTTTAAGCCATTGATCAAAGGACTGCCCCAAAATTGAAAAGTTGGAAGTAGACCTTTGGGGTGGTCTCTCTTCTATTGATTGGAAAGGTATTTACCTCAATCAATTTAATGAAATCGGTTTCATTCTAGGTGTAATACAGAGAAAAATAGAGAAATGAATTAAGAAAGGAGTGTTAGTGTGGAAGCTAGCAGGACCTCCGAAGCGGTTTTACAACCTGCTGATACGAATACCGGAACCGACGAATTGAAGAAAGTATTTAAAACAAGAGATTTGGTCGTCTTTGGACTTGTTTTCATGGCTCCGGTATCAGCACAGACATTATTTGGAGAATTATCGTTGATCTCACAAGGCCATGCCGTGTTATCTTATCTCGTTGCCCTTGTTGCCATGATTTTCACGGCCGCTAGTTACGGGAAAATGGCGAGTGCTTTCCCTGCCGCTGGTTCAACGTATAGTTATACGGCACGTGCGATTCACCCGGCTGTTGGGTTTGTTGCAGGCTGGACCATTCTACTGGACTACTTAATGATGCCTATTTTATTGACAAAGCTGAGTGCATTATTTTCTTTAGAGCTTTTTCCGAACATTCCATATTGGATGATGCTGCTCGTCTTTTTTGTTCCGATCACTCTTTTCAATTATTACGGAACTAAAATTACAGCTCGTGTAAATATGGCCATGACTGCTGCTATGCTGTTTAGTCTAGTCATTTTTATTATCTTTGCGATGTCAAGCCTTGTGCGCTCTGATGGGTTTGGAAGTCTCTTTTCAATCACCGGAATCTTTAATGCCGGCACATTTTCAATGGACGCTTTAATAGCGGGGGCTTCCATTGCTGTTTTATCGTACCTGGGATTTGATGCGGTAACGACAATGGCGGAAGATTCTAGGGAATCCGGGAATATAGTGGGTAGAGCAGCGGTGATTGCTTTGTTGTTTGCTTCCCTTTTCTATATTATGCAAGTTTATTTTGCGACCTTGGTTGCTCCGGATTTCAATTCCTTCCAATCTCCCGATACAGCCTTTTTTGAGATTGCCACAGCAGTCGGCGGCAGTGGATTAGCTACTATTTGTACTGTTATCATCGCTTTAACTGGGATTGCTACAGGATTAGCTGGGCAATCCTCTGGATCAAGAATTCTGTTTGGCATGGGGCGCGACAGGGTGCTTCCATCAATCTTTGCTAAACTTCATCCGAAACATAAAAGCCCATATGCCAGCATCATTATTTTGGCTATAACCGGATATTTAGGAGCGCTATTACTTTCATTGTCACTCATTTTTTCGATTATGGTCTTTGGAGCATTAATTGGATTTACTTCCGTTAATATCTCCGTATTTTTGGAATTCTTTATTAAAAGAAAGGAACGTTCAGGAAAGTATATTTTGCTACACTTGTTATTCCCCGCATTAGGGGTGTTTGTCTGCTTGAATATTCTTTTCGGAATGGATGCTATCGGAATTACGGTAGGATTTTCTTGGATGATTATCGGCATAATTGTGCTATTGCTTAGAATGAACTCCGTAAAACGAGCCGGCGGGGCAGATCCTTTTAAATTGGAAATGTGATTAGAAAAGCGTAGGGTGGCTGCTTAGGGGCGACAAGCGCTGGAGGGCAATCCTGTGAAGTCGTTCTTTGGCTTCATTGGATTGACCGAAGCGACCTCGAGCCCCTGCCGCCCGTAGCTGGACATAAGAAAAGCGTAAGCGCCTGTCCATCGACGTATGTGGTGGACTGAAACGAGTGAGATAAAGGAGAGTCGAAAGAAGTTAGTCTTTCGTTCTCGA
>NZ_KB894708.1 GCF_000374565.1 Siminovitchia fordii DSM 16014 = CIP 108821 | reverse complement strand
CCCTCCTTCAAAACGTCGAAACTCCGGCCACTATTTCAATAAATACTGCCCGAAATTCCCCATGTTACATTTCATCTTTGCAACAACTGGTGAGGAAAAATCGAATTTTCACGATAAATTCATATATTACCCCATTATAGACAGGTAATACAGAATTTATACAAATTCATTATACACGACGACGTTTTGGTGGACGGCATCCGTTATGAGGAACAGGAGTTACGTCCCTGATGGCTGTTACCTCAAGTCCGGCAGCTTGAAGTGCACGAATGGCAGCTTCACGTCCTGCGCCAGGTCCTTTTACGGTTACTTCAAGAGTTCTCATTCCATGCTCCATGGATGCTTTTGCAGCTGTTTCAGCAGCCATTTGTGCAGCATATGGAGTGGATTTACGGGATCCTTTGAATCCAAGCGCTCCGGCAGAAGACCAGGATACTGCGTTACCTTGAGAATCAGTGATTGTTACAATTGTATTGTTAAAAGTGGAGCGGATGTGCGCAATCCCACTTTCAATATTCTTTTTCACACGACGTTTACGAGTGTTAGTTCTGCGTGCCATTGATTAAAAACCTCCTTTACTTATTATTTTTTCTTACCTGCTACAGTTTTACGTGGTCCTTTACGTGTACGAGCATTGTTCTTTGTGTTTTGTCCACGTACAGGAAGTCCGCGGCGGTGGCGAAGACCACGATAAGAACCAATTTCCATCAAGCGTTTGACGTTCAAAGACACTTCACGGCGAAGGTCACCTTCAACTTTCAATGTGTCAATGATTCCGCGGATTTTATCAAGTTCGTCGTCAGTCAAGTCGCGTACGCGTGTATCTTCGGAAACACCTGCTTCTGCAAGAATTTTAGAAGCCGTGTTTTGACCGATTCCATAAATGTATGTCAAAGCAATTATTACGCGTTTTTCACGTGGAATATCTACACCAGCAATACGTGCCATGGATTAGCACCTCCTTCATTATCCTTGTTTTTGTTTATGCTTAGGGTTTTCACAGATCACCATGACTTTGCCTTTTCTACGGATGATTTTGCACTTCTCGCAGATCGGCTTCACTGATGGCCGTACTTTCATTTTTTAAAAACCTCCTTAAGAGCCTGAAGTGCACACTTATTTAAAACGGTAAGTGATTCTTCCTCTGGTTAAATCGTACGGAGAAAGTTCCACGGTTACTCTATCACCAGGCAAAATTCGAATGAAATGCATGCGGATCTTCCCTGATACATGTGCAAGTACCGTATGACCATTTTCTAATTCTACCTTAAACATGGCATTTGGCAAAGTATCAACTACCTTGCCTTCAACTTCAATTACATCTTCCTTCGCCATCATACTCGTCTCCCTTCTCTAAAGCTTCCAAAACATCTTCCATGAATTTTCCAAGAGCCCATCGCAACTTCCCGTTAGTGACTTTGCCGGTATCCAGCAAACTGCTGCGCACCTCCGGAGAAATATAGTCATAACATTGAAGGTGTTGGATGTTTTTCTTTTTGGGGCGATCAAATTTTCGTTTGTCGCCATCCGCAATAAAAACAAACCGTTCATCAATGAGTTGAATAACAATCGCGAACTGCCCGGTATCCCGCCCTTTATTGATAGAAACAATTTGACCTATCTCAGGGCTCGAATCAGACTCTTTCAACCCGATCACCTGCGCTCACAATCTTGTTAATATCTCAAAACCCGTATCTGTAATGGCTATCGTGTGTTCAAAATGTGCACACATTTTGCCGTCAACCGTCACGACCGTCCAATTGTCCGCCAACGTTTTTACATAGCGGCTGCCAGCATTTACCATTGGTTCAATGGCAAGCACCATGCCAGGTCGTAAACGAGGTCCTTTATTCGGATGTCCATAGTTTGGGATTTGCGGATCCTCATGCAAGCCTTGACCAATACCATGCCCTACATACTCACGGACAATGGAAAATCCATTGGCTTCCACATACGTTTGAACCGCATGGGAAATGTTCGAAAGACGAGCGCCCGGCTTCGCTTCTTCCAAGCCTTTATAGAGGGATTCCTCTGTAACATCAAGCAATCTCTGTGTGTCGTCATCGATCTTGCCGACTGCATAAGTCCACGCGGAATCACCGTGATAGCCGTTGTATTCGGCTCCGATGTCCAATGTGATGATATCGCCGTCCTTCAGGACACGGTCACCTGGTATACCGTGAACAAGTTCTTCGTTCACAGACGCACAGACACTTCCTTTAAAACCGTTATACCCAAGGAAGGATGGATAGGCATCATGCTTTTTAATGAACTTTTCAGCAATCGAATCGATTTCTCTTGTTGTGATCTCCGGCTGAATATGCTTTACCAGCTCTTGATGAGTCAGCGCAACAATTCTTCCCGCTTCTCTCATAATTTCTATCTCTCGAGGTGTTTTGCAAATAATCATTATTTCAAATCCCTTAGAAGTGAATCGATATCAGAGAAGACCTGATCAATGTGCTGCTGCCCATTGATGTTTTTCAAATAGCCTTTATCCTGATAAAAATCGAGGAGTGGCTGTGTCTGTTTCACATTTACTTCAAGTCTGTTCTGAACTGTTTCTTCATTATCATCAGGACGTTGATACAGCCCTCCGCCGCAACGATCACATGTGCCTGTTTCGGCAGGCGGGTTAAAGACTAGATGATAAGTGGCACCGCAGCTTTTACAAATACGACGCCCTGTCAGTCTTTCCATCAGAATTTCTTGGTCTACTTGAATATTGATCACATAGTCAATTTTTCTTCCAAGCTCTGAGAGGATGTTTTCAAGAGCTTCGGCCTGCGGGACTGTTCTCGGGAAGCCGTCCAAAAGGAATCCATTGTCGCAATCCGCTTTGCTCAAGCGTTCACGAACAATTCCGATTGTCACTTCATCCGGAACAAGCTCGCCTTTATCCATAAAGGATTTGGCTTGCATGCCAAGCTCCGTACCTTCGCTCATCGCAGCTCGGAACATATCTCCTGTAGAAATGTGCGGGATGCTGTATTTTTCCACAATCTTTTCGGCTTGTGTACCTTTGCCCGCTCCAGGAAGTCCCATCAATACTAAATTCATTCATACCGCCCCTTGCTATCATTCGGGTAGACTGACCCGTCTGTTATTTAATGAAGCCTTTATAGTGGCGCTTGACTAATTGAGCCTCCAGTTGTTTCATCGTCTCCAGCGCAACACCGACAACAATTAACAATCCTGTTCCACCAATTTGGGCAGCCTGAGGCAATCCTGCGAATTTGATAAAAAATACCGGCAAGATTGATATGAGTGCCAGAAAAATTGCACCGACAAAAGTCAGTCTGTACAAAACACGTGTCATGTACTCCTGAGTGTTTTTGCCCGGTCGTATTCCCGGTATATAACCGCCCTGCTTCTTCAGATTTTCAGCAACCTGCTCAGGATTGACCTGAACAAACGCGTAAAAATAAGTAAAGGCAATAATCAATGCAACATAAATGATCATTCCGACTGGTTTCGTATGGTCAAAAAACGATTGAATCGTGCTTGCCAGTTCACTGGAACCAAAGAATGTCGTAATCGTTTGTGGAGTAACAATAAACGCGCTCGCGAAAATAACTGGAATAACTCCAGCGGCATTCACCTTTAAAGGCAAATGTGTATTTTGTCCTCCGACAGGGCTGCGTCCATCCACTCTTTTTGCATATTGGATTGGAATTTTACGCAATGCCTGCTGGACAAATACAACGCCAACAATGATGGCAATAACAGCAAGCAGGATGAGCAGCATGACGACAATTCGTATAAATAATTGGTCTCCTGCACCTTCAAACTGCTGAGCATAAATCTGGTTCACAGCATTTGGAATTCCAGCAACAATCCCAGCAAAGATGATGATGGAAATGCCGTTCCCTGCGCCATGTGATGTGATTTGCTCGCCCAGCCACATCAAAAACGCTGTCCCAGCAGTCAAAACGATGGCAATGGTGATATACGTGGTGATTCCGGGATCTTTGATCAACTGAAGCTGTGTCATCCGATTGAACCCGAAAGACATGCCTAACGCTTGGATGAAAGCAAGAACAATTGTGAAGTAGCGGGTAAACTGTGCCAGTTTACGCCTTCCCACTTCACCTTGCTTGGACCATTCAGTGAATTTTGGCACGACATCCATTTGCAACAGTTGGACGATAATGGATGCCGTAATATACGGCATGATACCCATCGCAAAAATAGAGAAATTTTGCAGGGCACCGCCGCCAAAAATATTCATAAAGCCAAACAAACTGGCTTGGTCTTGCATTTTCAGTACGTTTGCATCAACGTTCGGAACCGGAATGAAAGCACCGACCCGAAAGACGATCAGCATCAATAAGGTAAAAATGATTTTTCTCCTTATATCCCGCACACGCATAAGGTTGGAGATCGTTTGAAACATTAAACCACCTCAGTTGAACCGCCGGCAGCTTCAATGGCTTCTTTTGCAGCAGACGAGAATTTGTTCGCTTTTACTGTCAGCTTCTTCTCGATGTTACCTTTCGCAAGAATTTTGATGCCGGACTTTTCATTCCGAACAACTCCAGTTTCAATCAAAAGTTCAGGAGTCACTTCAGTTCCGTCTTCAAAGCGGTTCAATGCGTCCAAGTTAACGACCGCATACTCTTTGCGATTAATGTTTGTGAAACCGCGCTTAGGCAAACGTTGGAATAAAGGCGTTTGGCCACCTTCGAATCCAAGGCGCACGCCGCCGCCTGAGCGGGCATTTTGCCCTTTATGTCCTCTGCCGGCAGTTTTGCCGTTGCCTGAACCAATGCCGCGTCCTACACGGTTGCGCTCTTTGCGAGCCCCTTTAGCAGGTTTTAATTCATGAAGTTTCATTTTGCGCACCTCCTTCATTCTTTGATGATTATTGCTCTTTTACTTCTACAAGATGGGAAACTTTGTTGATCATTCCCCGAATAGCCGGATTATCATCGTGTTCGACTGTCTGGTGAAGCTTGCGCAACCCAAGTGCTTTTACAGTATCACGCTGATCTTGTGTCCGTCCAATCAAGCTACGTTTGAGGGTGACTGCTAATTTTTGTGCCATAATCTTCCCCTCCTTAACCTAACAATTCTTCTACTGTTTTATTGCGAAGTTTCGCTACATCTTCAGCACGTTTCAAGTTTTTAATACCTTCAACTGTTGCACGAACCATGTTAATCGGTGTGCTGGATCCAAGGGATTTTGATGTGATGTCTGCTACACCAGCAAGCTCAAGCACCGCACGGACAGGTCCTCCTGCAATAACTCCGGTACCCGCACTGGCCGGCTTAAGCAATACTTGCCCACCACCGTAACGGCCGATGATTTCATGTGGAATAGTTGAGTCGACTAAAGGTACTTCAACCATGTTCTTTTTAGCATCTTCAATGGCTTTGCGGATAGCTTCAGGAACTTCTTGTGCTTTTCCGGTACCGAAACCGACATGACCGTTCCTATCACCTACTACAACCAATGCAGTAAAGCGGAAGCGTCGTCCACCTTTCACAACTTTTGCCACACGGTTTACTGTAACTACGCGTTCTTCCAGTTCAAGTTTGTTCGCATCAATTTGACGCATGTAGTCCGTCCCTCCTTTTATTAAAATTCCAGTCCATTTTCACGTGCTGCATCAGCTAATGCTTTTACACGTCCATGGTATAAGTAACCGCCGCGGTCAAATACCACTGATTTGATTTTCTTATCCGCTGCTCGCTTTGCGATGAGCTCTCCCACTTTTTGGGCAGCCTCTGCATTGCCGGCAGACTCGATTTTAAGCTCTTTGTCAAGAGAGGAGGCACTTGCTAATGTTACCCCATTTTCATCGTCGATCAATTGAGCGTAAATGTTTTTATTAGAACGGTATACGCTTAGACGTGGACGCGCTTCTGTTCCGCTGATTTTCGTACGGACGCGTGCGTGTCTTTTTTTGCGCACCTTGTTCTTATCAAGCTTTGTAATCATGCGAGTCACTCCTTTCAATGCCTAGCGGCTTTATTTACCTGTTTTACCTTCTTTGCGGCGTACATATTCACCTTCGTAGCGAATTCCTTTGCCTTTGTATGGCTCAGGAGGACGTACAGCGCGAATGTCAGAAGCTAATGCTCCGACTCTTTCTTTGTTATAGCCTTTGACGATCACTTTTGTGTTGGATGGTACGTCAATTTCAATACCGTCTTCCGGATCGAACTCCACAGGGTGGGAATAGCCGACGTTCAACACAAGCTTCTTGCCTTGTTTTTGCGCACGGTAACCGACACCGACAAGCTCAAGTGATTTTTCAAAGCCTTTTGAGACACCTTCTACCATGTTTGCGATGAGGGAACGAGTTGTTCCATGTAGGGAGCGGTGCTCTTTAGCATCTGAAGGACGAGTCACGTTGATGACATTGTCTTCGATGCTGATATTGATATCTGAATTGAATGTGTTGCTCAGTTCACCTTTTGGCCCTTTGACAGTCACTTTATTTCCGTCTTGAGTCACTGTTACGCCAGAAGGGATTTCAATTGGTTTCTTGCCTATACGGGACATGTGTTGCACCTCCGTTCTTTCTGCTATATTACCAAACGTATGCGAGTACTTCGCCGCCGACTTGTTTAGCTCTTGCTTCCTTATCAGAAAGTACTCCCTGAGAAGTTGATACAAGCGCAATTCCAAGACCGTTCAATACTTTTGGAACTTCATTGGCTTTCGCGTAAACACGCAGACCGGGTTTGCTGATACGCTTTAATCCGGTAATAACGCGCTCGTTATTCGCTCCATATTTAAGAAAAATGCGGATGATACCTTGCTTGTTATCTTCGATAAATTCTACATCGCGGATGAAACCTTCTTTTTTAAGGATTTCAGCAATGTCCCTCTTTATTTTAGAAGCTGGAATTTCCAATTTCTCGTGGCGGACCATGTTCGCGTTTCGAATTCTTGTAAGCAAGTCTGCAATTGGATCAGTCATAACCATTAATATTTACCTCCTTCCCAATATCGGGCTTACCAGCTGGCTTTTTTAACGCCTGGAATTTGGCCTTTGTAGGCTAATTCACGGAAACAGATACGGCATAATTTAAATTTGCGAAGAACTGAATGCGGACGACCGCAACGTTCGCAGCGTGTGTATTCCTGAACTTTATACTTAGGCGTACGTTTCTGCTTGACTACCATTGATTTCTTAGCCACTATTTCGCCTCCCTTTTACGATTACTTTTGAAATGGCATTCCAAATCCAGTTAATAGTTCGCGCGCTTCTTCGTCTGTGTTTGCTGTCGTTACGATGACGATGTCCATTCCGCGAACTTTGTTTACTTTATCGTAATCAATTTCTGGGAAAATGAGCTGCTCTTTGATTCCGAGTGTATAGTTGCCGCGTCCGTCAAATGCCTTCTTGGAAATTCCACGGAAGTCACGTACACGTGGCAATGATACAGAAACCAATTTGTCAAAGAACTCATACATGCGCTCGCCGCGAAGTGTCACTTTTGCGCCGATCGGCATTCCTTCACGAAGACGGAATCCCGCAATGGATTTTTTCGCTCTTGTCACAACCGGTTTTTGACCTGTGATCAAAGAAAGTTCTTCCACTGCATTATCAAGTGCTTTAGCATTTTGGACAGCGTCGCCGACGCCCATGTTAATTACGATCTTTTCAATTTTTGGTACTTGCATGACAGATTTATAATTAAACTTGCTCATAAGAGCAGGAGTGATTTCTTTTTGATATTTTTCCTTTAGGCGGTTCATTTTGTGTACCTCCCTTCTTCTGCTTACTGGCTAATAATCTTGTCTTTTACGTCTTTGTCTAAAACTTCACCGGATTTTTTGGATACCCGGACACTTTTGACCTTTTCTACACCATCTTTGCCTTTAATCGTTACTTTTTTGTAACCGATTCTTGTTGGCTCATTTGTTTTTGGATCGATGACCATTACGTTTGAAACATGTATGGCTGCTTCTTTGTCAAAAATTCCGCCTTGCGGATTTTCTTGGGAAGGTTTCGCATGTTTCTTCACAATGTTAACCCCTTCGACAAGTACACGTTCTTTTTTAGGGAATGCCGCAAGCACTGTGCCTGTTTTCCCTTTATCCTTGCCGGAAAGGACCATCACTTTGTCGCCTGTTTTAACGTGCATTTGAATCGCACCTCCTTGAGTGACCGAATCATGGATTTATATTAAAGAACCTCTGGAGCCAGAGAAACAATTTTCATGAAGTTTTTATCGCGGAGCTCGCGGGCCACTGGTCCGAAAATCCGGGTTCCTCTTGGAGCCTGATCGTCACGGATAATGACGCATGCATTTTCATCAAATTTGATGTAGGAACCATCCGGACGGCGTGCACCTGTTTTGGAGCGGACGATAACAGCTTTGACAACATCACCTTTTTTGACAACGCCACCTGGTGTTGCATTTTTCACCGTACACACAATGACATCACCGATGTTTGCTGTTTTGCGCCCAGAACCACCAAGTACCTTGATTGTCAACACTTCACGTGCGCCGGAGTTGTCAGCTACTTTCAAACGGGATTCTTGTTGGATCATTTGTTTTACCTCCCTTCGGATTCAACTATCCGAAACAATATTAAATGATAACCGCTTTTTCTACTACCTCTACAAGACGGAAACGTTTTGTAGCCGATAGAGGGCGAGTTTCCATAATACGGACAATGTCCCCAACTTTAGCTTCGTTTTGCTCATCATGAGCTTTGAATTTCTTGGAATACTTTACACGTTTCCCATACAAGCTGTGTTTTTTATATGTTTCAACCATTACTGTAACGGTTTTATCCATTTTATCGGAGACAACACGACCTGTGTACACTTTACGCTGATTGCGTTCAGCCATATCCGCAACCTCCTTTCACCTATCGATTGGTTATGCCGATCTCTCTTTCACGAATGATCGTTTTCATGCGGGCGATCCCTTTGCGGACCTCTCGGATGCGGGCGGTATTTTCCAATTGCCCTGTAGCTAGCTGGAAGCGAAGGTTAAATAACTCTTCCTTTAAAGACTTGATATTCTGTTCAACTTCGGCAGTGGTCAAATCACGGATTTCTTTAGCCTTCATTTCGTTCACCACCAATTTCTTCTCGTTTAACAAACTTACATTTTACTGGAAGTTTGTGGGATGCAAGACGAAGTGCTTCACGAGCCACCTCTTCAGATACACCAGCAATTTCAAACATGATCTTGCCGGGTTTTACTACAGCTACCCAGCCTTCAGGAGCCCCTTTACCGGAACCCATCCGTACTTCCAAAGGTTTAGCTGTATAAGCTTTATGAGGGAAAATTTTAATCCATACTTTACCGCCACGTTTCATATAACGTGTCATGGCGATCCTTGCTGCTTCAATTTGGCGGTTTGTGATCCAAGAAGCTTCAAGAGCTTGAAGACCGTATTCACCGAATGCTACTTCAGTGCCGCCTTTTGCTTTACCGCGCATGTTTCCACGATGTGGACGACGGTATTTCACTCTTTTAGGCATTAACATGATTAATTTCCTCCTTCCTCAGACTTTTTCTTTTCTGGAAGGACCTCTCCACGGTAAATCCAAACTTTTACGCCGAGCTTACCGTATGTTGTATCTGCTTCAGCATGTGCATAGTCGATATCTGCGCGAAGTGTGTGAAGTGGAACAGTTCCTTCGCTGTAGTGTTCCGAACGAGCGATATCAGCTCCGCCAAGTCGGCCGGAAACCATTGTTTTGATACCTTGTGCACCTGCACGCAATGTACGCTGGATCGCCTGCTTTTGCGCACGGCGGAAAGAGATCCGGCTTTCCAATTGACGAGCGATGTTTTCAGCAACAAGTTTCGCATCCAAATCAGCTTTTTTGATTTCAACGATGTTGATATGAACTCGTTTGCCTGTAAGCTTGTTTAATGCTTTTCTTAGGGCTTCTACTTCACTTCCACCTTTACCGATAACCATTCCAGGCTTGGCTGTGTGGACAGTGATGTTGATGCGGTTTGCAGCACGTTCGATTTCAATTTTGGAAACCGAAGCGTCTTTGAGACGATTTTCGATGTATTCACGCACCTTTATATCTTCGTGAAGTAAAGTTGCGTATTCTTTGTCTGCGTACCACTTGGATTCCCAATCACGAATAATGCCGATACGCATTCCAATAGGGTTTACTTTTTGACCCACGAACTACCCCTCCTTCTGTTCTGATACCACAATTGTAATGTGGCTTGTTCGTTTGTTGATTTGGCTAGCTCTACCTTGAGCACGTGGTCTAAAACGTTTCATTGTCGGACCTTCATCAACATATACTTTCGATACTAAAAGGTTGTTTACGTCCATGTCATAGTTATGCTCTGCATTTGCTACAGCAGACTTCAAAAGCTTTTCTACAACCGGAGAAGCTGCTTTTGGAGTATGCTTCAAGATGGCAATTGCTTCGCCTACTTGCTTTCCTCGAATAAGATCGACGACCAGGCGTGCTTTACGAGGAGCAATTCTAACTGTTCTAGCAACAGCTTTTGCTTGCATTAGGATGCCCTCCTCTCATTAGCGTCTTGTTTTTTTGTCATCTGCGGCATGACCTCTATAAGTACGAGTTGGCGCAAATTCACCGAGCTTGTGGCCAACCATATCTTCACTGATGTAAACTGGAACATGCTTGCGTCCATCATAGACTGCGATTGTATGTCCGACAAACACCGGGAAAATTGTGGAACGGCGAGACCAAGTTTTGATCACTTGTTTCTTGTCAGATTCATTTAAGTTCTCAACTTTTTTCATCAAATGCTCATCTACAAAAGGTCCTTTTTTTAGGCTACGACCCATGCTAGTACCTCCCTTCGTGATTGCGCTACGGTCCGATAAAAGAACCGTAGGACAACCTCGTTATTTTTTACGGCGGCGGACGATAAATTTATCCGACTTGTTTGTTTTCTTCCTTGTTTTGTAACCAAGAGTTGGTTTACCCCAAGGAGTAACAGGAGACTTGCGACCGATTGGTGATCTTCCTTCCCCTCCACCATGTGGATGGTCGTTAGGGTTCTTAACGGAACCGCGAACGTGAGGACGTCTGCCCAACCAGCGTGAACGACCTGCTTTACCGATTGTTACAAGCTCATGCTGCTCATTACCCACTTCACCGACTGTTGCACGGCAAGTAGCAAGGATCATGCGCACTTCACCTGAGTTCAAACGGACAAGCACATATTTTGTACCTTCTTTACCAAGAACCTGAGCTGAAGTTCCAGCGGAACGGATAAGTTGGCCACCTTTACCAGGTTTCAACTCGATGTTGTGTACAACTGTACCAACCGGAATGGAAGAAAGCGGAAGAGCATTTCCTACTTTGATGTCAGCTTCAGGACCAGACATGATTTCCATGCCTACTTGAAGGTTTTTTGGAGCTAGAATATAACGCTTTTCACCATCATTATAGTGGATCAAAGCAATGTTTGCGGAACGGTTCGGATCGTATTCGATAGTAGCAACGCGTCCGGGTATACCATCTTTGTTGCGTTTGAAGTCGATGATACGATATTGGCGTTTATGACCGCCTCCGCGATGACGAACTGTAGTCCTACCTTGGCTGTTACGGCCGCCTTTTCTGTTAAGAGGCGCAAGCAATGTTTTTTCCGGTTTATCAGTAGTAATCTCGGAAAAATCCAAGCTAGTCATGTTGCGTCGACCGTTGGAGGTAGGTTTATATTTTTTGATCGCCATTTTTTTCCCTCCTCTACTTTTATTAAAAGATTAAAGATTAAACTTCAAAGAACTCGATTTCTTTACTGTCTTCAGTCAAAGTGACCACTGCTTTGCGGCGTTTGTTTGTATAGCCTGCAAAACGGCCCATACGTTTAAATTTCCCTTTGTAGTTCATGACATTGACTTTTGCGACTTTTACATCAAAGATACTTTCGACTGCGTCTTTAACCTGTGTTTTGTTGGCTCTGACGTCAACTTCGAAAGTATACTTTTTGTCAGCTGTCATGTCCATGGAACGCTCTGTGATTACGGGGCGCTTTATAACGTCACGTGCATCCATTACCCAAGCACCTCCTCGACTTTTTCAACTGCGGCTTTCGTCAGGATCAATGTCTCATGTCCAACAACGTCAAGTACGTTGATGCTGTTTGCATCGATCACAGTAACTCCTGGAATGTTTCTTGCGGAAAGTGCCACATTGTCTTCTTGAACATCAGTAACAACCAACGCTTTTTTGCCGACCGGAAGGTTTTTCAAAACCTTAGCAAATTCCTTTGTTTTAGGAGCATCGAAAGTTAATGCCTCTACTACAAGGATGCTTTCCTCCTGTACTTTTGCAGATAGCGCTGATTTGATGGCCAGACGGCGTACTTTCTTAGGAAGCTTGTAGCTGTAGCTGCGTGGAACTGGTCCGAATACTGTTCCACCACCGCGCCATTGTGGTGAGCGGATAGATCCTTGGCGTGCTCTGCCTGTTCCTTTTTGACGCCATGGCTTGCGTCCGCCGCCGCGCACTTCTGAACGTGTTTTCACTTTAGATGTACCTTGTCTTAATGAAGCTTGTTGCATAACAATCGCTTCAAACAAAACATGGTTGTTTGGCTCGATCCCAAAAATAGATTCGTTGAGATCCAACTCTCCAACTTTAGAACCTTCTTGATTATATACGGCTACTTTTGGCATTTCATTTCCTCCTTTCCTTACGAAATTATTTATTTAACTTTGATTCCAGTTTTGATTTCAAGCAATGCTTTTTTCGGTCCAGGAACATTTCCTTTGATCAAAAGAAGATTGCGTTCTGCATCAACCTTGACAATTTGAAGGTTTTGAACAGTAATTTTCTGTCCGCCCATTTGTCCAGGCAATTTCTTTTGTTTGAATACACGAGCTGGGTCAACAGCACCCATTGATCCAGGGCTACGGTGGAAGTGGGAACCGTGGGACATTGGTCCGCGGCCTTGGCCGTGGCGTTTAATAACACCTTGGAAACCTTTCCCTTTAGAAATTCCTGTTACATCCACTACATCGCCATCTGCGAAAATATCAACTTTGACCTCTTGACCAACTTCATATTCATCTAGATTTACGTTTTTCAACTCACGTACGAAGCGCTTAGGTGCAGTTTCCGCTTTGGCAACGTGCCCTTTTTCAGGTTTGTTGGCTAGCTTTTCGCGCTTGTCTTCAAAACCAATTTGAACAGCTTCGTATCCGTCCGTCTCCACTGTTTTCTTTTGAAGAACAACGTTAGGAGCAGCCTCTACAACTGTTACAGGGAGCAGTTGTCCGTCTTCAGCAAAAATCTGCGTCATACCTATTTTTCTACCTAAGATTCCTTTGGCCATGAGTTACACCTCCTGCTTTCTTTCATTAATATTTATTAAAGTTTGATTTCAATGTCTACGCCGGATGGCAAGTCAAGTCTCATCAACGAATCCACAGTTTGTGGTGTTGGGCTGATGATATCGATCAGGCGTTTATGTGTCCGCATTTCAAATTGCTCGCGGGAGTCTTTGTATTTATGAACCGCACGCAAGATTGTGTAAACAGATTTCTCTGTCGGAAGCGGAATCGGTCCTGATACATTTGCACCTGAACGTTTTGCCGTTTCTACAATCTTTTCTGCTGACTGATCCAAAATTCTGTGATCATAAGCCTTTAATCTAATCCGGATTTTTTGTTTTGCCATTACTTTCCCTCCTTTTCGCCTATTTTAAAAATAGACATACTCCGCAGAAATTTCCCCCACACTCGCCATGGCAAAGCGGCCGGGTGTGTCGGCAACCTTCCGCATCATTGCTGTCAAATGACCAACATTATACATTATACATACAATAGAGAGCCATTGCAATATGAAACAAGAAATAATGCCGCTAATTTGACTGTTTTATTATACAGACGTTCCAACAATTTTTCAACATTGGAATTCCTCTCGATTTTTTCGGATAAGTTTGTACCCTTGATTTTTATAAAGACAAATTTTTTGCCTAAAAATAGTTTACAAATCCTCTTGGTTTGTATATTATGGTTAATAAGTTTCCCTAGGGCAACTATTTGTCTCTCGGGCAATAATCGGATATTTGCTTTAATTGCTTTAAATAAATAAACACAGTTAGAGAAGAAGGTGATTCATGATGAACAAAAACAATTTAACGGTCAGTCACCTCCACGTTTCTTATCATGGGAATGAAGTGCTTCGTGATATCAATTTCACCATTGAAACGGGTAAACTGATCGGCATTATCGGACCAAACGGCGCCGGAAAATCAACGATGATGAAAGCGATGCTCGGACTGATTCCGAAAGACAGCGGCGGCATTGAAATCGGAGGAAGACCTATTCAAGAAATAAGAAAAAAAATTGCTTACGTTCCTCAGCGCTCCAATATTGATTGGGATTTTCCAATTGTGGTAAAAGATACGGTACTTCTTGGCACTTATCCCAAGCTTGGACTTTTTCGCCGTCCAACAAAAAAAGACAAAGAGTGGGCGATAGAATGTCTAGCAAAAGTTGGGATGGAGAACTTTGCGAACAGCCAAATTGGTGAGTTGTCAGGCGGTCAGCAGCAACGTGTCTTTCTTGCACGATCTCTTGCTCAAAGGGCAGAGCTTTTCTTCCTGGATGAACCATTTGTCGGAATTGATGTTTCCAGTGAAGAAGTCATCATTAACATATTAAAAAGTTTAAGAGACCAAGGTAAGACAGTATTTGTTGTCCACCATGATTTGACAAAGGTAGAACATTATTTCGATGATCTGATTCTTATTAATAAGGAATTGATCGGGGCAGGGCCTGTAGATCGCGTCTTTCGGCCGGAATTGATGCAGGCTGCCTACAAAGCACCACTCAGCATGTTAGGAAGTCTGGGGGTAGGAGTATAGTGGAATTCATAAATGATCTAATGGCTTATGAATTTTTACAGAAAGCTTTTATCACGTCTGTCATGGTCGGAATTATTTGTGGCGTGATTGGCAGCTTTATCATCCTTCGCGGAATGGCACTGATGGGAGATGCCATCTCACACGCAGTTCTTCCAGGCGTCGCCATATCTTATATGTTGGGAATCAATTATTTCTACGGAGCAGTTGTGACGGGTGTGCTGACTTCCCTTGGCATCGGAGTGATAAGCCAAAATAGCCGGGTAAAAAATGATTCTTCGATCGGGCTTGTATTCTCCGCCATGTTCGCTTTGGGAATCATCTTGATCACCGAGGCCAAAAGTGCGACGGATCTTACACAGATTCTTTTTGGGAATGTCATTTCCGTCCGTTCTTCAGATATGTGGCTTACATTGATCGTCGGCAGCATTGTCATCTTGGCCGTTATACTTTTTTACAAAGAACTGCTTGTTTCAAGCTTCGATGAGACGATGGCTGCGGCATACGGTTTGAAAACCCGCTTGATTCATTATGGCATTATGGTTCTTCTAACACTTGTAACAGTCGCTTCTTTACAGACAGTAGGTGTCATTCTGGTAGTATCCATGTTGATCACACCGGCATCAACAGCTTACCTTCTAACAAATCGTTTATCTACAATGATTGTTCTGGCTGCCATCTTTGGTGCTTTATCGTCAATCATTGGGCTGTATTTCAGCTTCGCCTACAATTTGCCATCAGGACCAGTCATTGCTTTGGCAACGACAGCTATTTTTGCAATCGCTTTTGTCTTTTCCCCCAAACAGGGAATCATTTGGCGCTTACTCAAAGGCAGCAGAAAAAAAGCCGCAATGAACTAAATATCGGCGCATGTCCGACATCCTAATAATGAAAACAATGAAGGCAGGGATAATTTATGAAGTTATTAAAGTGGATTTTTACAGCAGGCATAGCAGTAATGCTTCTCGCTGCCTGCGGCAAGAATGAAAGTCAGGAGACAAGCGGATCTTCTAAGGATAAACCATTAAAAGTCGTTTCGTCTTTTACAATCATTACAGATCTGGCAAGGGAAATTGGCGGAGATGATGTAGAGGTTCATAATCTTGTTCCAACCGGTACTGATCCGCATGAATATGAACCTCTTCCTGAAGATATCAAAAAAGCCACGGATGCAGATATTCTATTCTACAACGGTTTGAATCTAGAAGGTGGAAAAGATGGCTGGTTTTTTAAAATGATCGATTCAGTCGGACAAAAAAAAGAAAATATCTACAGTCTGACGGAGCGTGTGGAACCAATGTATTTGACCGATGACAGCGGAAAAGAAGAAGAAATTAATCCTCACGCATTCATAGATCCGGCGGTCGGCATCAAAATGGCCGAGGATATGAGGGATGCTTTCATGGAAAAAGATCCTGGACGAAAAGAGAATTACAAAAAAAGAGCCGATGAATATATTGCGAGGCTAAAAGAAATTGATAAAGAATACGAGGAAAAAATAAATGAAATTCCGGAAAATAAACGGATACTTGTAACAAGTGAACGGGCATTCCAGTACATGACAGCACATTACGGCTTGAAAGAAGGATATATCTGGGCCATCGATACAGAAGAAAACGGATCGCCCCAACAAATTAAATCACTTGTCAGCATTATTAAAGAACATGAGGTGCCGGTACTTTTCATTGAATCTAATGTGGATCCAAGACCAATGGAAACAGTCTCAAAAGAAACGGGAGTCCCGTTTGCAAAAAAACCGATTTATTCTGATGAAATTGGAAAACCCGGAGATGAAGTCGATACGTACGTTAAGTACCTGAACTATAACATTAACCTAATTTATGATGAGTTAAGCAAGTAGTTAGATTATGACAATTGTCTTGATGTAAGAAAGAGCAAGTGCCTTGCTCCTCGCGGACAATCAAGGGACGGTTTTCGAAGAGACAGACCCCTAGCCAAGCTATAGAATTCAACTTCGTGTGTTCTCTAGGGTTATGGGACTATGCTTCAAGAGCATTACTTCCTCGGATAAGCTATACAATCTTCCTTGCTGGTTTTTGGCTCCGATTAGCACGCACTGGAGCTGGACTGAACAAAGTAATTTATATGTATGAAAAACCCGGAGCTTTTTCCGGGTTTTTTCATTGGATAAACAAGCTTCGCGATACCGATCCGGGTCAGATGAACTAAACTGATGACTGACTTTTCATCTAATCTAGAAGATGCGAATGTTGACGCTTTAATAGTGACCGGCTTGCGAATTTAGCAGCTTTACGGGCATCTTCTCTCACTATTAGTGACCATTTAATTGAGCTGAGCCCATATTCGGGCTCCTTTAACCACCATTGGTGACCGGTTTACCAGATTAAACGACGGGCGCCTTCGCTCTCTACTAGCGCCCCATCACAGGTACAATATTACTTACAATCAATTTAATCAGGCATCGTCAATACCATGACCGCTCCAAACATTTTTCAAGCAAAGAAAACGCGCAGAGAAATCTCTGCGCGTTTATTAAAGGGCCCTTATTTAAAAGCTTTATTATTTTTCGATGGAAGCAACGACGCCAGCGCCTACTGTACGTCCACCTTCACGGATTGAGAATTTTGTTCCTTCTTCAATCGCGATTGGAGAAATAAGTTCTACTGTCATTTCTACGTTGTCTCCAGGCATAACCATTTCTACTCCCTCTGGAAGGTTGATGATTCCAGTTACGTCAGTTGTACGGAAGTAGAACTGAGGGCGATAGTTAGAGAAGAATGGAGTATGACGTCCACCTTCTTCTTTAGAAAGAACGTAAACTTCAGATTTAAATTTAGTGTGTGGAGTGATAGATCCTGGTGCAGCCAATACTTGCCCACGTTGGATGTCTTCACGCGCTACACCACGCAGAAGCGCACCAATGTTGTCCCCAGCTTCAGCATAGTCAAGAAGCTTACGGAACATTTCTACTCCAGTTACAGTAGTTTTCTTGGACTCTTCAGCAAGACCGATGATTTCTACTTCGTCACCGACTTTTACTTGTCCGCGCTCAACACGACCAGTTGCAACTGTTCCACGACCAGTGATAGAGAATACGTCCTCAACAGGCATCATGAATGGTTTGTCAGTTTCACGCTCTGGAGTTGGGATGTACTCGTCAACAGCGTTCATCAATTCAATGATTTTGTCTTCCCACTCAGCTTCTCCTTCAAGAGCTTTAAGAGCAGAACCTTTAACTACAGGAAGGTCGTCTCCAGGGAACTCATATTCAGAAAGAAGATCGCGGATCTCCATTTCTACCAATTCAAGAAGTTCTTCATCGTCAACCATGTCGCATTTGTTCATGAATACAACGATGTAAGGAACACCTACTTGACGGGAAAGAAGGATATGCTCACGAGTTTGTGGCATTGGGCCGTCAGCAGCTGATACAACAAGGATAGCTCCGTCCATTTGCGCAGCGCCAGTGATCATGTTTTTAACATAGTCAGCGTGTCCTGGGCAGTCAACGTGCGCATAGTGGCGCTTTTCAGTTTCATACTCGATGTGAGAAGTGGAGATTGTGATTCCACGCTCTTTTTCTTCAGGAGCGTTGTCAACTTGGTCGTAAGACTTAGCTTCCCCACCTAATTTTTTTGAAAGAACTGTAGCAATAGCAGCAGTCAAAGTTGTTTTACCATGGTCAACGTGACCGATTGTACCGATATTCGCATGTTCTTTGGAACGATCAAATTTTTCCTTAGCCATTAGGAAATCCTCCTTTAATTTTAAAAAATAGTAAGTATTGGCGAGCGCTTCAAAGGAAGAAGTTTCCCCCTCTTCAAAGCCGCCCGAATATCATCTATTAGTAGTTATACTTGATAGATGTAATAAAATCAATTATTCACCGCTATTTTTTTTGATGATCTCTTCAGCGATGGATTTTGGCACTTCTTCATAGTGATCAAAATGCATTGTGTACGTACCGCGTCCCTGTGTATTGGAGCGGAGGGATGTCGCGTAACCGAACATTTCGGAAAGTGGAACGAAAGCTTTAACCACTTGTGCGTTTCCTCTTGCTTCCATGCCTTCAACGCGGCCACGGCGTGAAGTGACGTCTCCCATTGTATCTCCGAGATACTCTTCCGGAACTACAACTTCGACCTTCATGATTGGCTCCAATAATACCGGATCACATTTTTTCACTGCGTTTCTTAAAGCAAGGGAAGCAGCAATTTTAAATGCCATCTCACTGGAGTCAACATCGTGGTAAGAACCGTCATAAAGTTTAGCCTTTACATCGATGAGCGGATATCCTGCAATTACACCGTTAGCCATTGCATCTTCCAATCCTGCTTGGACAGCTGGGATGTATTCACGAGGAACAACACCACCAACAATAGCATTCTCGAATTCAAAGCCTTTACCAGCTTCATTTGGAGAGAATTCGATCCAAACGTGACCGAACTGTCCGCGTCCACCAGATTGGCGTACGAACTTACCTTCAACTTGAGCCGAAGTACGGAAAGTCTCACGGTAAGAAACCTGTGGTGCACCAACGTTAGCTTCGACTTTGAATTCACGCTTCAAGCGGTCAACGATAATGTCCAGATGAAGCTCACCCATACCGGCAATTTCAACTTGGCCTGTTTCCACGTTTGTTTCTGCACGGAAAGTTGGGTCTTCTTCCTGCAATTTAGCAAGAGCTGCGCCCATCTTATCTTGGTCCGCTTTAGATTTAGGTTCGATAGCTACAGTGATAACCGGCTCAGGGAATTCCATAGACTCGAGAATTACTAAATTCTTTTCGTCACAAAGTGTATCCCCGGTACCTGTATCTTTCAATCCAACCGCTGCTGCGATGTCACCGCTGTATGCAGTCGTGATCTCTTCACGGTGGTTCGCGTGCATTTGAAGAATACGACCGATTCTTTCACGTTTTCCTTTAGTGGAGTTTTGTACATAAGAACCGGATTCAAGTGTACCTGAGTACACACGGAAGAATGTCAAACGACCGACATAAGGGTCTGTCATAACTTTAAATGCAAGAGCTGAGAATGGCTCATTGTCATCTGCATGACGTTCTACTTCTTCATCAGTTCCAGGCACAATTCCTTTAATGGATTCGATATCAGTCGGCGCTGGAAGATAGTCTAAAACAGCATCAAGAACTGGCTGTACGCCTTTGTTTTTGAAAGCTGTTCCACAAAGTACAGGGTAGAATTCTACTTTCAAAGTTGCCGCGCGGATTGCCGCTTTAAGCTCTTCGTTGGAGATTTCTTCCCCTTCCAGATATTTCATCATGAGCTCTTCGTCAAGGTCTGCGACAGCTTCAATTAAGCTGGCACGCATCTCTTCCGCTTGATCTTTAAGATCCTCCGGAATCTCTGATTCAGTGGCATCCAGCACGTCGCCTTCATAGATCCAAGCTTTCATTTCAACAAGGTCTACAACACCTCTGAATGTGTCTTCCGCACCAATTGGGAGCTGGATCGGATGTGCATTGGCATCCAGACGATCGTGCAAAGTTTTTACTGCATATAAAAAGTCCGCGCCAATTTTATCCATTTTATTAACGAAAACAATTCGTGGAACTCCGTAAGTTGTTGCTTGACGCCAAACTGTTTCAGTTTGCGGTTCAACACCTGATTGTGCATCAAGAACAGTTACAGCTCCGTCAAGAACTCTTAAGGAACGTTCAACTTCAACAGTGAAGTCTACGTGACCAGGAGTATCAATGATATTAACGCGGTATCCTTTCCACTGCGCTGTTGTAGCGGCGGAAGTAATTGTGATTCCACGCTCCTGCTCTTGTTCCATCCAGTCCATCTGGGAAGCACCTTCGTGAGTTTCGCCCACTTTATGGATTCGCCCTGTATAGAAAAGGATGCGCTCGGTAGTCGTTGTTTTACCGGCATCAATGTGAGCCATGATTCCGATATTACGAGTCTTTTCTAAGGAGAACTCTCTAGGCATCTCGTCTTTCTCCTTCCTAGTTTATCTAGTTAATAAATAGTTATAAATATTACCAGCGATAGTGGGCAAATGCTTTGTTTGCCTCAGCCATTTTATGTGTATCTTCACGCTTCTTAACTGAAGCTCCGCTGTTATTAGCAGCATCAAGAATTTCATTGGCTAGACGCTCTTCCATGGTTTTTTCTCCACGAAGACGTGCGTAGTTCACCAACCAGCGTAGACCTAATGTTGAACGGCGTTCCGGACGCACTTCAACTGGTACTTGGTAGTTGGCTCCACCTACACGGCGTGCTCTTACTTCCAAGACCGGCATGATGTTTTTCAAAGCTTGGTCGAAGACCTCCATTGGGTCCTTTCCGCTTCTTTCTTGAACTAGATTAAATGCTGAATATAGGATAGTTTGTGCTTTTCCTCTCTTACCGTCAATCATCAATTTGTTGATCAGACGTGTAACGAGCTTAGAGTTGTACAATGGATCAGGAAGCACATCTCTTTTAGCGACTGGTCCTTTACGTGGCATTGAGGTTCCTCCTTTCACAAACAGTGAATATATCTAATCTTATTTTTTCTCTTTAGGACGTTTTGTACCGTATTTGGAACGGCTTTGTGCACGGTTTTCAACCCCAGCAGTGTCAAGCGCACCACGAACGATATGATAACGGACACCAGGAAGGTCTTTAACACGTCCGCCGCGGATCAATACAACGCTGTGCTCTTGAAGATTATGTCCGATTCCTGGAATATAAGCAGTTACCTCGATTCCGTTTGTCAAACGAACACGGGCATATTTACGAAGAGCAGAGTTCGGTTTTTTAGGTGTCATTGTACCAACACGAGTACATACGCCTCGCTTTTGTGGAGAAGAAACGTTAGTGCTCGCCTTCTTGAAGCTGTTGTACCCTTTGTTAAGTGCTGGTGAGTCAGAAGTAGTCACTTTTGACTTTCTTGGTTTACGTACCAATTGGTTAATTGTAGGCATGAATGCTTCCTCCTTTCCGGTTTTCTGTAGACCCACACATCCAGGTGGTTCTTTTTAAAGCAAAAAAACAAGTTTTTGCAGGCAAACAAATACCTCTTGCAAAAACACCTTTAGTGAATGATGGCAACAGCTGCCGCTCCTACATCAATTCCGCATGCTTTACCAAGTTTTTTCATGGAGTCGACCTTGGTTACGGGTACATCCAGCTCTTTTGCTGTATCAATGATGTTATCCGTAATTCGCGGATCGGCATCCTGTGCAACGAAAACTTTCTTCGCATGACCTGATTTCAGAGCCCTTACTGTTTGCTTTGTTCCTATTATCACATTTGCATCCTGCAATACTTTTTCATAAGACAATTTTACGCATCCTCCAAAGCTACAGGTTTTTTATGATAGGATCACCTTGAATATAGTACCATCTGCTATTTTCAATGTCAACAATAAAAGGGAAAATATTACTTGAGAAACGCGCAAGCGCCCTGTCTTGTGCAGACAGACAAGATGATCCTCCATTAAACAGTTGCTCTGCCAATAGAGACTATCTTTTTTTATGAGAATCCGCCGGCAGTATTGCCGGCGGCCCCCACTGTTATTCTACGTTGACTGCGTCTTCCTCTTTCTTCAGTACAGCGCCTGCTCTTCTGTAGCGCTGCATTCCAGTTCCAGCCGGAACCAGTTTTCCGATTATGACATTCTCCTTCAAGCCAAGCAGTTCATCCCGCTTGCCTTTGATGGCCGCATCTGTCAACACGCGTGTTGTTTCCTGGAATGATGCTGCTGACAGGAAGGAATCCGTCTCAAGTGATGCTTTGGTGATACCGAGCAATACCGGGCGTCCGGTTGCAGGCTGATTTCCTTCAAGCAACACTCTTTCGTTCGCATCCGTAAACTGGTGAATATCAAGCAATGTTCCCGGCAGTACATCGGTGTCTCCTGCATCCGTGACTCTCACTTTCCGCAACATTTGGCGAACCATCACTTCGATGTGCTTGTCGCCAATTTCAACACCTTGCATCCGGTAAACCTTTTGCACTTCAAGTAAAAGATACTCTTGTACGGCCGCCACATCTTTAGCGCGCAACAATTCCTTAGGATCGATGGACCCTTCGGTCAATTCCTGCCCGCGCTCCACCCGGTCATTCACTGCCACACGCAAACGGGCTGTGTACGGCGCATTGTATGTTTTACTTTCAATTTCACCCTGGATGACAATTTCATGCTGGCGGTCCCTGCCTTCATTTATGGCAGTGACCACGCCGCTGATTTCAGAAATGACAGCCTGACCTTTAGGGTTACGGGCTTCGAACAATTCCTGAATACGCGGAAGACCTTGCGTGATATCGTCTCCTGCGACCCCTCCTGTATGGAAGGTCCTCATCGTAAGCTGGGTACCCGGTTCTCCGATTGACTGGGCAGCGATGATTCCCACCGCTTCCCCGACATCCACTACTGAGCCAGTTGCGAGATTGCGGCCGTAACATTTTTTACAAACGCCGTGGCGGGCATTACATGTGAATGCTGAGCGGATCCATACTTTATCGATTCCCGCGTCGACAATTTCTTTCGCTGTATCTTCCGTGATAAGCGTATTCTCATTGATAATGATATCCCCTGTATCAGGATGAACAACTTTCTTGCGGGCAAACCGGCCAATCAGCCTTTCTTCCAAAGACTCGATTTCTTCTGTACCGTCTTTTAGTGCTGCAACTAACAAGCCTCGATCCGTACCACAGTCATCTTCTCGGACGATGACATCCTGCGCAACGTCAACCAATCTCCTTGTCAAGTAACCTGAGTCGGCTGTCTTCAGAGCGGTATCCGCCAATCCTTTACGCGCTCCATGGGTAGAGATAAAGTACTCGAGTACTGTCAACCCTTCCCGGAAGCTCGATTTGATTGGAAGTTCGATAATCCGTCCCGCCGGGTTAGCCATGAGTCCGCGCATACCCGCCAGTTGGGTAAAGTTGGAAGGGTTACCCCGGGCACCGGAATCACTCATCATGTAAATCGGGTTAAGATTTTCCAAGGACTCCATCAGTTTATCTTGAATTTCGTCTTTTGCAGAGCTCCAGATGGAAATGACTCGGTCATAGCGTTCTTCATCTGTGATAAGGCCCCGCTTGAACTGTTTCAGGACGTTATCAACTTTCGTCTGTGCTTCCTCAAGAATTGTCTCTTTTTCGGCAAGGACAACAATATCAGATACCCCAACTGTGATCCCTGCTTTTGTAGAATATTTGAATCCAAGATTCTTCATGCTGTCAAGCATTTTGGAAGTCTCGGTGATTTGGAACCTTTTAAAAATCTCGGCAATGATATTCCCAAGAATTTTCTTTTTGAATGGTTTAACCAATGGTTGTTTTTTAATGAATTCCGCAACGTTTTCGGTTGTGTCGACAAAATACTTTTCAGGGGTGTTCTGTTCAAGGTTTTCTTTTGTCGGTTCATTGATATATGGGAACGAATGAGGCAAAATTTCATTGAAAATGATTTTACCCATGGTCGTAACCAATAATTTTTTCCTCTGCTCCTCAGAGAACCTCTCATTTGGAAGAGAATCCACATGAATGGCAATCCGTGAATGCAGGTGTATATATCCGTTATGGTACGCAAGAAGAGCCTCATCTGCATTGCCAAACACCATACCCTCACCAGCAGCGCCTTCACGTTCCAAAGTCAGATAATAATTCCCGAGAACCATATCCTGGGATGGTGTAACAACCGGCTTGCCGTCCCTTGGGTTCAAGATGTTTTGTGCAGCAAGCATCAGCAATCTCGCTTCTGCCTGGGCTTCGGCGGATAACGGAACATGGACAGCCATTTGGTCGCCGTCAAAGTCAGCATTATAAGCCGTACATACAAGCGGGTGAAGGCGGATCGCTCTTCCCTCGACAAGGGTCGGTTCAAACGCCTGAATTCCCAGCCTGTGCAAGGTCGGTGCACGGTTCAGGAGCACCGGATGTTCTCGGATGACTTCTTCCAGTACATCCCAAACTTCCGGATGAACACGCTCAATTTTACGCTTCGCACTTTTAATATTATGAGCCAGCCCTTTTTCAACGAGTTCCTTCATGACAAACGGCTTGAACAGTTCCAAAGCCATTTCTTTCGGAAGACCGCATTGATACATTTTAAGGCTTGGTCCAACAACGATAACGGAACGTCCTGAATAGTCGACCCGTTTACCGAGCAAGTTTTGGCGGAAGCGGCCTTGCTTTCCTTTCAGCATATGTGACAGGGATTTGAGTGGACGGTTTCCCGGTCCAGTCACTGGGCGCCCTCTCCGTCCATTATCGATGAGAGCATCAACAGCTTCCTGGAGCATCCTCTTCTCATTTTGAACGATGATGCCAGGAGCTCCCAGATCCAAGAGCCTTTTTAGACGGTTGTTCCGGTTAATTACACGACGGTATAAGTCGTTCAGATCCGATGTAGCAAACCGGCCACCCTCAAGCTGAACCATCGGGCGCAATTCCGGTGGAATGACCGGAAGGACATCCAGCACCATCCAATCTGGATGGTTTCCGGAATGGCGGAATGCTTCCAGCACTTCAAGCCTTCTGATAGCACGCGTACGCCGTTGGCCCTGTGCTGTCTTCAGCTCTTCCTTCAGAAACTCAACTTCTTTGTCAAGATCCACATCTTGGAGAAGCTTTTTAATGGCTTCCGCTCCCATTCCTGCAGTGAAAGTGGATCCGTACTTTTCACGATAAGCACGATATTCCCTTTCAGATAAAAGCTGTTTCTTCTCTAATGTAGTGTCTCCAGGATCTGTCACTACGTAAGAAGCAAAATAAATAATTTCTTCCAGTGCCCTTGGGGACATATCCAACAGAAGCCCCATCCGGCTTGGAATTCCTTTGAAGTACCAAATGTGAGAGACAGGGGCAGCAAGCTCGATGTGCCCCATGCGCTCCCGACGGACTTTCGCCCTTGTCACTTCAACACCACAGCGGTCACAAACGACTCCTTTATAGCGTACTCGTTTGTATTTCCCGCAGTGACATTCCCAGTCTTTTGTCGGACCGAATATTCGCTCGCAAAAAAGACCGTCCTTCTCAGGTTTTAAAGTTCTATAGTTGATCGTTTCCGGCTTTTTAACCTCACCAAAAGACCATGAGCGGATCTTATCCGGCGAAGCAAGGCCGATTTTCATATACTCGAAATTATTTACATCCAGCAAGGGGCCTACCTCCCTTTTCATATACAGGTTTTACCCTAATTGCCTTGTCTGACATCATTTACTCCTTCGTCGCAGCTGTTTCTTCCACTTTTGTTTCTGGAGCAATGTTCAAAGTGTCTGCCTGGTGGAGATCATCCTCGTCCTCGAGCTCTCGCATTTCGATTTCCTGTTCATCCCCGGATAAGATTTTGACATCCATTCCAAGACTTTGCAGCTCTTTGATCAAAACTTTGAATGATTCAGGAACACCTGGCTCTGGGACGTTTTCACCTTTGACAATTGCCTCATATGTCTTCACACGTCCAACGACATCGTCAGATTTCACCGTAAGGATTTCTTGAAGAGTGTAGGCTGCACCGTATGCTTCAAGCGCCCACACTTCCATTTCACCGAAGCGCTGGCCACCGAATTGAGCTTTACCGCCAAGCGGCTGCTGGGTAACGAGTGAGTATGGGCCTGTTGACCGGGCATGCAGCTTATCATCAACCATATGCGCAAGTTTCAGCATATACATGACACCAACGGAGACACGGTTGTCAAAAGCTTCTCCTGTTCGCCCGTCATAAAGTACCGTTTTCGCATCGGAAGCCATGCCTGCTTCTTCAATTGTTTCCCATACATCCTCTTCGGTCGCACCATCAAATACAGGTGATGCCATGTGAAGGCCCAAGTATCTTGCAGCCATGCCCAAGTGCAGTTCAAGCACCTGGCCGATGTTCATCCTTGAAGGAACACCGAGCGGGTTGAGCATGACATCGATAGGTGTACCGTCAGGCATGTAAGGCATATCCTCTTCAGGAAGAATACGGGAAATAACACCTTTGTTACCATGGCGTCCCGCCATTTTGTCCCCTTCGGATATTTTCCTTTTCTGAACGATATAAACACGGACAAGCTGGTTTACGCCCGGAGAAAGCTCGTCACCGTCTTCACGGTTGAACACTTTTACATCCAGTACGATTCCGCCGCCCCCATGAGGCACTCTAAGGGAAGTATCCCGGACTTCACGTGCCTTTTCACCGAAGATGGCATGAAGCAGCCGCTCTTCAGCTGTCAATTCCGTTACACCTTTAGGTGTCACTTTTCCAACGAGCAGATCGCCATCCTTCACTTCTGCACCGATTCGGATAATCCCGCGTTCATCGAGGTTTTTAAGTGCATCTTCCCCGACATTTGGTATATCCCTTGTCATTTCTTCGGGACCTAGTTTCGTATCCCTTGCTTCAGATTCATATTCTTCAATATGAATCGACGTATAGACATCATCTTTTACGAGGCGTTCGCTCATAATGATGGCATCTTCATAGTTGTAACCTTCCCACGTCATAAATCCTACGAGGACATTTCGGCCAAGGGCCAATTCCCCTTGATCCATGGATGGGCCATCCGCAAGAATTTCCCCTTTTACAACCCTGTTGCCGACACTTACGATAGGACGCTGGTTGTAGCAGGTACCCTGGTTTGACCGGATAAATTTTTGCAGGCGGTATTTATCAAGGTCACCTTTCACTTCTTGACCGTCAATTTCCTTGATTCTTCGAACCCAAATTTCACGTGCCTCAATATGTTCCACAATACCGTCGTGCTTGCAGATGACAGCAGCACCTGAATCCTTCGCCGATACGTATTCCATTCCGGTACCTACAAGCGGAGCTTCCGGCTGCATGAGTGGAACAGCCTGCCGTTGCATGTTCGCTCCCATGAGTGCCCGGTTGGAGTCATCGTTTTCAAGGAATGGTATACACGCTGTTGCAGCGGACACGACCTGTTTCGGAGAAACATCCATATAGTCAATCCGCTCTCTTTTGATCACGGTGTTTTCCCCGCGGAAACGGGCAATGACTTCTTCATTTGCAAAAGTGCCTTCCTCTGTCAAAGGAGCATTTGCCTGCGCCACCACGTAGTTATCCTCTTCATCGGCAGTCAAATAGTCGATCTGATTACTCACTACCCCTGTCTCAGGGTCAACACGTCGGTATGGCGTTTCAATAAAGCCAAAACGATTCACTTTCGCAAAAGTGGACAGTGAGTTGATCAAGCCGATGTTCGGGCCCTCCGGTGTCTCAATCGGACACATCCGTCCATAGTGGGAATAGTGAACATCACGGACTTCCATTCCGGCACGTTCACGTGTCAAACCACCTGGTCCAAGAGCAGAAAGTCTTCGCTTATGAGTCAATTCTGCTAATGGATTTGTCTGATCCATGAATTGAGATAACTGGGAGCTTCCAAAAAACTCTTTGATTGATGCAATGACCGGTCGAATATTGATCAATTGCTGAGGTGTGATCGTATTGATGTCTTGTATTGACATCCGTTCCCGAACAACCCTCTCCATACGGGACAGCCCGATCCTGAACTGATTTTGAAGCAGTTCTCCGACAGAACGCAGACGGCGGTTGCCCAGGTGATCGATATCATCGGTATCACCCACTCCATATAGAAGGTCAAAGAAATAGCTGATAGATGCAATGATATCCGCTGGCGTGATATTCTTAATCTCTTCCTCTATGAAAGAGTTGCCTATGACATTGATTTCTCTTTCCTCATCGTCATTTGGAGCATATATTTTAATTGTTTGGACGGTGATGTCATCTTCAAGTACACCACCATGATTGTTATACGTTTTGAATCCAGCACCTTTTTCAAGGTGAGGTATCAATTTGTCCAATGTGCGGCGATCAAGCAAAGTGCCTTTCTCCGCAATGACTTCGCCCGTTTCAGGATCGGCTAATGTTTGCGCAAGCCGCTGACCAAAAAGGCGGTTCTTAATATGAAGCTTCTTGTTAATCTTATAACGTCCAACGTTGGCCAAATCATATCTTTTCGGATCAAAAAAGCGTGAAATAAGCAGGCTTTTCGCGTTTTCAACGGTTGGAGGTTCACCTGGACGCAGGCGTTCATAGATTTCAAGCAAAGCTTTTTCAACGTTCTCCGTATTGTCTTTTTCCAGCGTGTTCCGGAGATATTCGTTATCTCCTATTAATTCGATGATTTCTTGATCAGAACCAAAACCTAGTGCACGCAAAAGAACCGTTACCGGCAGTTTCCTCGTCCGGTCGATACGGACATACACAACATCTTTCGCATCTGTTTCATATTCCAGCCAAGCGCCGCGGTTCGGAATGACGGTTGCAGTGAAGCCTTTCTTGCCATTCTTATCAATTTTGGCGCTGTAATAAACGCTTGGAGAGCGCACAAGCTGCGAAACGATAACACGCTCTGCCCCATTGATGATGAATGTTCCCATTTCTGTCATCAGTGGAAAGTCTCCCATGAATACATCCTGGTCTTTCACTTCGCCGGTCTCTTTATTTAAAAGACGCAATTTGACACGAAGCGGAGCGGAATATGTGGCATCACGCTCTTTGGATTCTTCCACAGAATATTTTGGCTCACCGAGACTATAATCGATAAATTCTAACGATAGATTCCCGGCGAAATCTTCAATTGGGGAGATGTCCTGAAACATTTCCTTTAAGCCCTCATCAAGAAACCATTGATAAGAGGAAGATTGAATTTCAATAAGGTTTGGCAGTTCCAATACTTCACTGATTCGAGCAAAGCTTCTGCGCTGGCGGTGCCGTCCATACTGAACAAGTTGACCTGTCAACTGATTCACCCCTCAAAAAAATCATGCATTTTATTCATCCTATCCGCTCTCTTCATTCGAGCAGGATAATCATCTGACAAAAAGAAAAGCGTAAGGCGCGCAGCCTTAGGCGACAAGCACAAGACGAATTGCGAGGAGGCAGCTTTTCAGCCACCACAGCATTTTGACTTGATCCTTTCGCCGACGGCGCCTGGAGCTAGACCTACCACTTCATAATTCGAATGATAACCCTCGTCTAATTTAACACTTTTTTTCTTACAAAAAGAAAAATGGTTTTACTTTGAAAACCACAATTTCCCGAGACGAACCTATATTTATTAATTTTTCCCATATAAGCCAATAAATATACAACTATCAGCTATTTTAAGGAAAGCATGGTATTAGCATCTTACAATATTAGCACAATAGTCAAAGGGATGCAAACTTTTTTGCTTTAAAAATATAATAGCCTTTTTTCTTACCTTTCGTCTCAACCTGCGCAAAGATCTCTTCCAATTTTGTTTTTGTCGAAGGAGCCCCCTGTTTTTTCTGGATCACAATCCACAGTTCTCCTCTTTCGACAAGATAATGAAAAGCATTTTCGAACATGTCGAAGATAACTCGTTTCCCGGCCCTGATAGGAGGGTTAATTAATATGGCAGCAAAACCTTTGTCTTTAACATTTTGAAAACCGTCACTTTCATAGATTATTACATTTTCAATATGATTGGCTGCGGAATTATCTTTAGCCAAGCCAACCGCACGTTCATTAATGTCTGCCATGTGTATGATTCTATCTGTAAAATCCTTGGCAAGGCCCAAGCCGATGGGACCGTAGCCACACCCAAGATCAAGTAAAGGGCCGTCTACATCCGGCATTGTAAAAGTTTCAATCAGAAGCCTTGAACCAAAATCCACTTCTTGCTTCGAAAAAACACCGCGGTCTGTTTTGAAGCGGAAAGAATGATTTCGCAGCTTCGTATCCCAGAATACGGGATCACTGTCCACTTCGGGGTTACGCGAATAGTAGTGCTCCGTCATTTAGACAACCTCCGATTTGTTTAAAAAATCGTTAAACAGGCGCTTTCCTTTTCTAGTAAACGTACGAAAAAGCCCGCTTATATCAGCGAGCTTTTTAATCAGCACATTATTACTTAACTTCGACTTCCGCTCCAACTTCTTCAAGTTTAGCTTTGAGCTCTTCAGCCTCTTCTTTAGATGCGCCTTCTTTAATTGGTTTAGGTGCATTGTCAACAAGCTCTTTCGCTTCTTTCAAGCCAAGGCCTGTAGCTTCTCGAACCGCTTTGATAACTTTAATTTTTTGTCCGCCAGCACTAGCAAGAATTACGTCGAATTCTGTTTGCTCTGCACCAGCATCTGCAGCAGCAGCCCCACCAGCAACAGCTACAGGAGCAGCAGCAGTTACGCCGAATTCTTCTTCAATTGCTTTTACAAGATCGTTAAGCTCAAGAACTGTCATTTCTTTGACAGCTTCAATGATTTGTTCTTTCGTCATGATTTATTCCTCCAAATTTTTTTAAATTTTATATGGCAACGGACAGCTTACGCCTCTTCTTTTTGGTCAGCGACAGCTTTTGTTGCGAGTGCGAAGTTGCGCATTGGAGCTTGAAGAACGCTAAGCAACATGGAAAGCAATCCTTCGCGGGAAGGCAGGCTTGCAAGCGCCTTGATTTCCTCAGCTGTAGCAACGTTTCCTTCAATAACACCAGCTTTGATTTCCAATGCATCGTGTTCCTTTGCGAAATCGTTCAAGATTTTCGCAGGTGACACTACATCCTCTGTACTGAATGCGATCGCGTTAGGACCGACTAGCTGTTCGTTCAGATCAGCAAGGCCAGCTGCTTCAGCTGCACGACGTGTCATGGAGTTTTTGTAAACTTTGTATTCAACGCCTGCTTCGCGAAGCTGTTTGCGAAGTTCAGTCACCTCAGCCACATTCAAACCACGGTAGTCTACGATAACAGTAGATACACTGGCTTTTAGTTTGTCTGCAATTTCTTCAACAACTTGTTTCTTTTGCTCAATTACTTTGCTCATCCTTACACCTCCCAATTCACAGATGAACATTCATACCGGGAAATACAAAAAACCTCCAGCCAATAGACATGGAGGTTTGCGTCCAATCCGCACAAACAGATTGAATATGGTATATCGCAATGACCTCGGCGGGATATTAAGCTCCAAGGAGCACCTGCTGTCTACGGTACAAATGTTATTTTTCAGCTTTTATATTTTATCAAACAGATAAAATGTTGTCAACTTACGCTTTAGCAGCAACTGTGAAAGGATCGACCTTAATTCCAGGCCCCATCGTGGATGTGATGGAAACATTTTTCATAAATGTTCCTTTGGCAGCTGCCGGTTTAGCCTTCAATACTGTATCAAAGATCGTCGCAAAGTTCTCTTGAAGTTTTTCGTTTTCGAAAGAAACTTTTCCGATCGGCACATGGATGATTCCAGCTTTATCCAAGCGGTATTCTACTTTACCTGCTTTGATTTCATTCACAGCTTTTTCAACATCAAAAGTAACTGTGCCTGTTTTCGGGTTCGGCATAAGACCTTTTGGTCCAAGCGTACGTCCGAGTTTACCAACTTCGCCCATCATATCCGGTGTAGCAACAACTACATCGAAATCAAACCAACCTTGGTTGATTTTGTTGATGAATTCAGCATCTCCTACATAATCTGCACCTGCAGCTTCAGCCTCTTTCGCTTTTTCGCCTTTTGCGAAAACAAGAACGCGCTGAGTTTTACCTGTTCCATTTGGAAGAACAACTGCACCACGGATTTGTTGGTCCGCTTTCTTAGGATCTACCCCAAGACGGAATGCCACTTCGACAGTAGCATCGAACTTAGCAAAGTCTGTTTTTTTAACGAGCTCGATCGCTTCATCGATCGCGTAAGCTTTTGAACGGTCGACAAGCTTTAAAGCTTCGAGATATTTCTTGCCTTTCTTAGCCATCATTAATCCTCCTATATTGTGGTTTTAGCGGAAAAACCTCCCACGAATAGAGGTTGCAGGGTACAAAATGCAGCTCTGCAACCTCCTAAACAATCAGTCTTCAATCTTGATTCCCATGCTTCGTGCAGTGCCTTCAACCATTTGCATGGCTGCTTCCACGCTTGCCGCATTCAAATCAGGCATCTTTGTTTCAGCGATTTCTCGCACTTTATCACGTTTCACAGTAGCAACCGATTTTTTGTTCGGCTCTCCGGAACCTGACTCAATGCCGGCTGCTTTCTTCAAAAGAACAGCTGCTGGCGGAGTTTTTGTAATGAATGTAAAGGATCTGTCTTCAAAAACAGTGATTTCAACCGGGATGATCAATCCTGCTTGATCTGATGTACGAGCATTAAACTCCTTACAGAATCCCATGATATTTACACCTGCTTGACCCAATGCCGGTCCAACTGGTGGTGCCGGATTCGCTTTGCCCGCAGGAATTTGAAGTTTTACTACTTTGATTACTTTTTTAGCCACGAGACACACCTCCTTAAAGTCCGTGATGTGGTAATAGGGGCTTTCCCCTCCCACTCATTCTACATAACGTCTCTTGCGAGAGCTAACCTAAAAAATATTACCACTTTTGATGTCAAAAAACAAGTTGTTTTAACTTATTTTTTCAATTTGTTCAAAGTCTAATTCTACAGGGGTCTCACGGCCAAACATGTTAACAAGTACCCTTGCTTTCCCCTTGTCCAAATCTATTGAATCAATTTTACCCGTGTAATTTGCAAACGGCCCTTCTTTAACCGTTACAGATTCACCTTCTTCAAATTGTACATCGACAGGAGTCTTATCCATGCCCATTCTTCTTAAAATATAATTGATTTCTTCCGGTAAAAGCGGGGTCGGCTTGGAACCGGAGCCCGCGGAACCGACAAATCCCGTCACTCCCGGAGTGTTTCTTACAACGTACCAGGAATCATCAGTCATGATGAGCTCTACCAATACATACCCGGGAAAAACCTTTTTCTTGACCGTTTTTGTCTTTCCGTTTTTCGTGGCTGTTTCTTCATCTTCCGGAACAATGACGCGGAAAATCTTATCTTGCATCCCCATGGATTCTACTCTTTTTTCAAGGTTCGTTTTCACCTTGTTTTCGTATCCGGAATATGTGTGCACAACGTACCAATTCTTTTCCATTGAGCGGGACTGAGCGTCCTTCCCTCCCTATCCAATCTGTATTTTTAAAAAAATTATATTTTTTTAGGATGGATGACTGTCTGGTTTCGGCGGACAAGATTTCCTATTACCACCGAACCCGCGGGCATGGCGGCTTAAAGCGGCATTCATCACCATACTTCCTTCACCTCATTGGAAGTACCCTTGTCCAGCTCACCGAAGTCATATGGTGGCCGAAGGGCTGCCTCATCCGGAATCATTTTATGCTTGTCACAGTTGATCAAGCGTCCCCATATTTCTGTTCAGTTTGTACGAAGCCAAGCGGACGTGTGCTTTTTCTTCGAGCAAATGAAAAAACCCGTTGACCGGGCTTTTGAAAATAAGGCGGCATTTTTATTGTTCTTATATTATACCACGAGCAGCAAGCTTATATACAAATTTATCAATTAAAGTCAGTTGTTTTATAGATCAAGAATAAACCGGATGGATCTAGAAATCCCTTGATCGACAAGCGCAAAAAATAGAGCGAGTAACACGACTGTCGTAATAACGGTTATGGTGTATCCTACAAGTTCTTTCCGTTTCGGCCAGCTCACTTTTCTCATTTCTGAGCCGACGTTGCGGAAAAATTGAGTTATGCTTGACATGATCGAACCTCCAACATCTGAAAATAGACAGACTCTCTTAAAAGGGTTATTTTGTTTGCCGATGGACAGTATGTGCATTGCAGGTTTTGCAATACTTCTTTATGGTTAACCGCTCGGACGATTTTTCCCTGTTGTCCGTCGTATAGTTTCTGCAACCGCAATCACTGCAAGCCCATATAATTTTATTTTTCATCAAACCGCACCTTATATCAACATATCTTTTAAAAAATACCACGAAAAGACAGTATCGTCAATATAGCGCGTATCGCTCGGATGTTTAGAAGGTAATTTCTCGCAATTCCAAGTAGCGTTCAAGCTTCCTTTTCACCCTTTGGAGAGCATTGTCGATCGATTTCACATGCCGGTCCAGTTCGTCGGAAATTTCCTGGTAGGTGCGTCCATCCAAATAGAGGGCCAACACCTTCCTTTCCAGATCACTCAGCAGCTCGGTCATTTTGTCTTCTATGCTATTAAACCTTTCCCTATGAATGAGCAGTTCTTCCGGATTCATGATTTTCGCTCCGGAAATGACATCCATGAGTGTACGGTCTGATTCTTCATCGTAAATGGGCTTGTCCAAGGAAACATATGAGTTAAGTGGAATATGTTTTTGACGGGTAGCAGTTTTGATAGCGGTAATGATTTGCCTTGTAATGCAAAGTTCCGCAAAAGCTTTGAATGAGGCGAGTTTCTCTTCCTTAAAGTCTCGGATTGCTTTATAAAGACCGATCATGCCTTCTTGTACGATATCTTCGTTGTCCGCTCCTATCAGAAAATAGGACCGGGCTTTTGCCCTTACAAAATTGCGGTATTTTTTTATTAGATAATCAAGAGCTTCACTATCACCGTTGTGTACCAGTTCAATCAGTGCTTCATCTTCCAGCAATTCAAAAGCTGTGTCTTTATCTAGTTCAATGTATGAAATCACTCTGATCCCCCGCTCCTGTAAAAACCGTCGATAGAATTATTATACATGACAGAATTTTCTAACGTCAACCAGTCATTTTTCTCCCCGTCTCCACTTTTCAAAGATTTCTGTCATATCTTGGCTTAAATCTATCTTGCGCAAGGGAGCCTTTTCCTGCGTTTTTTCGACTTTCTTCTCAATCCTCCGTTTTGTGTCCAATACTTCTTCCAATAGCTCCCGGGCTGATATTCTTAAAGCTCCCTGTCCAAATATGGCCCACTGTTCTGTAAAATCGGAGGTCGCTACGTAAATCTGCGTTGTGCGGCTGTTCAACTCGTTAGCCAGTTTTTCAATCCGTTCATCGGCAGTCTCCTCCGTCTTTGTATAAATCACCTCAACCCGATGCTTCCGGTACTTTTTTTCAATTCCTTTTACTTCATAAGCATCAAAAACGATAATCACTTTAAAACCGGTGAATCCCTGATATTCTGCCAATATTTCTATGAGCCGGTCCCTTGCTGCTGCGAGATCTTTTTGCTTTAGTTGAACAAGCTCGGGCCAGGCTCCAATCATGTTATATCCGTCGACAATCAAAATATCCATCCGCTCACCTCTCCAGCGGCTGGCGCTTGCGATACACTTCATACATCAAGAGAGCGGCCGCTACAGAGGCGTTTAATGATGTTACGTGCCCAGCCATCGGCAAATGTATGCGGAAATCACACTTTTCTTTAATCAGCCTGCTCATTCCTTTACCCTCACTGCCAATGACGACAGCAAGGGGGAGGGAAGCATCCATCTGGCGGTAATCCGTGCTTTCCTTAGCATCCGTCCCAAATATCCAAATGCCTCGATTTTTTAACTCATCAACCGTTCTGGCAAGATTTGTGACACGTGCAACAGGGATATGTTCAATCGCTCCGGTCGAAAGTTTTGCAACCGTTGAAGTCAGGCCGACCGAGCGCCTTTTGGGGATGATAATCCCATGAACGCCTGCAGCATCCGCCGTCCTTAGAATGGAACCAAGATTGTGGGGATCCTCCAGCTCATCCAATAGGAGGAAAAAAGGATCCTCTCCCTTTGAAGCTGCCCGCTCGAAAAGCTCTTCCAAATCGGCATACCGATAAGCGGCCACCTCAGCAATGACCCCTTGGTGATTTTCTTCCGTCAATTGATCAATTTTTTTCCTGGGGACATATTGAATTTGAACCCGCTTTTCTTTTGCTAACTTAACGATGACCTGCATATGTCCTTTTTGGGATCCTTCGGCTACCAAGATTTTATGAATGTCTCTGTCTGACCTGAGCGCTTCCAATACGGGATTTTTTCCTGCAATCCACTGCTGGCTCATGTTGCTCCTCCTCTTTCTGTATCTATGGCATCAATAATCTTTTCAATCAGCTCTTCCAATCGTTTGTGTTCATTCGCCAGATACAGCCAGCCGATCAATGCTTCTAAAGCTGTACTGTGCCTGTATGTTTGAACGTCCGTATTTTTTGGGACCGTTCCAGATTTGGCGTTTCTGCCCCGCCTGGCAATTTTCTTTTCTTCCTCTGATAAAAAACCATTGTCTATTAACTCTTTTAAAGCGGCGGCTTGGGCTTTTGCCGAAACGTAGCGGGTGGCCTCGAAATGAAGCTTGTTTGGCCTAGTTTTTCCACTTTCCAATAAGCGACCGCGGATGAACACATCATAAATGGCATCGCCCATATAGGCGAGTGCCAAACTATTCAACTGTCTGTATTCCACTTTCGGCGGAATATTCATATCAGTCATCCCCGCTTCCATCTGGTGCCTTGTGCCGTATCTTCCAGAATAATATTCATATCTTTTAACTGATCGCGGATTTGATCTGCCAGTTGGAAATTGCGCTCCCTTCTGGCCTGGTTCCGTTGTTCAATGAGTTGTTCGATATCTTCATCGAGCAATTCTTCCGTTTCCAGATCAAGTCCCAACACAGGGAAAAGCTCTTCAAACTTCTTCATGAATGCACGAATGACAGCAACAGATGTGTTTTTTTCCATCAAGTAGTAATTAGCCTGCTTTGCGAGTTCGAATAGTACGGAAATGCCATCGGCTGTGTTGAAGTCATCATCCATCTTGTCTAAGAACTCCTGATGCAGTTCTTCTATTTTATCCGTCCATTCCTTTCCATCACCTGCCAGATCGGCGCTTGTTTCAAGGCGATACTTCAAGTTTTGGTAAGATGTCTTCAGCCTATCAAGGCCCGCTCCTGCATCTGTCACCAGGTTTTCCGAGTAATTGATTGGATTACGGTAATGCACGGACAACATGAAGAACCGGAGAACCTGTGGATCAATCTGCTTGATAATATCATTGACCAAAACAAAGTTTCCAAGTGATTTGGACATCTTTTCATTGTCGATGTTAATATAGCCGTTATGCATCCAGTAGCGGGCAAATAGCTTGCCGGTCATGGCTTCCGACTGAGCAATTTCGTTCTCATGGTGAGGGAAAGCCAAATCCTGTCCTCCCGCATGGATATCGATAGTATCCCCAAGATACTCTCTCGCCATAGCAGAGCATTCAATATGCCAGCCAGGACGGCCCTTTCCCCACGGACTATCCCAGGAAATTTCTCCTTCTTTAGCCGATTTCCAAAGAGCGAAATCAAGTGCATCTTCCTTCAGTTCTCCGGGCTGGATACGAGCACCGACCTTCAAATCATCAATCGATTGATGCGACAGCTTTCCATACCCGTCGAATTTTCTTGTTCTGTAATATACATCACCACCGGATTCATAAGCGTAGCCTTTTTCAATGAGTGCTTCAATGAATTCGATAATGACGTCTATGTTTTCAGTCACCCTTGGATGTTCGTCTGCTTTTTTGCAGCCCAGTGCATGAACATCTTCGAAAAAAGCATCTACAAACCGATTGGCAACCGAGAGCGCATCTGTCTTAAGCTCTTTGGCAGCATTGATGATTTTGTCATCAACATCAGTGAAATTGGAGACATAATGGACATCAAACCCCCTGTATTCCAAATAGCGGCGGACCGTATCGAAAACAATCGCCGGCCGGGCATTCCCAATATGAATATAGTTATAGACAGTCGGTCCGCAAACATACATTTTGACCTTTCCTTCTTCAAGCGGAACGAACACCTCTTTTTTTCTTGTCAATGTATTGTATATCTTGATTGTCATCCTGAATGACTCCTCTCTTTCTTCATGGCCGATAGCTCCATACTCAAACGTGCAATTTCCTGCTCCATTGCTGCGAACTTATCTGAAATTGGATCAGGCAAATCACTATGGTTCAAGTCCCTTTTCAGCTTCACACCGTCCCTTATAACGACCCGTCCCGGAATACCAACAACCGTGGAGTTTGGCGGTACATCTTTTAATACGACGGAACCTGCTCCTACTTTCGAATTTTCTCCGATTGTAATATTGCCAAGCACCTTTGCTCCTGTAGCAATCAAAGCATTGTCCTTGATGGTCGGATGCCGCTTTCCTTTTTCCTTTCCTGTCCCTCCGAGAGTTACACCCTGAAAAACGGTGACGCCGTCGCCAATTACACACGTTTCCCCGATAACCACTCCCATTCCGTGGTCAATAAAGAAACGGCGTCCGATTTTTGCTCCCGGATGAATCTCAATCCCGGTAAAAAATCGATTGACCTGTGAAATCAGTCTTGCAATAAAATACATCTTCCTTTTAAAAAATGCATGAGCCACTCTATGTGCCCAAATGGCATGCAAGCCAGAATATGTCAGGATGACTTCAATGCTGGTCCGGGCTGCCGGGTCCTGATCAAACACTGTTTCAATATCTTCCTTCATTCGTTTGAACATGGTGATCACTCCTCTCTTTTTTGTCGAAAACAAAAAGCGCCTCTATAACAGAGACGCTTACGGCGCGGTTCCACTCTGGTTGGGTGTTTTAAAATTCCCTACACCCCAACTTATCCCTTGTAACGGAAGGTTCCCGCTTGCGTTTAGTTGGCGGCAGCCGTTCAACACAAGGCTCCGGGGTGCATGTTCAAAAACCGAGTGGCTCAAACCGCTCTCAGCCGGCGGCGGTTCTCTCTGATCAGCATCGATTTCCTACTTTTCCCCGTCATTGCTTTTACTATGACTATAATATATTACATTTTGTTCGATTTGTTAATAAGAAAGGCGCGAGCGTCTTGCCCCAGGCTGGCAAACAAGAAGATTCCTTTCCAGCCCGGACACTGACTGCAGGGGCACAATCTTCCTTAATCTTGTGACCAAGAAGCTATATGCCAGAGTAAAACAAAGCAGAAACTTTTCTCTGGTCAATCTTCTGCTTTCTTAAGCTTGAATTAAACGCTCAAGGCGCAACTTTACCTTGTCCCTTCCTAACAATTCAATTGCATTAGGAAGTTCAGGGCCTCTCATTTCTCCTGTAACGGCCACCCTGATCGGCATAAACAGCTTCTTGCCTTTATGTCCGGTTTCTTTTTGGACAGTTTTCATGGCCTTTTTAATTTCAGCCGCTTGAAACGGCTCCAAATTAGAAATCTGGTTATAAAATGCCTGCAGGACAGCCTGAACCTGCTCCTCCTCTAACACAGCCTTTTCCTCTTCGCCAAATTGAATGTCATCTTGGAAGAATTGCTTGGAGAGCTCAACAATCTCTGCCCCGTAACTCATCTGTTCCTGATACAGAGCAATAAGGCTCCGGGCCCATTTTTCTTCGTCTTCAGTCAGCTGTTCAGGTATCAACCCTGCTTTTTTCAGATGTGGCATGGCCAATTCGACAACTCTATCCAAATCCTGCTTTTTCATGTACTGATTATTCGTCCACGCAAGTTTATGTGTGTCGAACAAAGCTGGAGATTTCGACAAGCGGTTGGCATCAAAAATGTCGATTAATTCTTGTCTAGAAAAAATTTCTTCTTCTCCTTCAGGCGACCATCCGAGCAATGCGATAAAGTTGAATAAAGCTTCGGGAATATATCCGAGGTCTGCATATTGCTCGATAAACTGGATGATTGATTCATCCCGCTTGCTGAGCTTTCTGCGGCTTTCATTAACAATAAGCGTCATATGTCCGAAGACCGGAGGCTCCCAACCAAAGGCATCATAGACCATCAGTTGTTTCGGCGTATTGGAAATATGGTCATCTCCCCGTAAGACATGACTGATCTCCATTAAATGGTCATCAATGGCAACAGCAAAGTTATATGTTGGAATGCCGTCTTTTTTAACAATAACAAAGTCGCCGATTCCATCGGAATCAAAGGAAACTTCATTTTTGACCATATCGTTAAAAGCAATTACTTTACCTGAAGGGACCTTGAAGCGAATGCTGGGCTCCCTGCCTTCCGCTTCAAGCTTTTGCCGATCCTCCGCTGTTAAATGGCGGCATTTTCCGGAATAACGCGGCATTTCCTTGCGGGCTATCTGTTCTTCCCTTTCCGCTTCAAGTTCCTCCGGTGTACAGTAGCACTTATAGGCATGTCCACTTTCAAGCAATTGATTGTAATATTTTTGATAGATGTCATTGCGTTCGGATTGGCGGTATGGGCCGTAGCCACCGTCTTTGTCAATGCTCTCATCCCAATCAATGCCAAGCCATTTCAAATAGGTTAGCTGACTTTGCTCCCCGCCTTCTATATTTCTTTTTTGGTCTGTATCTTCAATTCTGATGATAAATTTCCCGCCCTTATTCCGGGCAAATAAATAGTTGAATAGTGCAGTACGTGCATTTCCTATATGAAGATGCCCTGTAGGGCTTGGCGCGTAACGTACTCTTATGTCATTTGACATGTGTAATGCCTCCTCAAAATTTCCATAGTTGCTTTGGAACTAGGAATTGTCTGGACTGTGAAAAACATCGTGTCTAGCTTCAGCGCCTACCAACCACTTAGACTTCGCGTCTCTTCCTACGATAAGTCAACATTGGCTTCTTATCTCGTCGGAGCATTACAATCTGTACGTTGATCAACAGGCGCTTGCGCTTTTCTTTTTATTTTACAATAACACCGGCTTTCTTGAAAGCAGCCAACTCTAATCATCCGATTTTGTGATCAAAACAACTGCCTGTGCTGCGATGCCTTCTTCCCGCCCAACAAATCCCAGACGCTCTGTTGTCGTTGCTTTCACGTTCACCTGTTCTTTGTCGGCTTCGAGCAATTCAGCAATCCGTGATCTCATCTGTTCAATATAGGGCGCCATTTTAGGCTTCTGCGCCATGATTGTACAATCGGCGTTCACAAGCTTATATCCTTTTTCTTTTACAAGCTGCCATACATCCGCAAGCAGGCGTGCTGAATCCAGGTCCTTATTCGCCATGTCCGTATCCGGAAAGTGCCGGCCAATGTCGCCTTCGCCAATTGCCCCCAAGCAAGCGTCAGCAACTGTATGCAACAGGACATCTGCGTCTGAATGCCCTATAAGCCCTCTGTCATGAGGTATGTGGATGCCGCCTATAATCAGCGGCCTGCCTTCGGCAAATTCATGCACATCAAATCCTTGTCCAACTCTAAACATATGTATTTAGCCCCCTCCCTCATCCCAAATTCTTTCTTTTTGCCAAAATGGCTTCTGCAAAGTATAAATCTTCGGGAGTCGTTAATTTAATATTATCGTAGTCACTTTCTATTATCATGACAGGTAAACCGATCTTTTCAACAAGAGAGGCTTCATCAGTCCCTAAATAATCTTGTTCTATTGCCTGTTCATGCGCACGTATTAAAATTGGCAAACGAAAAGCTTGTGGTGTTTGAATTTGCCACAAGCCCAATCGATCGACCGTTTCAACCACTTGATTTTGATCAGCCCTTTTGATTGTATCTTTTACTGGAACTGCCGCTATGGCAGCGCCGTTGTCATGAGCCGACTGGACAAGCCGGCTGATCGTATGCTGGCGGATAAATGGGCGGGCGCCATCATGAACGAGGATAATCTCACCACTGGCTGCCTTCAATCCATTATATACGCTGTGTTGGCGCTCATGCCCTCCATATACAAAATCGATTTTTCCGTTGCCTGGATGACCAGCCAGTATATCCTTAAAATGGTTTTCATCGTTCGGCTGGACAGCCAAAATTATTTTTTTACAGTAAAGGTCGGACGCAAATACATCCAATGTATGCAGGATGACCGGCTTCCCCGTGACTTCAATGAATAACTTATTCCGGCCTGCACCCATTCTTTTTCCCGATCCCGCAGCGGGAATGATCACCTGATAATCCAACTGAAATTCTCCTGTCCCTATAAAGCTTTTTCCAATAATTTAGGCTTGGCAAAAATCATTCGTCCCGCAGATGTCTGTAAGACACTTGTCACGATGACATCAATTCTTTTCCCAATGTAATCTCTTCCCTCTTCAACAACAATCATTGTTCCATCATCAAGGTAAGCAACACCCTGATTGTATTCTTTACCGTCCTTGATGACCTGGACGTTCAGCTCTTCCCCAGGCAAGACTACCGGCTTCACTGCGTTTGCAAGGTCATTGATATTTAATACGGGAACGTCTTGAATTTCACACACTTTATTCAAGTTGAAGTCGTTTGTGACAACTGTCCCGTTCATTAACTTGGCAAGTTTGACAAGCTTGCTGTCCACCTCCTGGACATCTTCGAAATCTCCTTCGTACATTTCTACCTCAATGCTGACTTCCTTCTGGATACGGTTCAAAGTATCAAGTCCACGCCTTCCCCGATTCCGCTTTAAAGCGTCCGAAGAGTCCGCAATATGCTGCAACTCCGCAAGTACAAAATGAGGTATGACAAGAACTCCATCCAAAAAACCCGTTTGGCATATGTCAGCAATTCTTCCGTCAATGATGACACTTGTATCAAGGATTTTCAGTCTCCTCGAGGAGTATTTGGACTGGTCGGCGGCATCTTCTATTTCCTCTTTCTTTTTATTCGCTCGGTTGAAGGAAAAGAAATTCATCAACTCTTCTTTCTTTTTAAAGCCTACCTGAAAACCGAGATATCCAATCAGCAGGGTCAACAATATCGGAACCACTTCATTTACGATAGGCAATTCAGTCTGATTAATGGCCAAACCTGCTAGAAAAGCGATAATCAGTCCGAAAATCAACCCTAGGCTTCCGAATAGAATATCCGAGACTGGAGCCTTGACAATACGGTCTTCAAACCATTTGACAAAATTGACAACATGGTCCACCGCCCAAAAAGTAATGACATAAAATATAATAGCACCTATAAGAGCATTTACCAACGGATTGTTAATTAAAACGACTTGATCGAGAGAAGCTAATTTTAAAAGTTCAGGAACAAAGATAACTCCAAGGGTTCCCCCCATAAGCAAAAAGCACGCCTGAACTATGCGTTTTAACATCCTCTCACCTCCTTATTCTAATTATAAGCAACTTGCCGATTTTAAAAACATGAGAGTTCCAAATAATTACAGAATCAATCTTATTTCCCATAAAAACATTATATTAATATAGCTTTTGCGGATTCTATCCCTTTATTACTACTTTAGCAAAATGGCTCCATTGAGTCTATTTCACTTATGTGACAACTACCTTTCAATACAGCTACTTAAAGGCATGCTGCAATGCTTCTTCAACCGTTGCTACACCAATCAGTTCAATTCCTTCAGGCACTTTCCAACCGCTTATATTTCTGTCAGGAACCAGCACGCGAGTGAAGCCTAGCTTGGCCGCCTCCTGAACCCGCTGCTCAATCCTTGAGACACGGCGCACTTCCCCGGTCAACCCGACTTCGCCAATAATACAGTCAGCCGGTCTAGTAGGCTGATCTCTAAAACTGGATGCAATGCTTACGGCTATAGCCAAATCGATTGCAGGTTCATCCAGCTTCACTCCGCCAGCAACTTTTAAATAAGCATCTTGATTTTGCAGCAATAGCCCCACTCGTTTTTCCAATACAGCCATTAAAAGGGATACCCTGTTATGATCAATGCCGGTGGCCATCCGCCGGGGATTTCCGTAGCTTGTCGGGGAGATCAACGCCTGTATTTCCACTAGCACCGGCCTTGTTCCTTCCATTGACGCCACAACAGTTGAGCCTGATGAGCCTTTGGATCGCTCTTCAAGGAAAATCTCTGATGGATTTTCTACCTCATCCAGACCAAATTCCTTCATTTCAAAAATGCCGATTTCATTTGTGGAACCGAAACGGTTTTTTACCGCCCGTAAAATGCGGTATGTATGGTGACGTTCTCCTTCAAAATACAGCACAGTATCCACCATATGCTCCAAAAGCCTCGGTCCTGCAATAGCGCCTTCCTTTGTTACGTGTCCCACTATGAAAATGGCAATTCCTCTCGTCTTCGCAATTTTCATCAATTCAGCGGTACACTCGCGAACCTGGGAAACACTGCCCGGTGCAGAAGTGATCTCAGGATGATAGACGGTTTGAATCGAATCGACCACTACAAAATCCGGCGATAAATCTGAAATTGTCTGGTGAATAAACTCAAGGTTGGTTTCAGCATAAATATATAGACTGGGTGAGGAGACATTAAGCCTATCCGCTCTTAATTTTGTCTGTTTGACAGATTCTTCACCCGAAATATAAAGCACCTTTTTATCCGTATCCGCCAGTTGGGAAGACACCTGCAAAAGCAGGGTTGATTTACCGATTCCCGGGTCTCCGCCAATTAACACTAAAGAGCCAGGTACAACGCCGCCTCCCAGCACGCGATTATACTCTTTCAGCCTTGTTTCCACTCTCGGTTCATTTTCGGTTTGAATGGTGGTGATCGGTGTTGCCTTAGCTCCGGTTTCATCGGATGGGCTTAAAGATCCTTTTCGCCCTTTTCCAATGATTTCAACCTCTTCCACCATTTGATTCCATTCCCCGCAACCCGGACAGCGCCCCATCCATTTGGGGGACTCATATCCGCAGTTTTGACACATGAATTTTGTCTTTTTTTTCGCCAACTACTTTCTTCCCCCTCATCTTCTGTTACTTATATCTCATTGTAAAGGACCAGTGTGTCAGGCAGATGTCAAAACGGCTGTTTCAACAACAAAAATGTAAGCTCCTTAAGCAGTGGTCAACCAAGCAGATAATTGATACTTTGTGAAATGCCTAAGAGAATACCTCCGTATGCTTTGTTGTCCCCCATTTTCTTGGATAGGCTGTAATAGCCATAAGAGTCCGAGAACTGACCACCTCCAAAGCGCTACATTCCCAAAAAAGCTTTTCTCCTTATAGCGATTCAATGTCGCTGTAGCTTCCCTTGTCCTGTTCCTACAGTGCATTAGTATTTCCTGTCTGATGCCAGGCTCTTTTTGAAATGTCCTATCGCGTCGACTGCTCTGTTCATCTGAGCTGACAAACAAAGCATGGGGTACACGGCTCCGTTCTCCATGTACCCCTTAGATATTAGGAAATAGCAGATCCTTCTTCTTCTTTTGCTTTCACTATGAACTCTCCGTCCTGCACATCGACTACTACTTGTTGACCCATTTTGATCGTTCCCTTCAGCAGTTCCTCAGAGAGGCGGTCCTCTATAAACTTCTGAATGGCCCTTCTGAGTGGACGGGCCCCGTATTCAGGATCGAAGCCTTCTTCTGTGATTTTATCCTTTGCCGCTTCGGTCAATTCAAGTTCCATATCCTGCTCCTTCAAGCGGGAAATCAACTGATTCGCCATCAATGTGGCAATTTCTTTCAAGTGTGGTTTCTCTAAAGCATGGAAGACAATAATTTCATCAATCCTGTTCAAAAACTCAGGACGGAACGCCTTTTTCAATTCTTCCATGACCTGGCCTTTCATATCCTTATAATCCTGTTCTCCATCCTGAATGGCAAAGCCTACATATTTATTTCGCTGCAGTGCCTGGGCTCCGACATTTGACGTCAAAATGAGAACAGTATTTCGGAAGTCAACCGTTCTTCCCTTTGAATCTGTCAGGCGGCCATCTTCAAGTACTTGAAGCAAAATATTAAAAACATCAGGATGGGCCTTTTCAATCTCATCCAGAAGGATGACGGAATATGGTTTACGGCGGACCTTTTCGGTCAACTGACCGCCTTCTTCAAATCCAACATATCCTGGAGGCGATCCGACTAGACGGGATGTAGAATGTTTCTCCATATACTCGGACATATCCAGACGTATGATGGCATCCTCGTCTCCAAACATAGATTCTGCAAGCGCCCTTGCAAGCTCCGTTTTACCAACTCCGGTTGGACCCAAGAAGATAAACGAACCGATAGGACGCTTCGGATCTTTAAGTCCTGCTCTTGCTCTTCGTACAGCCTTCGCAACAGATTTAACGGCTTCCTCCTGGCCGATGACCCGTGAATGCAGAATTTCTTCCAGATTCAATAGCCTTTCCGTCTCTGTCGAGGCTAGTTTGGATACAGGGACACTAGTCCAGCTCGATACGACTTGGGCGATATCCTCGACCGTCACTTCCGTATTTTCCTGGCCCTGCTTTTCTTTCCAAGTCTTTTTCGTTTCTTCCAGCTCTTCGCGGAGCTTTTGCTCTGAATCCCTTAAAGAGGCAGCTTTTTCAAATTCCTGGCTTTGGACTGCTGCATCTTTCTCTTTGCGGATGGATTCGAGCTTCACTTCCAATTCTTTTAGATTCGGCGGTGTCGTATAGGAACGAAGCCGGACCTTGGAACCTGCTTCATCAATCAGGTCAATTGCTTTATCGGGAAGGAAACGATCAGAGATATAACGGTCTGCCAATTTTACTGCAGCCTCGATTGCTTCATCCGTGATGGATACCCGATGGTGGGCTTCATAACGGTCGCGAAGTCCCTCTAATATTTGAATGGATTCTTCAACCGTCGGTTCATCCACTTGTATAGGCTGGAACCGCCTTTCAAGCGCAGCATCCTTTTCAATGTATTTTCGGTATTCATCCAACGTTGTAGCACCAATACACTGAAGTTCACCTCTCGCAAGCGACGGTTTTAGAATATTGGATGCATCAATAGCACCTTCCGCTCCCCCTGCACCAATCAATGTATGAAGTTCATCTATAAATAAAATGATATTGCCCGCCTGCCTGATTTCATCCATTACTTTTTTCAAGCGATCCTCGAATTCACCACGGTATTTGGTTCCTGCCACTACCGTTCCCATATCTAAGGTCATGACACGCTTGTCACGCAGGGTTTCAGGAACTTCGTTATTGATGATTTGCTGTGCAAGGCCTTCAGCAATCGCAGTTTTACCAACTCCGGGTTCACCAATGAGGACCGGATTATTCTTAGTCCGTCTGCTTAATACCTCGATGACCCTTTGAATTTCTTTGTTACGGCCGATAACAGGGTCAAGGCTCCCTTCTCTTGCAATTGCTGTTAAATCCCTCGCCAGGCTATCTAGCGTAGGGGTATTGGCACTTGCGGAAGCTCCTCCGTGGCTGCTTGCCTCATTGCTTCCCAACAGCTGAAGCACCTGCTGACGGGCTTTGTTCAGGCTCACACCAAGATTGTTCAACACTCTTGCCGCAACACCTTCTCCTTCACGAATAAGTCCAAGCAGTATATGTTCCGTGCCGACATATGAATGGCCAAGTTTTCTTGCTTCATCCATCGACAGTTCAATCACTTTTTTCGCACGTGGAGTATAATGAATGGTTTGAGAATTGTCTTTTCCGCGGCCAATCAGATTCTCAACCTCTTTTTGGATTTTTTCCGGACCTAGACCAAGTCCATATAACGCTTTAGCCGCTATTCCTTCTCCTTCTCTGACCAACCCCAGCAAAATATGCTCAGTTCCGATATTGCCGTGTCCAAGGCGGACTGCTTCTTCCTGTGAAAGGGCCAATACCTTTTGAGCTCTCTCTGTAAAACGACCAAACATCATACTAATCTCCTCCTGTCCGTCTCTCTTCTAGTTTCAATCTTTCCCGTATCAATGCCGCCCTTTTGATATCTCGTTCTACAGGACGAAGCGGCCCTCCTGCATATTGCTGTAAAAATCCTGGCTGCGTCAAGATCATCAATTCATTTAGAATATTTCTGGAAAGATGGGTAATGTATCCTGTATCTATGCCCAATCTGACATCAGATAAACATTCAGCAGCTTCTTTTGTTTCAATGATCCTGCTGTTGGCCAATATTCCGTATGAACGGAATACTTTATTTTCCAATTGAATGCTTGATGTTTTTATTAATGCTTCCCTTGCTGCCCTTTCCTGAGCAACAATTTGCTGAACAACGCTAATCAAATCACCGATAATATCTTCTTCCGACTTCCCAAGTGTAATCTGATTGGATATTTGGAAAATGTTCCCTAAAGCTTCGCTGCCTTCTCCATACATCCCTCGTACCACAAGTCCAAGCTGGTTAATTGCCGGAATAATGCGGTTCATTTGACGGGTAAGGATAAGAGCAGGAAGGTGAACCATGACAGATGCCCGAAGTCCTGTACCCACGTTTGTCGGACAGCTTGTTAAGTATCCCAGTTTCTCATCGAATGCATAATCGACCTTTGCTTCCAGGATATTATCGATGACATTTGCCCGTTCCAGCGCTTCACTTATTTGGAAGCCAGGAAACAGACATTGGATTCTTATGTGATCTTCTTCATTGATCATGATACTGATATCTTCCTGCCCAGAGAGCAAAACAGCACCATGTTTGGCATTTTCAGCCAATCGGGGACTAATTAAATGTTTTTCCACCAACACCCTTTTTTCTAGGGCTTTTAAATCATCAATTTCCAAAAATTCCAACTGACCGATGTTATGCCCCTCTTCTTGTACAAAAATATTTTTCGTTTTGCTAATTATTTCCCTTGCTTCATCATTAGTAAACAGAGTTGGGAACTTAAACCGAAGTAAATTCCTCGCCAATCTAATCCTGGAGCTGAGAATGATATCAGAATCTGGTCCTTCTGAGCTCATCCAAGAACTGACAGCCTGATTAAGAAACTTTTCGAGGCTCATTCCATTTTCTCCTCCCCTTCAGCCAATTTTTTTTCAAGGGAGCGAATTTGATCGCGTACTTCTGCAGCTTTTTCAAACTCTTCATGTTCTATTAAAGCTACAAGCTCACTTTTGTATTCTTGTATTTTCTTTTTTAAATGCAAAGACCCGCCAATCCTCGTTGGGACCTTCCCTCCGTGGGCTATATTACCACTGTGCAGCTTTTTCAATATGGGAATCAATTGGTTCCTGAAGGCATTGTAGCAATTGGCGCACCCAAAGCGTCCGATATTCGCAAATTGCTGATAGGTCATCCCGCAAACATCACACTGGACAATTTGACTTCCGAGCGCCGAATGAGGGGAAGTGTTTTGAAAGGATGGATTCAAAAGTCCTGCCAACAGATCATTGATTGAAAAGCCGGATCCTCCTTCCATCAGAAACATATCACCCTTTTCCTGCGCGCATTGTTCACATAGCTGAATAACCGTTTTCTCCCCGTTCACCACTTTTGTAAAATGCAGGGAGGCGGGCCTTTCTTTACATTCTTGACAAATCATCAAAGCCATCCTCCTTTTCCCTAATCGTATTTTATCGTCCGCAGCATAGCCAGCAGCATCCTAGCTCTCAATTCATCCCTATCCGGCAGATCGATAAATAATACAGAACGGTTTATGACGTTTATCATGATCTTTGCTTCACGTTCTGATAAAATTTCTTCTTCCAATAGCCTCATGATGACATCCTCTGCCCTGCTTTGGGATATCTTTTGGCCAATCAGCACTTTCAATTGGTCAATCAGATGAGCCTGATTATGCAGTTTAACCTTGGAAATGCGAATATAGCCGCCCCCGCCCCGTTTGCTTTCAACCATGTACCCTCTTTCCATGGTAAAACGAGTATTAATGACATAGTTTATCTGTGAAGGAACACACTGAAACTTATCTGCCACTTCGCTTCTTTTTATTTCTACGATTTCGCTTTCACTTAGTTCCAAAACTTGCTTTAAATAGTTTTCAATAATATCGGATATATTCCGCATCATCAAGCACCTCCTTACCTTGCTTGACTTTGACTATATTTGACTTATATTATACAAAATTTAGTCCACCATTATCAAGACGGTTTATTGTTTATTTTATCTTACCCATCCTTGCAAGGAATCAACACTGCAACAAGCAAATTAGGACCAAAGACTTGTGCGGGCTTTCAGTGACAACAATATGGACGAATGCTGTTTATTATTGATTTGGTATTTTTTTAGAATCTTCCCCTGCAGTGTTTTGGGATTGGTATTATTTAACACAGGTTTCTACATTTTTAAAAATATGTTAATACTAACCTATAGTAAATCTTCAAGATCCTTTGCAATTTTGAAAGGTTTTGTCTGCGGTGCATATCTCTTTACTACATAGCCTTGTCGATTGATAAGAAATTTAGTGAAATTCCACTTGATTTCATTTGTAAAAAACCCCTTTTTCGACCCGGTCAAAAAACTGAATAACGGATGGGAATCTTCACCCTTAACTTTTGTTTTGGCATAAATCGGAAAATCGACACCATAATTCGTTTGGCAAAAATCTAATGTATCCTGAATATCAGCAAATTCCTGATTCATGAATTGATCGCTGGGAAAGCCTAAAATAGTGAACCCTTTGTCTTTGTATGTATCATGAAGCATCTGTAACTCTTTCAGTTGGGGACTAAATCCGCATTTGCTTGCTGTATTAACAATTAGCAGTACCTCCCCCTCATACTTATTCAGGGAGATTTCTTTCCCATCTGCTGTTAGAACTGTGAAATCATAAACGGTCATTGTCTTCTCCTCCCAATGTTATCGTCTTTATTATTTTAAGGAAAGAATCTGGACGAAAACAATTTTTATGACTTAATGGGATTTCAGGAGGAATTCTATTATCAGGTCAGCATTCAAACAAGTTCAATCATGATTACACTTGTGATATTAAAAAACACAAAAAAACATGAAGTCCACTGACTCCATGTTTTTCTTATTGCCCGGCGACGTCCTGCTCTCACAAGGGGAAGCCCCTCACTACCATCGGCGCTGAAGAGCTTAACTTCCGTGTTCGGGATGGGAACGGGTGTGACCTCTTCGCTATCGCCACCAGACTATTTATTTAGAAAGGGATTCATTCCCTCAAAACCAGATAAGAGAAGA
>NZ_KB894707.1 GCF_000374565.1 Siminovitchia fordii DSM 16014 = CIP 108821 | reverse complement strand
CTGAAGTGACCCCAAAAAGTTAGACACGGTTATTTCGTCAGGCGGCATGTTGGGCATGAACCCGGTATTGTATCGGGCTCATGCCTTTTAATTTGGCCTTAATCCGTTTGTGATTATAGTATTTTATATACTTTTCTAGTTCTAGTTTAAAGTGTTCCACACTTTCAAACTCCTTAAGATAAAGAAATTCAGACTTCAGGATACCGAAAAAGTTTTCAATAACGGCGTTGTCATAACAGTTGCCTTTACGTGACATACTTTGCGTAATCCCGCGTTTCTCTAGGGTATGCCGGTATTTTTTCATCTGATAATGCCATCCTTGATCTGAATGAAGCAGGAGTTCATCCTCTTCTGATAGTCGCTTAAATGCCTGATCCAGCATGGTGGAAACTAGTGAATAGGTTGGTCTTGGCCCGATTGTATAAGTGATGATTTCCCCATTAAACAAATCCAGTATGGGTGATAAATACAGCTTCTCCCCAAATAATTTAAATTCCGTAATATCGGTAACCCATTTCTCATTTGACTTTTCAGCCTGGAAGTTACGGTCTAAGATATTCGGCGCGATCTCACCAACCGTCCCTTTATAGGATTTATATTTTTTGATGCGGACTATACATTTAATCCCCAGTTCCTTCATGAGGCGCTGTACTTTTTTGTGGTTTACCTTATACCCACGATTTCTGAGTTCATCGCGTATACGGCGGTAACCAAAACGACCTTCATGTTCATCATAAATAGACTGAACCAATTGTTTCAGTTCTTTATCAGGGTCTGGCCGGCCAAAATTTTTTACGTTGTAATAATAAGTGCTGCGTGGAATACCTGCTAGTTTGATTAGTGCCTTTACCGGAAATTCATGCCTTAGTTCATAGACTACTTGTGCCTTGTCTTGTTTGGTGACTTTTCCTTGTTTTGAACTAAGGCGTTCAACTTTTTTAAATAAGCATTTTCCATACGCAAACGTTCTACTTCTGCCTGTAAAGATTCTACGGATCCTTCGGCTGAACGTTTTTTATTCAGTTGCTTTTCATCTTTTCTTTTCATGGCTGGACGCCCCTTTTTCTTTGGAATAAGGGCATCTATCCCACCAGACTCCAGGAGTTTTTTCCAGCTCCGTATCAAGTTGGTGGTAGGAAGGTTGAAAATCGCAGATGTTTCTCGGATAGACGTCCCGTGTTCATTTATATAGTTTAGTACGTCTAGTTTATAGTCTGCTGTATAGTTTGTATAGCTCTTTATAAATGCTTGTTCCCCATGGTACTCATAACGCTTAACCCAAAGACGAAAATCTCCACAATCAACTCCAAGAGAGTTTGAAATATCCTGATATGACTCCTTTCCTTCTAAATAGCGAAGAACAGCAGTATGTTTATTTGAATCTGATATTTTTACCATCTAAAAAAGCACCTCCAAATGTTCGAGTATGTGTCTAACATTCGGGGTGCAGTTCAAACCCGAGGGGCTTTCGTTTGGTTTCTTTATGGGAATACAAGTGTCCCTGAATCTTTTCTTGGGTTCTTCTCAACAATCTTGCCTTCCTTTAAATATAAAATCCGATTCCCCAGTTTTTCCGCCTCGTTATGGTTATGGGTGACCAGGATGATCGGAATCCTCCATAGCTGATGGACACGGAGCAGTTCTTCATGGCTTTTTTCCCTTGTATCATTATCCAATGCAGAAAAAGGTTCATCCAAAAGAAGGGCGGCGGGTTCAGTGGCGATGGCCCTAATCAGAGCAACACGCTGTTTTTCCCCTCCTGAAATTTCAGAGGGGTATTTCGCTGTTAGATGTTCAATCCGAAGTTCCTGTATCAAGTCCTTGGCAAATGCTTCATTTTTCATACCGTAGGCAATATTTTTCCAGACAGTCATGTGTGGAAAAAGGGCATATTCTTGAAACAAATATCCAATATTCCTATTTTGGATGGTTACGAGAGGCTTGCCGTCAAAAAAAGTAGTTTCGTTTAAGCGGATGACGCCTGAATCAGGTTGATCCAGTCCAGAGATACAATTAAGAATGGTAGTTTTACCCGAGCCGGAAGGACCGAACAGGACGATAATTTCATTGCTTGCCGAGAATTGTATATTCAGATAGAAGTGGGGCAGTTGTTTTTGAATATCGACGGTTAGCACAGACATACCTCCATCAGGATTTCGAATGTTTCATCATGTTCCTCTTACTCCACCAGTTCAGCCATAAGATGGCACTGAATCCGAGAGCGACGATAATGATGACCCAAAATTTTGCCAGTTCCATATTTCCAGATTCCACCGCAAAATAGATGGCAAGCGGAATCGTGTCGGTTACGTTCGGGATATAGCCGGCAATCATCAGCGTGGCACCGAATTCACCAAGGGCGCGGGCAAAGGAAAGGACGGTCCCTGCCAGCAACCCCGGCCAGGCAAGGGGAAAGGAGATTGTCCAGAATACTTTCCATTTCGAAGCGCCCATCGTGTAAGCCGCATTTTCAACGTTCGGATCATATTGTTTAAATGCAGCGGCAGCACTTTGGTACATTAATGGAAAAGAAACGAAAACAGCGGCAATGAGAACTCCATACCATGTAAAAACAATCTGGAAATCAAACCAGTCGAGCAATAGCTTTCCTATGAATCCGTTTTTCCCAAAAACATATAAGAGCCCAAAACCGATAACTGTAGGGGGAAGCACGAGCGGCAGCAAAATGATTGCTTCCACAACGCTTTTCCCATAAAAAGAGTTGCGCCCGATTATTCTTGCTAGGATAACCCCTGTAATAAAGACGATCACCGTTGAGATAGCAGCAGTTTTAAATGATAGTAACAGCGGAGAATAGTTCATACATCTATCATACCTTACAACAATTATTTCTTAAAACCGTATTTTTCCAAAATGCTCTGTGCTTCTTCAGTCCCCAGGAATTTCAGGAATTCTTCCGCCTCTTTTTCATGTTTTGTTTCAGCTAGAACGGCCCCCGGGTAAATGATCGGATCGTGCAGCGACTCATCGACAGTCGATAAAATCTTGATTTTATCGGAAGTCATCGCATCACTTTCATAGACAAGTCCGATGTCGGCGTTTCCAGTTTCAACATACGTCAATACTTGACGCACATCTTTCGCCATGACAAGCTTCTTTTCTTTTTCTAGCTCATCCCACTTTTTCAAGTTATGTAAAATTTCTTCCGAATATTGCCCTGCTGGAACACTTTCAGGATTGCCAATCGCGATTTGATCCACATCTGCCGCAGAGATTTCATCGATTGATTTATAACCGATTTTGGAGTCTGCCCCTGTGATCAAAACGATTTTATTGCCCGTGACATCTTCTCTTGTCGAGGTATCGACAAGGTCATCTTTTTCGAGAGTATCCATCCATTCCTGGTTGGCCGAAATAAAAATGTCCACTGGGGCACCTTGCTGAATCTGCTGGGCCAGTGTACCTGATCCACCTAGATTAAAGGTCAATTCTACAGGGTGTTCTTTTTCATACATTTCTTTAATCTCTTCCAATGCATCAGTCAAACTGACCGCAGCGGAAACGGTCAACGGGGTTTTTTCCTCAACCTTTTCTTCTGAATCCCGGTTGGTTTTACTGCTTGTATCATTGCTGCATCCCGCAAAAAGCAATGAAGCAATAGTCAACATGAAAATTGCAAATTTTTTCATCATCATCCCCCTAAAAACAGTTCTGATTATATCTAATTATAATTGGATATAACTAATTATAATTAGCCTGCTTGTTTAAGTAAATGATAAAATAGAATTATTAAGAATATTGAGGTGTTTTTCTTGGTATACAACGAATCTTTTACTACGGAAGAAATTGCCCAGCTTTTAAAAGTCTCCAAGCTAACAGTCTATGATTTAATCAAAAAGGGCGAGTTGAAGGCTTTCCGGGTTGGCAGGCAAATGCGGGTGGACGCAAAGGAACTGGAAAATTATAAGTCGCGGGGGCAGGAAGTGAGGAGTGTCCAAGGAACGGAATCTTCAGGAATGGCACGTCAAATCGTGATCAGCGGTCAGGACAGCAGTCTTGATATTTTGGCACGTCAGATTGAATCAAAAACTAGTGACTTGCGGCCGCTTCGCTCCTACAGTGGCAGTCTTGACAGTCTGATTGCGATGTATTTGGGAAAAGCGGATGTGGTGAGTACGCACCTGCTCGACGGGGATACGCTCCAATACAATATTCCATACATAAGGAAAATGTTGGTCAGTCAATCTTTTATAGTCATTCACATGCTCCAGCGGAAAGCGGGACTCTATGTGGCAAAAGGCAATCCACATGGATTTCAAACATGGAAGGATCTGGCCAAGCAGGGCATAAAGCTGATAAACCGTGAAAAAGGGGCAGGAGCGAGGGTCCTTTTGGATGAACAGCTGCGGATTAATGGGATCTCGAAAAATCAGCTGAATGGATATGAAGATATCCAAACAAGTCATCTGGGTGTGGCCAGCGTTGTTGCAAACGGCCGGGCTGATATCGGCGTCGGTATCGAACAGTCAGCAAAGGTGGCGAATATTGATTTCATCCCGCTCGTCACAGAAAGTTATGATTTGGTAATGTTGAAAAAAGAAGACAATGCTCGGCTTATCAATATGGTTTTGGAGATTTTAAATAGCGAAGAATTTAAAGAAGAATTGCGATCGCTTGGATATGGCGTGGAAAAAACAGGAGAAGTCCTGTACAAGCAATAGGTTGGAGGATTTGCATGTGGATTATAGCATTTTTGATCGGATTATTTTCAGGAATCATTTCCGGCATGGTGTCAGTTGGCGGAAGCATCATCGTTACGAGCATGCTGATTCTGATATCTGCTGTTTTTCAATTGAAACTGGATATGAAACAGATAGTAACGACAACTGCTTTTTACACACTGTTTACGACAATTTCAGGAGCGATCTATTTTTGGCTGCAAAAACTCGTTGTCAATAAGATTGTCCTATACTTTGGTATACCTGCAGTGATTTCCAGTTTCATTTCATCCTTGATGGCCAACTCATTCAACGACAATGTGCTGCAAGGAATTTTTGCTTTTTTTGCACTGCTGGCTGCGGTGGCGATCGTTTTACCGAGCCGTGGAAAGGAACTTGATGCGGAAAGCAAGTTTCCATATTTCACAGCAATTTTTCTCAGTATAATCGTTGGAGCAGTAGGAGGCATGATCGGTGTTGCAGCCGGATTTCTATACATGCCGATATTCCTGCGGCTATTCCGTTTAACTGTCAGGCAGGCCGTCGGCACCGGTATGGTTGTCGGAGGGATGCTGTGCGTAGGGACTATTTTGGGGAAGTTGAGCGGAGAATATATTCGGATGGATGTCATTGTGCCGCTTGGAATCAGCGGTGTTATAGGAGCGGTGATTGGCGGAAAATTAACAGCGTTGATCAGTGAAAAATCGCTGAGCCTCTTGATGTGCCTGATCATGGCTGCCATTGCCGTCCAGACAATTACTGTATTTCTGGCGGATTCATTAATGATTTCAATGCCGGTGCTCATTGTGGTTGCTTTGGCAATAACAGTGGCATTCGTTTGGCTTATTTTTGGGTTAAATAAAAAATATGTAAGGACAAAGACATAATTTGGCGGCTGGGCAACATGTTAAAAGTGAGGTAGTTTAATTTTCGAAAAATGCACAAACTTGGCCTAAACGAACTCAATCTGCAATTACACGAATCCCAAATGAATAAAGCCTGCTTTTTCCCCAAGGACAAAGCAGGTTTACCCGATTCTCTATTTTACCGGTATCTTAATTTTTTTGTTATAATCCTTTAGGTAATGCATTCCTTCTATCAGCAATAACTCCGGTTTGTCTTTCGTATCGAACAACAGGGTCCGTTCCTTCATGGTCCGGCCGTCTTCATTTTCGGAATCAACTTGGTTCACAGTGGTCAATAAGGGGATTTCTCCACTTTTTGTTTCAATTGATACACCATCGAGCATAATGTCCTCGTCAGTTGCAATGGTGATTTCCGTTCCTTCGGAAGTTAATGCTACGTTTTGGATGATCAAATCTTTGCCTCCCACTGTAAAATTTTTCTGGGAAGTAAGTTTTATTTTTTCCTCAAGTTTCTTATATCCCGCAAACTCTTTTACTACTAATTCCAGTGAATCAAGTTTTTTCGGCAACGCATCGAAGCGAAGGTCAAACTTCATACCGTTAATGGCTGACCGATGGCCGCTTCCAATTGTATCGACAGGCACTCCATTGGCGACTAATTCTATGCCATCCAATGCTGAAGGAACCCTGTCAAAGTTTCCAACATTAAGCTTTCCATCAATCACTGTCAAGGTTGGTGAGGCAGTGATTGATTTGAAGGAAATTGTCCCTTTATCGACTCTTACGTTCTTATATATTTTTTGTTTTAGCTCAGTCTGCATAGCTTTGTTTGGGTCGTAAGAAAAAGTGATACTTTCATCTTTCATTGTGCCACTCTCAACGGATTCCCAATAATGAAAGGTAAGTTTTTTGGAAAATGGACTGACGGGTTCGAAGTACAGCGTTCCTTTGATTTCGGTATTTTCATTGTTGGACATATAAATACTGCTTTCGAAATTTGATCTTGTTAAAAAACCAGTAATTTTAAGTGGCTGAAAACGGTCAATGGTTTCTTCATCTAGCCCTTTTGGATTGCTTAACGTGTAATACATGATCATCTGGTTTGAATCCGTCATGATTCCATCGATAGTAAGGACAGTTCCATCTATCAGGGTCGCTTTCTTTTCAATGGTTTGGCCCAACCCTTTATTGTTCAGATCCTGTAAGGTGCTGTTAATTATTTCATCGAACCCGAGCAGTTTTTTTCCGTAGTAGGCCAAGGCATTATATTGATATCCGGCTGCCACTATTAACACGAGGGCGACGGCCGCCAGCTTCATAAAAACTGAAGTCCTCCTGGGCCTTTTTTTCGGGGTAGTCTGTAAAGCACTCCTCAGCCTTGACTCCAGTTCTTCGGGCGCGGTGATGGAGCTCAGGCGTCTTTTTTCTTCATTCAGCTGTTTTTCAATATCATTCATTCGAATCACCCCCGAAAAGTTCCCTCAGTTTTTTCAAACCTTCGAAAATCCTCGATTTGGCTGTGCCAATTGAAACATCGGTAATTTCAGCTATTGTTTTGTAATCCAGATCATGTAAATATTTCAGTTGAATGGTTTCCCTTTGGTTTTCATTCAGATGGTCCAGCATTTGCTGGATATCCATACGCTGTTCGCTGATTAGATAGGGAGCCTGATACGAATTTTGACCGTCGGGCGCACTCTCCAGCAGGACCACTTTCTTTTGTTTGAGGAGCATGGATTTACAAAGGTTCACTAAAATCGTTTTGCTCCAGCTGTAAAAAGCATCAGCTTTTTTGAGATGATCAATTTTTTCGTACAATGTAAGGATCATTTCCTCCATGGCATCCATTGCATCATGCTCATTTTTCATGTAAGTAAAAGCAAGCCTATAATAAGCATCCTTTTCTGCCATGATCAACTGAAGCAATGCTTCCTTGTCTCCCTTTTTTGCCTTTTTTACCAACCGGCCTGCACCCATGGCCTCACCTCACTTATCTATAAGAGAAATCATAGATGAAAAAAGTTCATTTTTATATAAAATTTTATTATTTAAGATCACTATGTGAAGGCTCATAATGAATGAAAACTGTAAACATCATTCTAAAATGAAAAACACCCCAACCTCCATTCCCGCATATGATGCTTTATTCAAGAAGGTTCAGCCGTATTTTAGGGCACCATTTTTACTCGTCAGTAAACCTGAACTTAACTAAGCCCGAAGATCGATTTCCATCTCGGGCTACAAAAAAATCATTCAAATAATGGATTTTCGGGCAATTATTCGTTTTTTCGGTTCATTGTGTCAGGTTTCGGAAAATCCCGAGTTTTCATGATGCCATTAGAATCTCAATGTAAATTTCAAATACGAAAATAAAAATTTCATTTTTGAAATTTTTATTGGCAGATAATATTGAAAATACTAATGAATATCACTTTTTAATATTGGCATGGATATTGCAATATTAATTGGCATATAGAGTAAATGAGAGGTGAAGTGCTTATGGTCCGTTACGAATACGGTGGAGATGAGTTTATTTTTGTCGAACTGTCAGAAGAGATGAGCCTTGAAGTGAACTTTCAGGCAATGGCAATCACGAAACAATTAAAGGAAGAACAGATTCCAGGCATTTTGGACATTTGCCCATCGAATGCTTCCTACATGGTCCGGTTTGAACCTGAAAAAATCCATCCGGACAAGCTGATTTCAAAATTGAAAGATTTGGAACAAACGATTTCCATTGATGACTTCGAATTATCATCAAGAATGGTCGATGTTCCTGTTTTATTTGAAGATCCATGGACACATGAGGCATTGATGAGGTTCAGGGAACGGCATCAGGATCCAAATTCGACGGATTTGGAATACACCGCGCGAATCAATGGCTTTGATTCAACTGATGCATTGATTGATGCAATGACGGGGTCTCCGTATCTTGTCACAATGATCGGTTTTGTTCCAGGGCTACCATGGTGCTATCAAATGGTTCCGAGAGAGCAGCAGATTGAAGCACCGAAATATGTCCGGCCGAGGACTTTTACTCCTGAGCGGGCGTTTGGACTTGGTGGAGCATTCACCGTAATCTACCCTGTAGATGGAGCCGGGGGGTACCAATTATTCGGAATTGCTGCAGCTCCAATTTTTGAAAGAGACAGCAGGTTATACGACTTCCAGGAAACGATGACATTTCCGAAACAAGGTGACATTTTCAGATACCGGAGTGTGAGCAGGGAAGAATACGATTCAATCAGAAAAGAAGTGGAAGACGGGACTTTCCGTTATCTGACGAAGGAGATTACTTTTACTCCGAAACAAGTACTCGAAAATCCGAAAGCGTTTTCTGAAGAAGTGTTAAGGAGGTTGTACTCATGATTAAAGTGAAAAATCCCGGTTTGCAAACAACTGTGCAGGATGTTGGCCGGATTGGATATTATGAGGTCGGGATGCCGCCTTCCGGGGCAATGGACCAGTTCTCATACAAAGTGGGCAACCTTCTTGTTGGAAATGATGATGGAGCGACATCGTTGGAGATTACATATATGGGGCCTGTCCTTGAATTTGAAGAGGATGCAGTCATTGCGTTGACTGGAGGAGATATTCCTCCAAAAATTAACGGGGAACCTGTTCCCATGTGGGAAACATTATCAATCAAAGCTGGCGATTTATTGTCATTTGACTTTGTCAAAGGGGGAGCCAGGATCTATCTGGCCGTAAAGGGAGGAATCGATGTTCCTCCGATCATGGAATCACGATCAACTTATACATTATGTGGAATCGGAGGGGTGGATGGGCGTCCTCTTCAGGAAAATGACGAATTGAAACTCGGAAATGATGTCAAACAGCAGGTGAAAATCGGAACCCGCATTCCGGACGAATTAATCCCTGAATATACTAAGCATCATGAAATCCGAGTTATTATGGGCCTATGCAGTTACCGATTAACAGAAGAGAGCAAGAAACGTTTCTTTTCTTTGGACTGGACCATCACTCCAGAAGCAAACCGCGTCGGTTATCGTTTTAAAGGAGAGCGGTTGAATTTTGTGGAAAGAGAGCAGCCATTTGGCGCTGGAAGTAATCCATCAAATGTTGTGGACCTGGGCTACCCCATCGGTTCCATTCAGGTGCCGGACGGTGTCGAGCCGATCGCTTTGCTGAATGATGCTGTTACAGGTGGCGGGTATGCAACGATTGCTACGATCATTAGCACTGATTTGAACAAAATGGCTCAGGCAAAAACGAATGAAAAGGTGCGCTTTATCTCTTGCAATATTGATGAAGCACTTGAAGCAAGGAAAGCAGAAAGAGACAAAATAGAACAAATAAGAGAACAAATTCAGTCTCAACAACAGGAGGTCTAATCATGGAAGAGAAAAAAACAATTGTTTCGCCGATTCCGGGTGTATTTTATCGGAAACCGTCACCAGATAAAGAAGTTTACGTCAACGAAGGGGATGCGGTCAAAGCGGGTGATGTGATCGGGTTGGTCGAAGTCATGAAAAATTACTACGAGATCAAAGCCGAAGTTGATGGAGTGATCGAACGTTTCGTGTCGGACAATGAGCAGCTTGTGGACGCCGGACAGGAAGTTGCCATTTTGAAATAAACATTAACCTGTTTTTAAAAAGGAGAAATGCCTGTGCTTTTTAAACGAATATTAATTGCAAATAGAGGAGAAATTGCCCGGAGAGTCATACGTACATGCGAACGACTCGGAATTGAAACCGTTGCCGTTTATTCGGAGGCGGATGCCGGGATGCCGTTCGTCAAAGAAGCGACGACCGGTGTCTGTGTAGGACCGGCTCAAGCCAAGAAAAGCTATCTTGATATAGATAACATCATTCAGGCGGCCAAAGAGACAAATGCAGATGCTATCCACCCCGGATATGGATTTTTATCAGAGAACCCGGCATTTGTTCGTCGCTGCGAGGAAGAAGGGATCACCTTCATCGGACCAACTGCAAATGCAATTGAACTGATGGGGAGCAAGCTCGAAGCCCGAGCGCAGATGCAGGAGGCGGGAGTTCCGGTTGTCCCTGGATCGGAAGGGCGGTTGGCGTCTGTTGAGGAAGCAGTGAGCCTTGCTGACGAAATTGGATATCCTCTCATGCTGAAGGCCAGTGCAGGAGGAGGAGGCATCGGAATGCAGCTTGTTCATAATGCGGATGAGCTGGCAAAAGCCTTCGATTCTACGAAACAAAGGGCCGAGTCTTTCTTTGGTGACGGGGATTTGTTCCTGGAAAAATGGATCAACGAACCTCGTCATATTGAGGTGCAGATTGCGGCTGACGACTATGGAAACGTCATTCATCTGTATGAGCGTGAGTGCTCCGTTCAAAGGAGAAATCAAAAAGTGGTAGAGGAAAGCCCTTCGCCGTATTTGGATGAAAAATTAAGGGAAGAGCTTCTGCAGACGGCAATCCTCGGTGTACAGCATATCGGGTATACGAATGTCGGTACAATGGAGTTCATTTTTGATGGTGAGAGAAACTTTTACTTCCTTGAAATGAATACGCGCCTTCAGGTTGAGCACCCTGTCACCGAAGAAATAACCGGTTTAGATCTGGTGGAGTTGCAACTTCAATTGGCTGCAGGTAAAGAACTTCCTTTCCAGCAGCAAAACATCAAAAAGGAAGGTCATTCAATTGAATGCCGTTTGTATGCGGAAGATCCGAACACTTATTTTCCATCTCCGGGGACAATTAACCGGTTGGTTTTACCAAACAGGGCACGTCTTGATTTTGCCATTGAAGAAGGAAGCCAAGTATCACCTTTTTATGATCCGATGATCGGTAAAATCATTGTGCATGGCGAAGACCGTCACCAAGCCATTGGAAATATGCAGGCAGCATTGGAACAGCTGGAGGTTGAAGGTATTACAACAAACCTCCCGCTTCTATACGACATTATGGAAAATGCCAGTTTTAGAAAAGGCGAGTATACAACAAAGTTTTTGGATGAATTCCAGAAGGAACGACAGGTGAGGTGATAAATATGTACAAAGTTGATTTAAACTGTGATATGGGTGAGAGCTTCGCTCTTTATGAGCTGGGCAATGACAAGGAAATGATGAAGTACATCACCTCTGCGAATATAGCATGTGGATTTCATGCAGGTGATCCACAAGTGATGAGACGGACTGTTGAAATGGCAAAAGAATACGGAGTGGGAATTGGGGCCCATCCCGGCTTCCCAGACCTGCTGGGGTTCGGCCGCCGTTATATGACGTGCACTGCGCAAGAAGTCAAGGATTACATCACATACCAGACAGGGGCATTAAGGGAGTTTGCCCGGTCTGCTAATGTTGATATCCAGCATTGCAAACCGCACGGCGCATTGTTCATGAAAGCGATGGAAGACAGAGAGCTTGCCCGGGCCGTTTTAGAGGCTATCCACGAAGTGAATCCCGAAACGATCATCTTTGCCCTGAACAATTCCGAAGTATGGGAAGAAGCGAATAGAATGGGAATCCCAGTCGCCCTAGAAACATATTCGGACCGTGAGCATACAGAAAACGGGTCGATCGTGCTGACAAGGAAGGGGCAGACAATCCAAGATTACGATGAAATGGCACGGCGGGTTGTCCGCATGGTCAAAGAGGGAAAAGTCACTACCCATGACGGAAAAGAGGCTTCCGTCAAGGCACAGACAATTTGCATCCACGGAGATACACCGGGTGCACCCGAGCTAGCCAAAGCAATCGTCCGGGCATTGAAGGCAAATGATGTGGACATTCTACCAGTAAGGGAAGTCATTGGTTAATAGAGAACTAGAGGTGATCAACAGTGAAAATAGAAAACTCTCATACGTTTAAGGGCATTTCTGTCGAAACGCTTTGGAATACGCTGCAAAATAAGGAGGTGTTGCGAGGGGCTTTGCCGGGATGCAAATCGTTTAATGAAGTGGAAGGTGATGTATATGATGCCGAACTTGGGATCAATGTAGGCCCCGTTAAGGGGCTCTTTACGGCTGAAGTCCGCCAAGTGGAAAAAAAGGAGCCGGAATTTTACAAACTGATCGTTCATGGAAAAGGAAAACCAGGTGAGATTGATGCAAACGCAGAAATGAGATTGGAAGATTCAGAGGCAGGGGCGATTCTTACTTGCAGTGCTGATGTAAAGGTGACCGGAATTCTTGCTTCAGTCGGACAGAGAGTCATGGGAGGCGTAGCCAAGCTGTTGTTGGGACAATTTTTCAAAGATATTGAGAAAGAAACTAAAAAAATCGCAAACCTGTAACAGACATTTCTAATTAGGAGGAGCGGTTCATGACAAACAATAAAATGAAGGTGAATATGACTGTCAATGGCCGGGAACGAAGTGCAGAGGCTGAACCACGAATGCTGCTTGCCCACTTTTTGCGCGATGAGCTCGGTTTGACCGGTACGCATATCGGCTGTGATACAAGCCAATGCGGGGCCTGCACAGTGATGGTAGACGGTGCTGCCGTGAAATCCTGCACGATGCTTGCTGTGCAGGCGGATGGAACAGAAGTGACGACTGTGGAGGGAATCGGCACGGCCGACAACCTGCATCCTATGCAACAGGGATTCTGGGAGGAACACGGTCTTCAATGTGGTTACTGCACTTCAGGGGTCATGATGGCCATGATCGGCCTGTTGAACGAAAATCCGAATCCGACTGAGGAAGAGATCCGCGAAGGGCTGGAAGGTGTCATCTGCAGGTGTACAGGCTATCAATTTATCGTTAAGGCTGTTCAAAAAGCGGTACAGATCATGGCTGAAACCGATCGTCCGCTTCCGGCTAAAGAAGTTGTTGGGGAGGTGCGCTCATAATGGGGACTGTAGTTGGAACCAGTGTGAAAAGGAAAGAGGATCCTAAGCTTCTTACTGGGACAGGATATTTCTCTGATGATATTAAATTGCCTGGCATGCTCCATGCCGTCATATTAAGAAGCCCCCATGCCCATGCGAAAATCAAGAGCATCAATGTAGAAGAGGCTATGAAATCACCGGGTGTTGTAAAAGTTTATACCGGCAAGGATCTGGAAGGAAAAATCGGTAGAATCCCTTCATCCTGGCTTGTTCCGGACAGTAATTTAAAAGAAGCTCCCCAATATCCGCTGGCTATAGATCGGGTCCGGTATGTAGGTGACGGTGTGGCCATGCTGATTGCGGAAGACCGGTATGCTGCGAAGGATGCACTGGATTTAATTGATGTGGAATATGAGGTTTTGGCGCCGGCCGTTCATCAAAAGAAGGCGATGGAAGAAGGAGCTCCGCTTGTTCACGATGATGTTGAGAACAATATCGCTTTCCATTGGAAAGCAGGGGAAATCCCGGAAGAAATATTTGAATCCTCAGAAGTGGTTGTCAAGGAGAGCTTCCATGTTCAGCGGGTCGCGCCGAGCCCCATGGAAACTCGAGCGGCAGTAGGACAATATCACCCGGCTACGGGAGAATTGACACTCTATTGTACTTCACAAAACCCGCATATCCACCGGATGGTTCTTTCAGGAGTTCTGGGAATTTCGGAAGCAAAACTTCAGATCATTGTTCCTGATATGGGAGGCGGTTTTGGCGGGAAAATCGGAGTGTATCCGGATGAAGCACTTGTGGGCTATGCAGCGCGTGATCTGCAACAGCCTGTCAAATGGATCGAGCAGCGCAACGAACATTTTATGGCATCGAACCATGGCCGGGATGAAGTTATTGAGGTGGAGCTTGCAGGGAGCCGTGACGGAAAATTAACGGCAATCCGAGTGAAGAATACAGCGAACATGGGAGCTTACCTTTCTACAATGGGGCCCGGGGTTCCAACCATTGACTTTGGTCTTATGATTACAGGTGCTTATGATATTCCGCATGCATCCTGTGAAACATTCGGAGTCTATACTAACACGACACCGACGGATGCATACCGTGGAGCCGGAAAACCCGAAGCAACCTATCAGATTGAACGAATCATTGATTTGTTTGCAAGGGAAATCGGTATGGATCCGCTTGAGCTCAGAAAAAAGAATTTTGCTCCAAAGGAAGCTTTTCCATATACGAATGCCCAGGGGCTTATCTATGACAGTGGTGACTATGAAAAGCCATTGAAGAAAGCCTTGGAAATCATCGATTATGGAAAACTCCGCAAAAAGCAGGAAGAACTCCGCAAAGAAGGAAAGCTCATGGGTATCGGCTTGTCTACATATGTGGAGTTGTGCGGCTTTGGTCCATCTGCAGTCGCCGGGGCCATCGGATTCCAGGGAGGAGTCTGGGAAAACTCCACCGTCCGTGTCCATCCTTCAGGGAAAGTAACTGTTTTTGCAGGGACTTCTCCTCACGGGCAGGGACATGCGACAACATTTGGCCAAGTGGTGGCAGACAAGCTGGGCATTCCAATGGATGATATTGAATTCGTTTTCAATGATACCAAAGCAGTTTCTATGGGATGGGGAACATACGGATCTCGTTCAACAGCTGTTGGCGGTGGTGCTGTTGCATTTGCTGCAGAACGTGTCGTGGAAAAGGCCAAAAAGATTGCTGCGCATGAACTTGAAGTGGCTACAGATGACATCGATTTTGAAAATGGTGTATTTAAAGTGAAAGGCGTTCCAGGTCGCGAGCGCACTTTTCAAGAGATCGCAAAATCAGCCAACTATGCATGGAATCTTCCAGAAGGGATGGAGCCTTCATTGGAAGGACAAGCTTTCTTCGACCCAGAAAACTTCGTTTATCCGTTCGGCACGCATATCGTTGTTGTCGAAATTGATCAGGATACAGGAGAAATTGAGCTTAAACGCTATATAGCTGTCGATGATGTCGGACGAGTCATCAATCCCCTTACAGCATCTGGACAAGTCCATGGAGGGATAGCACAAGGAGTAGGGCAAGCCATGTGGGAAGGCATCGTTTACAACGATGAAGGTCAGCTAATGTCGGGTACCTTCATGGATTATACAATGCCGAAAGCACGTTTCTTCCCTGAAATTGAAAATTCATTCACAGAAACTTTATCTCCTGTCAACCCATTGGGCTCCAAAGGAGTGGGAGAAACAGGTACGACTGCTTCCATTCCAGCTGTCATGAATGCGGTGGTGGATGCACTCGCTCCGTTTGGCATCACGGATATCGATATGCCGCTTACTCCGGAAAAAGTATGGCGGGCAATTCAAAAAGGGAGGGAACAAGCATGATTCCTGCTAAATTTGATTATGTTCGTGCCGAGTCCATTGAACAGGCCGTTCAATTGTTACAGGAGAGCGACGGAGAGGGAAAGCTGATTGCCGGTGGTCATAGCTTGCTCCCCCTGATGAAGTTCAGACTAACAGAGCCTGGAAAATTAATTGATATAAGCCGGATCTCAGAATTAAAGGGTGTCCGCAAAGCTGGAGAACGCATTATTGTCGGGGCGATGACGACACATCGCGAAGCGGCAGTGGACCCGGTTATTAAAGAGCATATTCCGGTCCTGGCGCAAGCTGCGCGACAGGTCGGAGATATTCAAATCCGGAACCGGGGAACGGTGGGAGGAAATATTGCACATGCCGATCCGGCGGCAGATCTGCCTGCAGCTGCAATTGTACTGGATGCGGAGTTGACGATCCAAGGTGAAGACGGGGAAGAAACGATGAGTCTCGACAGCTTCATCATTGGACCATTGATTACGATGATGCCAGAAAACAGCATCGTAACGAATGTGACATTTGCTATTCCGCCTTCCCATACGAAATCAACATATTTGAAATATTTTCATCCTGCATCAGGTTATCCTGTAGTAGGTGTTTCCGTAGTTGCAGGTACGAGTAGTGATGGAAAAATCGATTATATCAAGGTGGGCATCACTGGAGCAGGAGACATGGTATTCCGGGCGGAAGCGGTGGAAGATGCGCTTATGGGACAAACACCATCTGAGTCGGTCATCGAATCGGCAGCTGGTCTTGCTGCCGAAAGCGCGGATATGGGAAGCGATCTGTTCGCATCCGAAGAATATAGAGAGCAGCTATGTAAGATTTATACAGCACGTGCATTAAAATCCGTTTTACTGTAAAGAGTTAGGGGCTGCGCTTTAATGGTGCGGCCCTTGGATTTTCAACAAAATGAATTTTGTCCGGTGAACCAAGCTTGTTGTTTAAATATCTGACTCGCATTTCTAAAAGTGCAAGGTTCCGGATTAATGTAAACATAAAACAGCTTATACGGGTTCCAATTTATCGTCCGAGTATTCATTTGTGCTAATTCAAAAGTGCACTAAATTCATTTTATCTAAATGAGGTGGTTCTAATTAGCTGTCATACACAATCAATCGAAGAAGCCTTCAGGGAACAAGGGTATATTACAGATCCGGAGATATTGACAGCATTACACCTTGTTACGGCGCTGAAAAAGCCCCTTTTGATCGAAGGTCCGGCAGGTGTAGGAAAGACGGAACTTGCAAAAGTGTTGGCAAAATCTTTGAATACCCGCCTGATCCGTCTCCAGTGTTATGAAGGGCTTGACATGAATTCAGCCTTATACGAATGGAATTACGCTAAACAAATGCTCCATATCCGTTTGACCGAAAACAGCGATGCTTCTTTAGCAGAGAGAGAATCTGCTATTTTCAGCAAACCATTCCTCCTTACACGCCCCATTCTTGATGCTTTGACTGACGGACATTCATCACCCGTTCTTTTGATTGATGAGGTGGACAGGGCTGACGAGGAATTTGAAGCTTTTTTACTTGAAGCCCTTGCTGAATCTCAAATTACTATACCGGAATTGGGTACCATTCGTGCGAAACATCCACCATATGTCATTTTAACGTCCAACCGGACGCGTGAATTGAGTGATGCGCTGCGAAGACGCTGTCTATATTATTGGGTCACCTATCCGGATATTGAAAAAGAGTCCGCCATTCTGCAAGCCCGAATTCCAAATATCAATAAAAAGCTGACAGAGCAGATCGTCAATATGATGCAACTTATCCGGAAGATGCCGCTTTCGAAGGTTCCCGGAATAGCCGAAAGTTTGGATTGGGCTTTTGCTCTGATGGCACTGAATCAAGGTGAATTGGACAAAAAAGTGGTACTTCAAACTTTGGGATGTTTTATAAAGGATCAGGAGGACTGGGAAACCGTTGAAAAAGAGATCAAGGAAGGGAATCTTCTTTCTATGGCCAAGGTCTGAAGGGAGGCAGGCGCATGCTGACACAAACACTTTCCAACCATATACTAAAATTTTGCTTCCACTTGCGGGAACGGGGTTTTTTGATTGGCCCGCAGGAAACGATGGACAGCATCCGAGCGGTCCAAGTGATCGATATTTTCAACAGGGACCAATTTCAGGCATGTTTAAGGCTTGTCCTCTGCACCAGCAAGGAAGAGCAGCCGATTTTTGACCATGCGTTTAAAGAGTTCTTTTTAAACATAAAAGAAAATAGATTAAGCGAAGAAATGCTTCATTATTTGAGTGACAATGAAAAGAGCGTTCGAAAAGAAGCATCCGACTCGGGCAAACAGCAGGAATACGAGAAGGAAGCAGAGAGTAAACAGGGAACGGCTCCTATAGGGCCGCAAGGAAAACAAACGCAGGACGGTGAAACAACCGGAAAAGAGCGGAGTTTATCATGGGTTGCTTCAAGAGCAGCCTTTAAGCAGTCTGAAGAATATCAAGCTTATATCCCTCCCGATGAATTGGGAGATATGGAAAAAGCGGCTAAAATGCTTATAAGAAAAATAACTCTGAAAAGAGAGCATTCCTATCAATCTGCGAAAAAGGGCATTAGGCTCAACTTTCGGAAAACGATGCGAGGAAGTCTTCAGACAGGTGGCCATCCTGTCCATTTATATTGGAAAAAAAGAAAAAAGCAGGGCGCTAAGTTTGTACTTTTATGCGATGCAAGCCGTTCCATGTCCCTATATGCCCATCGCTTTCTGCAATTTGCTTATGCGTTGTCAAAATTTACAAAGCATATGGAAGTATTTCTTTTCTCTACGAAAATCAAACGAGTGACGGATCAGCTCTTGGATAAACGTATGGCTCTTCCGGTTTTAAGTCAACTGGGTGATTCTTGGGGCGGGGGAACGTGCATTGGAGAATCGATCTATTCATTTGTACAGGACTACGGTCCACGTTTGCTTCATCAGGACACAGTGGTAATGATCGCCAGCGACGGCCTGGATGCCGGGGATATCAGCCATATGGACTGGGCGATGGGAGAAATTCAAAGAAAGACATCCGCCGTCATTTGGTTAAATCCATTATTGAATATTGAAGGTTATGAACCTTCGGCCCGCGGAATGAAAGCGGCCTTGAAGTATATAGATCTTTTTACCGGAGCCTACGATGCACATTCATTCCTAAAACTTGCAAAAAAGATAAAGGTGAGGGGGTAAGACGTTGACTGAAAATGAACAAATCATACAGGCTGTCATCGAAACACGGGAAAAAGGTGTAAGAGCCGCGCTAGCGACAGTTGTCCGTGTATATGGATCAGCTTACCGCCGTGAAGGGGCTAAAATGCTAATTGATGAAGATGAAAATCGAACAGGAATGGTTTCCGGCGGCTGCCTGGAAGCGGACGTTGCAGAAGTGGCAAAGCAGGTAATCAGTTCCGGAACACCTATATTGAAAACATATGACATGGATGAAGACCTTGTTTGGGGGCTTGGGCTTGGGTGTCCGGGAACAGTCGACATTTATATCGAACCGGTTCCCCAAAAACAGGATGCAGCTTTTGACCTCTGGCTTACAACTATAATGGAAGGGAAACCTTGCGGGATTGCGACTATTTTACAAGAGGGTGGACGTGTATTCATTCCAAAAAAGGGTGAAACAGCAGGGGATTTTTCGGATTCAACCGTACAGGAGCATGTCATTAGGATGGTTCAGCAAAAGATGAAAGAAAAAAACCCGAAATCTTTTTCAAAGTCTTTTACAATGGAAAACGGTAAGGAGATCGATGTTTTCATTGATGTGTATACGCCGCCGGCTCAACTTGTCATTTTTGGCGCTGGTCATGATGCCATCCCGGTGGCCAAATATGCAGTGTCGCTTGGGTGGAAAACAATTGTAGTCGACCCGAGGCCATTCTATAACAGTGAGGATAGGTTTCCTGGAGCGGAAAGGATTCTGGCTGATACTTCCAATTTTAAGGAGGAAGTGCAAATCGGCGGGCATACATATGTCATCGTTATGAATCATCATATAGAAAGGGATCGGGAAACGCTCAAATTTGTCATGCCTTCTTCGGCGGCTTATATCGGGGTTCTCGGTCCGCGAAAGAGACGGGTCCGGATGCTTGAAGCCATTAAAGAGGAAGGAATCCGGTTTACGGAAAAACAGATTAAGCGGATGCACAGCCCGATTGGACTCGATATCGGTTCGGAAACGCCTGAAGAGATAGCCATCAGTATCATGGCTGAAATTATCGCGGTTCAGAAAGGGCATGAGGGAGGATTTTTACAGGATTCAAAGAGGATCCACCAAGGTGGAGCTACAGTGAACTCATGATGGGAAGGGACTTATATGGAACAGACGAGTGCAATCATTCTTGCCGCAGGCACTTCATCCAGAATGGGGACAGCGAAACAATTACTGCCTTTGGGAGACCGTCCCATCTTGGCGCATGTTGTTGAGCATGTACTAGCGGAAAACTTTTCCGAAGTCATCGCAGTGGTCGGGCATAAGGCGGAAGCCATCCAATGTGCTATTCCCATACAGGATAAGCGGTTTCGCTGGGTACTAAACAAAGATTACAGACAGGGGCAGGGCACCTCTTTAAAATTGGGGTTAATCGAAATGAATAAGCTACACTCCAGCTTTATGGTGTTTCTTGCAGATCTTCCTTTCATTTCACAAAAAACAATCCACAATGTCTTTGAAAAGGGACAATCCATGCTTCAAAAGGTAAATTTGTCGTTTGTTTTACAACCAAGTTTTCAAGGGACTGCAGGTCACCCCGTTTTTTTCGGTCATGTAAAACCTGAATGGTTTCAGCAAATTCAAGGCGATCATGGTGCAAGAGCCATCATGGACCGTTTTTCAATCAGGGAACAGTTTCCTGTTGAAGACAAGGGGATTTTATTTGATATCGATACACCTGAGGCTTTTGAGGAGGCCCAGAAAATCTATCGGCAAATTTAACTGAAAGCGGTATAATAGAAGAAACATCTCTTCCCGGAATAAGGAGGGATCCCTTGATTCTTTGGAAAGATATCCTGAAACCGATTGCAGCAGTGGTCGGACACGATAATTCTATCAAATCAGTTATTCAAAAGATTACTAGTGAGCAAGCCGATATCGCTTTTGTTGAGGACCAAGGGGTCTTGATCGGCTATATTACAAACAGCCAATTGCTTGAGCAGATCGATACGGGACAAAGTCTGGATGAACCGATTCAATATAAGGATGACATGTTGAAAGTTCCCGATTCTCTTCCGGTTGAGTTTTTTCATAATGTGACAACGGTCATCGGAGTGGATTCAAGTGGAGGTGTCGCTGGGTATAGTACAGTAAAGAATGCCCGCCATCAAATCAATGAGCTACAATTGGTCCATTTGAATGAGATCATCCATGGAGCGGGTGTAGGAATTATAAGGACGAACAACCTATATGAAATTGAATTCATGAACGAGACAGCAGAAAAATTTTTGGGCCTGCCAAGGTCTTTTCTTTTATCCCGCAATTATAAAGCCCTGTTGACGATGGAAAAAGACCTGAAGAGGGTATTGGACGGAGAAACGCTTGTAAGTGTGAACAGCACAATTAATTTTAAACAAATGAGCGGAAACTTTTATCCCCTAAAAATAGAGGGTGAAATCTCAGGTCTTGTCCATATGTTTTACCTTCGGGAAGAGTTCGAGGAGGCGGTCCAGGAATTGGACTTTGTCCGCCACCTGTATTCCGACCTGCAGGCGGTATATGATTCCTCAAATGAACAGATTCTGGTGATTGATGAAAAAGGGAAAATCCTTCGGGTGGCCGGAAAATTTTTGAGCAGTTTTTGGAAAACGAAAGAAGCGGATCAGATTATCGGAAAGCAGATCGGAGACTTTACAAGACGGAATATTTTTCAACCAAATATTTTTGAATTATGTGTAAAACAAAAGAAGAAGGTGACTTCCATTCAGGAGTCATCCAATCAAACCAGGGTTTGGTCAGTAGCTACGCCTGTTTATCATGAAGGAAAGTTGGAAAAGGTGGTCATTCTTTCCCGTGATATCACATCGAACGCCTCTCTTCATGCCGAAACAGATCAGGAAGACTTGAATACGCATACCTTTGAAACAGAGAAGAAAAAATTGGTTTACCGTTCGGGTAAAGTCGCCTCACTTCTGAGTAACCTTCGGAGAGCCGCCAAGATGAATTCAACGATTCTTCTTGAAGGCGAATCAGGAGTGGGCAAGGAGATTTTTGCGCATGAAATCCACTTTGCCAGCCCTCGGAAGGATTGCCCTTTTATCCGGGTCAACTGCGGTGCCATTCCTGAACAGTTGATTGAAAGTGAGCTGTTCGGTTATGAAAAAGGGGCATTTACGGGGGCTGACCGCAGGGGGAAAGCCGGCCTGTTCGAGCGTGCCCATACAGGAACGATTTTTCTGGATGAAATTGGCGATCTTCCGTTAAATATGCAGGTGAAATTGCTCCGTGTCATACAAGAACGGGAAATGGTGCGGATTGGCGGTACAGAAACAATCCCGATTGATGTCCGAATTATCGCTGCCACCAATAAAGACTTGAAATTAATGGTATCAAACGGGGATTTCCGGGAAGACCTTTTCTACCGCTTGAATGTCATTCCTCTTCGCATTCCTCCACTGCGTGAAAGGAAAGAAGATATTTTTCCACTTGCGGTTTATTTCCTGGAGCATTTCAAACGTATGTACAACATTGAGAAAAGTTATACTCCCGATGCGATTTCAGTGCTGGAAATGTACGGATGGCCGGGAAACATCAGAGAGCTTGAAAATATTGTGGAAAGATTAATTGTATTCAGCCAGGAAGAATGGATTGACCGCGAAGTAGTTTTGAAGGTGCTGTACGGTGAAGAGGAATCCAAGAAAAAACAGCCGCTTGTATTGGAGATGATGCCGCTAAAAGAAGCGGTGGCAGAGCTGGAAACGCAGTTGATTGAGCTGGGCATGAGAAAATATGGCACAGCGGCGAAAGTGTCTGAAATACTTGGGGTAAGTCCAGCCACCATCAGTAGACGGATGAAAAAGATCAAAAAATAGAGGTGGAGACATTGTTTACATTGCCTGAAACGAATTTTAATTTTGGCGGTGATGAGTATATATATGCCGAAATTTCCCGCGATATGAGGGTAGAAAGTAACTTTAAGGCATTGGCAATTACCACGGAATTGCGAAAAAGGAACATTCCCGGCATAACGGACATTGCCTCCTCCAACGCCTCTTATTTGGTACGTTATAACCCGGACATTATTTCAGCCCGGGATCTTCTGGACTATCTAAGGGAAATCGACTTGACGAAAAGCGACCCGAAGGAATTGAACTTGTCTGTTCGGATTGTAGAAATTCCAATCTGGTATGATGATCCCATAACCGGGGAATATTCCGAACGGTTCAAAAGCAGGCATGATTCCTCCGAAAAAACAAACTTTGAATATGTGATGCGGTTAAACGGATTCAAAAATAAGGAGGCTTTTATTGAAAAGCATTCAAGTACACCCTATTTGATTACGATGGTCGGCTTTCTTCCCGGAACCGCCTGGCATTTTCCGCTGGGTATCCAGCCTAAGGAGATGATCCAGGCACCGAAATACGCAAGTCCCCGGACAGATACGCCTGCCCGAAGCATTGGAATCGGAGGAGCCTTCAATGTCATATACCCGGTTAATGGCCCGGGGAGCTACCAACTCATCGGCATGTCCGCCATCCCTGTCGTGGATCATGAAAAATATTTACCTGAACTGGAGTCTTATTTTTTGGCGCGTCCGGGAGACATTTGGAAATACCGGTCGATCGATGAATCTGAATACGGACGGATTCGTGAAGCCGTTGAGGCAGGAACATATAAATACCGGATGAAAAATATAGATCTGTCCCCATTGGAATATGCCGAAAAAGGAAATGAATATATCCGTGAATTGACAGGAGATTTTTAACATGATAGAAATCATTGAACCGGGGTTATGGACCACTGTACAGGATTTGGGACGGCTTGGAAACTATCATTTGGGAGTACCGCCTTCAGGTGCAGCAGATAAATATTCATTCATTGCAGGGAATCTTCTTGTTGGCAACCCAGTTGATTTCCCTGGATTGGAAATGACTTTATTTGGCGGAAAAATGATATTTCACAAAAATACAGTGATAGCTATGACTGGAGCTCCGATGGATGCTTTTGTAAACGGCCGTTTAGTGAGTTTTTGGGAAGCGATAGTGGTTCATGAAGGGGATGTCCTTACTCTTAATGCGTGCCGGGACGGAGTGAAGGCTTTTTTATGTGTGTCCGGTGGGATAGATGTCCCGGAAGTCCTCGGCAGCAGATCAACATATGAACTAAGTAAAATTGGCGGATATAAGGGAAGAAAACTGGCCAAAAGTGACAAGGTGAACATCAATGAACCCTTGCCCGGAGTTTTCAAACAAGCAGGCAAATCGGTTCCGGAAGAATTTGTCCCTGGCTTCGGACGCTCACAGGAAATCAGAGTGACGATGGGAATCAAAGGGCATATGATCAGTGATGAGGGCTTAAAGGCATTTTTAAATTCGGAATGGAGCGTTTCGCCTGAATCAAACCGGGTTGCCTACAGGTATAAAGGGGCAAAAGTTTCTTTTATAGAAGAAGATCCACCATTCGGAGCGGGGAGCAGCTTTACGAATGTAGTGGACTTTGCCTATCCGATAGGCGGAATCATGTTCCCGAATGAAGAAGAACTAATTGTTCTGCAAAATGATGCAACAACCGGGGGCGGTTTTGTCACCATCGGAACAGTGATTAGCCAGGATCTGGATCTGATCGCCCAATCCCGTCCGCTTTCCACATGCCGGTTTGTGTCCATCACACTGGATCAAGCCATCGAGGCGAGAAAAGAGAGGAACGAAAAGTTGGCAAGACTGGAAGAAATGTTGAAACGATAGGAAAACAACGAATGGAAAGGTGATAGAAATGGGAAAATGTAATATTGACCATTCACGTGAAAGTGTAGTGGCAAAGCTTGAAAGCCAAGAAGAATTTCTGCCGAAAAGTTTGGCAGAGGATCTGGGACAATTTTTAAAAAGAGAGCAGCCGCAGGAAACCCTGAATGAGGTATTCCACTTATTGAAAAAATACGACTTGGCATCTGAGAGTGAGCGGGAAGAAAGAGAACGAAAGTTGAAACAGTTTATATAAAACTAGATCATAAAAATTTACAGCCTCCGGTAATCAGGGGCTGTTTTATTTTGTTTGGAATGCCATGTTCCTGTACGTTCGTGATGGACCCTCATTCCACTTTTAAATCCCAAATTCCTCTTCCATTTCCTCAATAACTTCTTTAGTAATCGTTAAAAAAAGATCGACCGCTTCCTTTTTCACTTTGTTTTTCACTGTCACCATGTTCAAAGTGGTGGTAATGGCAGGATCTGAAAGCTCTACCAATGGAGGCAGATCGATACCTATGCTTTTAATGACAGATTTGGGAGGGAAGGTAATCCCCATGCCGGCTTTGACCATCCCCAACATCGGCAATGTTTCGGTTCCCCAATAGATGATATTCGGTGTAAATCCTCTTTTTTTACACTCCATGATGATGGTGTCCGAAATATTATACTCGTATGATGAGTGATGAAGTAAAAAGTTCTCATTGTTTAACTCTTCCAGTGTTATCGATTTTTTTCCGGCAAAGGGATGACTTGGCGGGAGTGCAACCATTACAGGTTCTGTCAATAACTTAGTAGTTATTAAATCACTCCTATTGTATACATTCCTCACAATCCCAATATCCAATTTGTGAAAGCGCAGATGTTCCAAGATAAAAGGAGTTGAACCCTCCTTTACGTGAGTGGATATATTAAACGATTGATCTTGCATCCGCTTAATTATTTCAGGAATCAATGAAAAGTTTGATACTGTCGCACATCCGATAGATACATTTCCACGGTGATCCTGCTGATATTCCCTTGCTTCCTGAAGAATGGCTTCAGAGCTTGCCAACAGTTCAATCCCCCGTTGATAGACAAATTGACCAGAGTCTGTCAGAAATAGGCGCTTTCCTTCTCTTCTGAATAATTGTACTCCAATCTCTTCCTCGAATTTTTTTAAAAGCATGCTTAAAGGAGGCTGGGTCATGTTAAGGGCCTTGGCTGCTTTGGAAACGGTTCCATTATCAACAACAGCAATAAAATATTTTAGCTTTTGGAAATCCATTTATATCACCTTTATATACAAAATATATAATAATTAATTTTATTATATATTTTACATTTATTAAAATTCAAGCTATTATTTATAAACAAATAAATTAAAATAAATGTCGTATTTTGATGAAATTGTATTTTTAAAAAATAGTACAGATTTATGTAAGCGTTTTTGGAATCCGGCATACCGGCTATTCCCAAATTTTATTGGTTTTTGAAAATCTCACTTATAATTTTTGGAATATTTTAGTTTTTTAATAAAAAAGGGAGGGGCAGTCCTATGGCAAGCAACTTAGAGATACAAAATGTCTCGAAGTATTATAAAAAATTTAGAGCAGTTCACAATGCGAATGTAAGTGTTGAACAGGGAGAGTTTTTCACGATTCTTGGTCCAAGCGGATCAGGAAAGACGACGCTATTGAAACTGATAGCCGGATTCGAAGAAGTCAGTTCCGGAGCGATTATGTTAAGTAATGAGAACATTTCTGCCAAAAAACCTTATGAAAGAAACATCGGGATGGTTTTTCAAAACTATGCCCTTTTCCCGCATATGACTGTGGCTGAAAATATCGCTTATCCGCTGAAACGGCGCAAAGTGAAAAAGCAGGAAGCCAAACAAAAAGTGGAAGAAGTATTGAAAATCGTCCATCTTGAGCAATATGCCAATCATTTTCCTGCTCAAATGAGTGGAGGGCAGCAACAGCGTGTGGCTTTGGCAAGAGCCATTGTTTTCAGACCGCCTCTTCTATTATTGGACGAACCGCTAAGCGCACTGGATAAAAACTTGAGACAGCATATGCAGATAGAGATTAAAAATATCCAGGAAAGCCTGGGCATTACCACCATATCTGTCACACATGACCAAGAGGAAGCGTTGACGATGTCTGACCGGATCTGTGTCATGAACAACGGAGGAATCGAACAGATTGATACACCTGAAAACTTATACAAATATCCCAAGAATAGATTTGTTGCCGAGTTCATCGGCGAAATCAATCTTCTTAAAGGAATCATGGTAAATGAGGATTCCGAAAACGCCAGCATTCAATTGTCAAATGGGCATGTGGTTACAATCCAGACAAGAGGGAAGTCACATGATACAAAATCGGTCTTGGTCGCACTCCGTCCCGAAAATATCCAACTTGCAGATTACGGAAAGACCTTGAAAAACACAATTCAGGCAAAAGTGATGTCTGTCATTTATGTCGGAGAAGCGCTCATCGTTATAGTCAAAACAAAAAAAGGAGAAGAACTGAAAATAAAGATCCCTTCATTATTATCACATGCCATTACGGTTGGGGAGGAATTGAAATTTGGCTGGAATCCACAGGATGCCACAATTTTGAAGGATGAAACAAAAAATAATGAAAGCGCTGCATTAGAAGCAGTCTCCTCTTGATTGTTAAACAGTCCATTAAAAAAGGAAGTGAGAGTGTGATAAATGTAAAACAGGAGAAACAGCTTATTTCGGGTTACAGCGTTCCGACACCAAGTTTCCTTACAAAAATCCCGGGGCTGAAATGGCTGTTGATGATCATTCCGCTGGTTTATGTTGCAGTATTGCTGCTTTATCCGATGGTTGAGCTGTTTAAGATGGGAATTGCCGACAGCAATGGTTTGACCCTCGAATATTTAAAACATATTTTTTCAAATAAAGTCTATTTGGATGTTATTTGGATCACTTTGAAAATCTCTTTTCTAGTGACATTCATTTCATTGATGATCTCTTATCCAATCGCTTATCTCCTCATCAGGATTGAATCAAATACATGGAAAAACATCATCATTGCCTTGGCTATGATTCCTTTTTGGATAAGCCTGCTCGTTCGCACATTTTCCTGGATCGTCATGTTGCAGGAACAGGGAGTGATCAATCAGCTCCTCTTGGCTTTGGGGATTATAGATGAACCGATCAAGCTTTTATACACCACGACAGGTGTGGTGATTGGCATGGTTCATGTTCTTTATCCATTTATGTTTTTCAGTCTTTATTCAGTCATGAAAGGGATTGACCAACGGTTGTACCAGGCTGCTGAAGGCCTTGGCGCCCGCCCATTGACAGCATTTTTCCAAATTAACTTCCCGCTTTCATTGCCGGGGGTACTGGCCGGCTCTCTCTTGGTTTTCGTCATGAGTCTTGGATTCTTTGTCACACCGGCATTGCTCGGAGGTTCAGGTGAAATGATGATTTCTATGGTCATTGAGAATTACATTAACAAAACTTTAAACTGGCATTTGGCTTCTGCACTATCACTAGTGTTGTTTATTGTAACGATTGTGATTCTAGGTTTGGCATTCCTTGCATTGCGTAACAACGCTGTTTTAAAGGATGTGACATAGAAAATGTGGTTAAAAGGAACGGTTGCTCTCATACTTACAGCTTTAATTGCACCGATTATCATCATTTTCGTTATGTCATTTACGTCTGTTTCTTATTTTCAATTCCCGCCTCCAGGATATTCCTTCAAGTGGTATCAGGCATTCTTTGAAGATGTTTCCTGGATGGAAAGCCTGTTCCGCAGTTTACAGATTTCTTTTTTCACGACCATTTTAGCCGTGGTGATTGGAACCCTTGCGGCAAATGCTGTAGTCCGATTGAATTTCCCAGGGAAACAGCTATTCATGGGGCTAATGGTGGCTCCTATGATCATTCCGGTCATTATTGTCGGTATTGCGCTTTACCGCTTCTTTTCGCCGTTGCAGATGACTGGAACAATGACAGGCATGGTGCTGTCGCATTCCATTCTGTCCATACCGATGGTGTTCGTCACTGTCTTGGCAAGTCTGAAAGGGATGGATCGAAATTTGGAACTGGCAGCAATGGGACTGGGGTCCACTCCAATTGAGGCATTTTTCAAAGTGACTTTTCCATTTATCCGGCCAGCAATATTTTCCGGTGCTTTGTTTGCCTTTCTTACATCATTTGATGAGTTGGTCGTAACGGTTTTCTTGGCGGGACCCACAACAAAAACATTGCCTGTAAAAATGTGGGAAGATTTGCGGACACAGGTGGACCCGACAATTGCAGCAATTTCAACTATCTTGATTATCGGTATTGTTTTTGTTTACCTGCTTCAAGGATGGTTTTCTGAACGGGCAGTTAAAGCAAAAAGCAATCAATAGATATAAAAATTAGAGGGGGAAAACAAATGTTTAAAAAAGCATTATTGGCAGGAATTGTATCATCCTTTTCCTTGTTTGCCGCTGCCTGCGGGACAGGAGGATCAGAAAGCTCAGGATCAGGAGGGGGAAAACCTGAGACACTAGTAGTTGTCGATTGGGGCGGCACAGTTACAGATGCACGCAAAGACACAATATTCAAGCCATTTGAAGAAGAATTCAATGTAAAAATCGAAGTCGAATCCCCAACCGACTATGGGAAATTAAAGGCCATGGTTGAAGGAGGGAATGTCACCTGGGATGTTGTGAATATTGATACATTCTGGGGAGAACAGGCAGGGAAGCAGGGGTTACTGGAGCCTATTGATTACGATGTTGTCAGCAAGGAAGATATCATCCCTGAAATGGCTAATGAATATTCTGTAGGGGCTGAAATGTATTCATCTGTTATCGCATACAGTACGGACAAGTTTTCAGAGGATAATCACCCAAAAACATGGCAGGATTTTTGGGACACAGAAAAGTTTCCTGGGGCACGCGGTCTGTATAATGATCCGCTTGAAACATTGGAGATCGCTCTCCTGGCTGATGGCGTAAAACCTGAAAACCTTTATCCACTGGATGTAGACAGGGCGTTTAAGAGTCTTGATAAATTAAAAGAGAAAACGGAAATTGTTTGGTGGGATGCGGGGGCACAACCTGTCGAGCTTCTTTCCACCGGTACTGTAACTGTATCTACAGCTTGGAATGGACGCATCACAGAAGCTAAAAAGGACGACGCTCCTGTAGACCTTCATTATAATCAAGCAACCCTATCCAGTGAATCCTGGGCAGTTCCGAAAGGATCCAAGAATAAAGAACTGGCAATGGAATTTATTCATTTTGCGACAAGTGCAGAAGTCCAAGCTGCTTTTTCTGAGACAATTGATTATTCACCTGTAAATGAAAAAGCAATAGAGCTGCTGCCTGCTGAAGTCCAGGAAAGACTCGGACAATCTCCGGAACAGGCAGAAAGCCAAGTCATTATGGACCCCAAATATTGGGCTGAGAACTATGAAGAAGTCAGTCAAAGACTGCAGGAATGGCATCTCAAAAAATGATTTGAATGCAGAATTGTATGAGTCGGAATATTCTATCTCTTAGTTGCAACTCATCAAAATATAGCGTGATCAGGCACTTGCCTTACACAATGGGAGGGTTTTTATGGATGCAGATATAGGCATCATCGGTTTAGGAACCGTGGGCAGCATGACTTTATGGCAGCTTGCCCGGAAAGGTGTATCGGTCATGGGTTTTGAACAATTCGGAATCGGGCATGACTATTCCGCTGCAGGAGGAGAATCAAGAATCTTTCGTACTGCTTATGGCGAGGGATCGGAATATGTTCCGATCATGAAAGAATCCTACCGGCTTTGGAGGGAGTTGGAAAAGGAATCAGGCAATGAGCTGCTTCATTTGACCGGGGGCTTGATGATAGGAGAGCCTGGGACCCCGTTCATGGATAATGTGCTAAAAAGCATTGAGAGGTTCGGTCTGGAGCACGAAATTCTTGAGGGAGAACAAGCGGAAAAACGTTTTCCGCAGCATCGCCTTCTACCAGGAGAAATCATGGTATTGGATAAATTGGCAGGTGGACTTCGGCCGGAACTGGCAGTTGTATCTGCAGTTAAACAGGCTGAAAAGCTGGGGGCGAAGGTTTTCAGTCACTCCCTTGTAGAAGGTATTGAAAGTGGCAGGAGTGGAGTCAAGGTATTTGTAAATGGAAAAGAATATCAGTTTGGCAAGGTGGTCATTTCAACAGGGCCGTGGACAGGGGTCTTTATGCCAGACTACAAATCCCAAATCACCATTAAACGACTGGCCATGGGATGGTTTGCAGCTAAAGACATTAAGAAATTCCGGGCGGATCGCTTCCCTGTCTATATAAGGGAATCTGGAGAAGACAAGTTTTATGGAACTCCGACCTTTGATGGCAGCATGGTCAAGGCCGCATTTTATATCAATTATGGAATCCTTGAACATCCGAACGACCTGAGCCGCACCATTATGCCGGAAGACCTTGAACTTTTGCGTAATGCTGTGAAGCAATATCTGCCCGATCTTTATCCGGATCCTGTCAGGGCAAGCGTCTATATGGATGGCTTTACACCAGATGAGCATGCTTTAGTCGGTAGTATCGATGATCAAGACCGCATTATTTTGCTCGGCGGATTTTCAGGACATGGCTTTAAGATGGCCACTGCAATCGGAAAAATTGCTTCCGACCTGGTGTTGGAAGGAAAAACAACATTTGAACTGGATCACCTTTCACCGAAAAGGTTTCTAAAAGAGAATGCTAAACAGGAGGGACTAACATGACGACAACAGAAGTAAAAATCATTGTAAGGAATACTACTTTGGAAGATATTGATGAGCTAGTTCCCATGGCCATCAAAGGTTACGGCTATGAGGATATGGCTCCTACGAAAGAGAAATATAAAAGTCACCTGAAGCATTTTCCGGAAGGACAATTTTGTGTAGAGTATGGCGGAAAACTCATTGCATCCTGTTCCAGTGTCCTAATAAATATTGAAGATTATGGTGAAAATCATACTTTTAATGATGTTGCCGGTGGAGGCTATATCGATAACCATAACCCTAACGGCAAAAATCTGTACGGGATTGATGTCGTTGTCCATCCTGATTATCGAAAAATGAAAGTCGGCAAGCGATTATATGAGGCTCGGAGAAAACTGGCAAAAGACATGAACCTGGAAAGCATCATTTTTGGAGGAAGGATTCCAAACTATCAGCAGTATGCGGATCAAATGACAGCGGAAGAATATGTCAGAAAAGTATTGGACGGAGAGATTTTTGATCCTGTCATTGTTTTCCAGACAAGAAACGGGTTTGAATGTAAAGGGGTCATGAAAGGTTATATTCCGAAGGATGAAGAATCTCTTGGATATGCGACGCTGATGGAATGGAAAAACCCGGATTACTCACCTCCTGCCAAGCAAGGTTAAGTATATAAACGACAAAAGATCAAATTAAACTACGAGAGCTTACAAGATGGGGGAATGAACGTGGATTCTTTATCCATGTGGGAAGCAACAGCCGGTGAACGCAAACAACGTCCGACACTCCAAGGCGATCGGCATTGTGATGTGGTCGTCATCGGTGCTGGATACACTGGGCTTTCTACAGCTTATCATTTACAAGAAAAAGGGCATAAAACAGTTGTACTGGAAAAATATCATGTAGGTTTTGGTGCGAGCGGTAGAAATGGGGGTGAGTTGTTAACAGGTTTTCAAGGTACGATGGAATCCTGGGTCGCAAAGAAAGGAATGGAAACAGCCAAGGCCATGTGGCAAATGTCGTTAGATTCCATTGATATAACTGAACATATTATCAAAGAACATGGCATAGACTGCGATTTTGTAAGGAATGGGGACATCCGCCCCGCATTTAAATTATCTCATTTGGATAAATTCAAAAGAGAGCAAGAATACATGGCAAAGGTTTTCGACTTTCATGAACTGAATGTTCTTGATAAGGATGAAATGAAATCTGAGGTGAACACATCCTTTTATCATGGTGCCCGGACGAATGAAAGGGGAGCCCATTTCCATCCATTGAAGTTTGCAAGAGGACTTGCAGACTTGGCTGAAGAAAGGGGAGCCATCATATATGAGCATTCCGAAGCTTTGAAGATTGAGAGAAAAGGCAAAGTGGTTGTCACAACCGAGAAGGGAAGAGTCTTAGCGGATGAAGTTGTTATCGTTACGAATGCCTATGCCGGTAACCTCAATAAAACTATTAAAGGATCTGTTGTACCGGTGGAAAGTATCATGATCGCAACTGAACCGTTGACTGAAGAACTTATGAAGGAAATGATTCCCAACAACCGTGCAGCTTCCGATTCAAAGAACTTGCTATATTATTTCCGGAGAACCAGAGACAATCGAATGGCTTTCGGCGGATCCGGAAGGGCCTTCAGCAAGCGGGATCAACTGCGGCTATTCGATACACTCCAGGATGGGATGGTGGAAGTATTCCCGCAATTGAAGGGGGCAAAAGTTGAATTCCGCTGGGGCGGTAAAGTGGGATTTACCCAGGAGATGCTTCCATACATCGGCCACCTCGAAGATGGAACCCATTTTGCATTTGGATACTGTGGACGCGGAGCAGCAATGGCAGTGATGGCTGGTAAAATCCTTGCAGGGACAATCACCCATTCGGACGATGTGATCAACCCGCTGAGAAAAGAAAAATTGAGACCCATTCCGTTCCATAGTCAACATGCAAAAGCAGTGGGAATCATGAAGTTTTATAAAACATTTCAAGACAAGTATGGTTCCTAACGGAACTGTGGAAGATGGGGGAATGAAAAGTGGATTCTCTATCCATGTGGGAGGCAACAGCCGGGGAACGGAAAAGCCGGCCAACTCTGCAGGGCGAACAACATTGCGATATTGTGATCATTGGCGGCGGTTTTTCCGGTCTGTCTACCTCTTATCACTTGCAAAAAATGGGATACCGAACAATAGTGTTGGAGAAAAATACCGTGGGATACGGAGCCAGCGGGAGGAATGGCGGAGAATTGTTAACCGGTTACCACGGGACAATGGAATCTTTTGCACAGAAAAAAGGTTTTGAAACAGCAAAAAAGATGTGGGAACTGTCACTGGACTCCATCGATTTGGTAGAAAACATAACGAAGGAAAACGGAATCTCTTGTGATCTGGTGAGAAAAGGGGATATCCGACCGGCATACAAAGTTTCCCATCTGGAAAAATTCAAAAGAGATCAGGAATACCTGGCCGAGAAATTTAACTTTCATGAAATATCAATCATCGATCGATCCGAAATGAAAACAGAATTGAACACGGACTTTTACCATGGAGCACGGATTAATGAAAGAGGAGCCCATTTTCATCCACTGAAATTTGTGCTTGGCCTTGCAGATGTAGTGGAAGGCTTAGGCGGGAGTATTTTTGAGAATTCAGAAGCTGTAAAAGTTAAAAGAGATTCTGCGGACAAGGTCACCGTCACAACTCCCAATGGACGGGTCATCGCCGATGAAGTGGTCATCGTGACGAATGCCTATGCAGGAAATCTGGATAATACATTGAAAAAATCGGTCATTCCTGTTGAAAGCATCATGATTGCCACAGAGCCATTAACTGAAGAACTCATACAGGAATTAATACCAAAAAACCGAGCGGTTTCTGATTCAAAGAATCTATTATATTACTTCAGGAGAACGGGCGATAACCGTATGGCATTTGGAGGGTCCGGAAGGGCATTGGGCAAGCGGGCCCAAAGAAAGCTATTTGATAATCTACGAGAAGGCATGACCACTGTTTTTCCTCAATTGAAAGATGCACGTGTTGAATATCGTTGGGGTGGGAAAGTCGGATTTACCCAGGATTTTCTTCCGTATATCGGACAGTTGGAAGACGGAACATATTTCGCCTTCGGATATTGCGGCAAGGGGGCAGCGATGGCAGTGATGGCAGGCAAAGTTCTTGCTGAAACTATCCATCATCCTGATCAGGTGAATAATCCGCTAAAAAAAGAGAGCCTGCGTCCAATTCCTTTCCATAGTCAACATGCTAAGGGTGTTGGACTTATGAAATTTTATATGGCATTTCAGGATAAGTACGGGAAATGAAGCTTGCGGATTCCGCAGGCTTTTTTCTTATTGGTAGAATCCCGTTTTGGTTAATCAGCTCAACCTTTTTACGCGATTATTCATTTTTATCTATCCACTCAACTGAAAGGAAACTCAATCTTGATCATTTAAAAAGCCAAAAATATTTTATAATAGGTAGAGAGAGGGGCTGAATAAATTGAACTTTGAAACGATCATTATAGGTGCAGGGTCGATGGGAATGGCTGCCGGGTATTTTCTGGCCAGCCAAGGTAAGAAAGTCCTGCTGATCGATGCATTTGATCCGCCGCATACGGAAGGTGCCCATCATGGCGAAACAAGAATTATTCGCCATGCCTACGGTGAGGGGGAAAATTATGTCCCCATGGCACTTAGAGCGCAAGAGTTGTGGGTGGAGCTTGAGGAAAAATCAAATAAACATCTGTTTCTTCAAACAGGTGTTTTAAATGCAGGCAATCCTGATTCGCTGTTTATCAAAAATGTTGTAAAGAGTGCGGAGACTTATTCGCTGCCTGTTGAGGTTTTGACGGCGGAAGAGATGAAAGCAAAGTGGCCCGGATTTCGCTTTTCGGATGATTATGTCGGTTGTTTTGAAAGAAATTCCGGTGTACTTATGGTCGAGGATTGTGTTAGTGCTTACCGGGAACTTGCCGAGAAAAGCGGGGCTGTTCTTGAGACAAATACGACTGTACAATCAATTGATTGTACAGAATCTGTTGTTACCGTGACAACGGACAACGGAAAGTTTGAATGTGAAAATTTGATTATCACAGCGGGAAAAGGGACAGGTCCTATCCTTTCCACTTTGGGATTGGAGTTACCTCTTCAACCGGTAAGAAAAACATTTTCCTGGTTTGCTTCTGATGAGGCTGTCTATCGTGCAGGCAACTTCCCTGCTTTTGCGGTTAATTACCCAAATTCGGATGAATTGTATTACGGCTTTCCCAGCATCAATGGTGCCGGAGTGAAAATCGGACGGCACGATAAAGGGCAGCCTGTACAACCGGGTGAAAAATTGGCCGATTTTGGAGCGTTTCCTGAAGATGAACAAGATGTAAAAGAGTTTGCGGAGCGCTTTATGTCTAAAGAAATACGCCTGAAATATGGTAAAACTTGTGTCTATACAAATACACCCGACAGCGATTTTATCATTGACAGGCATCCGGATTTGAACAATATTTTCTTCGCCTGCGGATTTTCCGGACATGGATTCAAATTTGCCAGTGCCGTCGGAGAAATATTGAGCCAATTGGTTTTGAATGGAAAAACTGAATTGGATATTTCCGATTTTTCTACGGAAAGGTTTTAGGCAAATAAAAGGATACCGAAGATAAGATCCAAGAGAATCATAGGTGTATAGCTATTAAGAACCGACCTGAGGTTGGTTTTTTTTTTGTTTTTTGTGTTGAGACAACAGACGAAGGTTTATATCAGACCCGGCGGGGGTAATCAGGCCTCCTTATTTGGTTCATGTCCGGCTTTATTCGACTCATAATCTAGCACAATCGGAATATGAATGAGGGTTGCAAGAAATGCATCTTATGGCACGAATTTGCGTAATAACTGTACGAGTAACCCCTTTGTCATGGATCATCAACCTTTGTGTTTGACAATACCATTTGCTTGTCTCCTATCTACCTTGATCCATCTCAAAATAGTTTGGCTCATATTCTTCTTTCCATCCAGCTCACAATCTGTGCAAATTGTATGTGGACTAATTCCTATGTATATATGAAACCTTCGAGCCAGGGGATAGTAATGCTTTAACAGATTAAAAGGTTGATGCTATAAAGAAAAAACGCGTTGAAGCGTGTGTTTGCGCGGAATTTTCATTTATATTAAGCTGAAAAATAATAAGGGATTTTATAAAAAATGCTCTAAAAAAGGATAAAGGAGCGGTAGAAAATGAGAATGACAGAGACAAGGAAATTTGATGCCGAGTTGCAGTTTCCCATGCTTCAGATAGTGGATCATGAGGGAAACCTTGTGAATAGCACGTATAAAAACGAAATCACGAAGGAAATGGCTCAACTGTTTTACCGCCAGATTAAAACGATGCGGTTATTTGATCGGAAAGCCGTAAACCTCCAGCGCCAAGGGCGCCTTGGAACTTATCCTCCGTTTGAAGGGCAGGAAGCGGCTCAAGTTGGAAGCGCTTTAGCATTGGGTGATGAAGATTGGATGTTCCCGACCTACAGGGATCATGCGGCTATGATTACATTTGCAGGTTCATATTATATTTTATCGAACTGGAATGGACGAATTGAGGGAAATGTAGCGCCTAATGGCAAAAAGATCCTCCCGCCATCAGTTCCGATTGCCACACAGCTTCCGCTTGCAGCAGGTGCAGCCATGGCAGCAAAGTTTAAAGGGGACACCACAGCTTCGATTGCCTATTTCGGTGATGGGGCAACGTCCGAAGGCGATTTCCATGAAGGGTTGAATTTTGCAAGCGTATTCAAAGCGCCAGTCGTATTTTTAAATCAGAATAATGGGTATGCGATTTCAGTTCCGATTGAAAAGCAGATGAATTCAAAAACGATTGCCCAAAAATCGGTTGCTTACGATATACCGGGTGTCCGCATTGACGGGAATGACATCTTCGTTGTTTATTTCGAGACAAAAAAAGCACTGGATCGTGCTCGACGCGGCGAAGGCCCGACTTTGATTGAAGCTGTTACATGGAGATATGGTGCTCATACAACAGCTGACGATCCAAAAAAATACCGTGATCAACAGGAAAGTGATGAGCGGAGAAAGTATGATCCGGTCTCCCGGCTTGAGCACTTCATGAAGAAGAATGGCTATTGGGAGGAATCCTGGGCACGTCAGGTTGAAGAAGAGGCAGCAGAAGAAATTGAGGCAGCGGTGAAAGAAATGGAATTGATGCCTCCGCCAAATGTTAATGATCTATATGACCACATGTTTGAAGAAGCTCCATGGCCGATTGCGGAGCATAAAAAACAATATATGGAACATTTGAGAGGTGAGAAATAGAATGCTTGCTACCAATGTGAAACAAATGACGCTGATTCAGGCAGTTACAGATGGATTGCGAACGATGCTGAAGGAAAATGAGGATGTACTTGTCTTAGGGGAAGATGTTGGAAAAAACGGCGGTGTTTTCAGAGCAACGGATGGACTGCAGGAAGAATTCGGAGAAGAGCGAATCATTGATACTCCGTTGAGTGAAGCGGGAATCATCGGAACATCCATCGGGATGGCGATGTACGGGATGAAGCCGGTCGCGGAAATTCAATTCCTGGGATTCGTTTATCCGGCCTATGAGCAGATCATGACCCATGCGACACGCATGCGCTATCGTTCAATGGGAGAATTCACAGTGCCGATGGTGATTCGCGCACCATATGGCGCTGGAGTGCGCGCCCCGGAAATCCACTCGGATAGTGTGGAAGCATTGTTCACCCATATGCCCGGAATCAAGGTGGTTTGCCCATCCAATCCATATGATGCAAAAGGTTTGCTCATTTCTGCCATTGAAGATCCGGATCCGGTCCTATTTTTGGAGTCCCTTCGGCTGTACCGCTCGGTAAGAGGAGAGGTTCCGGAAGGAAAATATACGGTAGAAATCGGAAAAGGGGCCCGATTAAAGGAAGGGGAAGATGTTACCATCATTGCCTGGGGAGCGATGATACCGATCGCTATGAAAGCTGCCGAGCAGGCAGAGGAAACAGGCATCACCTGTGATGTGATCGACTTGCGGACATTATATCCGATTGACAAAGACATCATTGCGGAATCGGTCCAAAAGACGGGGCGCTGTGTTATTGTACATGAAGCACATGGTACGGGCGGACTCGGGAATGATATCGTTTCGATCATCAATGATACATCTTTCTTATATATGAAATCTCCAATTGAACGGGTCACAGGGGCAGACGTCCATGTGCCGTTCTGGGCTTTGGAAGAGCATTACCTGCCTACTCCTGTACGTGTAAAGGAAGCAATTGATAAAGTCATCCATTTTTAAGGAGGGATTTGTATGATCGAGGTAAAATTGCATGATATTGGCGAAGGGATGACGGAAGGGGATATTTTATCGTACCTTGTAAAAGAAGGCGACAATGTCAGCGTTGACCAACCGCTTGTCGAGGTACAGACGGAAAAGATGGTGGCGGAATTGACGTCGCCAGCAAACGGTACCGTCAAAGAAATTCTGATTGATACAGGGAAAACGATTACTGTCGGTACAACCATATTGACTATCGCCTCTGAGCAAAGTGCAGATTCTACTCCCGCGGAAGAGGAAGCAGCGGCAACAATAGTATCGGCTGCACCTCAACAAAAATCGATGATCATGGAAAGGCCAAAGGGCGATCCGCTTTCCAACAGGGTGAAGGCAGCTCCTTATACAAGGAAAGTAGCAAGGGAAAATGGTGTTGATATTACACTTGTTGAAGGAACGGGCCGTGCGGGCAGGATTACGGTTGAAGATGTCCTTCGCTACGTGGAAAAAAGAAATAACGGCCAGACGAAAACGGAGGCAATACCTGTGGAAACTCCATCCATTGAAAAGGAGACTTCATCACAGGCTGGCGAGCAATTTGACACGATTCCATTCAAAGGCCGGCGGAAGCAAATAGCAATGAAAATGAGCCAGTCGCTTTTTACAATACCGCATGTTTGCCATTATGAAGAAGTCGACATGACTGAGCTTCTCAATTTCCGCAAAGAGTTAAAAGCGATGGATGAAAATATTTCTGTTGCGGCGTTTTTTATTAAGGCTCTTGCCATTGCGTTAAAAGAGTACCCTGTTTTCAATGCCAAATTGGATGAAGAGAATGAAGTGATACGCCTTGAAAAATCCGTCCACATGGGAATCGCTGCGGATGCGGATGAAGGCCTGATCGTTCCTGTCATCCGGGATGCAGATAAAAAATCACTCCGTACCATCCATCAGGAAATGAAGGAATTGAACGAGAAGGCGAAAGAAAATAAACTGTCAGTACGTGAAATCACAGGCAGCACTTTTACAATCAGTAACGTCGGTCCGATGGGGAGTATTGGAGCGACACCGATCATCAATTTTCCTGAGACAGGTTTAATGGCCTTTCATAAAACGAAAAAGATGCCTGTTGTCAATGAACACGACGAGATTGTCATTCGATCCATGATGAATGTAACGATGACATTTGATCACCGTGTCGCCGATGGCGGTACAGCGATCGCTTTTACCAACCGCTTTAAATCCCTGATTGAAAATCCAAAAAAATTAATGCTGGAGCTTGTCTAGAAAATGAATGGAGGAATACAAATGGCAAAACAGCTTGAAAAGTCATCAGTCGGCAATGAGGATATTTTTCAAAAAATAGCGAATCACGAACAAGTCGTCTTCTGCAATGATCCGGCGTCTGGCCTGCAGGCAATCATCGCTATTCACGATACAACACTTGGTCCTGCACTAGGCGGGACTCGGATGTATCCATATAAAAATGTGGATGAAGCACTTGAAGATGTGCTTCGCCTGTCAGAAGGAATGACATATAAGTGTGCTGCGGCCGATATCGATTTCGGCGGCGGGAAAGCTGTCATTATCGGTGATCCGGAGAAGGATAAATCCCCGGCATTATTCCGTGCATTTGGACAATTCGTGGACTCTCTCAACGGAAGGTTCTATACAGGTACTGATATGGGGACAACAATGGATGATTTTGTCCATGCACAGAAAGAGACAAAATTTATCAACGGTATTCCAGAGCAGTACGGAGGAAGCGGAGACTCCTCCATTCCTACGTCCAAAGGGGTCATCTATGCGCTTAAAGCGACAAATCAGTATTTGTTTGGCAGCGACAGCCTTTCAGGAAAAACATATGCCATCCAAGGACTGGGCAAGGTGGGATATAAGGTTGCGGAACATCTCCTGGAAGCAGGTGCCAATTTATTTGTGACCGATATACATGAAGATGTCCTGAATTCAATCAAGGAAAAATCAAAAGAGATCGGCGGTTCAGTAACGATTGTAAAAAGTGATGAAATCTATAGTGTGGAAGCGGATGTATTTGTTCCTTGTGCGATGGGGGGCGTGATCAATGATGAAACGATCCCAAGATTGAAAGTGAAGGCCGTCGTCGGATCAGCTAATAATCAGCTCAAAAATCTCTCCCATGCTGACGTACTGAATGAAAAAGGGATTCTGTATGCACCTGATTACATCGTCAATGCAGGAGGATTGATCCAGGTTGCCGACGAATTATACGGTCCGAATAAGGAGCGGGTATTGCTCAAGACAAAAGGAATTTACCATTCTCTTCTGGAAATTTTTCAACAGGCAGAACTTGATTGCGTTACTACGGTGGAAGCGGCAAACAGAAAATGTCAGAAGACAATTGAAGATCAGCGGAACCGGAATAGTTTCTTTTCTAGAGGCCGCAGGCCGAAATGGAATATAAAAGAATAGTTTATGAAGGCGTAAACATAAATGGAAAACGTAAGCGCCTGTTCATAGACGTACAGACTGAGCTAAAATGTGGAAGACGGCCGTTTAGGGGCGACAAGCGCTGGCCACCTCCAAGCCCCATATCATGTGGAGTCGGTGGCACTAGGACGTCCTGTCCATCGGAGGTCAATCCAGTGAAGTCGTTCTTTGACTTCTTTGGATTGACCGAAGCGACCTCGAGCCCCTGCCGTCTGCAATTAGACTGGAGTGGCTTCGACGAGATAAAGGAACACGGCGACGAAGGCCGCCTCAAAGCGCGACGTCCTGTCGCATCGCTTGCACTAGTACTTCCTGTACGTCGGAGCCGATGTTGACTTATCGTAGGAGAAGGTGCGAAGTCTGTTAGTCGATAGGCGTTGGAGCTAGACAATAGGAAAAGCGGAAACGCCTGATCATCGACGTACAGACTGGAGTTCCTTCGACGAGATAAAGGAAACACGTGGAACGAAGTGAAGCGATGTTGACTTATCGTAGGAGAAGGTGCGAAGTCTGTTAGTCGATAGGCGTTGGAGCTAGACAGAGCACATCTTTTTCTAACAGAGAACTAGTCTAATTTGATGCTTTTTTTAACAGGAAGAGGGAGGAGCTGGTCAGATGAACAAATATGAAACAATTGATCTTATGGAAGTGGCCAATAACGGGGCCACCCCCCCAAATTGCGATCTTACCCTACAAATTAAGCCAGTATTCGCTAAGAATGGAAAATCGAAAGGAATTTGGGAAGTGGATGAAAAGTTCCTAAATGGGCTTGGCGTGACTATGGGTGGATACCTTGCTTCAGCGGCTGATATCATGATGGCATATGCCGTTTCGTCACAACTGGAGGAAAGCCAGACATTTGCCTCCATTGATTTGCATACAACCTTTCACCGGCCGGTTTTTCCGGGAACGGTAGAGGTGTATGCATCAGTTGAAAGGCTAGGCAGAAAAGTGGCCTATCTGACAGCGGAATTGGTTCAGAATGACAAAAAAGTAGGTAACGCCGTTTCATCCGTCATGATCATTGAAAAATAAAGAAGATTTTGGAAAAATGCCAATTGAACTGGAAGACACGAATGAAGTGTATAATATATAGATCAGTTCATTCGTTGTAATAAAAAACGGAGGTCTTCGTTCTTCATGAGTTCTCAAAAGCAATTAAACATATACTTTGCCTTAGCTCCTATTGTGATCCTTACCATTTTGGCGGCGCTGTCCATCTTCAAATGGGATGCAGGCATGTTTATTCCATTACTGGGCGGCATCATTGCCACTGGCATTGTTGGAATGATGGCAGGGTTCAAATGGACAGATCTCGAAAAGTTTATTGCCCAGGGGGTAGCCAGGGCCTTGCCTGCTATTTTCATACTGTTTCTTATCGGTGTCATCATCGGTACATGGATTTTAAGCGGTGTAATTCCAAGCATTATCTACTATGGACTTGGAATTCTCAGCCCGAAAATTTTTCTTCCGGCGGTGGCCCTTATTACAGGGATTGTTTCCATGACGCTTGGAAGTTCATTCACTTCTATTGCAACAGTTGGACTTGCATTGATGGCGATTGGCGAAGGTTTGGGCTTTCCTTCGGCTATCGTGGCCGGCGCGGTCATTTCCGGCGCGTTTTTGGGGGATAAGCTTTCACCATTATCAGATACAACGAATATTGCACCTGTCATGGCCGATACGGACTTGTTCAGTCATATCCGTCATATGCTATGGGATACGATTCCGGCATTTGCGATTTCCCTAGTACTGTATTGGGTTGTCGGTCTTAATTATTCAGCAGGCGCAGCAACGGATGGACAAGTCCAGGAGATCATGCTTGGGTTGGAAAAGTTATTTCTGATTAACCCGCTGCTTCTGATTTTGCCTTTGCTTACATTTTATATCGTTTTCAAACGGATGCCAGCTGTCCCTTCACTTATATTCATCAGTGCGCTGGGGGCACTGATCGCCTTACTTGTACAGGGAAGCAATATAAGCCAAATTGTAAATGTGATGACAGACGGGTATAAAGTGGATTCAGGAATTAAAACGATTGATTCTCTTCTGAACCGTGGCGGCATCACCTCTATGCTTCCGACCATCGGTCTTGTTGTTCTGGCAACAGGATTGGGTGGCATATTGGATGGCACCGGAGCCTTTAAGCGAATTATCGATGCGGTGGCTCATAAGATCAAGAGCACGGGTTCGCTGATCCTGTCCACCATTTCATCAACATTTTTAGTCGGCTTGGCAAGCGGAGAACAGTATTTGTCCATCATTCTTCCGGCAAGGACCTTCCGGGACAAGTTTAAAGAACGCGGCCTGGATACGAAAAATCTGTCCAGATGCGTGGAAGCGGCAGGAACTGTTGGCATTACACTCATCCCATGGAGTGTACCTTCCATTTTTGCCACACAGGTTTTGGGTGTGAGTGCAATGGCATTTATCCCGTTCATCTTTTTCGCTTTTCTTGTCCCTGTCATTAATATCATCTACGGGTATTTGGATATTTCCATCGCAAGAAAAGATTATTCACACGAAGAAATTTCCAATCAAGGACTTGCAAAGAATTCAGCTCTTAAAAGTATCATGTAAGGGTTTCGTTATGAAAGGCCACTCATCCCGGTTTTGGGGTGAGTGTTTTTTGGTTACTATTTTGGTTCTATTAGGAATAGAGATACTATCCGATGTTCAACTAAAACTATTCGTTAAAGAAAGTCTTATTAAAATAATTTTGAAAAATAGACAGGTATGGGACGTTTCCTGTACCTGTTTTGCATGAAGTAGTTTTTAAACTTTTTCCTTCACCTGGCCGGCTAATTCTCATACAACTTGTATAACCTAGTTCAATAAAGTTCGTACAATATGATAATTGTATGGTCGTCTTTCAATAAATATAATGATTGGGAATATTTGATTACTTGATTTTTTTAAGCCACAAAATAGCAACAATTTAAATCCAAAATTGTGTTTAAAACACGGTTTGGGGAGACATTTATTTGTTTATTTTTTTTGAAGTAAAGGATAAACATCTTTTTTGAAAAAAATGGAAAATTTTAATTTGTAAGATTCATTTCTTGTCCAGGTCCAACGCTCTGTCGCCACTAAACGGCCGTCTTCCACATTTCATCTCAGTCTGCACGTCGATGAACAGGCGCTCGAGCCTTTCTTATTTTCAGAAAAAAATTAAGGGGAAAATATGATACTATTAAAATAGCGCTTTCAATTTAAGCGTTCAAGGGGGAAGTGCTTTGAATAAAGTGCAGCGTTTTTCAAAAGTTGATGGTTTGACTTTCCAAAAAGTTTTTGAAGCAAGAAAAAGAGTATATCAAATCGTAAAACCTACTCCATTTTTCCACTCTATTCCGTTGTCAGAACGTTCTTCTTCACAAGCTTATCTTAAACTGGAAAATTATCATGAAATCGGAGCCTTTAAAGTGAGAGGGGCTGCAAATAAAATTTTAAAATTGTCTACTGAAGAAAAAAAGAGGGGAGTGGCCACGTTTTCCACGGGAAACCATGGACTTGCTGTTGCTTATGTAGCTAAAAAGCTTGGTATAAATGCAACCGTATGTATTTCGCGCAGGGTCCCAAAGGCAAAGGTGGATGCCATTAGCAGGGCAGGCGCTCATATTGAAGTTGTCGGAGACAGCCAGGATGATGCAGGAGAATTTTGTTATGAACTGGAACAAAAGCATGGTTTAACGGTGATCAAGCCTTTCGATGATCCGGATATTGTTACCGGTCAGGGGACAATTGGCCTAGAAATGACGGAAGAAGTGCCAGATCTTGAAGCGGTTGTCATCCCGTTATCTGGCGGGGGATTGTTTGCGGGCGTTGCGCTGGCGTTGAAATCATACAATCCTGACATTCAAGTGTTTGGTGTCTCGATGGAACGGTCACCTGTCATGTATGAGAGCATCAAAGCAGGAAAGCCGGTTGTGCTAGAGGAGCAGCCGACGCTTGCTGACAGTCTACTTGGAGGCATCGGATTGGACAATCAGTACACATTTGAAAGCGTTAAACAATATGCCGATGACCTGATCCTTGTCTCAGAGGAGGAAATTGCCGAAGCCATGGGGTTCGTGGCAGACGAGCACCGGATGATTGTCGAAGGGGCAGCGGCTACTGGGGTTGCGGCTATTTTACAGAAGAAGCTGAAATCGGAGTTTGCCAAAGTGGGCACAATCATCACGGGGAATAATGTTGATCTCTCTGTCATTTCAAAGGTCATACAGGAATACGAATATAAACTGCAGAAATAACGATAGACAGGGGTGGACGGTTTGAACTTGTCTTTGATGGATGTTCTTAAGTTTCCTATTTTCGAAACTGCCAAAATTGTCACAGGAAAAAATGAACTCAGGAAGAAATCGGTTGAGTGGGTATCAGTCATCGAAAGTCCAGTTGAAAACTTTGTCCGAGAAAATGAGTTGGTTCTAAGTACAGGCATCGGCTGTTACACGGATCCACATTTGTTTTTTGAATTTGTCAAAGATGTCTATGAATCTGGTGCTTCTGCGCTTGCAATCGCCACGGGGCATTATATTTACCGGATTCCGGAAGAGATCGTCGATTTTGCGGAAGAGAATCAATTTGTCATTTTGGATTTGCCATGGGAAATTCGGTTTGCCGACATTATCCATGAGATAACGAGCGCAATTAATCGGCTGCAGCAGGATGAACTGATCAGGCTGAAAGAAGTGCAGCAAGAGTTAATAGAGATGTTTTTAACAAAAAAGCCTTTTACATCTATCGTTAGCGTCATTGAAAAGGAGCTAGGTCTGCCGGTGCTCGTCATGAATAATAGAGGGAATGTGGCAGGAGGCTCCGCTCATATAAGGGATGTCTGGCGGATGTGGAACGATATGAAAAAAAGCGAGGATGAGGAAGAGTCCCATCATCCGATTTTTTCCAAAATGAGGCGGGGGGAATCGAAAGATGCAAAGCTGTTTCATATGAAAATCCAGTCTAGTGAACAAAATCAAGGTGATTTTTTCGTTGTTGCACCGCCCTCCTATAAGATGAAATTGCGGGAAGCCAATCTCATTGAGCAGGCAGTCATGGTTTGTGCATTGTGGCTGACAAGTGAAAATGCCATAGCCGAAAATAAAAATATGCTGCAAAAAGAATTTGTCCTACGTCTAACGAAAGAAGAGGAAATTCCTGAACAGACTATAAAAGAGAAGGCCCAGGAACTGGGGCTCGAAATAGATTTGCCATATGAGTGTCTGATCGGCTATCCTGAAAATTTGGAATCGCTCTTTTACCAGGAGGCAAATAATAATAATCAGACAAAGAAATCCTGGCTGGAAAATATGATGGCGTATATTGAAATGGAATTGTACGATGCTGCCCTGAGCATAAACCGACAAGCGATGTATGCTCAGGAAGATGGCAAGATGATCGTCTTTTTACAAACGAGTGAGATTGCTGCACAATCCACTTCCAATGGGACAATCAATCAGTTTCTTGATTTGGTCGACCGGAGGTTGAACAAGCTTCTTCCAGGTGTAGTCGTTTCGTGGGGGATAGGCAAACATCAAGAGGGGATCTTGTCTTTTTATAGAAGCTACAATAAAGCCGCTTCCGCTTTGGAAGTGGGCAGAAAGCAAAAAGGGATTGGAAAACGCTACCATTTTGATAATACAAAAATCAGCAGGCTGATCTTAAATTTGTCCCAAAATGAAGAAGTCCAGGAAATCACGATGTCGACCATTTCACCTTTGATCGAATATGACGAGAAGAGGGAAATGGATTTGATTAACACCTTCATTGCCTATAATGAGAATGCCGGAAATGTGAGCCAGGCGGCCCGTGTACTTAACCTGCATCGGCAATCGTTATTATACAGGCTTAGGAAGATTGAATCGTTGACCAATCTATCATTGACGAACCCGGATGATGTATTTTTATTGGATTTCAGCATAAAAATTTGGCTAAGCAGTGGAGACCGGAATCGTTCTGATCAACAAATCATATAGAATTGCGAAAAACGAACTAGGTGTCTGGTTCGCAGGCTGTCGAAAAATTCTCGACAGCCTTATTGGCACGCCATTGAATATACCCATAAGTCATGGACTAAAAAATAATCCTAAAATCTATTTTCTATCTAATGTAAGTGGTGGCGCAGATACTGTAAGCAGATTTGCGTTTACGGGTGGCTCCATAAAGTTCATTTATACCATATGGTAACTAAAAGAGATAACGAATAAGTTCACAAAACGCTTTAAAGGAAAGGTTAAATTCACTGACAACATATTAGTTTAAATGGGATATTCAATGATTTATTTGCTAATATAGAAGATGAATATTTGGAAGCTGAGACTTACTGTGGGATCACCTTGAAGACGAATTGTAAGTCAATACCTTGGAAAATATGATTAAACGGGAAGAATACATAAATTACAAGCCATATAGCATTCAGAAACTTTACCTTTTGACACGGTACCAGGAAAGTTAATGGAACATATTGGTAAAACCTTGCTCAACTTTCGGGTGCTCTTCCTGGATGGACTGCGCTCTTTTTATGTATCGGGCCAAAGTCACTTCTGGGCTTTATAACATAATATAGCTTTAAATTAGATAGAAATATCGGAATTATCCTTATGGAAACAACAACTATATAGAGAGTTTCTGCTAGCCATATGATAGAAAAAGAATAGGGGAGGGGCGGTTTTGAAAAGAATTTATTTGATTACCATGTTTATATTACTTTGTTTTTTATTGGCTGCCTCCCCAGTCGACGCCCGCACTTTTTCTATAGACAAAGTGCATATTAAGGCATGGATCCAGCCAAATGGAGATCTAATTATCAATGAGTTTTTTTCCTATACATTTGACGGCGAATATAACAGGGTGAGGAGATCTGTTCATCTGGATGGTCATGATGGCGTCAAAAATTTTGAGGCCTATGAGCTGCTGAACCAAGATAGGGTACCGGGATTTATCGATAGGGGTGAGTTGCGTCCACTAGAAGTGCAGCAGGACGGCAATGACCTTTTTGCGGAGCTTCATGCCATCAATGAAACCAAAACGGCCCTCTTTATATATGAATTGAAAAATGCAGTCCGTTCATACGATGCATACAGCGATTTGACCATTCCATTTTTTGGGACCGGCAAAAACCATGGTGCTGATTTACAGAACGTAACCATCGATTTTGTTTTTCCTGAACCAGTTGGTACCGACGATTACCATGCTTTCATCCACGAGCCGGACGGTGAGTTATTGGAAAAAACGGAGGAGGTGGTAAGATTTTATACGCCCGTATCTCAAAAGCGCGAACTGACGGAAGTAAGGCTGTTGTTTCCGTCGGCCATTATGAAAAAACAAAGCAAACAAACGGCTCCCGTCAGCCTTGAAAATATCCTCAAAGAGGAGAACAAGCTCGTTCACGCTGAAACAGAAAAAATGGAGGCGCACTCGAAAGTCGTTCGCTTACTATATGCCATCACAGTTCTTTTTGCTCTGATGGCACTTGGACTAGTGTTTCTACCACAGCGTATTGGCCGGGGAAGCGGTAATCACGGCGATCTGCTCATGTACGACCCTCTTGAGCTGTATGTGATTGACCGGGCGGGAAAAAAGGATGATTTTGCTTTTTTGGCCGGTATTCTTTCTCTCGTCGACAAAGGTCTTGTCACCATCAGTGATACGAAAACTCTAATTCGGTTTGCTCAGGACGGGGAAGCACCGGCTCGCACGCTCAGCTTTGCATTCCGTCAAGGTTTAAAGCAAATGTCAGAAAGTGAGAATATACTTCTGGATTGGCTGTTTACACGAAAAGTAAAAGGCGGCATCCGCATTTTTTCCATGAATAATATATACGGGGCAACACAAACAGAGAAAAAAGAAAGAAAAGAAATGTACGGTTATTACTTGAGGCGATTCCGATTTATGCAGATGGAAAGGCGCTGGTTTCACCGCGTCATTCTGAACATAAAAGGCTCGGGACTCGTCCGCGGAACGTTTTGTCGCATCGCAGGCAGGTTTTTGATGATTTCGATCATGGCTGGAATTGTTCTCGCCTACTTCGTGAATTCGGCTCCGGGCTTTGGGATTTTATTGTATACAGCGGTATCAGGCTATCTACTGAAAAAAGGGTGGGCGGCAGAAGGGCGCTCCCAAATGTTCTTGATTTTGGCTATTTCACTGCTCGCCGCTATATTTATTATTGACACAGGTCAACGTGTTCCCTACATTTTGTTCGTATTATCTGGTTCCCTGCTGTTTGCTGCATTGCCGGAATTTTTACTGTCAACTGAGGCGGCCCGAATTCGAGCTGATATCCGGATGTTCAGAAGGCAGCTTAAACAAGAAGGTATACCTTCCATGGAAGATGATGCGAATCTGGAGCGGAGGATGGGACTTGCTCTCATTTTAAGGGCAAAGAAGTTTACAATCCAACCGAAGGAATCGGAAGAATGGATGAAGGCTGCCCCTTTATCCGCCTTTATTCTTTCTGAAGGAAATCCGATGAACTATTTATTCGAAACTTGGAAATTAAGCAAACCCCCGCTCACTTTTTATAAGACGAACAAGCCGCAGGGCAAAGACAACAGTTCATCCTTTGATGGTGGCAGCGGAGGAGGAAGCTATGGCGGCGATTCCGGCGGCGGTGCGGGAGCTGACTGAGGATGAAAGCGGGGTTCATAATGCCTCGCTTTTTATCATGCAGCGCGGGCTCAACGAGCCTTTAATTGTTATTTGGTGAAAGTCCAATATAAGTAAGTGCCAGGACGCTCAGTAGCCGTACAACGTTTTCTTGAGTATTGGTCAATCCTTGAATTATGCTTCCCAGGAAAATGAGAACGAGTTAATCAAATTGTATAAAAGCAGTTTAAAAAAGTTCATACAGTTTCAATAATGTTTTTTACTTACTGAATAATTATAATAAATGCAAATGTAAGCACTTACATATGTTGGCCGCCTGAAAGGAGAGGATTTTTTTAGGGACGGCCTGTTATCGAAGGCTACAAAAATTTATGGGGGTTTTGACGAAATGAAAAAATGGTCATTGATTTTAATTGCTGGTTTATTGATTTTGCTCGGTGCCTGTGGAAACAGCAGTGAAAGTACGGGCGGCAATGATAGCGGCAAAGATTCTAAAGCGCAAACGTCCACACTTGATCGCCTTAAAGAAGAGGGAAAGGTGAAGCTTGGCGTGGCGAATGAAAAGCCATATGGTTATAAAACTTCTGACGGTGAAGTGACTGGGGTTGCTCCTGAAATCACCAAAGCGGTTTTCAAGGAAATGGGCATTGATGTGGTCGAAGGGGAAGTGACGGAATTCGGGTCTTTGATCCCGGCATTGCAAGCGGAACGCTTTGATGTAGTCACCGCTGGCATGGACATCCGTCCGGAACGCTGTGCAGAAGCAGCGTTTGGCGATGTAGAGATTCGCTATGGTGAAGGCATGGCCGTTCAAAAAGGAAATCCGAAGAAATTGCACAGCTACGAAGACATTGCGAAAAATCCTGATGTGAAAGTATCCATTATGGCTGGGGCAAACCAGCATGAATTCCTGAAAGAACTTGGTGTCAAAGACAATCAGATTGAAACAGCTGACAGCATATCCTCCAACATCGCTGCGGTCAGCTCGGGCCGTGTGGATGCAACAGTCATGACGGAAGCTACGCTTCGCGAGGCGGTTGCATCGGCGGACCAATCCAAAGTGGAAGAGGTCAAGCCGTTCACGCAGCCTGAAATTGGCGGGGAAAGTGTCATGAGCTATGGGGCTGCTGTCTTTAGAAAAGAGGATAACGAATTGAGGGAAGCATACAATGCTGAGCTGAAAAAGCTGATCGATTCAGGGAAGATCCTTGAAATTTTCGAGGAGTTCGGATTTGGAGAGGACAACCTTCCGGATGACGTAACGACTGAAGATCGCTGTGCAAAGTAATACAATCAACATAGGCGGGGTCTTTCGAAAGGACTCTGCTTTACTGATTAATACAACTGGATGTAAGGAGGTTGTTAGCGATTGATACTTACATGATGTTTTTGCCGGAGCTGTTACGTGGGGCAGGTATTACGATCAAAGTTCTCCTGCTGTCTGCAGTTTTCGCTTTTCTATTTGCATTTATCGCCGGGCTTGGCCGGGTCTCGCGTTTTTGGATTGTGCGCTTTTTGATGGGCGCCTTGGTGGAGCTGTTCAGGGGAACGTCCTTGCTTGTACAGATGTTTTTCTTCTTCTTTGCGCTTCCGGCTTTCGGAGTGGAGCTGTCTCCGTTTGCCGCAGGTGTCCTGGCTTTGAGCCTAAACTACGGGGCATACGCCTCGGAGATTGTCCGGGGAGCGATCTTGTCAGTGCCCGGCGGACAGACGGAAGCAGGCATCGCGCTGAACATGACTCGTTGGCAGCGCATGAGACTTGTCATTCTGCCTCAGGCGTTCCGCCTGATGCTGCCGGGATTCGGAAACAATTCGATCGAGCTGCTCAAGGGGACGTCGCTTGTTTCCTTGGTCACTTTGGCCGATATGACGTTCCAGGCCCGGATTCTAAAAGACAACTATACCGGAGACCAGGTGGAGATCTTCACCATGCTGCTTCTCCTATACTTTGTCCTTGCGCTGCCGCTCATCTTCGGCGCGCGCTGGCTTGAGAAAAGGGCTGCGAAGGGGGTAGCGGTCAGATGACTTGGGACTGGAATTTTGCCATGGAGATTTTTCCGAGGATTTTCAAGGCGATGTGGATCACACTCGGTGCTACAGTGGCCGCCTATCTGATCGCTTTGACACTGGGTCTTGTGCTTACATTAATTCGGAGGACCAGCTTTAAACCGCTCAAGTGGCTGATGGTCGGCTTCATCGAGTTTGTGCGGAGTACACCGCCGCTTGTACAGCTATTCTTCCTTTTTTATGCATTTCCACAGATTCCGTATATTGGCTTTACGCTTAGTCCATTCATGACGGGAGCCCTCGGACTTGGCATCCATTACAGCACCTATGTGTCGGAAATCTACCGTTCTGGGATCGATTCGATTCCGAAAAGCCAGTGGGAGGCTAGCACCGCACTGAATTTCTCCAAGTCCCACACATGGATGAAGGTCATTTTGCCGCAGGCAATCCCGCCTGTCATTCCAATGCTCGGGAACTATCTGATTGTTCTGTTCAAGGAGACGCCGCTGCTATCTGCAATCCTCGTTGTAGAGATGCTACAGACGGCCAAAATCATCGGCTCGGAAACATGGCGTTACCTGGAGCCGATCACCATTGTGGGGCTGCTGTTCCTGCTGCTGAGCTATCCGGCATCACTGCTTGTTCAGCATGTGGAGAAAAAGGTCAACAGAAGCAGAGGAAGACAACAAACGAATAAAGGAGTGAGCGCGTGATGGCAGCGATGCAGGATGCAATCCGCGAAGAAATGAATGAGATACCTGAAGCCGCGCCGGATCGGCCGGTCGTCCGCTACAGGGACATCCGGAAATCGTTCGGCGACTTCGAAGTCCTAAAAGGGCTGGACCTGGATGTGAAACAGGGGGAGAAGATCACGATCATCGGGCCGAGCGGCTCGGGGAAGACGACGATCATCCGGATGCTCATGACGCTGGAGGAACCGACATCCGGTGTGATCGAAGTGGACGGCGAGCCGCTTTGGCATCAGGAGGTCAAGGGGGAGCTTGTCCCTGCTGGTGAAAAGCATCTGCGGAAAGTGCGCGGTAAGATTGGCATGGTGTTTCAACAGTACAATCTGTTTCCGCATATGACTATATTAAAGAACGTGACGGAGGCCCCGGTCCATGTGCTGGGTATGTCTAAGAAAGAGGCGAAAGAGAAGGCGCTGGCGATGCTGGAAAAAGTCGGACTCAAAGACCACGTACACAAATATCCGATTCAGCTGTCGGGCGGACAGCAGCAACGGGTGGCGATTGCCCGGGCGCTTGTCATGGAGCCCAAGGTGATGCTCTTTGACGAGGTGACATCGGCGCTTGACCCCGAGCTTGTTGGAGAAGTGCTTGGCGTCATCAAAGATATCGCCCATACAACGAACATGACGATGATCCTTGTGACGCATGAGATGGACTTTGCCCGTGAGATCTCCGACCGGGTTGTATTCATCGACAAAGGGAAGATTGTGGAGCAGGGCCGGCCGGAACAGGTGCTGGAAAATCCAAAAACTGAGAGACTAAATTCATTTTTAAGGCGTTTTCGAAACGGGTATTAAAATAATTAGTAGTGAAGGAAGGGATGGATTTGTTATCGTTTAATAAATTGGAGTATAAAGAAAGGCTTGAAAAGACAAAACAACGCATGGTGGCGGAAGGGATAGATGTTCTGCTTGTGACTGATCCGGCAAACATGAGCTACTTGACTGGCTATAATGCATGGTCCTTTTATGTTCATCAACTCCTCGTTGTAATTATTGATGAAGAACAGCCTTTTTGGATTGGAAGGGGACAGGATGCAAGCGCAGCAAAACATACTACGTGGCTTGATGATACCCATATCATTCCTTATGACGATGATTATGTACAATCAACGGTCAAGCATCCTATGGATTTCGTCTGTGATATTTTGAGAGAAAAAAAGCAGGATAAACTAACAATCGGCGTAGAAATGGATGCTTATTATTTTACTGCAAGAAACTATGTACAATTGACGAGTGGACTCCCGAATGCAACTTTTAAAGACGGAACGAATCTCGTGAACTGGGTCCGTATCGTTAAATCGGACCAGGAAATTGAATACATTAAGCGAGCAGCTAAAATTGCAGAAAAAGCAATGGGCGCAGCTGTTGATTCAATTAATGAAGGTGTGCGTCAATGTGATGTTGTTGCAGCTATCTCCCATGCACAGATCAGCGGTACAGAAGATTTTGGCGGAGATTATCCTTCGATTGTTCCGCTATTGCCTACAGGAGAAAAAACCTCGGCCTGTCATTTGACGTGGACGGATGATGTTTTCAATGACGGGGATCCCGTCATAATAGAATTGGCCGGCTGCTATAAACGTTACCACGCTCCATTGGCACGAACAGTTGTAGTGGGGAAGCCGACTGATCAGATGCAACACATTGCCGCTGCAGTAATTGAGGGACTGAACGCTGCGCTGGATGTGGCAAGGCCTGGTGTAACATGCGAGGAAATTGAACTGGCTTGGCGCAAATCTATAGAAAAAAGCGGAATCAAAAAAGAATCGAGGATTGGATATTCGATTGGCCTCAACTACCCGCCTGACTGGGGAGAGCACACAGCGAGTCTACGGCCGAGAGATTACACCATTTTAAAACCGAATATGACGTTCCACCTGATACCTGGAATATGGCTGGAAAATGTCGGTATTGAAATAAGTGAATCTTTCCGGGTCACGGAAAATGGATGTGAAGTACTGGCAGATTTTCCAAGGGAGCTGCTGATCCAACCAAACATCAGGCTGGCGTAGGAGCAGAACGGCGTCACAAAAAAATGAAAAGCAAGTGATCATATGGAAACATGTGACGCTTGTTTTTTGGTGTATGGGAAGGAAAACGACGATGTGTCAGTTTTGAGGAGCGGCATACTTTGGCGAATCAAAGTATGAAGACTTAGATTTAAAGAGTGAAACCTTTAATCCAAGTGTGAAACTTTGGCTTCTGAGATCTCCCGGTTTAATGGAGGATTATTCAGTCTTTATGTCGCTACCCGGGTGCTTCCGCTTTTCTAACTGTCTAGCTCCGGGCTCCAGCGACTAGCAGACTTCGCGGACTTCTCCTACGATAAGTCAACATCGCTCCACTGCGTTC
>NZ_KB894706.1 GCF_000374565.1 Siminovitchia fordii DSM 16014 = CIP 108821 | reverse complement strand
TATGTTCTTTCATTTAATTAATGACTTGTATAATCAGTCTTCCATTATCTTGACCTCTAATAAGGCACCAAAAGAATGGGGAGAATTATTGGGTGATCAAGCTATAACAACAGCAATTCTAGATAGGATTCTTCACCGAGTAGAAATCATTCATTTAAATGAAGATAGTTATCGTATGAAGCATCGTTCTACCATATTTGGGGAACAAAGTGTTTCAAAATAACGAGCAAAAATTGTTTCATTCTACTTGACGGTCACACGTGCATCTCTAACACCACTATAGGTTTGTTTTGATGAATGCACAGATGTTCCAGATTGAGAATTTTCAGCTGATACACCTAGATATTTCTTAAATTCCTTATATGTATTAAAACGATCTATATCACCAATAACACCGATTAGAGTACAAGCAATATTTTCACTTACAAAAGGAAATGAAAGAAGTAACTCCGTATATGGATGTGGTTCAATTCCTTTATCGGGGTCTCCATTAAGAAGAGAATGGATTTCTATATCGATAAGTTGAATGCTTTCCTCAAGCCTCAATGCTTCTTCAATTACCCATTTCTGCCTTCCTACTAGATGTTCTACGGGCACAGCCACTGTATGAGGCATAATTTCAGCTAGAGTTTTAGCAGCTTTTTTCGCTACATTCTTGGCTCCTGCTTTAGAAATTGCCTTATACAGTTCATCTTCCGATGAATTCTTCATGTGAAGACCCGTAGGGTATTCTAATACTAACTTCATTACCGAAGAAGTACCTAGTTTTTTAAATGCTTTATTTAAGTCTGGGTGTGTTACTTTTAATAATTGTTGAACTTGATTTTTTCTTCGAGTTAATTGAACGTTTAAATACCAACGATCTCGCATGACCGTGCGAAATAGGGATTGTAAGACAGTTTGAGGCCTTATTAGAGTAACTCCCTGCATGTGAGGATGGAGCTGTTTGTGCCACACCATATAGGACATTACTTTGGCATCCATTGAATCTGATTTTTCTGAGATACCTAAATTATTCTTACGAAATTCACCAACTGCTTTATTCTCCACTTGAAAGAGCTGATAACCTTCATTTAATAACACTTGCTGAACTAAATAGGAATAATGTCCACCAGTAGGTTCTAAAAGGATTAAGAAATCATCCCTGGTGATATTAAATTGATCTTCTATTTGTTTTAAAGCCTTTAAAAACTCTGCGATCCCTGCACTATCAGAATTAAATTTCATCGTTTTCGTTCGTTTCCAGGCAATCCCTTTAGGATCTAAAAAAGCATCAAATTTAATACAAGAAGCTACATGAAAACTAGCTCCGATATCTATACCAACATAAAACTGATAAAACTTACGAGTATCTTGGCCTTTATCATCTGAATGATTCCCATAACTAAAAGGAGTGATCGTATTTTCCATGATTCCCTCTCCGAACAGTAAGCAGTATGATTATATCTGACCATCCAAGTTTCTGTTAGAGCTTAAGCCCAATGTAGCATGTTAGGATTATATCGCCAAATATTTAATCTCAGATTTAACAAAAGAGTCTAGATACACTAGCTCCATACACTTTTAGAGTTTCAACTGCACACTATTCACTATATTTACATTATAATATTTCTATATAGTCTATTGAATAGGAATGTTCGACACTAACCATAATATTCCTTCTAAAAAATAAAAAAACCTGTCGAAATGACAGGATAATCAGTAGTTTTATATTTAATTTGATGTGCAGTGCCATCTTTCTAATTGAATGGAGTGCCTCACATCAATATTAGAGGTCTATGACTAATAGCCCCAATCCAGTTAATGGTCGGAATCACCTAAAGGTCACTGCACAATATTATAATATCGCATCTAGTAAAATTAATAAACCAATGTCCCCAAACAACTTTCAAAGTTTCTGTAAAAGAACTCACGTTTAAAACAAAGGTACATTGGTTCCTCTAAAATTATATATTAATTATTCCCTTTATTCATTATTATTTTTCTTGGGCCACAGATTAAAGACTTAATTCAGTAGCATGTAGTCCACTAAATACAGTATATTTTTTCTATAAGCACTACAGAAACAACTTTATTGTAAATTAAACGACTTTATTTATAATTAAACATCTTAATTGTCATTTAACAATTACATTAATTTTTAAAATATTTAATCATAAATTTTCTAAAAAACCTGTAAAGACGAGCCCATGATATTGGTTAGCACGCGCGCTCAAGCAAAATTTTTGACAGAAAACATCGTATTTTTTATTCTGAAATAGTAAACCATAATAATAATCTGTTTTACGATTGAGAATGACTATCGTTGTTCTTTGATAGAATAAATTATAATTTTTTTACAAAAGGAGAATGATTATGAGCAAGGTAGCTATAGTTACTGGTTCTGCAGGCGGATTAGGAAAAGGTATAGCAGAGAGACTTTGCAAGGATGGCTTTAGTGTTGTACTACATGATATAAATGAAGCATTACTAAAGGAAACTGTTTCAGAATTCAAAGAAAAAAACTTTAATGTTTTCGGTGTTAAGGGGGATGTATCAAAACGTGAGGACCAATTCAATTTAGTTAAAGAGGCAGTAGATAAATTTGGTCGTTTAGATGTTTTTGTTAATAATGCAGGTGTTGAGGCAGTTTCCCCATTCTTGGAAATTACAGAAGAACAGCTAAATAAATTATTCAAAATTAACGTTAATGGTGTTGTTTTTGGCACTCAAGCAGCCGCTGACCAATTTATTAAGCAAGAAACTAAAGGAAAAATCATTAATGCATGTAGTATAGCAGGCCATGAATCATATGAAATGCTTGGTACATATTCTGCGACTAAACATGCTGTTAAATCTTTCACACATTCAGCTGCTAAAGAATTAGCTAAATATAAAATTAGAGTAAATGCATATTGTCCTGGTGTTGCAAAAACAAAAATGTGGGATAGAATCGATGAGGAAATGGTTAAATATAACGATGATTTAAAACCAGGGGAAGCTTTTGAAAAATTCTCTTCTGAAATTGCCCTTAAAAGATATCAAACACCTGAAGATGTTGCTAATTTAGTATCATTCTTAGCTTCAGATGATTCAGATTATATTACTGGTCAAGCTATATTAACGGATGGTGGTCTTGTTTATAGATAAATTAGATTATTCTAAGGTCCAGCTAATAAAAGAATCCATTTTGAAAAAAGTTTGATCAAAATGGATTCTTTTTTTGAATGAACTTCTGTTTTATAAAAAAGTTCTTTCAAGGTGCCTAAAGTTGATTTTCGACTATAAATTTGTTTCTGATGGTGGGAGCGATTTTACAGTTTTTATCCAACTGATTCTTGTCTTCATCCTATTTTTCTTTATTTTATTGTCGATATGGGCCTTTATTGGCTTTTCAATGATGAATAATGAGGTTGTTCAAGATTTATTCAAGGCAGACAGCACTTTCCTTTCTGATTAAATTACTTATGGTCAGCACAAATAAATACTGGAACGTACGATACTATTCACGAACAACGCCATTATCCGATAACCTTTTCATAGGGGTATACTCCCTTATTGGAATTGTCTTTATTGTTGTGTCTTTCAAGATAGAAGGGTAATTCAACTAACGGGTGCTTTCGCGGAATAAGCTTTAAATATTACACTCGTCATAGACCTAAAATTTTTGCATAGATCATACTAGAACACTTATTTGCTGCAATAGTTTAAGCTGACTGCAATCCGCCCCTTAAAGATATGCACGATGCTATGGTGATCGATTCCGAAAGATTTTACACAGGGGATTCTCACGATTAACGCACTGCTACAAAAAAATAGAAATCGATAATAATGATAACTTTCCTTAACATTTCCTCCCTTTGTATAGAGGAGCTTTTTTTGCTGTAACGAAGATTATATATTCAATTACCTCAGTCTGCTAATCTAACCTACATCACATGGAAGAATAGAAAATGAAGCAATAAGGATCTGCTAAATTAATAAAGTTTTCTAAATGAGATGTACATAATACTTTTCAAATGGAACATCAAAAACTATACAGGTCTCAGATGATATCTATGAAGGCGAAACAAATGCTGAAAAAAGAAGTAGAATGAGAATGCTTTTGAACTCTAATTCATCTACATTAGAGTCCTTTTTCGCTAGCAGAGTGATATTAGTAGAGGAGGACTGTGAAGTTCTGCCCCTAATTTGTCCCGATCAACCGGAATATGAGGAACAGCGTGAACAGTATCAACTGCAACTAACACACCTACTTCTCTTGCTTTTTTAGAGATTGTTGAAACATCATTGATGTTGCCCACTGCATTTGAGGCAAGGCCAATAGCAACGAGTTTCGTATTTTCGTTGATTACCTCATCCAAATCATCAAGGTTTAAGATTAATGTTTCAGGATTGACCTTAATCCACTTTACGCTTAAGCCTTTATCTTCTGCCATCGTGAGCCATGAATCAACGTTGGACGATGGTCGATTTCGGATAAAACAATTTCATTCCCTTTCCCCCAATATCTCCCAATGGCACGGGCATTTGAAAAGGCGAGTGTTGTCATATTGGCTCCAAGAGAACTTCATCAGGATTGGCATTCAACAAGTCACCGATAATGGACTTAGCATTGGCGATGATTTCTTCCTCTCAAGGCTGGTAACAAAGGAACCATCTATATTGGCAGTGCCGTTCTCCATATAATTTTTAATGGCGTCAATCGAAGACTTTATAACTCGAGACCCTCCAGGACCATCAAAGTAAACACTTCTTACCCATTTAATTTCCTTTTTAAAGCCGGAAATTGATCGCGAATTTCAGTATTTAATCACAATAAGATTAATTGGTGCTTCAGTACCTTCAACAACTTTCAAAGGGTAAGCACCTACATAAATGTTTAATACGTTTTTATCTTACATTATTTTATTTGAGAAATAACTATTATTGATTGGTCTATTACATTTTTGAATTGCATAAGAGTTCGGTAGCCTTTATGGGGATTTATTTATGTATATTAAACTTAATAACATTTCAGCTAAGGTGGTTAATCATACAAATTATTCCAAAAACATTGGTGAGATTTTCTCCAAATATACTTCGTAAAAAATATTAACGCAGGCAGGTAAGGAGTTGCGTTAATATCAATCATTATTTAGAAATCCTGCTGAAGCGAACCCTTCCGAATAGTACGAATCTCACTGAAAACCATCCGACTTTTATGTCCAAGTCACCTTTATCCTTTTTTGTCGGAAAAAGAGACAAAAAATATAATTTATACAAGGCTTACACCCAATCCGTAAATGATTGGTTCGGTAGCAGTGATTTCTAATACACCCAAACCTGGAAGAATTACAACTGCGTATAAAATAATGCAATAGAAGGTTCAACGGGCATTGACTTTCCTTGAGAATAATCGGAATATGATCGGAAGGAATAGTGCCCAATACAGCATAGGCCACACACCTAAATGTAAAGTCTTTAAGACCTTTAAAAAAACTACGCAAGGACATATATCATATTCCTATGGTTGCCCCGAATATATCCTTGCCAATCATCAAACTAGGAGACCATTCCTTCCAATGTCCGGATTTAACATAATTATGATCGACTTCAGCTATTCTACTAGTAGCTTCCATCAAAATACCGAAATGTGGTCAGCTGTCGTTTCCGTTAAAATGCCGGGAGTATTTGTTGCCATAACTCTCCGCTTTGTCATTTCTCCAAGATCAAGATTATCGTAGCCAACAGTGATGTTGGATACCACCTTGAGTACAGAGATCGTTTAAGAATTAAATTGGAGAGTAACCTAGGAGCTAGTGAACAACAAAACCGGTCCCATACGGAAACCGGTTTTGTTTAATTACAGCTTTAGTTCTCCCATGCGCAAAAGTTCAACGACAGCTTGAGAACGCCCCTTGACTCCGAGCTTTTGCATGGCGTTGGATATATGATTGCGAACCGTCTTCTCGCTGATGTACAGTTCGTTCGCGATTTCCTTTGTGGTTTTATCCTGAACTAATAGCTCAAATACCTCTTTTTCTCTTTTCGTGAGCAGCGGTTTATGAGTGAATTCGTTCTCCTTCAACTATTGTAACCCTCCTTGCCTTCGCCAGCTTCAACCGTGGGGATGGGTATTAACTTTGTCATCAACATCATATGTGAATCAAATAATGGGAGTGACATGGGAATGGCAAGAAAACAATAAATAGGCAATCATTCACTTCATTTTTTATGTCTGTCATCCGGCGGATCAAACTTCTTTGTATCATCCTTGAATAGAAAATAAGAAAGGACTCCGGATAAAAGGGCTGCCCCAATCACAAGATATGTGCGGATATTTGGTTCGATATCAGTATAATATTTATTCAGCCACCAATTTGACATCAGATACACGATTATTGCGATCGGTAAAGGAAACAGTACGAATCTCTTCACATTTCAACTTCCTTTTTTAAAAATTATTGTTTAAATTTTCGACAAAAGTCTTTCTTTGAATTCATCCGACCATGGAACACTTTTCCCGCTTGATTTGGAGACTTGAACAATCATTCCTCTGCCTGTAAAGCACAAGGATTCATCTTCCCGTACCCCCATGTAATGGAGATCGATCGATGATGTCCCCATTTTGTTAACCTTTACAAAAATCTTCAGCAGTTCGTCAAAATAGACCTGCGATAGAAAATCACATTGCAGATCTGCCACTACAGGGATTGTTTCTTGCGAGGAATCCAGCCATTTCTGCATCAATCCGGTCTTTTTAAAAAAGCCGATACGAGCTTGCTCAAAATAGACCAATGGAACAGTATTATTCAAGTGTCCAAACATATCGGTTTCTGAAAAGCGGACTTTCACTTCTTGATAATATGAAAATTCATTTTTCCATTCTTCGAGGTTTTCTATGTATGAAATTCGGGACATATCCATCTTCCTCCTTTAATAAAAAACAGCAGCTGCCTCAATGTGGACAGCTGCTGTTTTTATGTGTGAACAAGCAAGGTGAATATTTACGATTAATCCACCATATGGTCGCTTCCGAAGAACTTTTTAAACATTTGTATGCTTGTAGCACGGTTCATCGCAGCAATCGACGTTGTTAACGGAATTCCCTTCGGACAAACTTGAACACAGTTTTGAGAGTTACCGCAACCTGTGATTCCTCCATCGTCCATCAGTGCCTCCAGACGTTCGTCTTTATTCATAGCACCAGTTGGATGCGAGTTATACAGACGAGGCAGTGAAAGGAATGCTGGTCCGATGAAATCGGATTTGCTGTTGACATTCGGGCATGCTTCCAAGCATACACCGCATGTCATACATTTGGAAAGTTCATAAGCCCATTGGCGTTTTCTTTCCGGCATGCGGGGCCCTGGTCCAAGATCATACGTACCATCAATTGGAATCCAGGCTTTTATCCTCTTCAAGGAATCAAACATTCTGCTTCTATCGATGACCAAGTCACGGACAACCGGGAAAGTATCCATCGGCTGCAAACGAATCGGCTGTTCAAGCTTGTCAATCAATGCCGTACAAGATTGACGCGGCTTACCGTTGATTTTCATGGAACATGCTCCACAAACCTCTTCAAGACAGTTCATATCCCATGCGACTGGTGTAGTTTTTTCCCCTTTTGCATTTACCGGATTACGGCGAATTTCCATCAACGCCGAAATGACGTTCATGTTCGGACGATAATCCAGTTTAAATTCTTCTTCGTATGGCTGGGAATCAGGATGATCTTGTCGAGTGATAATGAATGTGACAGTTTTGTTTTCGCTCATCCTTATTTCTCCTCTTTCTTTTTAGTATAGTCCCTTTTACGTGGCTTAATAAGGGATACATCTACATCCTCGTAGCTGAATTCCGGCTGATTTTTAGCAGGGTTGAATTTAGCCATAGTTGTTTTCAGCCATTCTTCGTCATTACGGTCAGGGAATTCAGGTTTATAGTGGGCACCGCGGCTTTCGTTACGGTTCAAAGCACCAATTGTGATGACACGCGCTAGCTGCATCATGTTCCACAACTGTCTTGTGAACATGGCACCCTGATTGCTCCAGCTTGATGTATCGTTGATGTTGATATTTTTCCAGCGTTCCATCAACTCAAGGATTTTATCGTCGGTAGCTTTCAAGTTTTTATTATCGCGGACAACCGTAACATTGTTCGTCATCCACTCGCCAAGCTCTTTATGGAGTACATAAGCATTTTCCGTACCATCAAGTGATGTGATGTCCGCCCATTTTTCCTGTTCTTTCTGAACAGCACCGTCAAATAGAGAAGATGGAAGGTCTTCTACACTCTTCTCAAGACCACTTACATATTTTACAGCTTCAGGTCCCGCTACCATTCCACCGTAAATGGCGGAAAGCAAGGAGTTTGCTCCTAAGCGGTTCGCACCATGCTGTGAATAATCACATTCACCTGCTGCGAATAAACCTTCAATATTCGTATGCTGTTCATAGTCAACCCACAATCCGCCCATAGAATAATGGACTGCCGGGAAGATTTTCATTGGTACTTTACGAGGGTCATCACCAGTAAACTTCTCGTAAATCTCGATAATTCCGCCAAGCTTGATATCCAACTCTTTAGGATCCTTATGTGAAAGATCGAGGTAAACCATGTTTTCCCCGTTAATTCCAAGCTTCATATCTACACAGACATGGAAAATTTCCCGTGTGGCAATGTCACGCGGTACTAGGTTTCCATATGCAGGATATTTTTCTTCAAGGAAGTACCAAGGTTTTCCATCCTTATATGTCCAAACTCGTCCACCTTCACCACGTGCTGACTCACTCATCAGACGAAGTTTGTCATCACCAGGGATGGCAGTCGGGTGAATCTGGATGAATTCTCCATTCGCATATGTTGCCCCTTGCTGATAGACGATGGAAGCTGCAGAACCGGTATTAATGACAGAATTGGTCGATTTACCGAATATGATCCCCGGTCCACCAGTCGCCATGATTACAGCGTCTGCAGGGAATGATTGGATTTCCATTGTATTCAGGTTCTGGGCTACTATCCCCTGGCATACTCCGTTGTCATCCTGGATGATACCAAGGAAATCCCAGCCTTCATATTTGTTTACAAGTCCTGCCACTTCATGGCGACGAACCTGCTCATCAAGAGCGTATAAGAGCTGCTGGCCTGTTGTAGCACCTGCAAAAGCTGTGCGGTGATGCTGAGTACCACCAAAACGGCGGAAGTCAAGTAAGCCTTCCGGTGTCCTGTTGAACATGACACCCATTCTGTCCAAAAGATTAATGATTGAAGGAGCTGCCTCGCACATCGCCTTTACTGGCGGCTGGTTGGCCAAAAAGTCTCCACCGTATACTGTATCGTCAAAATGGATCATAGGCGAGTCGCCTTCACCTTTCGTATTAACCGCCCCGTTAATCCCACCCTGCGCACATACAGAGTGGGATCTCTTTACGGGTACAAGGGAGAAAAGATCCACCGAATTTCCTTGTTCTGCAATTTTAATAGTTGCCATCAGGCCGGCTAATCCACCGCCGACAACAATGATTTTGCCCTTGCTCATCGTGAGGTTACACTCCTTTTCTACTTCTAATTGTATCGTTTTCCCGCAACAAAGTCATCTTGGGCCCATCATACAAACCATTGTGGATAGGCAAAAGCAAGAGCCGCACGAATTCCGACAATAGAAAGAATCACAAAGAAGATTCCCATTACCCAAGAAGAGATGTATTGGGCTCTAGGTGATTGTGTAATGCCCCATTTTACTAGGAATCCCCATAGGCCATTTGCCAAGTGGAATGTAGCAGACAAGATTCCAATAATGTAGATAAGCAACATGATCGGGTTAGTCAGAATATCCGACATCATTTGGAAGTCCACTTCTGCACCAAGTGCTTTTTGGATACGTGTTTCCCATACGTGCCAAGCAATAAAGAACAATAAGATAATTCCCGTTATTCGCTGCAAAGTGAACATCCAATTACGGAAAAAGCTCAATCTGACCGGATTATTATCAGCCGTGAATGCAATATAAATACCTAATACGGCGTGAAATAATAAAGGTATGTAGATGACAACAAACTCCAGGATGATGACAAAAGGAAGATTTCCTACAAATCCTGCCGCATTGTTGAACGCCTCTTCGCCAAGCGTAGCGAAATGGTTGATGATCAAATGTTGCACTAAAAAGACCCCTACTGGAATTACCCCAAGTAAAGAGTGCAGCCTGCGCCAATAAAACTCATTTTTTCCTGCCACGATTTACCCCCCTTAGTAGTTAAGCGTCTGCTCCTTTGACAGTTTTTGTTCGATTGGGCTTGTCGAACAACATAAATGTTTGTAACAAAGTTGTGACCATATTTCATTCTACTCCCCTCATACTGGCTCGTCAAGATAAGGGATTCTTAATTTATTCTAAACTGAATAACAAATCCAATTCGTAATAAAGTTTCCTTTCCCATTAAACACCATTTTCGTTTATAATATACTCATATTGAAAGTGAGGAATTACAGTGAAATCATTATCCAAAAATGAACACCCTCCTTTGAAAAACGAAGCCCCTGCAGCAGTACCTGTCTTTGCGTATGAGTTATTAAGGGACATACTTATCCCGGAGCTGCTGTCCGGAGATACCCATGAAGTTTCTTATTGGGCGGGGAAACATATTGCCCGTAGGTTTCCGCTTCTGTCACTTGACGAAGCCGTAGAGTTCTTCAAAGAAGCCGGCTGGGGCCACCTCCATATCGTCCATGAAAAGAAAAGCGAATTCCTTCTGGAGCTGAGCGGCAGCATTGTGGAAAGACGGCTATTGATGGTGTCAGACCCCTGCTTCCGCCTGGAAGCAGGTTTTCTTGCAGAACAGGTACAGTCCATGAAACAGGCCGGGGCCGAGGCTTTCGAAGAAATCAGTAAAAAACACGGCAAAGTGGCATTTACCGTCCGATGGGATCATAAAGCCATCCCGACAGATTCGTAATTCATGAGTATGTATCGCTGCATAAGCAGAGCCTGCCCCCATAAGCGGGGCAGGCTGTTTTTTTATTTAGTGGCTGTTTCTTCAAGAATACCGAGCTCAAAGGCATCATGCAGATGCTGTGCCGCCGGTTTCATTTGGTCCGCATCGACAAGTACTGACACTTTGATTTCGGATGTGCTGACCATTTTGGACTGGATTCCGTTTTCCGCCAAAACGGCAAACATTTTTGCTGCCACACCCGGGTTGGAAACCATTCCTGATCCGACAATGGATACTTTGGAAAGACCGGTTTCACATTCAATATGATCAAATCCGATTGTCTCTCTTTCATTTTCCAATACTTCAACCGCTTCCTGCCTATCTTTATCTTTGATTGAAAATGACAGGTTCGTCCCACTGTCTGTTTGGCTCTGAATGATGATATCCACATCAATCTGATTAGCAGCCAACGTTGAAAAAACAGACGAAAGTCCAGCTATTTCATCTCTCATTCCAAATACAGTCATTCTCGTAATATCGTCTTCAAAAGCGACACCGCGCACAATCAAGTTCTTTTCCATAGAAGCTTCCTCCTCAATTACTGTACCTTCTTCATTTTCGCTGCTGGACCTGACTTCTAATGATACGGAGTGATTTTTTGCAAACTCAACTGCACGAGGATGCAGTACACCAGCGCCAAGGTTTGCAAGTTCCAGCATTTCATCATAGGAAATGGATGCCAGCTTGCGGGCCTCTGGAACAAAGCGGGGATCAGATGTAAAGACTCCAGTTACATCAGTGCAAATGGAACAGCGTTCGGCTTTCAGAGCAGCCGCAAGGGCTACCGCAGTCGTGTCTGATCCGCCTCTGCCTAGAGTGGTAATCTCTCCGTCTTCCGTTACACCTTGGAATCCTGCTGCCACGATGATCTTTCCTTCTTGTAGTATTTCCTCTAGATGATCCGTCTTTACATCTACGATTCTGGCATTATTATGCACTTTCTCTGTGATGATTCCCGCCTGCCATCCAGTCAAAGAGACAGCCTCGGCTCCCATTTCCGTCAAAGCCATCGACAATAATGAAATAGATACCTGCTCCCCAGTGGCAAGGAGCATGTCCATTTCACGCTTTGCCGGACGCTCTGTAATCTCTCCAGCCAATGTCAATAGCTGGTCGGTCGTCTTTCCCATTGCTGAAACGACAGCCACGACGTTGTTTCCGTTCTCCTTTTCCGCAATGATCCTTTTTGCGGCATTTTTGATTTTATCTGTTGTGCTTAACGAAGATCCTCCGAATTTGATGACTATGGTTCCCATAATCTACCTTCTTTCTTTAATAATTAAGAAAAGCGCAAGCGCCTGTGGACCGGAGTGCCTCTGACAAGATAAACGAGTGCCCTCCTCACGTTTTGTGGCTTCGAGGTACCGGAGCCGAGTTGACTTGTCGTGGGAAGAGGAGCGAAGTCTGCCAGTTCAGTCGATAGGCGCAGGGGCTAAACATTACTCATTGACTCTGAAAGGAAATTTCATTGTATCTTATACTTTTCTTAGGCATTAAAAAAAGCAATGAGAGTCTTTTCTCATTGCTTGTGAGTCACAATAAATAAAAGTGAAAAAGCCACAACATGAGATAGCCCTCCAGTATGAAAGGTATTTCCATACTGACAATTCTGCATTTATTCAATAACAGAACCAGCAAAAATAATCATGGGACTCATTTTCACTTCGGCAACCCTTCCCTTTCATAACCCTTCCTCAAAGCCCATTCTTCTCCGGATTACTACTCTTTAAGGTTTGCGCCTCTATCATTTATTGATTTTGACTCATTATAGCACGCGGCTTTTTCATATTCAACTATTCTTTCAATTTTTCCTTCAAAGTGACAGCTATAGGCAACGGGATACCCAGTCCGGTTATCTCTTCAATATCCGCTTCCTTCATTTTCTTTAATGAGCCAAAATGCTTAAGAATCTTCTGCTTCCTTGCAGGACCTATGCCAGGTACTTCATCGAGGATGGACTGGAAAGCCGATTTCCCTCTCAACTGACGGTGAAAAGTAATGGCAAACCGGTGAACTTCATCCTGTATCCTTTGCATCAGATAAAATTCCTGACTATTTCTTGCCAGCGGAACGACAGCGAGGGGATCACCGAATAATAGCTGGGACGTTTTGTGTTTATCATCTTTTGCCAATCCCGCAATCGGAATGTCCAATCCGAGCTCATTTTCCAGAATGTCCTTCGCTGCTTCAACCTGGCCTTTTCCCCCATCAATTAGCACCAGATCCGGCAACGGGAGTCCGTCTTTAAGCACCCGGAAATATCTCCTCCTGACAACCTCCCGCATCGACTCATAATCATCGGGCCCTTCAACTGTCTTAATTTTATATTTCCGGTACTCCTTTTTATCCGGCTTTCCATTAATGAAAACAACCATGGCGGATACAGGGTCAGTTCCTTGAATATTTGAGTTATCAAATGCTTCAATTCGGTACGGTGTATAAATGCCCATTACTTCCCCTAGTTTTTCAATCGCCCGGATTGTTCTTTCTTCGTCCCTTTCGATCAGAGCAAACTTATCATGCAGGGAAACTTTCGCATTTTTTTCAGCCAACTGAACAAGGTCCTTCTTTTGCCCTCTTTTCGGTATAAGAATTTTTGTTTGGACCAGCTCCTCCGCCATGGAAGCATCTACAGAATCAGGCAAAAGGATTTCCCTTGGCTTGAAATGCTGTGGCTGAAGGTAAAATTGACCCAAAAATGTAAGAAACTCTTCTTCCTGATCTCCATATACCGGGAATACGGACACATCTCTTTCGATCAATTTTCCCTGCCGGATGAAAAATACCTGAACACACATCCACCCTTTATCAATCGCATATCCAAACACGTCCCGATCGATAAAGTCAGATGAGATGATCGTCTGCTTTTCCATTGTTGTCTCGATGTTGCTAATTTGGTCTCGGTATTCCTTCGCACGTTCAAATTCAAGCTGATCGGCAGCTTCAATCATCTTTTGCTCCAATTCTTTCTTAATCGTCTTATATCCCCCGTTTAAAAAACGGGAAATCTCGTCTTTTATTTGCCTGTACGTTTCCTGATCCACTTCATTGACACACGGCGCAAGGCATTGGCCAAGGTGGTAATATAAACAGACCCTATCAGGCAATGACTGGCATTTTCTCAAAGGGTATAGACGGTCAAGGAGCTTTTTCGTTTCATGGGCGGCCTGTGCATTAGGATAAGGGCCGAAATATTTTGCTTTATCTTTCTTCACTTTTCTTGTAATGATCAATCTCGGGTGGCGTTCATTAGTCAATTTTATATATGGGTAGCTCTTATCGTCTTTGAGCAGGACGTTGTACTTAGGGGTATGTTTCTTGATCAGGTTCATTTCTAAGATAAGTGCTTCGACATCGGAAGATGTAACGATATATTCAAAATCCTGAATTTCGGATACAAGCCGCTGTGTTTTTGTATCATGGGACCCAGTAAAGTAGGACCGCACTCGATTGTTTAACTTTTTCGCTTTCCCCACATAGATGATGGTCCCCTGCCTGTCTTTCATCAAGTAACATCCGGGCTGACCGGGCAGGATTTCCAGTTTATGTTTTATTAATTGGTTCAAGGAAGTGACCTCCCATTTTGAAATGCGCAAGCGCCTCGATTAGCCCCGACAAGCACAAGACGATTCCCGAGGAGGCAGTTCTTCAGCCGCCACAGGGAATTGGCTTGTGACCTTGAGGGGCTAGGCGCTGGATCTGGACAAATCCTAATTTTATTTCCATAAATACTCACATTCTTTACTTCAAAAAAAATCCGAGCTGGGCGCTCGGATTCTTGAACATCTTACAGATGTTTGTTTACTAAATCTGCCAGTGCTTCTTTTGGTTGGAAGCCAACAGTTTTATCAACGACTTCTCCGTCTTTCATTACGATTAATGTCGGAATGCTCATGACCCCGAACTGGCTCGCGGTTTCTTGGTTTTCGTCCACGTTCACTTTAACGATTTTTGCTGTATCACCAAGATCGCCGTCCAATTCTTCAAGAACTGGAGCAATCATTTTACATGGACCGCACCAAGGTGCCCAAAAGTCTACTAGAACGACTCCTTCGCCAGTCTCATCTTTGAAGTTTTGGTCTGTTGCATGAGTAATTGCCATTTCTTTACCTCCTAATATACTATCCGAAACTAAGCCAAGTATATCATCAGGCTTTCATACGCGCTAACAATTTGCCTGTAATTTTAATATACCCGAAGCAGAGCTGTTTACACGTGCATTTCTCAGGTCTGAACGTCATTTACGAACAGGATATATCAGGCAGGAAAGTCGGCAGTATGCCGCTGCTTGATCATACAGAAGTATCTGTGCCGACTTGCCAAAGGTCGTGGTATTCACCGTTGGCCAGTACCCATCCCCGCGAGTCCTCAAGCTTCTTCCCTATGGTGCCTGAAGCACTTTCCACTCTGAAACTGTCTTGTTCCCCCACGCAAAATGCACGCCTTCCCTTCTTAGGAGGAAACTTTCATTTTCCGGAATTCTTCCGTCAATAAAGGCACCACTTCGAACAAATCGCCGACAATTCCATAGTCAGCTACATTAAAAATGTTTGCTTCGGGATCCTTGTTAATGGCAACAATCACCTTGGAGTTTGACATCCCGGCCATATGCTGAATGGCTCCCGATATCCCACATGCGATGTAAAGATCCGGTGTCACCACTTTTCCGGTTTGCCCAATTTGAAGCGAGTAGTCGCAGTAATCAGCGTCACAAGCCCCCCGCGAAGCTCCCACTGCCCCCCCCAATACATCCGCAAGCTCCTTCAAAGGCTCAAAGCCTTCAGCACTTTTCACTCCGCGGCCTCCTGCAACGATGACTTTCGCCTCGGATAGGTCCACTCCTTCGCTCGCTTTTGTAATGACTTCTTTAATAATGGTCCGCAAATCTTTTATTTCTGCGGCAACTGAAGTGACTTCACCGCTTTTTGATTCATCCTTCTCAAGTGGATCAATGTTATTTGGACGGATTGTAAAAAAAGTGATGCCTTCAGTAATGACTTGTTTCTCAAATGCCTTCCCTGAATAAATCGGACGAGTAAACACAATTCCGCTTTCGCCCTCTTCAATGGCCGTAACATCTGAAACAAGGCCCGTGTTCAACTTGCTGGCAATCTTTGGGGACAGGTCTTTTCCAAGGGCAGTATGACCAAAGACGATCCCGTCCGGGCGCTCTTCATTCACTACTGCCATAAATGCCTGTGAAAAACCGTCAGACGTATAGTGTTTCAGTTGTTCGTCTTCCACTGTGACCACGCGGTCTGCCCCGTAATGAATCATCTCTTCTGCTTTATCATTTACTGAATCGCCGATCAGGACAGCGGCCACTTCTCCTCCCTCAGCTATTTTCTTTCCAGCCGCTATCGCTTCAAAAGAAACATTCCTCAAGCTGCCATCCCGGAGTTCACCGAGCACCAATACCTTTTTAGCCATTACTTCATACCTCCTGTATCACTGTAAATGGAATGTTAAATTACTTTATTAAGCAAACCCGCAAGCTCTTTTACTTGGGCCTCCAATTCGCCTTCCAAAATCCGGCCTGCTTCTTTTTCCGGAGGAAGGAATATTTCAACTGTTTTCGTTTTAGGCTCGACATCATCTTCATCGAGGTCCAAATCGTCCAATTCCAATTCTTCCAATGGCTTTTTCTTTGCTTTCATGATTCCCGGCAAAGATGGATATCTGGGATCGTTCAGCCCTTGCTGGGCTGTTACCAATAAAGGCAGGGAAGTTTCAATGATCTCGGAATCACCTTCAACGTCTCGGATAATCTTAACCGTTTCACCGTCAATTTCCAGCTTGGTGATTGTAGTAACATATGGTATATCCAAAATATCAGCTACACGCGGTCCTACCTGGCCGGAGCCTCCGTCAATAGCAACATTTCCTGCCAAAATAAGATCCGGATCTTTATCCTTAAGATACTCAGCCAAAATAGCAGCTGCTGAAAATTCATCATAATCATCCAAATCGTCATCTACGTCAATCAAAGCGGCTTTATCCGCCCCCATTGCCAATGCTGTTCTGATCTGCTTTTCAGCATCCTCCTCACCGACAGTCACGACAGTCACTTCTCCCCCATGCTCGTCGCGAACGCGGATGGCTTCCTCAATCGCATATTCGTCATAAGGATTGATGATGAATTCTGCACCATCTTCTTCAATCCGTCCGTTTGAAATGGAAATTTTTTCTTCTGTATCGAATGTTCTTTTCATAAGTACGAAAATGTTCATAATCGAACCTCCTAGAATATGAAACTGATAAAATGAAATGCTATTACTCTCCCATAAAATTCGGCTCTCTTTTTTCGATAAATGCCCGGATTCCCTCCTGTCCGTCTTTCGTAGTAAAAACTTCTCCAAATTTTTCCGCTTCCAGATTGACTCCTTCATAAAAACGATCGTCTTTTCCAAACTGGAGGAGTTCAATGGTTGCTTTGAGAGAAGCGGGACTCTTTTTCGCGATTGACAAAACCATTCTATTCGCTTCCTTCAACAAATCTTCCTCGGGGTAACTTTCATTGGCCAGCCCCCATTGCACCGCTTGTTTTCCAGTAAGAGGCTTGCTTGTAAACAGCATTTCCGCCGCTTTAGCTGTACCGACGTAACGCGGGAGACGCTGAGATCCCGCAAAACCCGGTATCAATCCGAGCTGCAGTTCCGGAAGTCCAAGTTTTGCATTATCACTCACAAGCCGGATATGACACGCCATAGCCAGTTCAAGTCCACCACCAAGGGCAGCTCCGTGGATAGCTGCCACGATCGGCTTCGGAAATCCCTCAATTCTCTCAAATATTCTCTGCCCATTTGAAGCCAGCTCTGAAAACTCTTCACCGCTCTGAACTTTAGTGAATTCCTTTATATCTGCTCCGGCGGAAAAGAACCTGCCTTCGCCAAATAAAAGAATTGCCCGGACATTCTTATCGTTCTCAAGTTCTTCCAATTGCTGATCAAGCTCCCTGATCACTTCTGTAGAAAGTGCATTGGCCGGCGGCCTGTCAATCTTAATGAAAGCAGCATTGTTTTCCTTTGAAACCGACAGAAACTCCATTTATCGAGCCCCCTTAAAGACGCTTTTTTATGAGTTGGCGTTTTTGGACATGCATCCATTCAGAATTAAGCTGTGAACCTTTGGAGCGAGAGCCACTAAATCGTATTTGTGTTCATTCAACACCCAGGTTGTCGCTGTTTCATCCATTGTTCCAAAAATCATCTGCCTGGCCAGCCGGATATCAAGATCTGCTTTAAGCTCCCCGCGTTCTCTACCATATTCCAGAATGCTTTCCAATACGCTAAGATATTCTTTAAGCACTTCATTAATTTTAAACCGCAGATCTTTATTGGATTGTCTTAATTCCAATTGGGTAACGATCGCCAGCTTTTTGTCCGCAGATAAAATTTTGAAATGGCTTTCAATCATTACTAACAATTTCTCTGCAGCTGTTTCTTTTCCTGCAATCACTTCGTTGATTTTTTGAACAAACATGGCCATTTTTTCCTTAAAAACTGAAATAAGAACATCTTCTTTATTTTTAAAGTAAAGATAAATGGTGCCGTCTGCCACTCCAGCCTGTCGGGCTATCTTGGAAATTTGAGATTGGTGATAACCATTTTCTGCTATGACAACGACTGCTGCTTCAATAATTTGTTTATACTTTGGTTTATTCCTTCTCACATGTTTCACCTTCTGCACAGTAAAATGAATGATTGTTCATTCATAAAAATATGATAAATCTTATATAATTTTCTGTCAAGGAATTATTCCCTTAAAATACTGTTTTACAAATAAAAGCAAGCGCCTGATCATCGAGATATGTGTGAAGGTGAGAATTATTTAGATTGGAAGAAGCAAAATTGGCCGATAGGCGCTAAAAACCGATGCCAACAACGGTTGATTATCCGAGTTTTTCTTCTTGCTCCATTTTCTTTCTCTCTTCTTCAACAAGGTTGCGCCGCAGAATTTTTCCAACAGCGGTTTTTGGAAGTTCCTTCCTGAATTCATAGATCCTTGGTACTTTAAATGCAGCTAAATGCTTACGCGCGAACTCATCCAATTCCTTTTCTGTGACATTTTCCCCTTCTTTTAAAACAACATAGGCTTTGACGGTTTCCCCTCTATACGCATCTGGGACACCAGCGGCAACCACTTCCTGAACTGACGGGTGTTCATATAACACCTCTTCGATTTCACGTGGATATATATTAAAGCCTCCTGCAATAATCATATCCTTTTTTCGGTCAACTACATAGAAATATCCTCTTTCATCCATATAACCCAGGTCTCCGGTCAATAACCATCCATCTTTCATTGTCTTTTCCGTTTCTTCAGGCATATTCCAATAACCCTGCATTACCTGAGGCCCTTTCACCGCAATTTCACCGACTTCACCTGGCTGCAAGGGTTCCCCGTTCTCCAGCGAAACTATGATTGCATCCGTGTCAGGCCACGGTATGCCTATGCTGCCTTTGACCCTCTCTCGGTCCCAGAGAAAGTTGGCATGGGTGACGGGGGAAGTTTCGGTCAAACCGTATCCCTCGACCAACTTTCCTCCAGTTGCCTTCTCGAATTTCTCTTGGACTTCTACAGGCAGCGGTGCAGATCCGCTTATACAAGATTCAATGGAAGACAAATTATATTTTTTAAAATCTGGATGATTTAACAAACCGATATAAATCGTCGGTGCTCCAGGAAATAAAGTCGGTCTCTGCTTATGGATTGTTTTCAAAGTTGTTTCCGCATCAAATTTCGGTAGCAGGATCATCTCATAGCCCTGCATAACTCCTAAGATAAGTACAGTCGTCATTCCATATACATGGAAGAGTGGAAGTAAACCGAGAATTTTTTCCTCGCCTTTTTTCATCTTATAAAGCCAGGCATCACACGCGGTAGCATTGGCAATCAAATTTTTATGGGTGAGCATGACCCCCTTCGGATTTCCTGTAGTACCACCGGTATATTGCAAGAGGGCCAGATCACTGTCAAAATCAAATTCCAAAGGAACCTCATCTGAGGAAGCTTCGGTCATGATCTGCTTAAACAGGTGCTGGTTGCCCTCATGCTTTACCTTGACGACGATGCCGCTATCCCGTTTTTGTATAAATGGATAAATGACATTTTTGGGAAACGGCAAATAATCTTTGATAGCGGTTACAATAACGTGTTTAAGTTCCGTACTCCCCATCACTTTCATTATCCGCGGATACAGGAGATCAAGCCCGATGATGGCTTTAGCACCCGAATCCTTCATTTGGTACTCTAGCTCCCTTTCCGTGTAAAGAGGATTCGTCTGAACAACGATCCCACCTGCATAAAGAATGCCATAATAACTTATGACCGCCTGGGGAGAATTTGGAAGCATGATCGCCACCCGGTCTCCTTTCTTGATGTCGAGGCTGCGCAAATAATTCGCCATCTTGTGTGAGCTTTCATAAAGCTCAAGGTACGTCAATTCCTTGCCCATGAAATGAATAGCTGTTTTATTCGGATATTTTTCGGCTGCATCTGTCAAATATTGCTGTACTGGTTTTCGATCATATTCCAACATTTTGGGAATGGTGTCCGGATAAAGATCCAACCAGGGCTTCATATAATTACACTCCTCCTTTTGATGAACAGTTAGAAAATTTTAAACTTATAAATATTATATTACAACGACAGCTACCAGTACAACTAATTGCCCAAATTATCGGAAGAGTGCAGTCTATTTTTCGGGAGGTTTTTGGACGTGATTTTATCCGCAAACCATATAAAGACCGCCTGTTTCCAACAGGCGGTTATTTACGCTTGTATTAGGTATATGATCCCGATGATGATAAAGATACTGCATGCTACAAACAGCACTTTGGCCAGTTTTTCCACTGTTTCCTCCTTAATGAATCCCAGAGCCGATGACATAAGACAGTCCCACGGAAATGACCATCGACAAAAAGCCAACGGCACGGTTATCTTTTTCAATCTCTTCATCAATTTTAAACTTTGGCGTCAGAAATTCAAAGATAAAGTAGCCGGTCAACAAAAGAAAAAAACCGAACATTCCCCAACCGATCATTACGAATAAAGTGTCGTGGTGCAGGATTGAATGCCTGAAAATATTTGCAATCCCAAAAATTTTTCCTCCAGTAGCCATTGCAACCGCAATATTGCCCCTTTTTATTTCTTCCCAATTTTTATATTTGGTCACCAATTCAAATATAAACAGGAACAAAATAATACAAAGGACGGTGACACTGTAATAGCCCGCAGTTTGCACAAATGAATTTTCCCAGAAAGAGTCCATTCAAATCATTCCCCTTTTATTCAGGAGGTTCGGCGGTAGCTACTTGAATTCCACGACTGTGACACCACTCCCGCCTTCTCCTGCTTCTCCAAGTCTAATACGTTTGACAGCACGATGATGTTTCAAATATTCCGTAACTCCGGATCTTAGCGCACCTGTTCCCTTTCCATGGATGATGGATACACGCGGATAGTTGGCAAGAAGTGCATCATCAATATATTTTTCAACCTCACGTAAGGCATCTTCATACCGCTCACCCCGAATGTCGAGTTCAAGGCCAACATGATAGTCCCTCCCTTTAACAGTGGCGAGGGGCTTTGGTTCAGGTTTCGGTTCCGATTTGATAAATTCCATATCCTTTTCGGCAACTTTCATTTTTAATACACCTGCCTGTACCTGCCATTCATTATTCCCGGTTTTTTCAAGCAGAGTGCCTTTTTGGCCGAATGTGGTGATCATGACCTCATCGCCTGGCTTAAGCTTTTGTTTCTGCTTGGAAGTTTTAGCCTGCCCTGTCGCTTTATCCAATCTTGGAACAGCGGTATCAAGCCTCCGTCGGGCTTCAATCAATTCATGTTCTTTTACTTGAGCACCGCTTTCCAGTCTCATTTTTCGCAATGAATTTATCACATCTTCAGCTTCGATTCTTGCTTTCTCCACTACTTCGGCCGCTTTTTGTTCTGCCTTCTCATACATTTCCTTTTTCCGCTCATAAAACTCGGACATCTGCTTTTGAAGGTCCTGATGAAGCATTTCGGCTTTTTTCAAATAGATATGGGCATCTTCATAATCTTTCTCCGCCTCTTTTCGGCTCTTTTCCAAGGAAGCAATCATGTTTTCCACTTCATTGCTTTCCGAGTCAATGAAAGATTTTGCGTGGGTAATAATTTCTTCGGAAAGCCCTAACCGTTTGGAAATTTCAAATGCATTACTCCGGCCAGGTACACCGATCAGAAGCCTGTATGTCGGCTTTAAAGTCTCAACATCAAATTCCACGCTCGCATTGATGACTCCATCCCGGTTATAAGCATAGGCTTTCAATTCCGGATAATGCGTCGTGGCGATGACGCGGGCTCCACGGCTATATACATCATCCAAGATGGATATAGCCAGCGCCGAACCTTCCTGTGGATCTGTCCCGGCGCCCAGCTCATCGAAGAGAACAAGACTCTCATGATCTACGTGTTTCAAAATATCAACGATATTCACCATATGTGAAGAAAAGGTACTCAAGCTCTGCTCTATCGATTGTTCATCGCCGATATCCGCAAACACTTCCTGAAAAACCGCTAGCTCCGATCCTTCTGATGCCGGAATGTGCAACCCCGCTTGCCCCATAAGGGTAAGAAGTCCGGTGGTTTTCAAAGTAATTGTCTTTCCCCCTGTATTCGGTCCTGTAATGACAATGGTGGAGAAATCCGTTCCAAGTGAGATATCGTTTGCCACGACCTCTTCCGGAGGAATCAACGGGTGCCGGGCCTTGAATAATTGGATGCGGCCCTCTTTATTGATATCGGGACTCGTTGCCTTCATCGCTTTTCCAAATCGGGCTTTTGCAAAAATAAAATCAAGGGATTCCAAGGCTTCCACAAGGATAAGCAAATCATCTGCTGCTTCTGCTACTTTACTTGAAAGTTCTAAGAGGATACGCTCGATTTCCCTATTTTCCTTCACTTGCATTTCACGAAGGCTGTTGTTCAGGTCAACGACTGCCTGCGGTTCGATAAATAAAGTCTGGCCTGAAGAAGACTGATCATGGACAATACCTTGATAATGGGAGCGATATTCCTGTTTGACCGGGATGACATAACGCTCGTTCCGAATTGTGATGATAGCGTCTGAAAGCATCTTCTGAGCATTTCTACCGCGGATAAGGCTCTCAAGCTTCTCCCTTATCCTGTTTTCGTTTCTTCTTTTTTGCTGCCTGATGCTCCTAAGTTCCGGGCTAGCAGAATCCATCACTTCGCCGCCTTCATCAACGGCATTTTTAATGTCATGCTCTAATGGTGTCATCACGGCAATTTGATCGACTTTTTCTGATAAAATGGGAATTTCCAATCCGTTATCCTCAATGAGCTCTTCTATAAAACGTTTCATTGAACGGCCTGCATGGATCGTATTTCCGATTTGGACAAGTTCGGACGGATTCAACATTCCTCCGATTTGCGTGCGCTTAATATGCGGATTAATATTAAAAATCCCGCTCAAAGGGGCATGCCCCTTTAATCTGAGAACATGGGCAGCTTCGTCCGTCTCCTTTTGAAGCAAAACAACTTCATCAAACGACGTGGACGGTTTTAACTTTCTGATCCTTTCTGCTCCAAGTTCAGATGCTGCATATTCCTCCAGCTGAGTAAGGATTTTATTAAATTCAAGAGTATGCAATATTTTTTCATTCATGAACTTTGTTTTAAGTCCCCTTTCCATCTTTCCTAATCATTCCGATGTAAAAAACTGAGCAATTCATCCGGTTTCCAAGTGTTGATAACAGATGGTCTTTGGATCCAACCCCTTCTGGCGAATGAGGCTCCCAGATCCATAAATTCAAGATTTCCGATGTTATGCGCATCGGTATTGATTACTAGCTTCACACCCTGTTCCTGTGCATGCCTTAGATGCTCTGCGGACAAGTCCAACCTAGCCGGATTGGCATTCAGTTCCAGTGCGGTATCCGTCTCCTTTGCAAGCTCAATCAGCTCGTCAATATCGGCATCATAGCCGTCACGCCTGCCGATCAGTCTGCCGGTCGGGTGGGCGATTATGTCCACATGAGGATTTTCAAGTGCATTTCTCAAGCGCTCCATGATCTTTTTCCTCGGCTGTGAAAAACTGGAATGAATGGAAGCTATGACAATATCAAGTTCGGCCAATAGTTCATCATCATAATCCAGTCTTCCGTCCGGCAAGATGTCCATCTCAATACCTGATAAAATTAAAATATCATCATATTTCTCATTTAACTCTTTGATTTCCTCATTTTGCTTTTTAATCCGGTCCACAGTCAAGCCATTGGCCACTCTCAAAAATTGTGAATGGTCCGTTATAGCTATATATTGATAGCCCTTTTTCCGGCACGCCTCCACCATTTCCACTATTGAAAAAGCTCCGTCCGACCATGTTGTATGCATGTGAAGGTCGCCTTTAATATCTTCAATTTGGATTAATTGCCGACTGCCGTCAAACTCATCAACTTCTTTTCCATCCTCCCGGATTTCCGGTGGAATAAACGGCAAATCAAAATGATGAAAAAAATCAGTTTCAGATTTAAACGTTTTGATTTCACCTGTTTCGATATTTTCCACACCGTATTCACTGATTTTTTCCCCTCTTGATTTTGCAAGCTGGCGCAATCGGACGTTATGATCCGCTGAGCCTGTAAAATGGTGCAAGGCCGTTGCATATTCACAAGGTGCAACAATTCGGATGTCGACTGAGATTCGATATTGTCCGCCTTCAACCAATAGAGTCACTTTAGTATCTCCACTTGCAGTCGCTTCCCCAAACCCTTCAAGACCAAGCAATTTCTCCTTGACCACCTGCGGATGCTCTGTTGAAATGATAAAATCAAGATCCTTGATCGTTTCCCTAACCCGTCTGAGGCTTCCCGCTCTCGAAAATCTCGAAATCTCCCTTATCTCCTTCAGAGAAGCTTCAATCAGCTCCGCAATCGGAATCATATATGAAATAGGCAGACGATCCGGCTGCTTACCCATTTGCTTGAGTGCCTCAATAATATTTTCTTCCGTTTTTTTGCCAAAACCCTTGATTGCTCTGATTTTACCGGCTTCACAGGCCGCTTTCAGAGACTTGATATCAACAACGTCCAGTTCTTTATATAATCTGGCAATACTTTTGCCGCCAAGTCCGGGAATCTGCAAAAGAGGAATTAAGCCTTTGGGGACAGTTTCCTGAAGTTCCCGAAGAACAGAAGAAACCCCGTCCTCAATAAACTCCTCAATGACTGCAGCCGTTCCCTTTCCAATGGATGGAATTTTGGTAAAGTCTTTGATTTCCGATAAACTCCTATCATCCGCTTCCAATGCAGCTGCTGCTTTTCTGAATGCAGCTGTCTTAAATGGGTTTTCCCCTTTAAGTTCCATATATACGGCAATCTGTTCCAACAAACGAATGACATCTTTTTTATTTACTCTCATACCTGTCACCAACCGTTCTCCATTCTCCTGGCTCTCATTTTATCAAATAATGAAGTTAAAAGAAAAACTTCCCTTTTGCAAGAGAAGTCAGCTTTGAATATAATCAATCCACCATTTTTTCAATTCAGCAGATAAAAATGGCGTATAGTTGATCATCCCTTTGGCAAGGAATGAACCATTAATGGCTTCTTGAATTGCCGGAACTGGCAGTAATGCAGCAATATACAACAATATGAAAATCATTAAGTAAACTTCTAGAAACCCAAGAATACCGCCAGCCCATACATTCAATATATTTAAGATTGGAAGGCTTGCCACAAAATCGAGTGCTGAACCAATGATGCCCAGTACAATACGGACAGCAAAAAATATAATGACAAATGCTACTGCGCGGTAAAATGCTTCATCCATACCTACTCCCTCAAAAACCATCTGCAAAGCCTTTCCCGAATCAAAGTCCGGATACGGAATCCAAAGGCGGAGTTTGGGAGCCAAGTCATCGTAATAAATATAAGCAACGATAAATGAAACGATAAAACCGATCATGTGAATCAGTTGAAGGATGAATCCCCTTTTAAGACCGACAAAGAATCCAATGATTAATATGATCAATAATGCTAAACTCAACATACGTATTTCATTCCTTTAAACGCGAAAGCTCTTGTTCCAGATGCTCCAGGCGCTCTTGAAGTCTGATTTGCTCATGGACAGCATTGACAGCCGTCAGTACGGCCAGCTTGCTAGTATCAAGATTTGGGTTCACCGATCGGATTTCCCGCATTTTTTCATCAACAAGCTCAGCTACCAGTCTCATATGCGCTGACGTCTCTGTCCCTGTAATGATATAATGTTGCCCATAGATTGTAACTGGAGTGCGGGTCTTTTCACTTGACGACAAAGTCATGCCTCCATTTCTTCTTGTAAAGCTTTAAAAAATTCTTTTTACACATGCCAAAAATCCTATCTTATATCATATCACGAATGAAAAAAGATGGGAATCATTATACTGAATGAAGTCAAAGTATAGGTGTCAGGAGGATGCTGTCTTATGGCAAACACCGTAATTCAAACAACTATTGAGGAAATTAAAAAGATGAAAGAACATTACCGGCCATATCTTTCCGAAAAAAACCCTCCTGGAAGTATTTTTCTCGCAAGGAAAGACAGTTGTGTCATCACTTCCTATAAATCGGGGAAAGTCATGTTCCAGGGAGCCGGAAGCGAAGAAGAAGTAAAAAAATGGGGCATATCGGACTTGAATCAGGCAACAAGCACCGCTTCGCCGAAGGTATCTGGAATGCCACTTCCGGATAACATCTCGACAATGTCGGTCATCGGTTCAGACGAGGTGGGCAAAGGGGATTATTTTGGGCCTCTCATCGTAGCGGCAGCTTATGTAAAAGCCGATCAAATTCCACTTCTAAAAGAGCTCGGCGTTAAAGATTCAAAGAATTTGACGGACTCACAAATCGTCATAATAGCAAAGGATCTGCTACCTTTTTTGCCATATAGCCTATTAAAACTAAATAATCCAAAATACAATAAACTGCAAGCATCAGGCATGACACAGGGGAAAATGACAGCCATCCTGCACAACCAGACACATAATCATTTGCTTGAAAAGATCTCACCCGAAAAGCCGGATGCCATTCTAGTCGACCAATTTGCTCAAGCACCTGTCTATTACAAGCACTTGAAAGGGCAAAAAAAAGTTCAGAGAGAAAAAATTTATTTCAGCACGAAGGCGGAAAGCATTCATTTGGCTGTTGCTGCCGCATCTATTCTGGCGCGCTACGCTTTTATCCGTTCTTTTGAAGATTTAAGCAAAAATGCAGGGTTTACAATTCCAAAGGGGGCAGGAGCCAAGGTAGATCAGGCTGCTGCGAGACTTATCAAAGGAAGAGGCGCAGCGGCATTAAATGAGTTTACAAAATTACACTTTGCCAATACCGGTAAAGCAAAAAAGATTGCAGGGATATAGGCAGTTGGGGCTGAGAGTTGGAGTTGAGAAGGAATAGGGGTGTTCAAGTCCATTTTGGATTAACGAATCCGGGGTGGACTGCCCGTTTGTGTGTGTTCCCGTACTGCCTTTATCCGGTAGATTCATTCAATGAACGGAATGTGGACAAATCACCATACCGGGCAGCAGCACCGCCATCGACCGGAAAGCGCTTCTCTCAATGATGGCAAGGATGGCACACCTAGTTCAAAGCCTACAGGCCCCCTTCGCCTTCGGTAAATAAGGGCTTATTCAATGCGACTGGATCCCGTTTCACCTCACCGGATTTGATTTCTGCCGCAGCAATTGTTCCATTTAGTTTTTAGTTTACTTATATAAAATGTAGAGCCTTTTTTCGTAATTGACCATGGAATTTGCAGCCGTTCGGCGAGTCGGACGTCCGTTACCCTTCAGGTTGCCGGCTGATTTTCTTCTTGATGATGATCCATTTGTTCCTGTTGTCGTTTGGACGGGAACAAGCGGTCAAAAACAATATGATTGTAATCAATAAGAGTCTTTTCACTTCAATCCCTCTATCCGACGGCTAAGATTCGGATACTTTTCCGCCACCTTTTCCATCTCCTCCAATGATTCATCCAATTCCAAATTTAAGATATCTATATGATGGACATCGGAGAAAAATCGATATACATCTGAGATGTAGCCGGCCTGTCCATCTGTCAGCTTTATCGTGTTCGTTTTATCCTCTTCTAACTGACTAAATGAAACATAAAGAATTTCAAGTATGGATTGAGTGTTTAAAATTGACTCATCCGGATTCATATAGATGGATGAGATCTCCCTTAGCTCCGTATAACTAGAAAGGATACGATCAGTTTTTTTCAAAAAAATGACTGATTGATCTTTTGACATGACCTTTTCTTTTTCTATTTGCTCTATAGGAATGTAATTTAAAATATCCATCATACTTGCTTTCATGCTGTGTTGGTAACTCGTCACCTTCCCTTCAGGAAAGTTTTTAATCTCTGATCGTCCGTACATGGAAAAAGCTATAACAGCAATAAAAAACAAAAATAAATAGACAGGGAGGCGGTTCTTTTTCATGCTTATCGACCTTTCGACTTAAAATGTCTAAAAATGCCAATCAATTGACTATCCTAAGATAAATCGTTAGCATGTCCTTAACGCAACGGATCAGAAGAATCAGGTGATTGTAATGACAGGAACAAAAAATTCGCATAAATCATGGGTTCTTGTTTTAACCATCGGTCTCGGTACATTATTGAACCCATTGAATTCGTCCATGATTTCTGTGGCATTGACCAGGATGCAGCAGGAGTTCGAGCTCACATTTGCCGATGCTTCCTGGCTGATTTCAGTTTTTTATCTTGCCAGCGCGGCCGGCCAGCCTGTTATGGGAAAATTAAGCGATATGTTCGGTCCGAAAAGAATGTTTTTAGCAGGTCTTATTACAGTAGCAGCCGCTTCAATGCTGGCACCGTTCTCACCAAACTTTCCTTTTTTGCTTGGATGCCGGGCGCTCCAGGCGATTGGCAGTTCAACACTATTCCCGAGTGGAATGAGCATTGTCCGGACAAGCATCACGAAAGGACAGGCGAAAGCCTTGGCAACGCTTTCGATTTTTGCATCAACTTCCGCAGCCTTCGGCCCATCCATTGGTGGACTTTTAATTGATTCATGGGATTGGCCATCTATTTTCATTGTAAACTTTCCTTTTATCATTGTCTCTTTTCTTATGGCCATTTTTATTTTACCTGATAAAAGACAAGGGAAATTTGAACTGGCTCGTATCGACTTTGTTGGTATCACATTGTTTATCATTGCAGTGATTGGCCTGATTCTGTTTCTTCTCTCTTTGGATACTCAGGTTCATTGGTGGGCATTCATTGTCTTTATCATTACGTCCGTCAGTTTCTACTACTATGAGAAAAGACAGACGGAACCTTTTATTGATGTCATAGGTCTTAAAAAGAACAAGAACGTAACGCTGGTTTATTTGCAGTTTATCACTATAAACCTTGTTTATTATTGTTACTTCTTCGGTTTTCCGACTTTCTTACAGCAGGTTAAACATTACAGCCCCGGTAATACCGGTTTAATTATGCTCGCTTTGGCGGGATTCGGCGTCATTGTATCGCCGTTTGTCGGCAGACTGATTGATCGCCACGGACCAAAACCAGCACTTATTACGGGTTCCGTGATCCTTTTTTCCGGAACAGCCCTTCTGCTTACATTACATGAAACATCGTCCCTTCTATGGCTGCTGATCATCATGGCCGTTTTGGGAATGAGCAATGGATTTAGTAATATCTCGATGCAGACAGCTTTATATGAGCATGTAAAACCGGAGGATACAGGATCGGCATCGGGGCTCTTCCAAACAAGCCGATATTTGGGTTCCATCTTATCATCCAGTTTACTGGGTCTGGCTTTTAACCGCCATCTTGATATTCAGCACCTCCACAATGTTGCGATGATCTGCCTTGTTTTCTGCCTTTTGGTATTCTTTCTTTCCATCAGGCTTCCAGGCCAAAAGAAGTTAAAGGATATGAATGAATAAAAATGAACGGGGAGATATTATGTGCATTATCTTTGTTGCTTTTCGTTGCCACCCGGATTATCATCTGATCACAGCAGCGAATCGTGACGAGTTTTACAAACGGCCCTCCAAGGCTGCGCATTATTGGGATGACCATCCTTCCATTTTGGCTGGCAGGGATCTGGAGCAAATGGGTACTTGGATGGGCATTACCCGGACCGGCAGATTTGCTGCTCTGACCAATTACAGAAACCCCTCAGAATTTGATAAAACGGATAAAAAATCAAGGGGACATATTGTTCGTGATTTTTTAGCAGGAGACGAAAGCCCGGTTGAATTTTTAAAAAATCTTCAGCAAGAAAGATTAGACTACAAAGGGTTTAATTTATTTGTTGCAGATGCGGATACCCTTTTGTATTACTCTAATACCGGAAACCAGATTAAAAAATTGGGTCCTGGAATTTACGGGCTGAGCAATGACCAACTTGATACCCCTTGGCCAAAAGTCGTAAAGGGCAAACATCAGATCAAACAACTTCTTGCCAATGGCGTGGACCATAAAAGTCTTTTTACAATCCTTGCCGACGATGAACCTGCACCTGAAGAAAAATTGCCGAAAACCGGGATTCCACTGAAGCTTGAAAAGACCTTATCTTCAATTTTCATTAAAAGCTCCGATTATGGAACACGCTGTTCAACCGTTGTTACAATCGACCAAAAACGAAATGTCCGCTTTATCGAAAGAACAGTTTCCCTCAATGGGAACCAAGAAAAAGAATTCACATTTATGCTGGAGAAAAGCTAAAAAGCTGCTATTGGCGTATTAAGCCAAAGCAGCTTCGTTATTTTTTCGGTAAATGAATCACGACACCTTGCACAACCCGAATATTCTCATCATCAATCTGGCCTTCACGTTCATCTTCTTTCTTACTCCAGTTTCCAATAAGATAAAAGAGAGCAATCCCGTAGCTTGTCAGCTGAATGGCTTTCAATATACCGCCTCCAAGCTGCTGGTCATAAACTGCCGACAGCGAAGGAATCAGTTCACCAGCCACCGCCGCATACAACGGATAATGTGCCTCGCTTATACCTACCAGAAGAAAAATACCGATTGGCATCAATAAAACAGCGTTCAGAAAGATATATGCCACCCTGGTAAAATACGAGAATTTGCTGATTTCTGGCAACGGCATGATAATTGTCCACCACATCAGGAAACCAGTGATTAGAAGAAAAGCCTGGCTGATGATTGAAAAAACTGGATTTTGTTGAATGTAGTTGAATATTTGCGGTGCAAAATAAGCTGTTAACACTCCGTTAAACAACAAGGCTGCCATCCACGGATGTCCAAGCAGCTTAATCGTAAATTTCAGCTTATGATTCCAAAAATATTGTCTTGCCCACTGGGGAGGCATGCTTAAAATAAACAATGGCAGTACAATGAACAGTACTGTCATGACCTCGATTACATGGGCGCTGAAAGAAAAATGTTCAGAAGCAATTTTTAATGGACTGCCCTTAACTATATATAAAGAAACTGCAGCTGTATAAAAATAGGCCATTTGTTTTTTTGTAACTTTATAATTGGAAGAATATATTATTTTTCTTGCATAAATGACAGAAGCCAGCACAATGATTATTAAAGTGATCGGGCTCCACATCTCATACCAAGTATAGCTGGAGAAAACATCCAGGTTCACAGTTATTCCTCCTCCCCCTTTCATGGATGGCCATAATGCCGTTCATTTTATCCAATCAGGATGAAACAGGTTATAAGGACATTCTATCACATTTCCAGAAAACGTCTCCCTTTAATCATGATAAATTCGAATGAAAAAGACCGGGATTGAAGCCCCAGCCTTTTTCTAAAATATATCTTTTGTTTATCATAAAAAAGAATACATTAACTGCGTAACTCTGCACCAGATTTTTCTTTCAGGGCAGCCAATACTTTTTCATGGATATTTGTGACTTCCTCATCCGTTAGTGTCCTTTCAGGATCAGCGTAGGTCAAGGAGAAGGCAATGGACTTTTTGCCCTCTTCCATATTCTGTCCTTCATATAAGTCAAACACGTGGACGTCCCTCAGTAGTTTTTTGCCGGAATCTTTAATGATTGACTCGAGCGTTGCTGCATTGACATCTTTATCTACAACGAGTGCAATGTCGCGCGCAATCGATGGATAACGAGGAATCGGAACATAGCGCAATTCAGGAAGTTTGTAATCAAATACCGGCTCTGCCTGAATTTCAAATACATATGTGTCTTTCAAGTCAAGGTCTTTTTGCAGGTTCGGATGGACTTGACCGGCGAAACCTATGACTTCACCGCACAACAAAACTTCCGCAGTACGCCCTGGATGCATACCATCCATTTGAACGGCCTGCCAAACGATATCTTTCTCAATTCCAAGCTTTTTAAATAAGCCTTCCAAAATTCCCTTTACGACAAAAAAGTCAACAGGCTTTTTCTCTCCTTGCCAGGCATTGTCCACCCATAATCCGGTAACGGCTCCAGCAATATGCTCACGTTCTTCTGGCTGCTTGCCTTCTCCTTCATTCAAAAAGACGGATCCGATTTCGTATAGTGCCACTGAATTATTTTTCCTGGCAACATTGTAAGATATCGCTTCAAGCATTTGGGGAACAAGGCTTAACCTCAGGCGGCTCCGCTCCTCGCTCATAGGCATGGCAAGTTGGACGGGCGGGCGTTTTTCAATTGAGAACAAGGATGCCTTTTCTTCACTAGTCAAAGAGTAAGTAATCGCTTGGAACATGCCGGCTCCTTCAAGAAAGCCCCTTGCTGTTCTGCGCTTCTCCTGTAATTTGCTCAGACCGCCGGGTGTCGCTTCTCCTCTCGGCAATGTCTTCGGAAGCAGATCATATCCATACAGCCTTGCAACCTCTTCGATCAAGTCCTCTTCAATGGTAATATCTCCCCTGCGGGTTGGCACAGATACAGTAAATACATCCTCTTCAACCGTCACTTCGAATTGCAGTCTATTGAAGATGCTGACAACCTCCGCTGAAGTGATACCAGTCCCGAGAACACGATTGATTTTTTCCAAAGAGATAGTAACTACTGCAGGTTCGATCGTTAACTGGTCGTCTTCCACAAGTCCTTCAAGCACTTCCCCGCCAGCATATTTTGCAATCAGCTGGGCTGCGCGCTCTGCTGCCGGCCTTACTCTGTCCGGATCGACGCCTTTTTCATATCGGCTGCTCGCTTCACTTCTTAACCCATGATACTTAGAAGTACTCCTTATTGAACCGCCTGTAAAATAAGCGGACTCCAACAGGATCGTTGTTGTATCATCGCTCACCTCTGAATCCGCTCCCCCCATCACACCCGCGAGTGCTACAGGAACTGATCCATTTGTGATGACAAGCTGGTCGGAAGTCAATGTACGTTCCGTGTCATCGAGCGTAGTGATTTTCTCCCCTTCTTTTGCCATACGGATAACCACTTCTTTTGAACCAAACCGGTCATAGTCAAAAGCATGAAGTGGCTGGCCGTATTCAAGTAAAATATAGTTCGTGATATCGACGACATTGTTATGAGGTCTAATTCCTGCTGACATCAAGCGCCCCTGCATCCAAAGAGGAGAAGGCCCGATTTTCACATTTTTTATGACCTTAGCTGTATAAAGAGGGTTTTCTTTTGAAGCCTCCACTTTTACGGAAATATAATCCGAAGCTTTTTCTTTGGCGGATTCATAGGCGATTTCCGGTAATTGAACCGATTCATCCAAAATAGCTGCTGCTTCATAAGCTACTCCGATCATACTAAGTGCATCCGCGCGGTTAGGAGTCAGATCAAGCTCCAGTACCTCATCGTCCATGTTCAACAGTGACAAAGCATTTGAACCGACTTCTGCATCAGCAGGAAATACATAAATTCCTTCAGCAAATTCCTTTGGAACAAGCTTTCCTTCAATGCCAAGTTCCTGGAGTGAGCAAATCATTCCGTTTGATTCCTCACCACGCAATTTGGCTCTTTTGATTTTAAAATTGCCTGGAAGGACAGCACCTGCTTTCGCTACAGGCACTTTTTGGCCCTTTGCCACGTTAGGAGCCCCACAAATGATTTGGACGGGCTCGCCTTCTCCAATATCAACTTTGCATATTTTCAATTTATCAGCTTGGGGATGCTGGTTACAATCAAGCACTTCACCAACAACAACATCTTTAACCCCTTCGCTTAATTGTACAACCCCATCTACTTCAATACCGCTTCTTGTTATCTTCTCAGCCAATTCCGCTGCGGATACATCATTCAAGTTGACGTATTCCTGCAGCCATTTATATGAAACCAACATGTGCGTAACCTCCCGAATTATTCTTGAACAGCAAATTGTTTAAGGAACCGGATATCATTCGTATAGAAGTGGCGAATATCATCAATTCCATATTTCAGCATGGCGATGCGGTCAGGCCCCATTCCAAAAGCGAAACCTGTATATTTTTTTGAATCAAAACCGGCCATTTCCAAAACGTTCGGATGAACCATTCCTGCACCCAAGACTTCGATCCAGCCAGTGTGCTTACATACCCGGCAGCCATCTCCGTGACAAATTTTACAGGAAATATCCATTTCAACAGAAGGCTCTGTAAACGGGAAGAAGCTTGGGCGCAGACGGATTTCACGGTCGGCACCGAAAACTTTCTTCGCGAACACTTCAAGCGTCCCTTTCAAATCACCCATTGTGATATTCTCATCGATGACAAGGCCTTCAATCTGCATGAACTGATGGGAGTGAGTCGCATCATCATTGTCGCGCCGATATACCTTACCAGGGCAGATAATTTTAACAGGACCTTTTCCTTCATGCTTCTCCATCGTTCTGGCCTGGACCGGCGATGTATGAGTGCGCATTAAAATTTCTTCTGTAATATAAAAGGAATCCTGCATATCGCGGGCTGGATGTCCCTTCGGCAAATTCAAAGCTTCGAAGTTATAATAATCATGTTCAACTTCTGGGCCTTCTGCAATTTTATATCCCATCCCGATGAACAGATCCTCGATCTCCTCGATGATTTTAGTGAGCGGATGACGGTTTCCAGTTGCAATAGGCCTGCCAGGAAGCGTTACATCAATCGTTTCTGCCTCCAGTTTCTTTGAAACAGCCTCATCTTCAAGTTGCTTGTGTTTATTTTCAATCGCCTTCGCAATCATCTCTCTGATCATATTGGCGAGTGCTCCCATTTTGGGACGCTCTTCGGCTGAGAGTTTTCCCATTCCCCGCAATACTTCTGTAATCGGCCCTTTTTTTCCAAGATAAGCGACACGTACTCGGTTCAGCTCTTTTAAGTCGGAAGAAGCTTTAACTTCTTCCAGAGCCTGCAGTTCCAGTTCTTTTAACTTTTGCTCCATTTATATATCCTCCTTCATTTACTTAAAATATAATTGATCCGTGAGAATCCCTGTTAAGCCTCGACTAACACAAGCCAAGCCTCCGTTGAGACATTTCTCTAGCGCTTGTCGCCTCGCAGGGGTGGGTACTGAAATTGAAAATAAAAAAACCCCGCCCCCAAAAAGGGACGAGGCAATGGTCGCGGTACCACCCTTATAAACATTTTCATGTTCACTTCATTGTTATAACGGCAAGGCCGGTGCATCTTTACGAAATCCACAATTCCCGGAACTTCGGTCCCGATGCCGACTCAGGAGGTGAACTTCGCCCGGATTTCCAACTAAAAGTGCTTGCAGTCATGGCACTTTCTCCCTGTAAGCGTCCTCCGGCTACTTTTCTCCATCATAGTCATTCACTATATTTAGATAATCACATTATAGTCGTTCCAAACAATAATTTCAAATGGGTTTTTGCAAATGATAAAGCAATATGCCGGCAGCTACTGCAACATTGAGGGATTCACTCTGTCCATAGAGCGGAATATATAAATTTTTGTCCGTCTGGCGAAGAATTGCACTGTCCACTCCCGCTCCTTCATTACCTACAATTAAAGCGAATGAATCCGAAGATGGGACATTTATAAAAGGTTCACCATTTTCGATTGCAGACCCATAGACTGGAATATCTGCCGCTTTAAGTTGTTTTATCCATTCCGATAATTTTCCACCAACCACTTTCAAGTGAAAATGACTCCCCTGCGCTGACCGCAACACTTTAGGGTTATAGAGATCCCCGGTCCCTTCACCGAAAATGACTGCATCGATTCCTGCCGCATCTGCTGTCCGGATCATCGTTCCAATATTGCCGGGATCCTGTACCCCGTCAAGAAGCAGCAATTTTCTATGAATAGCCAGATCCAATCCAACGTCTCTTTTTTTACAAACGGCAAAAATCCCCTGGGGTGTTTCAGTTGCTGAAATAGATTGGCTGATTTCTGCAGATATCAACGTGACCGGAAACTCTCTCAATTGTTCGATCTTAATGGCTGTAAAATTGTGCTGAACCATTATCTCGACAATTTCATTTGTTTTCAAAGCCTCTTCGACCAAATGGGCTCCTTCTAACATATATTTGCCGGATTGATCCCGGCCTTTTTTAGTAAGCAGCTTTTTCCATTCTTTGACCCGCACATTTTTAGCTGATTGAAGTTCTTCCATGAATAATCCAATTCCTTTCGGGCGTTTCTTTTTTCATTATACATAATTCAGCTAATTTGCGAAAAGCTAACGAAAGAATCTTTGAAAAGGAGCCAAGAGAATGGATATTAATATCAGACGAGCAGTTATTCATAATGTTTCCGATAATAATCAGGAACAACTGGAGGATACGATTGTAGATGCCATGCAAAAAGGCGAGGAAAAGTATTTGCCTGGATTGGGTGTGCTTTTCGAAGTGATCTGGCAGAATGCGGATGAGCAGAAGAAAAGCATGATGCTCGATACACTTGAAAATGGATTAAAGCAGGCATAAGCGGCGGCGTGACCGTCCGCTTTTTTTATTCTCTAAAAGGTACGACTATGTTTCCACACACAGCTATTGTCGGATACCCGCCTTAATCATGAAAGGGTTTTAGAGCTGTCGTTAAGAATGGAAGCGAGCATAAGCTGCCACAAATCCAATTAGCTGTATCGAAACATTCATCCGATTCCCCCATTAATGGCGCGTCTTTTTTCTTATCTTGCTCTTGAGGAGAACAGACCGAAAAGGACAGGCATCTTCGACCTGATCACACAAAAATGGAAAGCGTGGAATACCCAAATTTTTTTGGAAATGGGACCCCATGTTTAAAAAGTCATACTAACAGCTATCAGCCTTAAAGAAATACTTTAAATGCTTCCACTCCATAATGGGCTGCTGTCCCCAAAACAATTGACCAAATGAACAAGCTGATCGTCACCCAAAGGAGCGTCCAGTTTTTTCCGGCTCCGAGGGACAATCCGATAAATGCCGCGATATGGATCCCGATTAGAACAGGGCCAAGCAATGCGAGACCCGGCAATCCGTATTTGTTCCATATTCTTTTTGCCCGTTCCTCACGTTTACCGCTTTCTTTTGAATCCCCTCTTTTTCTAAAAAGGTAATTTTTAATAGGTTCAAATAAATAGATGACCAATAACGCTGTTAATAAATTTCCAGAAAACCCCAAAATGATGACAAGAACCGGCTGCAAACCACGAATAATGGCAATTGGAATCACAGCAGCTAACTCAATCCATGGCACCCCCGCCAGTAGAAAAACAACTATATATTCCCAAACATTCCCCATACCAAAACTTCCTTTTATCTATATTCTTATTAGACCATACAGGAAAATTGTTTTTATGAAAAGATAAAAGCTGGAAACTTGGAACTCTTTTGTATGTATTTCATCATTTACAGGAATCGGACTATCCCAAAATGGCGTCTTTGGGAGGGTAACCCAATCGACTTAACCATGACTTTTCTTGGTTACCATCAGAGACGTCTTTTCTCGTTTTTGGACACTATGAATCTTTATTCGTTACCCTTAGAGCGCTTTTTTCTCCTTTTCGGGCACTATTTACCTTTATTGGTTACCATTAGAGCACTTTTTTCTCCTTTTCGGGTACTATTAACCTTTATTGGTGACCATTAGAGCACTTTTTTCTCCTTTTTGGGCACTATTAACCTTTATTGGTGACCATTAGAGCACTTTTTTCTCCTTTTCGGGCACTATTAACCTTTATTGGTGACCATTAGAGCGCTTTTTTCTCCTTTTCGGGCACTATTAACCTTTATTGGTGACCATTAAAGCACTTTTTTCTCCTTTTCGGGTACTATTAACCTTTATTGGTTACCCTTTGAACACTTTTTTCTCCTTTTTGGGCACTATTAACCTTTATTGGTGACCATTAGAGCGCTTTTTCCTCCTTTTTGGGCACTATTAACCTTTATTGGTGACCATTATGAATGCTTTTTCCTCCTTTTTGGGCGCTATGAACCTTTATTGGTTACCCCTTCGTCCGATAATTCTTGTTGAATGTACCCTGATCCCCGAAACCCCAAAAATTCGTAATCGGTCTCTTGATGTCGATTGTTTAAATGCCAAAAAAAGTACACCACTAGGTAAAAGTGATGTACTTTTTTATCAGCGTATTTAATTTTTTCGGTATTAATCAAATATGATTTTTTCCATTGTATCTTTATCCAGCCGCTTTACCACTTCGGTAATGAGTTTCACTGCATTTTCGTAGTCATCACGGTGTAGTAAAGCTGCATGCGTATGGATGTAACGCGTAGCAATCGTAATGGCCAATGATGGGGCTCCTTCACCGGCCAGATGCGTGGAGCCTGCATCGGTTCCACCGCCCGGCATGGCATCAAACTGATATGGTATGTCCAATTCGTCCGCTATTCCTGTTACGAAATCACGCAGGCCTTTATGCGAAACCATTGAGGCATCATACAGCATGATTTGTGGACCCTCCCCCATTTTTGCCTGCGCCTCTTTATCTGAGATGCCTGGGGTATCGCCTGCAACTCCGACATCCACAGCAAAAGCAATATCTGGTTTTACTTTATTGGCAGCTGTCTTGGCTCCCCTCAGCCCTACTTCCTCTTGGACAGTTCCTACACCAAACACCCTATTAGGGTGATCTTCACCTTTTAAATTTTTAAGGACATCAATAGCAATGGCACAGCCGATCCGATTATCCCAAGCTTTTGCAAGCATCATTTTTTCATCGTTCATTAAAGTGAACTCAAAGTATGGGACGGCCATGTCGCCAGGACGCACACCCCACTCCTGTGCTTCTTCCTTGCTTGATGCTCCGATATCTATGAACATGTCTTTGATTTCAACCGGCTTTTTCCTCGCTTCAGCTGACAAGATATGGGGCGGTTTAGACCCGATGACTCCGGTAATGTCACCCTTTTTCGTAACAATTGTCACCCGTTGGGCAAGCATGACCTGGCTCCACCATCCACCAACCGTTTGAAAGCGAAGGAATCCTTTGTCATCAATTCGTGTAATCATGAATCCCACTTCATCCAGATGTCCAGCAATCATGATTTTAGGGCCGTTTGCATCACCCGATTTTAATGCGATTAAGCTGCCCAAGCCGTCCGTTTCAATCTCGTCTGCGTACGGTTCTATGTACTTTTTCATAACACTGCGCGGCTCTTGTTCATTGCCGGGTATGCCTTTGGCATCTGTCAAATCTTTTAACATTGTTAAAGTTTCATCGAGTTTTTGCATCAATCATCCCTCACTTCTGATTATTATTCTCTTTGATTCTATACTCGATAATGGAAACTTGCACAAGAAACTGCTGATTGGATCAATATCCGTTTTGCTGGCGTTTGAAATTCACGTCGTTTTTCTTTTTATACGCTTCCTGAACTTCATCAAGCGTAAAGCCCAATGTCTGTCCTAAAACAATGTATTGGCGGAAAAGCTCTTCGAAATCCCCGGCATCCTTAGACTGACGGAAGTCATTTGCCAGTCTGTATATTTTTAAAAAGCTACGGTCCAAATCTTCGTTGGCTTCATGGGAGACGAGAGAATACTCACGATCTGAAAAACCAAGTTCAAGTCCAAGAGATAATATGAAATGGACACCATCCACAAACTCTTCTAAAATATCTTCACGTGGAGACGGGGGCTTCTTACTCCAAAACTTAAAACATCTCGTTTCATTCGCCAATTCTCCAATTTCAACGAGCAGGGCCAAAATCTTTTTTTCAAATAGATCTTCCCCGTCCAGCCCATGTTCTTTTTCTATGTAATGGTCCAATTCATGCTGCATGGCAAACCATTCCTGTAATGTCATTATTTATCACACCTCCATAAAAAAATTATAACAAAATTGAAACCTTTTATCGCCTTCATCCGTATGGTGGGTAGATGTTATATTGGAGGTCTCAACATGATCTTATTATTTAGATTCGTCATTTTAGCTTTAATTATTTACCTTATTTATATAGCCGTCAAGTTTATACTGGATCCGAAAAGAAAATTGGAAAGTGCCCATGAACAGAAGCACTTCTTCTTTTATGATAACCCGGACAATATTAGGAAAAACTTTTTGATCACTTATGAAGGAGTCATGTTTGAAGGGGAAAAATATTTAGGGACAACAGACCGCGCTTTTGAAGTCGTTTCCATTTTTATCTTTCCACATAACACCGACTTGCTGCAAGGACTGAGCTACGAAGATTTCCTATTCATTGAAAATGAGGTCAAACTCAGGTATCCCAATGCAGTTATTGACTGGAAAAGCCCTATCAAAGAACTGATTGAGAGAAACAGGAAGAAGGAAAAATAACTAAAGCCTGTTTGAAAAACTTACAAGCAATAAGGTACTTTTAAAAAGGAAAAAGTGAATAGGTGAACAGCAGTACTCCCTGTTTCATCTATCCTTTTCCTATTACAATGACATTCTTTAGTTATTGCCTCCTTTTTCCATGCCCATTGTCTTTGTTGCACATTAAAGACTCGCTTTGCTTCTTTTCGTCCATTTATGATAATAAATTGCCATGATTGTCATAACGGCCGGTAACGTTAGAACAAATGATAATAAGAAAGCCCACTTACTAATGTTCTGTAACGAACCGGAGGTCAAGGTCATGATGACCCATAATATTCCCGTCAATGCAGCTAAAAATACTACCGCCATTCTAACTGGTTTTGCAATCTGCTCTATTTTATCTCTGGCAGATTCTGTATCACTGTATATCGGCTTTGTACCTTTCTCTGCTTTAAAAATCTGCATATCATAACTGGAACACACATGGGTCCAGCCTGCATACGAAAACATGTTGAAGTATTCATCTTCTTCATCTGGCTTCAGTGTACGATAATCAATACTGAAAATGACATCCTCGCCTTCACCTTTTTCCAACTCGTACCCTACAAAGCGGAATCTTTTCAAATTTCAGCCCTTTAAGGCGTTTTTCCTCAGCTTTTCCATATCATTCTTCTCGGAAAAAGCAAGACCTGTCGACATCATATATTTGTTCTTGCCATTATTCGATCCCCCTCTCAAGACCTTTTTCTGCTAATTCAATCATGGCTTTTCGACGGACAATATCTTCTCTAAGTACCGTCCTGCCTTTTTCAGTTAATACATATACCTTTCGCCGTGAATCTGTGTTATCATGCAACACAATTAAGTCCTCCTTCAATAATTTTTTAATAATGGTGTAGAGAGAAGCAGGTCCTATCACAAAGGCCCCTTTGCTTGTTTCTTCGACTAAGCCCATTACTGCATAGCCATGTCTTGGTTTAGCAAGGGCTGCCATAATATAGAATACTGAATCAGTAAGCTGTTCTAACGATTTCAATGTTAACTCCCCTTTATATCACTTTATGATATATCCATTTAGAATATATCGTAAAGTGATATATAAGTCAATAAGTAATGAATGCACTTTTATAAAATAAAATTCTGGGACAGTTCAACACGTCCCCCATTTATAAATGGGGCCATAAGCCCCACGTTGACTATCATGATCTCAAAAGCCGTTTATTCGACAGGCGGAAACCCAGTATAGCTTGCTCAGAATCGTATAAGCGAGAGGGGTAGGACGATGATACAGTTTCTAACTTTTCCTTGCCCAAAAACTTGACTTCGCCTATTAACCTTTCATTTTCCGGAGTTAGAGAGATTTGTGTGAAAAAAAATCATGCCAATTCACTGTGACAATTTTTTCACGAAGCATATAAAACAATATGAATAGAGCCAGAACAATCATGATCCCGATACCCGGGGAAAACCGGGTAATATATTCTCCAAAAACAGTATAAAAGAATGCCAAAGGGAAGTTCGTAGCCACTGATCCTTTCATAAATCCCCGAAAGTCAGGCCGCCGTTCATAGAGACAAAGGTTAAGCAATTGATAATGAAAGAACGGGATCAAGCGCAAGACAGCAATCTGGCCAACTGTCATTTTAGTGTGAGCCCCAAACCATTTATACTTGATTTTCATTAACTTTTCGAGGGTTCCGGGAATTCTCCTGATAATGAAATAAAAAAAAGCGGATAGTAACAGCAATCCTGCCATTGAATATACCGTTCCCAGGATACTGCCGAATAACATTCCGCCAGCCATGCAGACCAGGGCAACCGGTATAAACATAAATTGTCTGACGACATGAAACAGGATAAACATAACCGGGGCTAGAATTCCGCTGCCCTGTACAATTGAAAGCATGATTAATAACTGCTCATCCATGATGATCACCTGCTTTCTACTATACATATGTATTTTTTTCATATCAGGATATGACACGAACCCATATCTTGATATATAAAAAAGCCGTTCCCTCAAAAATGGGGAATGGCTTTTATGATTAGAAATGTATATATGACTCCTCTACGTCAACTGAAGCACAACATCGAAATGACGTCGCTGCTTAAGCTTGCCTTCAGTACCTAGCCCCGCAAGGCTCAGAAGATTCCCTGTTGGCTGAAAAATGCCTTCTTGGGAATGAACTTGTGCTGGTCAAGGGTGATCAAGGCTCTTGTGCTTTTGTTCTTAAAGAGCAGCTTTTGCTTTGTCTGCAAGTTCAGCAAATGCTTTTTCGTCAGAAACAGCAAGATCTGCAAGCATTTTGCGGTTTACTTCGATGCCGGCAACTTTCAAGCCGTGCATCAAACGGCTGTAGGAAAGACCGTTCATACGTGCTGCCGCATTGATACGTGTAATCCAAAGCTTGCGGAAATCACGTTTTTTATTACGACGGTCACGGTATGCATACATATAAGACTTCATTACTGCCTGGTTGGCAGTTTTATATAATGTATGTTTGGAACCATAATAACCTTTTGCTAATTTTAAAACTTTCTTACGACGTCTGCGGGTAACTGTTCCGCCTTTTACGCGTGGCATATTATTTCCCTCCTAATGCTCTCTCATTATTTAATGTTATCAAGTAAGTGACGAATTCTACGGAAGTCGCCTTTGGAGACGATTGCCGACTTGCGGAGTTTCCGCTTTTGTTTCGTGGATTTATTAGCGGCCAAGTGGCTTGTATAAGCATGTGAACGTTTCAATTTGCCGGAGCCAGTCTTTTTAAAACGTTTTGCTGCGCCGCGGTGTGTTTTCATTTTTGGCATATGAATTTCCTCCTCAAAACATTACTTTTCGTTAATCGGTGCCAATACAAGGAACATGCTTCTGCCGTCCATTCGTGGTTTGGACTCGACAGTAGCCAAGTCTTTACACTCATCGGCAAAACGTGTCAGCACTTGCTGGCCGATTTCTTTATGAGTGATTGCACGTCCTCTGAAGCGGATGGATGCTTTCACTTTATCTCCTTTTTCAAGGAACTTTCGTCCATTACGGAGCTTTGTATTAAAATCATGCTCATCAATTGTAGGACTCAAACGAACTTCCTTCACGTTGATCACTTTTTGGTTTTTACGCGCTTCTTTCTCTCTTTTCTGCTGTTCGAAACGATATTTTCCATAGTCCATGATCCTGGCCACCGGTGGTTTTGCGTTCGGTGCCACCAATACAAGGTCAAGGTTTGCACGTGCAGCGATATCAAGCGCTTCGTTGCGGGATTTGACACCCGCCTGTTCACCGTTCTGGTCAATGAGACGAAGTTCACGGGCACGAATGCCTTCATTCACAAACATATCTTTGCTAATAGTTAGCCACCTCCAAGGTAATTTCAAGAATACTGAGTTTGAGTAAAAATAGGGCTGATCAATTCCGGTCTTGTGATTCTTTTCGCCTATCTTTATCAAGTTGGTCCAAAATAAAAAGTGCGGGCCGCTAAAAAGGGCCCGCACTTAATCACACATACAATTGTGTGGATAATTGCTAAACATTCATAACCTGTTAACAGCATGGATGCGTCAATCAGGCGAGAAGCGGGCAGCTCCTTCTTACACAAACAAGTATTCGATTAACCTTATTAAGTTTATCATGGATAATATACATTTGTCAAATGACAGGCATATGAAGCCTTTTGATCACAACGTTTTTAATAATATCAAATTTATGTGAACCCCGCAATGTTTTTTAGGAAAATGTTTATTTTTAAAGGAATGGGAAAAACTTCTGTTAGATAGCACAATTATGAGGAGGGTTCAGACATATGAAAAAATGGATCTATTCCATTTCAATACCTTTGTTCGCTTTTGTTTTAGCAGCATGTTCAGACGATCCCTCAGTGGACAACCATCCAAAAGAACAAGTTGTTCCACCGCCAAATGAAAATGCAACAACGAATGATGATATCATCACCAAGGAAGATAGTGGCAACAAATCTGATGATGGCAATGTCCAGGATATGAACTCCAAAAAACTGATGGACAATTTCCCATATACAAAGTTCGATCTGGAAATCGATTATGCCCCAGATATGGAGTATGATTTTGAATATGAAGAAAAGGATGCAGGGTCTGGCTCTTACCGTGCGGAATTGAATGACTCTGTACACGATAAGAAGCTGAAAGGAATGGAAGCCTTCCAGACATTATATACGTTAATGCAGGAAGTAAGAATTGATGAAAACACGAAAAAGGAAGATGCCATCCAGCAAATCCTTGACACATTCCAGCTTGATGTCAACTATACAAAGTTTGAATTGGAATATACGATGAAAAACGGAACGAAAAAAGAATTCGAGGATCGAAAATAAGCGTGCTTTAAAATCAAACAGGTGAAGAAAAACGAAACTGTTCTTCTTCACCTGATTTTTTATGGAGTCAGACCCCCACTGCTTTAACGCGTTACCTCGCTGGGGATCTGATCCCAAATGAAAATTCAAATGATCACTTGTAATTTTTTACTTCTTCTTGAATATGTGTGATGAATTCTTTTAACGGAACGGTTTCCGTCTTTTTCTCACCGTATTTTCTCACGTTGACTGCCTCAGCTTCGACTTCATTGTCGCCTACAACCAGCATGTAAGGGATTTTTTGCATTTGGGCTTCACGAATTTTATAGCCAATCTTCTCATCGCGCTTATCCATTTCTACCCGCAATCCATTTGATTTCAATTTGTCAGTAACTTGCTTGGCATAGTCGAAATGCACATCCGGGGAGACAGGGATTACCTGAACCTGAACCGGTGCAAGCCATGTCGGGAATGCCCCTTTATATTCCTCGATCAAAAATGCGACAAACCGCTCCATCGTTGACACGACTCCGCGGTGAATGACAACCGGCCGGTGCTGTTTGCCGTCTTCACCGACATATGTCAAATCAAGCTTTTCAGGAAGCAGGAAGTCAAGCTGTACAGTCGACAGTGTTTCTTCTTTGCCAAGAGCCGTCTTCACCTGTACATCTAGTTTCGGACCGTAGAAAGCAGCTTCCCCTTCGGCCTCATAATAATCCAGTTTCAGTTCATCCATGGCTTCTTTCAGCATGGATTGTGCTCTTTCCCACATTTCGTCATCATCATAGTACTTTTCTTTGTCTTCAGGATCACGATAGGAAAGTCGGAATGAATATTCGTCAAGGTCAAAATCACGGTACACTTCTTCAATCAGCTGAACTACGCGGATAAATTCGTCTTTTATTTGATCGGGACGCACAAATATATGGGCGTCATTTAATGTCATACCGCGAACGCGCTGGAGTCCGGATAAGGCGCCGGACATTTCATACCGGTGCATAGTTCCGAGTTCTGCAATCCGAATAGGCAGTTCACGATAACTATGGATTTCATTTTTATATACCATCATATGGTGCGGACAGTTCATTGGACGTAAAACAAGCTGCTCATTGTCCATGTCCATGATAGGAAACATGTTCTCTTGATAATGATCCCAATGGCCGCTTGTTTTATACAAGTCAACACTTCCCAGAACCGGAGTATACACATGATCATATCCAAGTTCCACTTCTTTATCTATGATATAGCGCTCAATGATTCTTCGGATTGTCGCACCTTTTGGAAGCCACAACGGCAGCCCTTGCCCCACTTTTTGTGAGTTTGTAAATAAGGAAAGCTCTTTTCCAAGCTTGCGATGGTCGCGTTCTTTCGCTTCCTCAAGCATTTTCAGATGATCTTCGAGATCACTCTTCTTAAAGAACGCAGTTCCATAGACGCGCTGCAGCATTTTATTGTTGCTGTCCCCTCGCCAGTATGCACCAGCAATGCTCAACAATTTAAAAAATTTGATTTTACCAGTGGAAGGAACATGCACGCCGCGGCATAAATCGTAAAAATTGCCTTGCTCATAGATTGTCACTTTTTCATCCGCTGGAATGGCATCTATCAGTTCCTGCTTATACTCATCAAGTGCAAAAAGCTTCTTTGCTTCATCTCTTGTTACTTCTTTCCGTACGATTTCCAAATTCTCATTGATAATTTTTTTCATTTCTTTTTCAATGACAGGCAAATCGTCCGGTGACAATGAATCCTCCAGGTCCATATCGTAGTAGAACCCATTTTCGATCACCGGTCCTACCCCAAACTTAGCGTCAGGATATAGCCTTGATACAGCCTGTGCCATCAAATGGGCTGTACTGTGGCGCAGCACTTCAAGTGCTTCTTCGCTTCCGGGGGTGATGATTTCAATGGCTCCATCCTCCTTGATGGGAGTTCTAAGGTCGATCAATTTGCCGTTCAATTTTCCCGCAACCGCGCTCTTCCTCAACCCAGGGCTGATGGAAGCTGCAATCTCTTCAGTTGTAGTCCCTGCAGGAAATTCCTTAACGGATTCATCTGGGAAAGTGATTCTTATTTGGCCAGCCATACAATCTACTCCTTTTCTCTTTCATTTAAAAATAAAAAAACCCATCCCTAGAAAGGGACGAGTTTTGTGCACGTGGTTCCACCCTAATTTTCATAACACGGCATTGCCATCTTATGACTTAGAATAATATAACGGATATGATCCGCCGCCCACTACTCGAATTTCATGGCCGGAGTTCGAAGGTGGTAAGTATTCAAATCGTGTTAGGAAGCTTTCAGCTGGCCTTCCCTCTCTGTAAACCGTAAAAGAATACTCTTGTCCTTGTCATAACTGTTTAGATTAATATGATTATGTACGTATTATAGAATGTTGCTTGCATAAAATCAAGAGGATTCAATTATTTGGATTCCTTAAACGGGGGAAGGATGATCATTCTTTCTTCAAATATATTGATTAAAGTCCTTACCAGCGGCTTCTCATCATATGGAGTGTAGAGAATTATCTTTTCAGGAGCCATGGATAAAAGTGGCGCAATGACTGCTGAATCGATATATACAGGATGAATCGCAAGCAGGCGGCGATCAACCATTTTCAATATTTGTTCTTTTTTCATGGCACGAAAATTTTCATCATAAAAATTTATATCTTCATCTATCGAAAGATGTACCGTTCTCATTCTCGGAGTACGGTCCTTTAAATACTCCCGCAGCATATTGATGAACATCTGATATTCTTGTTCCATCTTGTATTCGTCAATAGCCACATGTAAAAATCTGATCAGTGTCTCTTGATATTCTTTTAATCTGAATGTTAAAAGAGAGTCAAGCATTACAGAATCAGATGATTCCAAAAAATCTCCCACTGCATTCCTGACTAACTCCAACTCATTGATTTTTCCAGTCAATGCGATTAATTCTTCTCTCTTACCACTGCACATTTCAGATACGATTTCAATAATTTGCTCGCGTTCTTCCGCATTTTCATAGTAAAACTTTTCGTAAAGTATCTTATGAAGGAACTCGCCTCTTTTAACATGAATGATGAAATGTGCAAGTATATCCATATAGCATTCTTTTTCAGGTAATGAAAAAACAAATGTATCCTGTATTTTTGCAAACTGTTCATCCACATCGTGCTTAAGAAAAAAAGATTGCAGTTGAATGGCTTCTTCTTCGGTTAAAAAGATGATATCCATGCTGGGCCCCCTCCTTTGGCTGACACTTTCATACCATTGATTCATGTATATGGGGGGCACGTCCCAGCTATACCTTGGACATAAAAAAAGTACCCGTTCAGGGTACTTAAAAGTGTCTTCGATTTGGTCCACCCAATTTGACTGGAAAGGAAAGGAATTTGATTCTCTCCATCAATCTTCGGGCTTTCATTTTTTCCTCTTCCCCTCTTTGGGAATAGGTTAAATGGTGTTCCAAACCACTGAAATCAAAGTTCGATGTAAAAAAGGTGGGAAGCTGTTCATGCATCCTAAATTGCATAATCGACCCAAGAATTTCATCTCTTGTCCAGCTTGACATCGCTTCTGCCCCAATATCATCAAGCATGAGGACAGGAGCTTTTTTCACTGTTTCCAGTTTTTCATTCAATGTTTGGTCGCCGAGGGACTGTTTCATTTCTCGAAGAAACTCTGGAACATACACGATTAGTGATGAAATTCCTTTTTCCGCCAACTGATTGGCAATGGCCCCCAATAAATAGGACTTGCCCACACCGAACTCCCCGTGCAGGTAAAGTCCTTTCATACTGCTTCCATGTGAATAATCGGCCGTAAACCTCTCAGCATATTCAAACGCGTCCAACCTTCCTTCACTGTCCAATGAAAAATCCGCAAAGGATGCATTCAGAATATCTTTCGGCATGTAGAAACTTTCGATCAGCTTTCTTGCTTTCCGCCGTTCATCATCCAGGACTTTTTCTGGGCATGGACGGTAATGAATATCTATTCTGCTACCTTCAATCACAAGTGAAGGCTCATAGCCCTTCATGATATTCACGCATCTGGCAAGGCCGGGGCACTCTTGGCAATTTTTCGTTTGTGATTTATATTCATACAGTTTCATTAAATTTGTTTCAATCATCCTGTCAGTCACGATCTCGTTATTACTCTCTAAAAAGACCTGAATATCAGGATTCTCCAGCACTTCCTGCTTTAAATCTTCGTATCTCTTGCGGAATTCAGGAGTCTGATATAACTTTTGCATAGTTTTATTGATGCTTTCCACCTTTTTCACCTCCATCTTTTCGATACTTTCTTTGGATTGCTTCCAATTTTCGTCTTCTTTCCTCAAAGTCCTGATCATGCTTTACAATTGGGGCTTTTGTTTTAACTTCCCCTTGCTCCTGTTCCTGCATGATGAACCAGTCCGGAAGTTTTTCGGTACGGATAGGAGTTTTGCGTTTTTGACTCCGTTCATTCTTTTCATTGGCCCAAGTCTGATATTGCCGATGTTCACTTTTTGCAAGCTCCATGGCGGCTTTGACTGTCTTGATCTTTTTTCGTGCCCAATGCGAAGCGATCTTCTCCATATAATTCTTGGATAATTTCATATCCGTCTTCAACATGACGTAATGGATCAGAACATTCATGACCCCGGGTTCAAGCTGCTGGCCCAGCATAATTTCTTCCACTGCCGTTAAATCGGACATTGCAGGCTGCGCCCCTTCAGACAGATCAATTAAAAGCTGCCTTGGTGAAGTGGTCTCCAAATAAAAAATAAGTTTGCTTTCCTTTGATACACCTGCACCATCGTTCTCCCGGTACATGACGGGCTGCTTTCGATTGACCAACTGTGGAAGCTGATCATCATTTTCCATCTGATACCAATCCCGTGCTGCTTTCCTCAACTCGTCCAAATCAATCTTATCGTCTGGTGTCATGCTTGATAAGACAACCTTTTGCATATCGATTTCATTAATAGAATATAGGAAAGAAAGCTTTATAATGGTGTCCTTGACTGTCGAAGTAAAGGCTTTTCTTGGAACCATGGCAGTGGTCAGACCGGACAGAAGCAGATCAAAATTGAAACTGTCAGTGGAAATATGTATCGGTTCCGCTTTTTCACGGTGAATATACCTCATGTTCGAGTCGGGCGAGCTGTATTCCTGCCCTTCGAGATTTTTCAATGTATGAATGCTCATGGAAGTGTACACATCCTGGAAAGAACGGGTAACCTCAGCAAACTCTTCTTTATTTATCGCCGAATCGGAAAAAGCTCTCTTTAGTTTAAGGAAATGGGTTTGCCCAACCTTTTGGTACAAATAAATATTCAGCATGCCATCGGTAAAAAATTGTTCCGCTGATAGCGGTGGCTGCAACTCATAAATATATACCCTTTGATCAGCCGCTTCTTTAATAAATGTCCTCAGCAGCCCCATGCCCTCAAGCTTCAATCGCGCTTGGTAAATATCATCCAAATTCAGGCCCAATAATTCCATTAGATGGTAGTGGTTCCACTCTTCGGACCAAAGACGGTTTTCTTCGACCATATACGCAAGGGTTGTATAAAGATTGGTGCAGGCCATTCCCATTAGAGGCTGATATAAGAAAGAAATCACTTTCTTGTCATGGTCACAAATACGGCCATTCATCACTGCATAAAAACTATCTATAGGCTGTACCTCGTTCCAATACTGTTTCAAGCCAAACACACTTTCACTAATCTTTTTTTATTAAATCTTTCAGTTCATCCAAGAACACATTGATGTCTTTGAACTGCCTGTACACTGAAGCAAAACGGACATAGGCGACCTCATCTATTTTTGCAAGTTTATCCATCACCATTTCTCCGATTGCCTCCGAATTGACTTCCGATTGTCCCATATTTCGCAGTTCACTTTCAATCTCGTTAGTGATTGTTTCCAACTGCTCCAATGAAACCGGCCTTTTTTCACAAGCCCTGATTAAACCTCGCAGAATCTTCTCCCTGCTAAATTCCTCTCGGGTTCCCTCTTTTTTAATTACGATCAGAGGCGTTTCTTCCACTCGCTCAAATGTCGTGAAACGATAGGTGCACCGCTCACACTCACGCCTTCTTCTGATTGATCTCCATTCATCTGCAGGCCTTGAATCCACGACACGCGTGCCGTTATGCTTGCATGAAGGGCATTTCATCTCTTCTTCAGCTCCGTTCAAGTTTGCTTCTATTCATTATACAGTAATTGAAGTGGAAAGAAAAAGGAGAAAAACGAAAGCGACGATCGCGTTAAAAAGGTAACAGTAAAAAAGCTTATGGAAAAATAATTTACAAGAAATACCTTGTTCTTAGTTGTTTATATAGTATACAGTAAATATAATAAAATAATATTTTTGGGAGGGAAAGACATGAAAGAAACGACAAAGAAAGAATTGGTTTCCTGGACCAAATCACTCGCATTTGCCATCATCCTCGCATTCATATGCAGACAATTTTTCTTCTCGCCTATCACTGTTTTTGGAGAATCAATGTCACCTTCCTTCCAAGATCACGATAGAGTTGTAATCAGTAAAACATCCAAGATCCAGAGATTTGATGTGATTGTATTCAATGCGCCTGATATTGAAAGTGAACACTATATCAAGCGTGTAATTGGGCTGCCGGGAGACAGCATTGAAGTGAAAAAGGATGTACTCTATATAAATGGGAAAGCATACAATGAACCCTACTTATCGGAAAATAAAAGAAACAATCCAAACAACAGCCTGACTGAAGATTTTTCTTTATTGGAGAAAACCGGGAAAACCAAAGTTCCTGAGAACATGTTGTTTGTGATGGGGGATAACCGATTAAACAGTAAGGACAGCCGAACATTCGGGCTCATTTCATATGATTCAGTGATAGGGGAAGTGAAATTAAAAATTTATCCTTTTAATGACATTGGACTCGCCAAATAATAGGACTCAAACATAAAAGGGACAAATCCATTTCGGATTTGTCCCTTTATTTATTCGAACTAGCCTGCTTTCGCTTCTTTTTTATCAAGTAAAGATGCTACATAAGAGACAAGGTCCACTACGCGGCAGGAGTAACCCCACTCGTTATCATACCAGGCAAGTACTTTCAATTTTGTATCATCCATGACAATGGTTGAAAGACCGTCAATGATAGCCGAGTTCGAATTGGTATTGAAATCGATGGAAACAAGCGGCTCTGTCGTAAAGGACAAAATACCTTTTAACGGACCGTTTGCGGCTGTTTCGAACGCTTTATTTACATCTTGAACTGTTACAGGGCGTTTAACATCTACAACAAGGTCAACAAGTGACACGTTAGGAGTTGGAACACGGAGTGCCATTCCGTGCAATTTACCTTTTAGGTGAGGCAAGACAAGCGACAATGCTTTTGCCGCACCTGTTGTTGTAGGGATAATGGATTGTGCGCATGCACGTGCACGGCGCAGATCCTTATGCGGGTTATCAAGGTTTTTTTGATCGTTCGTATAAGCGTGAACAGTCGTCATCAAGCCGTTTTCAATGCCAAATGCATCGTCAATTACTTTTGCGACTGGTGCCAGGCAGTTTGTTGTACAAGATGCGTTGGAAATAATGTCATGCTTGTTGATGTTCAAATCTTTATCGTTTACGCCCATGACGATCGTTACATCTTCATTCTTACCAGGAGCTGTCAAAACGACTTTTTTGGCGCCAGCTTCCAGATGCATTGCCGCTTTGTCACGGGAATTAAATACACCAGTAGCCTCAATGACAATATCGATACCCAATTCTCCCCAAGGAAGTTCCAAAGGATTACGATTGCTTAATAATTTAATTTCTTTTCCGTTTACAAGCAAAGCATTTTCTTTTGCTTGTACATCTGCATCAAATGTGCCATGGGTTGTATCATATTTGATTAAATGGGCAAGTGTTTCTGCAGGATAGCTTGCATTGACCGCAACAATATTAAATCGGTCTTCCATGATCGCTTTTCTAAAAACCATGCGGCCGATACGGCCAAATCCATTAATTGCAATATTAGCCTTCATAATAACCGGGAGCCCCCTATATAGTGTTATACTTAATTTCATTTGATCGTAAATAGTATAACATATTTAAAATAAAAAGAAATAACAAAATGATGACTTTTACCGTTAAAATAACCAAAAACGGGAGCGCTCATGCACTCCCGTTTAAGGTTTCATTTTCCATTTTTCAATCAGCTGTTCCAGCTGCGTTTCAGTTTCTTCTACGCTGCCGTTGTTATCGATCACAGCATCGGCTTTTTCCATTTTTTCCTTTAAAGGAATTTGAGACGCAATTCTTGATTTTGCCTCTTCCTCAGTAAAATTATTTCTTTCTATCAGTCTTTTCAATTGGGTGCATTCATTGACATAAACCACAATTGTTTTTTCTACAAGATGTGTCAATCCGCTTTCATACAGCAGGGGAATATCAAGAATGATCGTCCGTTTTCCAGCTTTAATGGCTTCCTCCTGCCAATCATTCATTTTTTTCCGAACAGCAGGATGGACGATGGCATTTAACTTTTTTCGTTCGTCATCGTTTTGAAAAACAATCGAACCCAGTTTGGCCCTGTCAAGCGTTCCATCTGTCAAAAGGATGCTGCTGCCAAACGCCTCCACAATATCTTTATTTGCCTTTTCACCTGGCTCGACGACTTTTCTTGCTGCAACATCTGCATCAACAATGGCAAAACCCCGTTTTTCGAGAAGCTTGGAAACTGTGCTTTTGCCGCTTGCAATTCCTCCTGTTAATCCTATAATAAATGCCATTTGCCTGCCTCTTTCATTTACATTTTTAAAAGTCCAATGACAATTAACAGTACACCTGGAAAAAAGGTGAATTTTTGTATAGCGCGCATATGGGCAAATAATCCGCCGAAAGCAATTCCTCCAGCTAAAAACAATCCGCCCATCACAGCTGCCGCTCCGGATAAAATGATTGGGCTGAATCCAAGCATCGCTGCACCGATCCCTACACCAAAAGCGTCAAGAGACAACGCCATCCCAAGCATGAATGCTTCGACACCTGTGACTGTTCCCGAAGAATCAAAGTCAGCCCTAGTCGGTTTTTTTAAAATATGGATGACAATTCCAAGAGATTTGATTTCCCAATTAAATTCCAATTTTTCCTGGTGGCCAGTTTGGTCTTTTTCCGATCTGATAAACTGAAAAATGACCCAGCCTCCGATAGCTATGAGGATTGCTCCTCCTATTCGGTTAGCTGCCGCAGGCGACAGGAATCCTTGAATCAACTGCCCGAAAAACATGGCAGCACCAAGAGATAAAGCGGTGCAAAGAGCGATGATCATAATCGACTTAAGAGGAATCTTAATATTCCTCAATCCATACGCCAATCCGGCTCCAAAGCTATCAAGACTAATTGCAACTGCTAATAATAAAAGAGAAAATGTATAGCCCATCTGCAAGCTCCTTCCCCTTCAAATTGCGATAAATTATTATATGAAGGATGCTTGCTGATGGTTAAAAAGCTGATTTCAGCGCGCTTTTCTTAATTCTTTTGGCATGTTGGACAAAAATGAGTTCCCCGTCCTGCAGTTTTTGTTTTTTCCAAAATGGTTCCGCAGTCCAGGCATGACTTACCATTCCGGCCGTAAACTTTAAGCCTTTCCTGATAAGTTCCGCTCAATCCCATTGAATCCATGTAAGTGTTCACCGAACTCCCACCCGCCGAAATGGATTCTTCCAATGTCTGCACCATTTCTTGGCTAAGCTTTTGAATTTCTTTTTCTGTAAGCGTATTGGCTTTTCTTTCCGGATGAATTTTTGATTTGTATAAAACCTCATCCGCATATATATTACCAAGTCCCGCCACGATACTCTGATCAAGCAATACTGCCTTTATAATCCGTTCGGTTTTCTGAAACTCAGATTTAAGATAACCGAGTGAACAATCCTGTGAAAAGGGCTCGGGACCAAGCTTTGATAAAGGCAACTCTTTTTCTTCTTCACCCTTTTTGAATAAATGCATGGTACCAAACTTTCGGACATCACGATATCGCATTTCGGTTCCGTCTGAAAACTTAAAAATTACATGGGTGTGTTTATCCGCTTGCTCTCCACTCTGATTTACACTGTAGTGGCCTTCCATACGCAAATGTGAAACAAGCGAATAATGATCAAGCATGAAAATGAGAAACTTCCCTTTTCGTTGTAAATCCTGGATTGTCTGACCTTCCAAAGCATCGTAAAATTGCTCAACTTCAAGAGGACGTTTGATGATTTTGGGCCATCCGGATTCAACTTTTTGAATCGTTTTCCCCCGAACTAATCGAAGCAGCGATTTTCTTACATTCTCAACTTCCGGTAACTCCGGCATATTCTCACTCCCTGATGTTTCAGCATGTTGATTGATATTTATTTTGCATCATACCATGTGGGCCCGAATGAATAATCGACTTTCAACGGAACCTTGAGCTCCAATGCATGTTCCATCACGTCGGGAACCAGTTTTTCCAATATCTCGATTTCGTCTTTGGGAGCTTCAAAAATCAATTCATCATGCACTTGCAGCAGAAGACGTGTCTTCAATTCTTCTTGTTCAAGCTTTTTATACATATCAATCATTGCTTTTTTTATAATATCAGCGGCACTTCCCTGAATGGGGGTATTCATTGCAGTCCGTTCTGCAAAGCTCCTGATGTTAAAATTCCTGCTGTTGATTTCCGGAATATATCTTCTTCTATGAAGGAGAGTCGATACATAGCCTTTTTGTTTGGCGTCCATCACAATGTCCTTCATATAGTTGCGTACTCCCGGAAAGCTTTCCAGGTACCGATCAATGAATATACCGGCTTCTTTTCTAGTAATTCCCAGGTTCTGTGAAAGTCCGTAATCGCTGATTCCATAAATGATCCCGAAGTTGACCGCCTTTGCCTGACGCCTCATATTGGATGTTACTTCTTCCCTGCTGACATGAAAAACATCCATTGCTGTTTTAGTATGGATATCCATGTCTTCCCTAAAGGCTTCCATCAGCTTTTCGTCTTCCGCAATATGGGCGAGGACCCTAAGTTCAATTTGTGAATAATCCGCAGCAAAAATCACCCAGTCTTCACGTGAAGGAATGAATGCCTGACGGATTTTTCGTCCTTCTTCCAGGCGGATGGGAATATTTTGCAGATTGGGATCTGTGGAGCTTAATCTTCCCGTTTGGGTCAATGCTTGGTTAAAGCGAGTATGGACTTTGTCGGAATCCTTATGAACCACTTTAAGCAAGCCTTCTATATATGTCGACTGTAACTTCCCTAGCTGTCTATAGTTTAGGATTTCCTCTATGACTTCATGAGAGGGTGCAAGCTTTTCCAAAACATCCGCAGCCGTGGAATAACCGGTCTTAGTTTTTTTGACGACAGGCAGACCAAGCTTTTCAAATAAGATGACTCCAAGCTGCTTGGGTGAATTGATGTTGAATTTTTCGCCCGCAAGTTCATATATTTTTTCTTCTATCTGCTTCAGCCTTTGAGCCATTTCAGTTTTCATGCCATTCAGACGATCTATATCCACTTTGATACCTTTATACTCCATATCCGCCAAAATGAAAGACAGCGGAAGCTCCAAGTCATAGAAAAGATCGATCTGTTCATTTTTATCCAGTTCATCAAGCAATGGTTTGTACAAGGATGCTATGCCCAGTGCCTTTCTGGCGAGATGTTCAGCAAGGATATCTCCTTCGGCCACTTTTTTCTTCGCACCTTTGCCATAAACTGCTTCATCCGTTTGTACGTTCGTATAACCATGGCGCTGCGCAACGCCTGCAAAATCAGTCGTTGATTCGGATGGATTAAGTAAATAAGACACAATCAGCAGGTCAAAATCGATTCCCTTTAAATTAATTCCATGCCTTCTTAAAGAAACAATCGACCGTTTTCCGTCATATACCTGCTTTTTCTTTGATTCGTCCTCCGCCCAATTTTTAAAAGCTTCCGATTGTAATGCGGCTTCCGCGGGAATAAAAACATTTCCCTTGTCGCTTGAAAGACCAAAGCCGGCAATTTGACCTGTATGGTAATTATCCTCAAGAATTTCCACATACAGAGCCATACTATCCGTAAAAAGACTATCGTCAATTGAATCAACCGTCTGGAACTTAATGGCTTCATTTTCCGGTTGATCCTCACTTTCTTCTCCGTCCTCAAATTTTCCGAGAAGGGAATTAAACTCAAGTTCCTGGAAAAGAGATCTCAGAACAGCAGGATTATAGCCTTCATAAATCAAATCTGACATATTGACATCAATAGGGGCTTTCGTCAAAATGGTCGCGAGCTCCTTGCTCAATGCAGCCTGTTCCTTAAATTCTTCCAGACGCTCTTTTAATTTTGGGCCGCTAACCTTGTCGATGGATTCCAGTAGATTCTCCAAAGTGCCAAATTCCTTCAACAATTTGATTGCTGTTTTTTCTCCGACTCCAGGCACACCTGGAATATTATCCGACTGGTCTCCCATCAACCCTTTCATATCAATAATCTGTTCAGGTGTCAAACCGTATTTTTCCTTAATATGCTCCGGCGTATAATTTTCGATGTCCGTAATTCCTTTTCTCGTAATTCCGACGGTAATATGGTCAGTGCTTAATTGTGTCAAGTCTTTATCACCGGAAATTACTTTTACTTCATACCCATTATTTTCCGCATCAACAGCAAGGGTTCCGATAATATCGTCAGCTTCGTAATTTTCAAGTTCATACCGCTTAATACCATAGGCATCCAGCAGCTCCCTAAGAAATGGAAACTGTTCGGAAAGCTCCGGCGGAGTTTTCTGGCGACCACCTTTATACTCTTTGTAAGTTTCATGACGAAACGTTGTTTTACCGGCATCAAAAGCAACAAGAATATGAGTCGGCTTCTCCTCTTCCAACACTTTCATCAGCATTGTTGTAAAACCATATACGGCATTCGTATAAACCCCTTTTTCATTATGCAACAGCGGCAAAGCGAAAAAAGCGCGATAGGCAATACTGTTTCCATCAATAAGCATCAATTTCTTACTATTTTTTCCCAAGCCAAATACCTCCTAAGCAAGCAGAGCGTCCGCCTGTCTGATATTTTTATTCTAGCATGTGTGTTCGGGAATGTGAAAAAAAGAGAAGAAAGCAAAAAGCGGAATACAGATATTGTAGTCATATAATTTGAAGCGGATCGTTCATGGGATTGCTGGATTTTGGGTGAGTATTTGCAAAAGGTAAGAGTATTTCTGGATTCTGAAGAGTATTTATGGAAAATAAGAGTATTCCTGGATTCTGAAGAGTATTTTACGAAAAGTTAAGAGTATTCCCGGATTCTGAAGAGTATTTTGAAAAAGTTAAGAGTATTTCCCGATTTTGAAGAGTATTCGCGAAAAGTTAAGAGGATTTCTGGATTCTGAAGAGTATTCGCGAAAAAGTTAAGAGTATTCCCGGATTCTGAAGAGTATTTTACGAAAAGTTAAGAGTATTTCCCGATTCCGAAGAGTATTCGC
>NZ_KB894705.1 GCF_000374565.1 Siminovitchia fordii DSM 16014 = CIP 108821 | reverse complement strand
TCTTCTCTTATCTGGTTTTGAGGGAATGAATCCCTTTCTAAATAAATAGTCTGGTGGCGATAGCGAAGAGGTCACACCCGTTCCCATCCCGAACACGGAAGTTAAGCTCTTCAGCGCCGATGGTAGTGAGGGGCTTCCCCTTGTGAGAGCAGGACGTCGCCGGGCAATAAAAAACATGGAGTCAATGGACTTCATGTTTTTTTGTGTTTTTTAATATCGCAAGTATAAATAAAGCGTTGAATTATGGTGAGGTCAGAGCAATCTTAGTTTTGTAGCCAAAGTCAATAGCATATCAAAAATATCAACGAGAAACGCACATTCCACGTTTATTTCTTTCCATACTTATCATTTGTTATAATGTGCACCTTTTCATTAAGAAATGATAAATCATTCTTGGGCATTTTATCTCTGTTATTTCCAAAAAAGTATGGATAAATGGGTAAGTATCATCTGCAGCAGTTTTGATCAAATCGAACCACCATTCAGTTTCATACCTAGCAATCATGCTCAAATTATACAATAGTAAGTAATGTATCATGAGATCTGGAATGCAACTGATTTGTTCAAGGGAAGTATTAATACCATATTGTTCTTTAAAGATATGGTATCGGAAGGGAGGGTTCAGTTCTGATCGTTTTCCATCAATCGATAATTCATTTGGCTTCCAATAGATATTTCCTCCACTTTTTTCTTCAAGAAAAAGCTTCAATCGCTCCTCATTCATATGATAAGCATACGCCAAATCCGGAGGTATGTACCAATCGCTGTTCACTTTATCGAATAAAACGATATTTCTTTTATGATGAATAAAAAGATTTAAATCATCAAGCTCTGCAATGAGGGCAAGTAAATCTCCCATTTTAAATTTTTCTCCTTCAAGATGGTCTATCTTGAATATTTTTTCGGCAAAGTGCGTACACAGTCCGTTCCTTTGAATTTTTACTTCGTCGTTAAAAAATTGGTAATTTCTTTTTTTCCTTTTTCTCGTTGTTACTCCGTGGGCCAAGACAGAAGTCGAGCTAGGATAATACGGATCGACGGTGAGCAGACCGGCTTTGATTAAATGAACGAATCCGTAAAACAGAAGAACTGGTTTTATCGAAAAAGGGGAGGATGAAGCCTGTTTGTAGTAAATTTGCGCCTGTTCTAAATAGTACATGAAAGGGTAACAATTATCGTAACTTTTCCTTTCGGCTTCCGAGATATCCAGGTGGAAATAACAGTTCTTTAAATAAAATTGTACGGTGGAGGCAGATTGAAAATAACTGTACTGCAGCCATATCTCGTTAAGTTTGAGCAGAAAAACCACCTCCGAATAATTTGAAAAGTTGAACATCATCTTTATTCCTTGACAGTATTTTAACCAATTGATAACCTACTAATAATATTTTGGGCAGGGGGACAAAAAAATGTGGGAATCTAAGTTTGCTAAAGAAGGGTTAACGTTTGATGATGTTTTGTTAATCCCGGCAAAATCCGAAGTTTTGCCAAAAGATGTCGATATCAAAGTACAGTTGACTGATACTCTTCGTTTAAATATTCCTATTATCAGTGCAGGCATGGACACTGTAACGGAAGCATCCATGGCCATATCGATGGCGCGCCAAGGCGGAATTGGAGTCATTCATAAAAATATGAGCATTGAACGGCAGGCAGAAGAAGTGGACAAGGTGAAACGCTCCGAAAGCGGAGTGATTACTGACCCATTTTTCCTCACCCCAGAACACCAGGTGTTTGATGCGGAGCATCTCATGGCAAAATACCGAATTTCCGGCGTACCCATTGTAAATAATGAAGAAGACAGAAAATTAGTTGGCATTATTACGAACCGGGATATGCGTTTTATTCAGGATTATTCCCTGCCGATTACAGATGTTATGACCAAGGAAAATTTGGTGACAGCATCGGTTGGAACGTCCTTGGAGGAAGCAGAAAAAATTCTTCAGGAACATCGGATTGAGAAACTCCCTCTTATTGATGAGGACGGTGTACTAAAAGGCCTGATCACCATCAAGGATATTGAAAAAGTGATTGAATTCCCGCATTCAGCAAAAGATGATAAAGGAAGACTTCTTGTTGCCGCTGCTGTCGGGGTATCAAAAGATACATTCAAAAGGATAGAGCAGCTGGTAAAATCACAAGTTGATGCAATTGTAGTTGATACAGCACATGGCCATTCAAAAGGCGTTATAGATACTGTCCGGGAAATACGAGAGCAGTATCCGAATCTTAATATCATTGCAGGAAATGTAGCGACAGCTGAAGCAACACGTGAACTTTACGAAGCAGGAGCTGATGTTGTCAAAGTCGGGATTGGACCTGGTTCTATCTGTACGACACGAGTTGTCGCCGGGGTCGGAGTACCGCAGATTACAGCAATCTATGACTGTGCTACAGAAGCAAGAAAACATGGCAAGACAATTATCGCAGATGGCGGTATCAAATATTCCGGGGATATCGTTAAAGCACTTGCTGCAGGCGGACATGCCGTCATGCTTGGCAGCTTGCTTGCCGGAACATCTGAAAGCCCAGGAGAAACGGAAATTTTCCAAGGAAGACGCTTTAAGGTTTACCGTGGGATGGGCTCCGAAGGAGCAATGGAAAAGGGATCGAAAGACCGTTATTTCCAAGAAGATGCGAAGAAGTTTGTTCCTGAGGGAATTGAAGGGCGCCTTCCATATAAAGGACCCCTTGCGGATACGCTGTTCCAGTTGACTGGCGGACTCAGAGCGGGTATGGGTTACTGCGGAGCGGCCAATCTCAAAAATTTCCGCGAGCAATCCCAATTTATAAAAATGACTGGCGCCGGTTTGCGCGAAAGCCATCCGCACCAAGTGCAGATTACAAAAGAAGCACCAAACTATTCATTGTCATAAAGAGAAATCAATATGTGTGGCTAAAACCCCTGGATGAAATCATTTTCTCCAGGGGTTTTTTTATTTCTTTTTTAAGGAAAAAACAGGAAACCACCACGACGAGGGTTGTAAGTATTAGATGATAGTTGCCGTAAATGTTCACATAAATAGAGGAAAATAACATCGTTACTGCTGCAAATTGTCAAAATGAATTTGCTATAACACTTTGTATTTATATTTAAATGATGGAACTACTGTAATAGCAGATGTAATGGAGGAATATGGTAATAAAATATGTAAGAAAATGGCCTTGCTTTTGAGAAGATATTTTAAAGATTTAATAGCTAGATTATCATCCAATTTTTAATGTTATCATGTTGTTGTTATCTACATTTAATTTCTCTTCCCCACCAAAAAGAATGGTATTTTTTTCCTGTAATTGAATAACCAAGATTTCTGTGTTTTTTGTGAAATTATAGTTTATTTTATAAACTTCTACCGTAATGGAAATGACATATTTACAACCTATCCATCCATAACCAACTATGTTAAAATGACAAACGGGTACATAATATTTGGAGGGTCTACTTTTGAAAAAACGAGCGCATAAACGGTTTATAGCTTTCTTCGTCATGGCCATCATGTTAATCAGTACATTAAGCATACCTGCAAATGCTTCTGCCGAAGATACATTGGACATTCATGCAGATGCAGCAATTGTTGTAGAAGCAAGCACAGGGAAAATTTTATATGCAAAAAATGAAGATACTGCACTCGGAATAGCATCCATGTCCAAAATGATGACCGAGTATTTAATGTTTGAAGCAATTAAGGATAAAAAAATCAAATGGGATCAGCAACAGGTGATCAGTGATTATGTTCATGAAGTTTCTATAGATACCAATCTGTCGAATGTCCCGCTTGAGGCTGGAAAAAAGTATACAATTAGACAATTATATGAAGCTATGGCCATTTATTCGGCCAATGGAGCGACGATTGCCCTTGCGGAGGCAATTGCAGGCTCTGAAAAAAAATTCGTTAATATGATGAATGCCAAGGCTAAAGAACTTGGATTGGAAAATTATAAATTTGTCAATTCAACAGGATTAAATAACAAGGATTTAAAAGGAAAACATCCTGAAGGAACTGATGCTGATGATGAAAACATCATGTCGGCGCGGGCCATGGCAAAATTGGGTTCAAGGCTTTTGAATGATTACCCTGAAGTTCTTGAAACAACAAGCATTCCCGAAAAGGATTTCCCAGGGATGCCCGGAAAAATGAAAAACTGGAACTGGATGCTGCCCTCCCTTATTTTCGGTTATGAAGGAGTCGACGGCTTAAAAACAGGTACAACGGACTTTGCAGGCTACTGTTTTACGGGAACTGCAAAGAAAAACGACATGAGGATCATAACTGTTGTCATGAATGCCAAAGGTAAAAACGGAAAAGGTAATTATGATTCCCGTTTTGTCGAAACAAAAAAAATGATGGACTATGCTTTCAATAATTTTTCTATGAAAGAGATCTATCCTGATAAATATAAAGTAAAAGGGCACGATTCCCTCCCTGTTATAAATGGAAAAGAGAAGAAGGTTTCCATTCAATCGGATGCTCCTATCCAGGTTGTCTTAAAAAATGGAGAAGAGAAGTCGTACAAGCCTGAATTCAAAGTGGATAAAAAGGTTTTGAATAAGGACGGACAATTAACTGCACCTGTCAAGAAAGGTGAAAAGGTTGGAACTCTGGAAACAAAATATGAAGGGGAAACCGATTATGGATATATCGGCAAACCTGCTTCAGCCAATATTGTGACAACCGAGAAGATAGACAAAGCAAATTGGTTTATCCTTTCTATGAGAAGCATCGGCGGTTTTTTCGGTGATGTATGGCACAGTGCAGCCAAAACAGTCAAGGGTTGGTTCTAAATTATAGCGATTTTTTAGAAAAAGTTTGCATTTAGGTATAGGATATAGTATAGTATCAGAAAATTGATATGAGCGACTGTGTTGAAAGGAAATAGTAACAGGTGAAGCGTTTGTCAGAGAGCCGGTGGCTGGTGAAAACCGGTAGCGCAGCCTGTGAATCCCTCCTTGAGCAAAAATGCCGAATGCCGGTGCTAGTAAGCATTTTCGGGTCACACCCGTTATCCAATGAAGAGGAAAGCATGTATGCTTTCAATTTGGGTGGCAACGCGGGTAAACTCTCGTCCCTTCTGGGATTGGGAGTTTTTTTGTTTTTTTGAGAAAAGCGAAAGCGCCTGTTTATCGACGTACAGACTGGAGTGACTTCAACGAGATAAAGGAAACACGGCGCCTCAGGCCTCCACATCCTGCCGCTTCGCTCGCACTAGTACTTCCTGTACGTCGGCAGGCTCAGGCCGCGACGTCCTGTCGCTTCGCTTGCACTAGTACATCCTGTACGTCGGCAGGCTCAGAGCGCGACGTCCTGTCGCTTCGCTTGCACTAGTACTTCCTGTACGTCGGAGCCGATGTTGACTTAACGTAGGAGAATGCACGAAGTCTGCTAGTCGATGGAGCTATATATCCCATCAACATTCGAGTAAAAGTTTCATCTAATTTTATACTTTCTTTAAGTAAAAAACTATTTGGAGGTTGATTATCATGTTGGAGATAAGAATACTTCGTGGAAATTTAGAAGAAGTGAAAAAGAAGCTGCAACACCGCGGCGAAGATTTGGGGGATTTGGACAAGTTTGAGGAGTTGGATCAAAAGCGCAGGGGAATAATTGTTCAGGCAGAAAAATTGAAAAGCAGAAGGAATGAAGTTTCCGAAAAAATTGCCCAATTGAAAAAGGATAAGCAGAATACGGATGATTTGATTGTCGAAATGAGAGAAGTAGGGCAGCAAATCAAGCAGATGGACGGGGAGCTTCGTCGTGCTGAAGATGAATTGGAAAAGATCCTAATGTCTATTCCGAATATACCGCATGAAAGTGTTCCGGTTGGAGAAACGGAAGAAGACAATGTTGAAATCCGTAAATGGGGAGAGGTACGCGAGTTTTCATTCGAACCGAAGCCGCATTGGGACTTGGCAGCGGATTTAGGTATTTTGGATTTTGAAAGAGCAGCAAAAGTAACAGGAAGCCGTTTTGTATTTTATAAAGGGCTGGGAGCAAGGCTGGAGCGAGCTCTAGCCAATTTCATGCTTGATCTTCATGTGGAAGAGCATGGCTATGAAGAGATACTTCCACCTTATTTGGTGAACCGTGCCAGCATGACAGGAACCGGCCAACTGCCGAAATTTGCGGAGGATGCCTTTCATATTGAAAGCGAGGACTTTTTCATGATTCCAACCGCGGAGGTTCCGGTGACTAATTATCATCGGGATGAGATTCTTGATGGTGCGCAGCTGCCTTTAAACTATGCCGCCTACAGCGCCTGTTTCCGGTCAGAAGCTGGATCCGCGGGCCGTGATACAAGGGGATTGATCCGTCAGCACCAGTTTAATAAGGTGGAGTTGGTCAAATTTGTAAAGCCGGAGGATTCTTACGATGAGCTTGAGAAATTGACCGGTCATGCTGAAAAAGTGCTTCAACTGCTTAAGTTGCCATATCGCGTCATGAGCATGTGTACGGCAGACCTAGGCTTTACAGCCGCAAAAAAATATGACCTGGAAGTATGGATCCCAAGCTATAACACGTACCGGGAGATTTCTTCTTGCTCAAACTTTGAGGCTTTTCAGGCAAGAAGGGCGAATATCCGCTTCCGCTCTGAGCCGAAGGCCAAGCCGCAGCATGTACATACGCTGAACGGCTCCGGATTAGCGGTCGGAAGAACGGTTGCCGCCATCTTGGAAAACTATCAGCGAGCAGACGGTACGGTAGAAATTCCGGAAGTGCTCCGTCCATATATGAGGAATAAAGAAGTAATTTCATAAAAGATCAAACGGTTCATACAATAATTAGGGAAATGGCTCCATCATTCAATTTTTATGAGCTGTTCACCTGATATAAAAAGCGGCTCCAGCTTCTGGGCCGCTCTTTTCGGCTATTTTTTCACTACATTAAAATTATCCGTGATCAGCAGCCAGTTTTGAGGAAAAGGCAGACCCAGCTTCCAATATCCGACCCCACGAAGGTTCAGTTCTTTTACAAGATCAAATTTTGCCTGAATGGACCGAGCATCTTCAAACCATACTTCATGTTGCTTTCCTTCTTGGTCTGTATAATGGAAAAATGGTGCCTGTGCGGTTGAATCATATTCTATGGCTGCATTGTTTTCTGCGGCAATTTGAATGGCCCTCTGGGGACTGACGGCTTTTGCTGTCGTCCCCTTTACAAAAGGGAGCGTCCAATCGTAGCCGTAAAGATTTTGCCCCATCATCACTTTTTCCGAAGGCATTTCGGTAATGGCGTACTCCAGCACTTGCCTTACAGGGCCGATAGGAGATACAGCCATGGCGGGACCTCCGCTGTATCCCCATTCATACGTCATAATCAATGAATAATCAACAATTTCTCCATGCGCCTTATAATCATGTCCTTCATACCATTCACCTATTTGTGTCGCACTTGTTTTTGGAGCTAGAGCAGTTGAAATGATATACCCTTCCTTGTGAAAGAGATCTCTTGCCCTGCGAAGAAAATTATTATATGCCTCCCTATCCTCGCCCGCTATTCTTTCAAAGTCAAAATGTATATCTGTAAAACCGACCCGTTTCGCCTCACTGACGATATTATTTAAAAAAGTTGTTTGGATCTGTTCGTTCGTAAGGAGGATATGGACCAATTCTGTATTAAATTGCCCTTCCTCCTGATTAGCCAGTACCATGGCGAGGGATGTATTGTTTGTTTCGGCTATTTCAGGAAATCTGTTTAACTTTGGAGGATCCAATGATCCGTCCCGCTTCGGTAAATAGGCAAAGGGGGCCAGGTAGGTTAAATAGGGTGATGCTTCCCTTGCACTTGACTCTAGCGCTGGAGAAACTTCCCCTACTCGCCGGGGTTCCACATAAGCGAGAAATTCACCATCCCTTTTGGGTCTTTGTGGAATATAAAGCCGCATGCCGACTCGTATGGGTTGATTGACTTGAATACCATTGATTCGTGCCAGCTCCTGATAGGATATCCCAAATCTTTGGGCTATGGCCCAAAGGCTGTCACCAGGCTGGACCCAGTAAAACTGTCCGAATATCGGAATGACCATTGCCTGACCGACAACGAGTTGATTGGGATTGGGTAGTTGGTTCGCATCAGCTATAATGGCCGGTGCAATATTATAACGAGAGGCAATCGAGTTCAATGTCTCATTGGGCTCGACAACATGAATCTGCATGTTTTTCCTCCTTAGGCTGATCAAAATATAACATTCTCCTTGTCCCATTGTATGTATTATGTAAAAATAAAAGACCAACCAATGTTCTAATTAGAGTCGATTAGGGAGATACAAATGGAAAGAGAAGAAAAGTATATGCAATTGGCGATTGCTGAAGCAAAGAAAGCTGAAGAGATGAAGGAAGTACCCATTGGAGCAGTCGTTGTACTCAATGATAAAGTGGTAGCTGCCGCCCATAATAAGCGAGAAACGGATCAAAACGCTGTGGCCCATGCGGAATTGCTGGCTATTGAATCAGCTTGTAAAAAGTTGGGAACCTGGAGACTGGAAGAGGCTGAGTTATATGTCACATTGGAGCCTTGCCCGATGTGCAGCGGAGCCATTATTTTATCCAGGGTAAAAAAGGTTGTATATGGTGCATCTGATCCGAAGGCCGGCTGTGCGGGAACGTTGATGAATTTGTTGACGGATGAAAGGTTTAACCATCAAAGTGAGGTTATTAGCGGTGTTCTGGGGGAGGAATGCGGCAGGCTGTTAAGTGATTTTTTTCGTAGAATCCGTGAAAAGAAAAGAAGGTCTTAAGGCTTGGAAACTTTTGATAAAAGCAGAACAGGCATTGATTTTAAGCTGAAAAAGTAGTAAAATGGGATATGCCGTGCTAGACGGGGAAGTAGCGGAGCCCTGTACCCGAAATCCGCTCCAGCGGGGTTGAATCCCTTCCAGAGGCTGTTGTTTTGTCTGGTCTGCCTCAAGTAAGTGGTGTAGACACCCGGGTCCTGCGCAATGAGAACCCATGAACCATGTCAGGTCCGGAAGGAAGCAGCATTAAGTGGAACCTCTCATGTGCCGCGGGGGAGCCTGGGTCGAGCTAACTGCTTGAGTAACGCAGGTGAAGCACTGTCGAAGGAGGGTGCGCGGCATTTACTAATAAAATGATAAACCCATTCGCAATAAATGCGGGTGGGTTTTTTTATATTTGGAACCTAAACAATCCTTCGTCCGTAAATATTATTAACGGAGAGAGGTGAATACTCATGATGAGAAAAATAATATTTCTTACTTTGATCTTTTTGTTTTTAATACCTTCGTTTACATATGCAGTAGATTTTTCAATTCCTGATGTAAAAATTGATGCTTATTTACAGGAAAATGGGGACATCAATGTACATGAACGTCATACTTACTCTTTTGACGGTAAATTTAATGGCATTACCCGGGAAATATTCCCGAAAAAAGGTGCGGAAATAAGTGGATTAATGGCGAAAGAGGATGAAAAAAGTCTAAAAGTAGAAAAAGAGGGGGAGCTTTATAAAATTCACCGAAAGGGAAAGAATGAGACAATCCATGTGGATATTTATTATTCAATCAAAAATGGAATGGATAAGTTTATAGATGTCTCGGAATTTTATTGGCCATTTTTTGATGACCGTAATGAAACTGACTATGGGAGAATGACCATTGTGGTTCATCCTCCCGGTCCAGCAGATGAAGCCATTGCATTAGGGTACGATTCCGCATTTAAAACAGAGAACGTGGCGGATGATGGAACTATCGTCTATTCAATGGGAAAAGTGGAAGCCGGGGAGAATGGAGACATAAGAGTTGCCTACAATTCAGCATTATTTCCGGCAATGCAGCTAACGGCTAATAAAAAGATGAAAGAAGAAATAGTCAACGAAAAAAGAACGTTGGAAGAGAAGGCAATCACTTACGCTAAGAATAAAAAGAAACTGTCTTCTACAGGGGTATGGGTCCTAGCCGGATTTACCGCTTTGTTTATCTTAATGGTGATGAACCAAACCAATAAAACGAAAAAGAAAAAGGAAACTATAGTGGAAGATGTTCTAAATCATAAAGTGAAAATTCCTGAGCAGCAAATGACGATGCCCGCAACTATCTATTTTACTAATGGACTTCATAATGAAACGATAGCGGCAGCATTGCTGGACCTTGTCCGTCAGGGGTATGTCAAGCAAACACAAGAGGGTCATTTCCGATTAATCAATAGGGACGCGGCGGAGGAACATGAACGGATTCTCATCGGCCTTTTATTCGATAAGATTGGATGGAACGGTACCTTCCGCATGGATGACTTGGATGAATTCATGAAAGATAAGAAAAACCATATGAACTATAGTGAGGAAATCAACAGTTGGAAAGCGGCGGTTACAAAAGAAACAAAGCAGCATGGTTTATATGATCAAAGAATACCAGTGAGAATTGCATTTGGATTGTTAAGCATCCCTCCTTTTGGGTTTATGATTATGTCGGCTAAGTATGACCTTTTCCTGTACATGATTTTATTTATCTTCCTGTTTATAGCCTATTTGGGATTTTCCATTTTTTACAAGTCATTGTCAGAAAAAGGTATACGCATCCAGGAGGAATGGAAAAGATTGGTTGATGAATTTGATCGAATTTCCGATTGGGATTGGAAAATCTATAGTGAGGATGACCGGATGCGGGCCATGATTTATTCACTTGGAATCAGAGGATCGGTCCACACCGAAACGAACAGATATACAATCATTGATGGATATCCAGGTGAAGCAACCAGCATGTCGTCAGGCTTTTATCCGTTGTATTGGCCGGTCCTGGCTTCATCTTTTGATACGGCAGGAGAACAGGCAAAAGAAACGGCCGCTTCCCAATCAAGCGGAAGCTCGTCTTCAGGTGGAGGAGTTGGAGGCGGCGGGGGAGGATCAGGTGCATTTTAAACGATCCTTTCATCATCTCACTTATATCTTTCTTCAATGATACTCAACCTGTAATTTCCTTTCGGATTAAGGTATAATAAATGGTAGAATAATTACTTTACAGGGAGGCAGAGCATGAGTTACCAGGCGTTATATCGGGTATGGCGGCCGCAGTCGTTTGCGGATGTCATCGGGCAGGAACATGTGACAAAGACGTTGCAAAATGCTCTCCTCCAACAAAAAATTTCGCACGCTTATTTATTTTCCGGTCCACGCGGAACTGGAAAAACGAGTGCAGCCAAAATAATGGCAAAAGCGGTTAACTGTGAAAAAATGCCAGTTGCAGAGCCATGCAATGAATGTCCCGCCTGCCAGGGAATCACCGATGGTTCAGTTTCTGATGTCATTGAAATTGATGCGGCTTCCAATAACGGAGTCGAAGAAATCCGTGATATCCGTGACAAGGTCAAATACACGCCCAATGCTGTGAAGTACAAAGTCTACATCATTGACGAAGTGCATATGCTGACTATTGGCGCATTCAATGCTTTGCTCAAAACATTGGAAGAACCGCCCAAACATGTCATTTTCATATTGGCTACGACAGAGCCGCACAAAATTCCGTTAACGATCATTTCCAGGTGCCAGCGTTTTGATTTTAAAAGAATCACTTCGCAGGACATTGCCGGACGAATGGCACATATTGCAGATGAAACTTCCTTGGAATATGATGAGAAGGCGCTTCAAATCATTTCCAGAGCGGCTGAAGGCGGTATGCGGGATGCATTGAGCCTGCTGGATCAGGTTATTTCATTCAGCACTGGAAAAGTCACCGTGGAAGATGCTTTGACTGTCACCGGATCCATTTCGCAGAACAGTTTGAACAAGCTTGCACGCGCTGTTCATGATCAAGATGTTTCCGAAGCTCTCGGAACGCTCGAGGAATTGCTTATGCAGGGGAAGGATCCTTCCCGGTTCACAGAGGATTTTATCCTGTATTTTCGGGATCTCCTGCTTTATAAGACAGCCCCAAATTTGGATGAGATAGCCGAGCATGCGCTTCTTGACGAAGAATTTAAAGCCCTTGCTGAAGAGATTCAGCCGCAGCAAATTTATGAATACATTGATATATTAAGCAAGACACAGCAGGAAATGCGGTTCTCTAACCATGCGCGTATTTATTTGGAAGTATGTCTGGTGAAGCTTTGCCAGACAGAAAGAATACCGGTTCAGGGGGATGGACCGCAGGTCCAGGAATTGCATAAGAAGATTGAAGCATTGGAAAAAGAAATCAAGTGGCTGAAAAATAACAGCCAACCGAGAGACAAGAATCAAAACCAGCCTGCACAATCTTTAAAAAGGCCGGCTAGAAATGCCGGAAAGGAATTTAGGGTTAATGCAGGTGCTGTTACCCAAGTATTAAAGGAAGCTACAAGGAAGCATCTAAATGATGTTAAAAGCCATTGGGGAGAATTCTTGAATATATTGAATCAGCGGCATTTGCCTTCGCAGGTTGCCCTGCTTAATGATGCCGAACCGGCTGCAGCATCTGCAGATGCGATTATCTTGAAATTCAAATATGATATGATTTGTAAAATGGCCATGGAAAATCATACGTTTGTCCAAACAATCTCTCAAATATTGGAAGAGCAGACTGGAACAGGTTTTAAAATAATCGGAGTTCCTGAAGCCCAATGGAAAGAGATTCGGGAAGAGTTTTTACAATCTAGTAAGAGTGATGGAGACGAAAGTACTACAGAGGAACAGGATGATCCCATCGTTTCCGAAGCTTTAAAACTCGTTGGAAAAGATTTGTTAGAAATTAAAAACTAATCATGGGTGGAGGTAGTTTACAATGCGAGGAATGGGAAATATGCAAGGCATGATGAAACAAATGCAGAAAATGCAGAAGAAGATGGCACAGGCTCAGGAGGAACTTGGCGAAAAAAGAATTGAAGGCACAGCAGGGGGCGGAATGGTAAAAGTGATTGTTTCCGGCCATAAGGAAGTGCTGGAAGTTCAAATCGCTGAAGAAGTCGTAGATCCGGAAGATATTGAGATGCTGCAGGATCTTGTGTTGGCGGCTACAAATGATGCCTTGAAGCAGGCAGAAGAATTATCAAGCCAGACGATGGGACAATTTACAAAAGGATTAAACCTTCCTGGCTTCTAGGAGGTTACCATTATGCATTACCCAGAACCAATATCAAAGCTGATTGACAGCTTTATGAAACTGCCGGGAATCGGGCCGAAAACAGCAGCCCGCCTGGCGTTTTTCGTTCTTAACATGAAAGAAGACACTGTACTTGATTTTGCAAAGGCCCTGGTCAATGCAAAAAGGGATCTTGGCTATTGTTCGGTATGCGGCCATATCACTGATAAGGATCCATGTTATATTTGCGAAGATCAAAGACGCGATCGCAGCGTCATCTGTGTTGTGCAGGAGCCAAAGGATGTCATCGCCATGGAAAAAATGAAAGAATTCAACGGTCTGTATCATGTTCTTCATGGATCCATTTCCCCGATGGAAGGCATCGGGCCGGAAGACATCAATATTCCTGATCTGCTGAAAAGGCTGCAGGATGAAACTGTCCAGGAAGTGATTTTAGCGACAAATCCGAATATCGAAGGGGAAGCTACGGCCATGTATATTTCCCGTCTCCTAAAACCGTCGGGCATCACCGTGACAAGGATTGCCCATGGTCTGCCAGTCGGAGGAGATCTTGAATACGCAGATGAAGTGACTCTCTCAAAAGCGTTGGAAGGCCGAAGAGAAGTTCTTTAAGGAGAGGTCCCATATGTTCCGGAAACATAAATTGCGTAAAGAATTTGATCATAGGTTAATTGACCTTATGGGAAATGTAAAAAAAGAATGGGATCAAAAGAGCGATATGCTCAAATTAAGCTACGAGCCAAATGATGAATTGCAGTATCAGATGCTATTGGCAAAGGCGAAGTATATTTTTCTGTTCAAGGAAGCAAAGAAACGAAAAATTTCAATAAAAAATCAATGATCTCTCGTTTACGAAGAAAAAATTATAATAAGTTTTATAGGAAAAAAATAGGTATTATTGGCCTTCAGCTGCTATCGGCAAAAGGATCAAGTTAAACAAGATCATCTCCAATATGAATGTTCTCCCGCGGCACAGCCTATTCGGGAAAGCGTATGTTTTCCCTCGTGCAAAGCTGCATACAGCATCATGGATTGATTAAAGTCGCTGCTTTGCTATGGGGATGGAGAACTGTCTCCTCTAATTTATGTTGTGCTTGTGGCCTTGAGGTTCTTAATGTTCTTTTTGGACAATCCTTACATACAATATTAAGGAAGGACGTGAGGGCAGGAGGGGGAACGCTTGGATTCAATCTTGATTATTTCTTCGCTTATCGGCCTGATCATATTTTTACTGATGGCGGTAAAACCGGGGAGCGTATTTAAAGTGGTCGGCCAATCATTTATAAAATTGATGATCGGCGCCCTGTTTCTATTTTTTTTAAATGCTTTCGGGAATCAATTCGGGCTGTATATTCCAATCAACTTTGTGACTGCAGCCATTTCGGGGCTGCTCGGTCTGCCGGGGGTTGCTGCTTTGTCAGTCATCCAATTATGGATTATTGCATGAAACATCCGTTAGTTTCGGATGTTTCATTTTTCTTTTGGAAAAAAGCACAAGACAAACACGGCATCGGTTTTCTGGGCATAGAATGAAACAAATAGTTTTTTAACTGCTCAAATGTTGCTAATTGTGTATGCAATTATCCTGCAGTGGACATACTAAATATGTGTGGAGGTGGAGAGATGGAAAGATGCATAATATGCAAAAAAGCACAGGATACGGGGATTCATCTTTATACATCTTTTATTTGTGCCGGCTGTGAGCAGGAGATAATCCAAACAGATACTGATGACCCGAAATACAAATATTATGTTGAACAGATGAAGGTCATTAAAGAAACAAAAATTGTCACCTAAAACCAGGCTGCCGCTTATGGAAGCCTGGTTTTTTGTATTTTTGGATAAAATATAGCTAATCCTGACAGATAACGGTCACTATATTTAATCGTATCCCATGTTATACTATACGCTGTAAACATATGTGATCGGGGGAAAAATTTTGATGAGCGGATTGTTTATCACATTGGAAGGGCCTGAAGGGGCGGGTAAAACAACAATGATTGAAAAACTGGCTGCAGACCTGTCTTTAGATGGGGTGAAAGTATTGTCCACAAGAGAGCCGGGAGGCATCGACATTGCGGAAAAAATTAGGACAATCATCCTTGACAAGAAGCATACGATGATGGATTCAAGGACGGAAGCTTTGCTATATGCTGCAGCCCGCCGCCAGCATTTAACAGAAAAGGTTCTGCCGGCGCTTCAGGAGGGCAAAGTTGTTCTGTGTGACCGCTTTATTGACAGTTCCCTCGCCTATCAGGGATATGCAAGAGGGCTTGGAATTGATGAAGTGTATACCATCAATAAATTTGCCATTCAAGGTGCCATGCCGGATGCCACTTTGTATTTTGATATAGATCCGGAAATTGGTTTGAAGCGGATTGCCGAGAATGCAGGGCGGGAAGTGAACAGGCTTGATTTGGAAAAGGCAGAGTTCCATCATAAAGTAAGGGAAGGATACCATCTATTGCTGCAAAAATTCCCTGATCGAATAATCTCAATCGACGCCGCTGCGCCAATCGATTCGGTGTATCAAAAGGTGAGAAAGATAATTGATGGGCAGTTAATACAAGCTGGAATGCTGAATAAAGGCTGATTTTAAAAAGTAAATGTCATTTTTAACGGAAAGTGGTTACCCAGATAAACGAATAACAATGTCACATATGCGATTAGCTGATATAATAAGAATAATAACAAATTTGTTTTTCACTTTTAATATAAGGAGTGAGCCAAATGAAATTAATTATGGCTGTAGTTCAGGACCAGGATAGCAACCGTCTTATGAATGCATTGGTTGAAAATAACTTCAGAGCAACAAAGTTGGCAACAACTGGCGGTTTCTTGAAGTCCGGAAATACGACCTTCATGATAGGTACAGAAGATATCCGCGTCGAGAAAGCGCTTGAGGTCATAAGGGAAAGCTGCAAGTCACGTGAACAGTTGATGGCACCAGTTTCTCCTATGGGGGGCAATGCTGATTCGTATATTCCTTATCCAGTGGAAGTATCGGTAGGAGGAGCAACCGTGTTTGTTCTCCCGATCGAGCAGTTCCACCAGTTTTAGGAGACGTCCATGAAAGTAAATCATGTGGCTGGATCAAGAACGGGGCAACTTTCCTCTGTTCCCAAATCTGGAAGCACCGGGGCAAAATTTTCCGAAGTTATTACACGCCAGGAAATCCAGCTGTATAAAGAACAGCTCGACAAATTGTTCATGGATGTGCATACGGCAGGGGAGAGGCTCGGAAAATCAAGGAATTTCCAAGACTTAGTCAAATATAAAACACTTGTGAAGCAGCTTGTGAAGGAAACGGTCGAAACTGGGATGGAACTTAAGCAGTCACACAGTTGGAACAGGTTTGCAGAAGGAAGAGTCCTTCAGACGGTTGAACTGATTGATGAGAAATTGGTTGAATTGACGGAGGAAGTTTTAAAGAATGAAAAGCAGTCCATAGACATTTTAGGAAGAATCGGCGAGATAAAAGGGCTGCTGATCCATTTATATACGTAGGCGGGTGAATACCGGAAGATATGAATTGGGATCAATTAGAAAAGGAGCAGCCAATTGCGGCCAGGCTCTTAAAAAACAGCCTGGTCCATCACCGGGTAGCCCACGCCTACTTGTTTGAAGGTGAGCGTGGAACCGGGAAGAAAGCAGGCAGCCTGTTAATGGCTGCCAGTATGTTCTGTGAGGAAAATGGACAGGATGTGAATCCTTGCGGACAATGTGGTAACTGTAAAAGAATCAAAAGCGGAAACCATCCGGATGTCCATATCGTCGAACCGGACGGGCTTTCCATTAAAATAGATCAAATTCGTTCATTGAGAACAGAATTTAGCAAATCAGGTATGGAGTCAAAGAGGAAGCTGTATATTATTATAGACGCTGAAAAGATGACGGTTCAGGCTGCCAACAGCTTATTGAAATTTTTAGAAGAGCCTCATTCTGAAACAACGGCCGTTCTTGTCACGGAACAGCCGCAACAGCTATTACCGACAATCATATCACGCTGTCAATCCGTACCTTTCTATCCATTGGGACCTGAAATTTTTGCCGAAAAGTTGGAACAAGCAGGTGTGCCGAAAGGAAAAGCGGCCCTTCTGGCCGCCCTCACAAACGATCTGGGGGAAGCTGTGAGGCTGAATGATGATGATTGGTTTGCACAAGCTAGAAAAATAGTGTTAAAATTATATGAAGTGCTTAAAGAAAATCCGCTCTATGCTATGACATCACTTCAAATGGACTGGATGGGGCATTTTAAAGAGAAAGCCCAGCATGATCTGGGATTGTCTCTTTTATTATATATATATAAAGATATACTGAACATACAATTGGGGAAGGATCGGCAGCTCGTCTATCCTGATCAGCGGCAGACGCTTGAAAAGGATGCGCTTCAGACCTCAATGAAACGGCTGTCGAAACAAATGACTGCAATCTTGGAAGCCAAAAGAAAATTACACGCAAATATGAATCCTCAGCTGTTAATGGAACAGCTTGTGCTGAATTTGCAGGGGGGACCTTCTTTTGTATAACGTAGTAGGAGTCCGGTTTAAAAAAGCCGGTAAAATATATTATTTCGATCCGATGGATCATCCGGTCCGCAAAGGTGACTACGTTATCGTGGAAACCGCACGCGGCATTGAATTTGGAAAAGCTGTGACCGAAAAGAAACAGGTAAGCGAAAACGATGTAGTGCTTCCATTAAAGAAAATTGTCCGGCTTGCAGATGGACAGGACCATCAAAATGTGAAATCGAACAAGGAAGCGGCTGATGAGGCTTACCAAGTCTGTTCGGAAAAAATTCTGGAGCATCAGCTCGATATGAAACTTGTCGATGTAGAATACACATTTGACCGCAATAAGGTGATTTTTTACTTTACAGCTGACGGGCGTGTTGATTTCCGTGAACTTGTAAAAGATCTGGCTTCCGTATTCAGAACAAGGATTGAACTTAGGCAAATTGGAGTAAGAGATGAAGCGAAAATGCTTGGCGGAATTGGTCCGTGTGGGCGTATGCTATGCTGTTCTACTTTCTTGGGAGATTTTGAACCTGTATCAATCAAGATGGCCAAAGATCAAAATCTTTCCTTAAACCCGACGAAGATATCCGGCTTGTGCGGCAGGTTGATGTGCTGTTTGAAGTATGAAAATGATGAGTATGAAGCGGCAAAAGCTGCACTTCCTGATGTGGGTGAGATCATCCATACACCGAACGGTTCTGGAAGAGTGGTCGGTTTAAATATACTGGAGCGCATTATGCAAGTGGAGCTGTCTGATCAAGAACGGGTTTTGGAATATACACTGGAAGAGATTATGAGTGAAAGTGTGACGTCTGTACAGGCCACGGAATAATGAGGTGGTAAGGTGAAGGATAAAAAGGAGTTCTTCGATTCGGTAAGCAATATGGAAATGCAGATCGGCCAGTTGTATCAACAGCTTGGTGAGCTGAAGCAGTATTTGGTCGAACTGATCGAAGAAAACCATGCGTTAAAGTCGGAAAATGACCAATTGCGCCGACATCTGGATCAAGGGATGGAAAAGCCCGGTCTCATACTGCCCGATGGAGAGAAGGACGAGCGCTCGGCTTTTGATCAAATGAATGAAACTGATATTGGAGAGGGCTATGATAATCTGGCCCGCCTTTATCAAGAAGGCTTCCATATTTGCAATGTTCACTTTGGCAGCCCGCGAAGGGACGAAGACTGCCTGTTCTGCCTTTCCTTTTTGAATAAAAAATAAATTGTTTAATATAAGGCCTTCCTGCTCGAATTGGGAAGGCTATTTTATTGTATAGATACTAAAAAATCTTCATCATTGTATTAAATCCAGCTACAACGCCCGGCTCGTCAAGTCAAAAGCTGTATTTCCCCCCAAGGTGACTAAAAAATTCTTTTTTGGGAAACAACTTTCACTTTTCGGGGCCGATCAGGGCGTTTCCGCTTTTTGTATTGGAGTGTTTGATATGACTGACTTGATTGGCGACGAGCGCCTGGATTATTTGCTGGCGGAAAACTTAAGAATCATCCAAAGCCCATCTGTGTTCGCATTTTCTCTTGATGCTGTACTATTGGCACGTTTCGTCTATGTACCGATTCAAAAAGGGAATATTGTGGATTTATGCAGTGGGAACGGGGTGATCCCCCTCCTATTGAGCAATAAAACAAAAGCAACCATCACAGGTGTGGAAATTCAGGAACGCCTTTATCATATGGCTGAAAGAAGCATCAGGTATAACCGACTGGAAAATAGGATTCATATGATACATGGTGACGTAAAAGAGATTTCCCAAACGCTTGGCCATGGAAAATATGATGTAGTTACATGCAACCCGCCGTATTTTACTTCCGCAGAGCCATCCATTATCAATGAAAATGAGTATTTGGCCATCGCACGCCATGAGATTCTCTGTTCGCTTGAAGATGTCATACGAACAAGCAGCCAGCTTCTCCGTCAAGGAGGCAAAGCGGCTTTTGTCCACCGGCCGGAGCGGCTGATGGACATATTGACCCTTATGAGACAGTATCGATTGGAACCGAAAAGGCTCAGATTCGTTTACCCGAAGGCAGGGAAGGAAGCGAATACGATTTTAGTTGAAGGGATCAAAAATGGTAATTCAGGCCTGAAGGCGCTCCCGCCCCTGTTTGTTTACGATAAAGAAAACGAGTATACCCCGGAAATAAGAGAGATTCTATATGGAAAAGAAGAATAGGCATTATTTTTATGTGCTGCAATGCAGGGATGGCTCGTACTACGGGGGCTACACGGTCGATCCTCCCCGGAGACTTTGCGAACATAACAAAGGCAAGGCATCCAAATATACCCGGACGAGGACACCGGTAACGATGATTTATGTGGAAGAATTTGAGAATAAAGGCGAGGCGCTAAAGGCGGAATATGCTTTCAAGCAGCTGACGCGGTCAAAAAAAGAACAATTTTTATATGAGGCCGGTGAACGAAATGCGCAGTCAGAAAAGCAATGAACAGACTTTTAAAGGGACTCTTTATTTAATACCGACGCCGATCGGCAATTTGGAAGATATGACTTTCCGGGCAATTCGCCTGATGAAGGAAGCCGATCTGATTGCTGCCGAAGATACGCGGAACACAAAAAAGCTATGCAGCCATTTTGACATTTCAACACCACTTGCCAGCTATCATGAACATAATAAGGAAACAAGCGGCCGCCAGCTTATCGAGCGGTTGTTAGAAGGGGATAATATAGCGCTTGTCAGCGATGCGGGCATGCCCTGTATATCAGATCCCGGATATGAAATAGTCCAGGCTGCTATTGAAGCGGATATAGCGGTTGTACCTCTCCCAGGAGCAAATGCCGCGTTGACTGCTTTGGTCGCTTCAGGCATCGATCCGCAGCCTTTCTATTTTTACGGTTTTTTGCCAAGAGGGAAAAAAGAAAGGAAAACGGAACTTGAGAAATTAAAACGCCAGGGTGGTGCGATACTTCTTTATGAGGCTCCGCACCGATTGAAGGATACGTTAAAAGATATGTTGAATATTTTGGGAGATCGTGAGATAGTTCTATGCAGGGAGCTGACGAAGAAATTTGAAGAATTTTTGCGTGGAACCATTTCATCTGCCGCGGGTTGGGCTGATGAAGAAGAGATCCGTGGAGAATTCTGCATAGTTGTGGAAGGGAACAGTGATCCGGATTCCGGGGAAGGTCCACCATGGTGGGCACCGCTCGGATTAAAAGAACACGTAGAATATTATATTGAGCATGAAAATCTTACATCAAAAGAGGCCATCAAGCGGACGGCAAGCGACAGAGGGCTTCCCAAACGCGAGGTTTATGAAGCATATCATATCATTGGCAGATAAGGTGAGTCCGTTTTAAAAAGGGCTCATTCTTTTTGTTTTTAACTTGATTTTTTAAAAAACAAGTGATAAATTTAGTCATAACTTAATTCCGATTATTTTTATAAGAAAAGGGTGGAATAAAAATGGCGAAAAATTTCAATGATCTGTTTGATGCCTGGTCCGAAACGTATGATCAAACTGTTGGAGGAACTGATGTTGAATATAAAGAAGTATTTGCCTGTTATGAACAGATTCTTGATGAGGTTGCAAAAAGATCAAAAGGATATATAGTTGAATTTGGAGTCGGGACGGGAAATCTGACCGAGAAATTTATAAAAAATGGCTTCGAAATATATGGTATAGAGCCCTCGGAAGGAATGAGAAACAGAGCGAAAGAAAAGATTCCGAACGTGACGATTGTCGAGGGGGACTTTTTGACTTTCCCCATACCTGAAAAAAAACCGGATACGATCGCCAGTACGTATGCTTTCCATCATTTGACGGATGAGGAGAAAAGGAAGGCCGTTGCCTTATATAGCGAAATACTCAATGAATCCGGAAAAATTGTCTTTGCCGATACAGTTTTTATCAATGAAGCAGCCAAACAGGCTATAATAGAAGAAGCATTACGAAACAATTATAATCGTCTAGCAGTTGATTTGCAGACGGAGTATTACACAACCATTCCAGTTCTAAAGAAAATATTTGAAGAAAACGGCTTCCAGGTCACATTTAATCAAATGAATACCTTTGTGTGGCTGATGGATGCTGAGAAAAGGAGAGAAAATGAATGACCAAACAAAAGATGAATGTGGAGAGCTTCAATTTGGATCATACGAAGGTGAAGGCTCCATATGTCCGTCTGGCGGGTATTGTGGAAGGGGAAAATGGTGATATCATTCGTAAATACGATATTCGTTTCTGCCAGCCAAACAAGGATCATATGGAAATGCCTTCGATCCATTCATTGGAACACATGATGGCGGAATTCAGTAGAAACCATTCGGATAAAATCGTCGATATCAGCCCAATGGGCTGCCAAACCGGTTATTATTTATCCCTTGTTAATCACGATGATTACGAAGACGTCTTAAATATTCTGGAAAAAACTCTGAAGGATGTATTGACTGCAACTGAAGTTCCCGCCTGCAATGAAGTGCAATGCGGCTGGGCGGCAAGCCATTCCTTAGAGGGTGCCAAAGAACTTGCAAAAAAAATGCTTGCCCGCAGGGACGAGTGGACGGAAGTATTTGCTTAGAAAAGCCGAAAGCGTCTGCATAGTACAGGCAGAAATAAAAAAGGCCTCTTCATTACATTGAAGGGGCTTTTCTTATTCTATTAACTATTCACTTTATCAAAATTGAAAGAATCACGGATTTCCTGTATCAATTGCTCTGCGCCTTCACGGCTTAAGACCAATTTGCCCCCTGCAAAAAAGGCATTTTCATCAGATACATTGCCTGTAATATGGCAAGTCATGCTCGGTTTATATTTTTTCAGGATGATCTTTTCATCATCTACGTAAATTTCCAGTGCGTCTTTTTCTTCAATACCCAAGGTGCGCCTTAATTCAATAGGTATGACTACCCGCCCGAGTTCATCGACTTTTCGCACAATTCCAGTAGATTTCATACTACTTTTCTCCTCTCAAAGAAACTTGTCTTTATATCAAAAATATACTTTTTGTCACATTTATAATCAGATTTATCGTACCAGTCTTTCCCATTCCCGTCAATTAGAAGTTAAAAAAAATGTCAAATTTTTAGATAGAAATTCCTACGTATTCGTATCCATTAAATTAAATAAACATTCAATGGACCAATTTTCGTGTTCCCTTAGTAGTAGGCACAGTTGCAGGAATCGTTGATTTCACGTATATTTTTAGTGTAGATGAGGACAAGATGCAAAGAGTGGGTTTGCATGTTATAAATGGCATCCTGTTAGCAAGAGGGAGGAAACATGGTGAAAGAAAAACTCAAAACATTCTATCTGACAACCCCTATTTATTATCCGAGCGGGAATTTGCATATCGGCCATGCTTACACGACTGTAGCGGGTGATGCATTGGCACGTTATAAGCGGATGCGCGGTTTTGATGTCATGTATTTGACGGGAACGGACGAGCATGGGCAAAAGATTCAGAAACAGGCAAATAAGGATAATGTCACGCCTAAAGAATATGTTGATCGGATTGTAAGCGGGATTCAGGAATTATGGAAGAAGCTTGATATTTCATATGATGATTTCATCCGTACAACCGAAGACCGCCATAAGGATGTAGTCCAAAAGATTTTCAAGCAGCTGTTGGACCAAGGGGATATTTACCTTGATGAATACGAAGGATATTATTGCACACCTTGTGAATCTTTCTTCACAGAGCGGCAGCTTAAAGATGGAAACTGCCCTGACTGCGGGCGGCCAGTAGAACTTGTGAAAGAAGAATCTTATTTCTTTAGAATGAGCAAATATGTAGACAGGCTCCTACAATATTATGAAGAGAATCCTGACTTTATCCAGCCCGAATCAAGAAAAAACGAAATGATCAATAACTTCATCAAACCTGGGCTGGAAGACTTGGCAGTCTCCAGGACGACATTCGACTGGGGCATAAAAGTTCCTGGGGATCCGAAACATGTGATCTATGTCTGGATTGACGCACTGACCAACTATATCACTGCCCTTGGCTACGGATCAGATGATGATTCCAAATATCTAAAATACTGGCCGGCTGATGTCCATATCGTTGGAAAGGAGATTGTTCGATTCCATACCATTTACTGGCCGATCATGCTCATGGCGCTCGATTTGCCATTACCGAAAAAGGTATTTGCCCATGGATGGCTGCTCATGAAGGATGGAAAGATGTCCAAATCCAAAGGGAATGTTGTCGATCCGGTCATGCTGATTGACCGTTATGGATTGGATGCAGTCCGTTACTATTTATTGAGGGAAGTGCCATTCGGATCTGATGGTGTATTCACTCCTGAAGGTTTTGTCGAAAGAATCAACTATGACCTTGCCAATGACCTTGGAAACCTATTGAACAGAACTGTTGCGATGATCAACAAATATTTTAATGGAGAAATTCCTTCATACAAAGGGAATGTGACACCGTTTGACCAAGAACTCCTTGATATGAACACCGAAGCAGTTAAAAAATATGAAGAAGCAATGGAAAATATGGAGTTTTCTGTAGCCCTTTCTTCCGTTTGGCAACTCATCAGCAGAACAAATAAATACATTGATGAAACAGAGCCTTGGATGCTCGCAAAAGATGAAGAGAAACGGGAAGAATTAGGCAGTGTAATGGTTCATTTGGCGGAGTCACTCAGAAGGGCAGCTATTTTACTACAGCCTTTCCTCACTCAAACGCCGAAAAAGATTTTTGACCAGCTTAATATTACAGACGAGCAATTCCAGACATGGGAAAGCCTAGAAGCGTTTGGTAATATCCCTTCCCAGACAAAAGTTGTATCCAAAGGAAAGCCAATTTTTCCGAGACTTGAAATGGAAGAGGAAATTCAATACATTAAAGATCAAATGAAGGGTCCTGCTGCTCCGGAAAAAGAAAAACAAATAGAGCAAAAAGAAAATATGGAGCAGACCCCAGAAATCACTATAGATGATTTCAGGAAAGTGGAATTAAGAGTAGGACAGGTTATCCAGTGCGAACCGGTTAAAAAAGCGGACAAGTTGCTCAAACTACAGCTTGATCTCGGATATGAAAAGAGACAGGTTGTTTCAGGGATTGCCGAATTTTACCAGCCAGATGATTTAATCGGGAAAAAAGTGATTGTCGTTGCGAACTTAAAACCGGTAAAATTACGTGGTGAACTTTCGCAGGGAATGATCCTTGCTGGGGAAAAAGACGGCGTTTTATCGCTTGCATCTGTAGATCAAAGCCTTCCTAACGGAGCAATTGTAAACTAAATTTAATGTAGTTGAATATTCCGTCAATTATACAATCGTTGATAACATAGAGGGTATGGCTAATTAAACTTGGAGTTTAAGCCGTTTCTCTATGTTCTTTTTTTGTAATCTAAATGTTAGCTTGCTGTGACTTATGTTACTTTAAATTACTTTATACTCTATTGAAGGAGATTGAGCCATGCTATTTGACACACATGTCCATTTAAATGATGAACAGTTTAACGAAGATCTTCAGGAAGTGATCGAGCGCGCCAAGGAGGCAGGTATCTCCTATATGGTCGTTGTCGGTTTCAACAGGCCGACAATAGAAAGAGCGATCAGCCTTGTGAAGGAATATGATTTCCTCTATGCGAGCATTGGATGGCATCCAGTGGACGCGATTGATATGACTGATAAAGACCTTGCCTGGATTGAAGAGATGGCCGCTAACCCAAAGGTTGTGGCGCTCGGTGAAATGGGGCTTGACTATCATTGGGATAAATCTCCTCATGATGTTCAAAAAGAAGTTTTCCGCAGGCAAATCGGCCTTGCCAAAAAGTTAAAGCTTCCTATCATCATACATAACCGTGATGCGACTGAAGATGTTGTTCAAATTTTAAGGGAGGAAAACGCCGAGGAAGTCGGGGGTATTATGCACTGCTTCAGTGGCAGCGCAGAAACCGCCAAAGAGTGTATTGAAATGAATTTTCACATTTCACTTGGCGGACCAGTCACTTTTAAAAATGCCAAAAAGCCGAAAAGAGTGGCTATAGAGGTTCCACTTGACCGACTGTTGATAGAAACGGACTGCCCTTATCTGGCTCCACATCCTTATCGGGGAAAAAGGAATGAACCGGCATATGTCAAGCTGGTTGCTGAACAGGTTGCCGAGCTAAAGGAAATCAGCTTTGAGGAAGTTGCACAGAAGACGACAGAAAATGCAAAGAAACTGTTCGGCATAGAATGAATGACTAATGATAATAAAATTTTACTTCTTCATCACGTTCATGCCGATAAAGGCAATGGCTTATTGGGGAAGAAGGAGGAGTTTTTTCTTGAGTACAGATTTAAGAAGTCGAAGGAAATTAGGATTGGCAGTGGCAAGTTTTCTTGTTTTCACTGCCACCCTTATGATATTAATTACTGAAGGAACGAAAAAAACGGTTGCTGTTACACTTGATGGAGAGCAGGTTGTAGTAAAAACACATGCCGAAACGGTTGGCGAAATGCTGGAAGAACTGGATGTCAATATAAAAGACTCTGATTATCTTTCACATGAGCCAAATTCAGTAGTTGAAAACAATCAATCTCTTATCTGGGAGCCTGCAAAGCCGGTCACACTGATGGACGGGGATGAATCAAAGAAAGTCCTGACCACAGCCAAAACAGTACAGCAGCTGTTAAATGAAGAAGATATAAAGCTTGGCGAACATGATAAAATCAATATAGCGCCCGCAAAAAATATCTTTCCCAACATGACAATAGAAATCGAAAGAGCGTTTCAGGTTGTTTTACATAATGGAACGAAAAAAGATAAGGTATGGACCACTTCGACTACGGTCGCTGACTTTTTACAACAGCAAGATGTAGAACTGGGAGAGTTGGACCGAGTGCAGCCAGAATTGGATGCAACTGTCACTCCTGAAAAATCTATTGATGTCATCAGAGTAGAAAAAGTCACCGATGTAGTTGAAGAGCCAATCGATTTTGACATTGTTACAGAGAAAGATGGCAACCTTGAGAAGGGAACCGAAAAGGTCATTCAAGAGGGTCAAGAGGGTATTATCCAGAAAGAGTTTGAAGTAGTAAAAGAAAACGGAAAAGAAGTCAAACGTTCATTAGTTTCCAAAGAAAAAATAAAAGAGAGCAAAAATAAAATTGTTGCTGTTGGAACGAAAGTTACTCCTGCCCCGGATTCACAAGAGAAATCTTCTTCGGCTGCTTCCCAAGCTGCACCTTCACCTTCTGCAAATGAAGGGAAAGAAATATATATGAATGCAACGGCTTATACAGCGGATTGCGGCGGGTGCTCAGGTGTCACTTCCACCGGTATTAATTTACGTAACAACCCCGGCGCAAAAGTAATTGCAGTGGACCCAAGTGTCATTCCTTTAGGCTCTAAAGTGTGGGTAGAAGGATACGGCTATGCTGTGGCGGGGGACACGGGCGGAGCAATCAAAGGAAACAAGATCGACGTTCATGTCCAATCAAAAGGACAGGCAAGCAATTTCGGCAGAAAGCGTGTAAAAGTGCGTATCATCGACTAAGCAGAGGAGAATACTCCTCTGCTTTTCCTTTTTTCAAAAGTAAATAAAGTATAGAATTAGACTAGACATTCAATTCGGATGAGAACGTATTAGGACTATCCGAAGGACAGGAAGTCTATGTCATCGGGAAGCCATCGGCATGAGGTCACAAATTGCAAGGAAGATGGTTCAAAGATGAGGTGCTCCTTGCGGTTAAAGTGTAGTCGAGAAAGCTGGAGAACATCATGACATGTATTTTCTAAGGATGCTAATCAGAATGTAATTAAGTCGTTCTCTTTGCTGTGGTGACTAAAGAACTCCCCATCAAAATTCGCCTTGCGCTTTTCTTTTATAAAGCGGGTTATAATAAGACAATAGTAAAACTGTTTTACCGGAGGAAACATGAAAATAAGGGAAATTGTCGTAGTAGAAGGAAAAGATGATACACGGGCTGTCCAGCGGGCGCTGGATGCAGATACAATCGAAACGAACGGCTCGGCCGTTTCCGAAGAGACGTTGGAGAAAATCAGATTGGCCCATGAAAAAAGAGGTGTTATTATTTTGACTGACCCGGATTTCCCGGGAGAAAAAATCCGTAAGACCATCACTGAGCATGTACCTGATTGCAAACATGCTTTTATCGATAAAAAAGCGGCAAGGGCTCATAATGGGCGTGGAATCGGTGTAGAGCACGCTGCACCTGAAGCGATCCGCATTGCTTTGAAGGATGCCCATCTCATGGTGGAGGCCAATGAAGAGAACATTACCAGAGAAGACTTGATTGATGCAGGCTTAATTGGAGGACCAAAAGCCGCAGGCCGGAGGGAAAGGCTTGGCGAGCTGTTGAAGATAGGCTATACGAATGGAAAGCAGTTGCACAAACGGCTGATGATGTTCCGAATATCCTCACAGGAGTTTGCTGAGGCTCTCGAACACGTACTATGGGAGGAAGAGCAATAATGCAAAAAGATATCGCAACACCGGTTAGAACGAAAGAAATTATGGAGAAATATGGTTTTTCTTTTAAGAAAAGCCTGGGACAGAACTTTTTAATCGACCCAAATATTTTACGAAATATAACGGAGCATGCGGGCCTGACAAAGGAAACGGGTGTCATTGAGATCGGACCGGGAATCGGGGCTTTGACGGAACATTTGGCAAGAGTGGCCAAAAAGGTTGTTGCATATGAAATTGATCAGCGCCTTTTGCCGATTTTAGCGGATACTCTCTCACCATACGACAATGTGAAAATTATCCATGGGGACATTTTGAAAGCAGATATTCATCAAATGATTGAACATGAATTTGCGGATGTAAAAGAGGTCATGGTGGTGGCCAATCTGCCATACTATGTAACGACGCCAATCATTTTAAAGCTGCTCGAAGAGAAACTGCCCATTGGCGGGATTGTCGTCATGCTGCAAAAGGAAGTGGGAGACCGAATTGCAGCAAAACCGGGAACGAAAGAGTATGGTTCTCTTTCGATTGCGATCCAGTATTATACTACGGCCGAAACAGTCATGATCGTCCCGAAATCTGTTTTTATTCCGCAGCCTAAAGTAGATTCTGCGGTCATTCGGATGCTACTGAGGGAACGTCCGGCTGTGTCCGTAAAAGATGAGCCCTTTTTCTTCCAAGTTGCAAAAATGGCATTTGCACAGCGAAGGAAGACGCTGATGAACAATTTAACGAGCGGCCTCCCTAATGGGAAGGAAAGAAAATCAGATATTGCTCACGTCCTGGAACTTGCCGGCATAGAGCCATCAAGGCGTGGAGAAACTTTATCTATGAATGAATTTGCTGCTTTAAGCGATGCCCTTTTCCCCTTGTTTGGTGACTCTGAATGAAACAGACACAATGAGCAGGTAAACAGCATAGCCTATGACAGATAGATAAATAGCGCTGTTTATTGGAGTTGACGACCGTGGTATCAATAAATACGATTGTCGGCCGCTTGTCTCACCAATGTGATCTTTTATTTCGAGTTATCGACATCCAGGAGATTGACGGTCAAACAACAGCAATCCTTTATGGGGAGGATTACCGCCTAGTCGCTAATGCCCCTATTGAGGACCTAGTCCCTTTTACAGAGGAAGAGCAGCTGACAAGATCATCCAAAGTACGATCCCTTGAAGAGCAGTCCTGGGAGTTATTTCAACAGGACCTGGACCTTGTCAGATCCCAGCAGGAATATACAGCCACGGAGGGATATAAAAGGGAATACAATTATTTTCAGATTCCCGGCCGTGTGCTTCATCTGGACGGAGATCCGAACTATTTAAAAAGATGTTTGGAATTGTATGCGAAAATTGGTGTCACAGTTAAGGGAGTGCACTGCAACGAAAAGGAAATGTATAAGCACATACCGTCCCTGATCGACCAATATCGACCCGATATTCTTGTCATTACGGGCCATGATGCCTATTCAAAAGCAAAAGGAAAAAAAATAGATTTAAATGCCTATCGTCATTCTAGGTATTTTGTAGAAGCTGTGAGGGAAGCACGGAAAAAAGTCCCGCATCTCGATCAGCTTGTCATATTTGCCGGTGCCTGCCAATCTCACTTTGAGTCGCTTATATTTGCCGGTGCAAATTTCGCAAGTTCTCCTCAGCGAGTCAATATCCATGCATTGGACCCGGTCTATATCGTTTCGAAAATCAGCTTCACCCCTTTTACAGAAAGGGTCAATGTATGGGATGTCCTGAGGAATACACTGACGGGGCAGAAAGGACTGGGGGGGCTTGAAACAAAGGGCGTACTTAGGAACGGGATGCCGTTCAGCTCTCTTGAGGAAGATGAGTAATGTTCCGGTTTAGCATTGGGATTCAGCCAATGCTTTTCTTTTTTTGTATTTTTAAGACCTGGAGAAGCCATAGAGTTGAAGCAGCAGATTTTTCTTATGTAAGCTGCTTAGACCGTGAGTCTTTGAGCTTTTCTAAAGTTGGTACATATTATCTTTTTAGTGAGTTATACTACTAATGTTGGAAAAAGGGGTTTCTTGTAGAAAAAAAATGATTGACAAAGATAAGGCTTCATTGATAAAATAAATGATTTATTTGACATTTATCCAACCGCGTGCTATAATGAAAAACAGTGAGGTGGAGCGAAAAAATGCCGAAAACATTAGCGAGCATTAAAAAATCCCTTGATTCAAATTTGGGCAAGAGATTAATGTTAAAGGCCAACGGGGGACGTCGGAAAACAATCGAGCGTTCCGGTGTATTGGCGGAAACATATCCATCAGTTTTTGTAGTTGAGTTGGATCAGGACGAGAATGCATTTGAACGGGTATCGTACAGTTATGCAGATGTTCTGACCGAAACGGTTGAACTTACTTTTTACGATGAAACATCAGGAAATATAGCAATAGGGCAGCAGTAAACCGCTTGGTTTACTGCTGTTTTTACTTTTCGGCTTGGACACCTATTCCCATGAGGGTAACGGCCTGCTTGCACTTTTCCTGGATATTCGCTTTGCTTCTGCACAAAATACAAAAGCGGATGTAAAGGGGGAAATGGCTTTGGGAAGAAGAAGAGGAGTCATGTCGGATCAATTGAAAGTGGAGTTGGCAAAAGAGTTGGGCTTTTATGATGTCGTCCAGGAAGAAGGATGGGGTGGCATTAAGGCCAGGGATGCAGGAAACATGGTGAAGCGTGCAATTGAAATGGCAGAACGTCAGCTCGGCCAATCAAACAATCGTGAAGAATGATTACTTTGAACCTGAAGACAATGAACAAATACCATCCGCACAAGCCGAGGCAACTAAATGCCTCGGCTTTTCAAATTCGGAAAGAAAATTAACTGTCATGATTTCGCAACTAGCCCCGTAAGGCTCATAAGCTGAAGAACGGCCATCCCCGAAAATGTCATATCTGCCCACGTGACCACCGCGCTTACGATTTTCTTATTTCTTACCCCCTCTTGGAGTTCATGAATTGTTCGTGGTAAAATGAACATTATGTATAAATTGAGTCGAAAATAGGTGCTTAGGATCATCCTTTCTCTGTATAAAAGGGAGGAAGCCAGAGGCCTTGTTACTCAGTTAAGTGAAGCAGGTGAGTGTGAATGAAGCTTTTGGTAAAGGCACCGGCAAAAATTAATTTAACTTTGGATGTGCTGGGAAAGCGGGATGATGGTTACCATGAAGTAGAGATGGTCATGACAACGATTGACTTGGCGGACCGCCTGGAATTGACCGAAATCAGGGAAGACCATGTGGCCATCCTTTCCCGCAATCGTTTTGTGCCGGCTGATGAACGGAATCTGGCCTACCAGGCTGCCAAATTATTGAAAGAAAGATATAAAATTCATCAAGGAGTAGAAATATCTATCAATAAAATTATACCGGTTGCAGCCGGTTTGGCGGGAGGCAGCAGTGACGCTGCAGCAACATTAAGGGGTTTGAACGAACTTTGGGGACTCGGATTGACATTGGATGAGCTTGCCGAACTGGGCTCGGAAATTGGATCGGATGTTTCTTTTTGCGTACATGGCGGAACGGCTTTGGCAAAAGGAAGAGGGGAAAAAGTGACGAGGCTTCCTGCACCTCCGGCCTGCTGGGTAGTCCTCGCTAAACCTGCAATCGGTGTATCCACTTCCGAAATTTATCGTAACTTGGATGTAGGAAATATACGCCACCCAAATACAAAAGCCATGATCAATGCTCTTGAAAACAATAATTATGAAGGTGTCTGCGAGAACATGGCCAATGCTTTGGAAAGTGTCACTCTTCCTATGTATCCGGAAGTCTTGCACATTAAAAAGCAAATGGAAAGATTCGGAGCTGATTCCGTCCTTATGAGCGGTAGTGGACCTACTGTATTCGGCTTAGTGCGCCACGATTCCAGGCTGCAAAGAATATATAATGGTCTTCGTGGGTTTTGTGACCAAGTGTTTGCAGTGAGGATGCTGGGGGTGTAAAAAGAGCCGCATAAGGTGACGTGTAGCGTGAGCTGCGAGATCCTGCTGTTGAGGCAGCTTCAAGTACTCTGGGTCCTGGGATGTCCTGCCAGTTGAGCCGATGTTATTGAATTATCATAGGAAGAATGCTGATTCCTGGAACCTTGAACTGGACCATAAGAAAAGCGGAAACACCCGCCCTTTTATCTGTGTACTAAAACGAAGAAGAGACTCTTTCAAAAATCTTTTTATCACATACTTGCCTAAAAACGTACAATTGTGTATATTTTCTTTAATAATATTCGCGTTACGTTGCACGGGAGGTTACATAATGAAGTTTCGCCGTAGCGAGCGGCTCGTAGATATGACACATTATTTAATGAATCACCCGCGGGAGCTTGTTTCCTTGACGTGGTTCGCCCAAAGGTACCAGTCTGCCAAATCTTCCATCAGTGAAGATCTGGTCATCATCAATGATATATTTCAGCACCAGGGAATTGGAATGCTCCAAACGGTCCCGGGCGCTGCTGGCGGTGTCAAATACTTTCCGATGGTCAAGAAAGAACAGGCGGCTGAATTTGTGGACAACCTTTGTCAATCCATTGCTGACCCCGATCGTTTATTGCCTGGTGGTTATCTGTATATGGGAGACCTTTTGGGCGATCCGAAAACATTAAATGAGGTAGGCAGGCATCTGGCTGCAGCAGTGGCTGGCAAAAAAGTGGATGTCATTATGACGGTTGCCACTAAAGGGATTCCGATTGCACAGGCAGTCTCCTCTTTCTTAAATGTTCCATTCGTGATTGTCAGAAGGGATACAAAAGTGACGGAGGGGCCAACGGTGACAATCAATTATGTCTCGGGCTCTTCTAAAAGGATCCAAACAATGGTCCTGTCTAAAAGAAGCCTAAAAGAAGGGGCGCATGTTCTGATTGTCGATGATTTCATGAAAGCCGGTGGAACAATCAACGGGATGGTCAATCTTTTGGAAGAATTCCAGGCTTCCGTAGCTGGTATTGCTGTATTGGTTGAATCTGAACATGAGGAAGAAAGGCTGGTTGATGATTATATCTCTTTGGTCAGATTAACTGACGTCAATACAAAGGAAAAACAGATCAATGTAGTTCAGGGCAATTATTTCTCTAAAATGACAAATTTTTTATAGAAGGGACCGTTACATATGCGCAAAGTCGAAACTAACAAGGCACCAGCTGCCATCGGACCATATTCACAGGGCATCATTGTCAACAACATGTTTTACAGTTCAGGCCAAATTCCATTGACGCCAGAGGGCGAGCTTGTCGGAAGTACTGTTGAGGAACAGGCGCATCAAGTATTCCGAAACGTTCAAGGAGTAGTGGAAGCAGCAGGTGCATCACTGGAAACTATTGTTAAAACTACTCTATTTATTAAAAACATGGATGACTTTGGCACGATCAATGAGATCTATGCTCAATATTTTTCCGAGCACAAACCGGCACGCTCTTGCGTTGAGGTAGCTAGACTGCCAAAAGATGTATTATTAGAGATGGAAGTTATTGCTTTAGTAAAATAATATTAGAATCGCCGTATATAGAGCGGCGATTCTATTCAGTTTTTTTAGCCGGGGCTTTAATGGCTTTTATCAGTAAAAGGTTTATCACAAATGACAGCGCTTGCGTTTTTCGAGTAATAGGAAAGATTCTAAAAAATTTTTCTAATTAAAGAAGGAGAATCCTGTTGTTTGTTGAATACATAGATATAGTATTTATTTAGAGCGAGAAGGTGGTGAACACAATGGAAGTAACTGATGTTAGACTGCGCCGTGTCAATACGGAAGGCAGAATGAGAGCGATTGCCTCAATTACCCTTGATGATGAATTTGTTGTTCACGATATTCGTGTAATTGACGGAAATAACGGGCTCTTCGTGGCCATGCCCAGCAAACGTACCCCCGATGGAGAATTCAGGGATATAGCCCATCCGATCAATTCGAACACCAGAAACAAAATCCAGGATGTTGTTTTGGCAGAATACCACCGTTTGGGTGAAATAGAAGAACCGGAATTAGAAGAAGCCGGCGCTTCCTAATTTATATAAAAAAACATCGAGAGCCTACCTTCGGAGTATGGCTCTTTTTCATTGTGGGAATTTTTTGCCAATTATTACCCTCTACCCCAAATTTTTACAAGGTTATTTATCTTCTCGTTTGAGAAAATTATAAAACACTAAAATATGGGTGACCATCCCCTATCATTAGCAGCCTTCAAGCTTCCTCCTGTCAGGACGTCCTGGTATCATCGAAGGTCTGTGCCCGCCAGACTCCAACAGCTCGAGGTCATAAGCCAGGGATGCGCGAAGGGCCTTCATAAGCGGTCGTCTTATCCGATAAGCAGGCAATCTCAAAAAACTCATCCTTTAGCTCATTGGAATCTTTGCAGTTTATACAATTGAAGAACAGGTGCTTGGTCCTTTGATCTTTTCTTGAAAAAAAGCGAATTTTAGGCTATATTCATAGTGGAAAAAAATTATTGGGGGACCTTTTATGATAAATAGATTCGCTGTAGTATTGGCAGCGGGGCAAGGCACCAGAATGAAGTCCAAGCTATATAAAGTGCTACACCCAGTTTGCGGGAAACCGATGGTAGAGCATGTAGTGGATCACATTTCACAGCTCGCCGTGAATCATATCGTGACGGTTGTCGGATATGGTGCCGAGATGGTCAAGGAGCGGCTGCAAGGTAAAAGTGACTTTGTGATTCAGGAGGAACAGCTGGGAACAGCTCATGCTGTAATGCAGGCGAAAGATGCGTTAGCAGGTCAAAAAGGAACAACACTGGTCATTTGCGGCGACACCCCGCTCATTACTGTAGAAACGATGTCAGCATTGATGAAACAGCATGAAGAAACCGGGGCAAAGGCAACAGTATTGACAGCCCATGCCATGGATCCAAGCGGTTATGGAAGAATCATTCGGAATGCAGATGGCGATGTCGAAAGAATTGTTGAGCATAAAGATGCGAATGAAGAAGAATTGACAGTCAAAGAAATCAATACAGGTACATATTGCTTTGATAATGAAGCCCTGTTTGAGGCTCTTGACAATGTATCCAATGAAAATGCACAAGGGGAATATTATCTTCCCGATGTGATAGAAATATTAAAAGCAAAAAACGAGCTTGTGACAGCCTATATTACGGAAGACTTTGAGGAGACTCTCGGAGTCAACGATCGGATTGCACTTGCTGAAGCGGAAAGAATCATGAGAGCCCGTATTAATAGGGAACATATGCAAAATGGTGTAACCATTACCGATCCGGCCAATACGTACATTGATTCAGATGTGGTCATTGGAAGCGACACCGTCATTTTGCCGGGAACAGTCATTCAGGGAAAGTCAAAAATTGGTGAAGGCTGCAAAATCGGTCCCAATACTGAGGTGGACAATTGTGAAATTTCTCACAATACTACTATTCAACAGTCGGTCCTTTCTGACAGCTTAGTGGGAAGCAATGTCAAGATTGGCCCATTTGCCCACATCCGTCCTGACTCAGATATACAAGACGAGGTAAAGATAGGGAACTTTGTTGAAATTAAAAAGACATTTTTCGGAAAAGGAAGCAAAGCATCACATTTAAGTTATATCGGGGATGCAGAAGTGGGTAAAAACGTCAACATCGGCTGCGGATCCATTACCGTCAATTATGATGGCAAAAATAAATTTTTGACCAAAATAAACGATGATGTATTCGTTGGCTGCAACACAAATCTGATAGCACCCGTAACTGTCGAAGAAGGTGCCTATATTGCTGCCGGCTCTACAATTACAGATGATGTCCCGGAATCGGCACTGGCAATCGCACGTGCACGCCAAGTGAATAAAGAAAATTATGCAGAAAAGCTAAAATCTAAAAAATAAATGGAGGCTCTTCATGTCTAACCAATATCTTGACCCTACATTGAAAGTTTTTTCTTTAAATTCCAATCGTACCCTGTCAGAGGAAATTGCAAAGGAAATAGGGTTAGAACTCGGAAAATGTACGGTCAGTCAATTCAGCGATGGAGAAATTCAAATCAATATTGACGAAAGCATCCGCGGCTGTGATGTGTATGTCATTCAGTCAACATGCGAACCAGTAAACAACAACTTGATGGAGCTTCTTATCATGATTGACGCGTTAAAACGGGCGTCCGCAAAAACGATCAACATTGTCATGCCTTATTATGGCTATGCGCGCCAAGATCGGAAGGCCCGAGCAAGGGAACCGATCACTTCAAAGCTTGTTGCCAACTTAATAGAAACAGCAGGCGCAACCCGTGTCATCACACTTGATTTGCATGCTCCACAAATTCAAGGATTCTTTGATGTGCCGATTGATCATTTGATGGGTGTTCCTATTTTAGCTGATTACTTTAAAGAAAAAGAAATGGTTGATGGTGATCTGGTGATCGTATCTCCTGACCATGGTGGAGTTACCCGTGCAAGAAGGCTGGCGGACAGATTGAAAGCTCCGATTGCAATCATCGATAAGCGCCGCCCGCGTCCAAATGTGGCAGAAGTTATGAATATCGTGGGTAATGTGGACGGAAAAACGGCCATTTTGATAGACGATATCATCGATACGGCCGGTACGATCACCCTGGCAGTCAATGCTCTGAAGGAAGCCGGGGCTAAAGAAGTCTATGCCTGTTGCACCCATCCGGTTCTTTCCGGACCTGCCATTGAACGCATCCAAAACTCCGATTTGAAAGAACTTATTGTGACCAATTCGATTCCATTGCCGGAAGAGAAAAAAATCGATAAAATCAAGGAACTTTCAGTGGCACCGCTCATTGGAGAGGCTATTATGAGAATACATGAAAACAAATCTGTAAGCACTTTGTTTGATTAAAATCGGCAGATGCCTAGTACGGCACAAGCCAGCGCTACTTAAGGCATCCTCTTCCTTCGGAGGCGTCTGGCTTGTGATGTTGAAAATCAGTGTGCAAATTTCAATAAGTTAGAAAATTTATTTTCTTCCTGCCTAGAGGTTTAACCGAATGTATGTTAAGGTATAAATATGGATAGAGTACTTTTGACAACATTAGGTTAGGAGAAGGTGCTAAATGGTTAATGTATTGAAGGCAACAGAAAGGACAAGCGACCGACGTTCCCAGTTGCGGGAATTAAGGGAGCAGGGAGGTATTCCGGCTATTATCTATGGTTATAAGACGGATAATACCCCTATTTCCATCGACAACGGTGAATTTATTAGAACGATGCGCGAGGTTGGCCGAAATGGCGTTATCAGCCTTGATGTTGATGGTAAAAAGCTAAATGTCATCTTGCATGAATACCAGGAAGACCCGATCAAAAAAGAAGTGATCCATGCCGATTTTTTAGCCGTCGATATGTCTCAGGAAATTGAAGCGAATGTACGAGTCGAATTATCTGAAGATGCAGAGGGCGTAAGAGACGGAGGGGTACTTCAACAAATCCTTCACGAAGTTGTTGTTACAGCTAAGCCAGATGAAATTCCAGAGATTATCAATGTCGATATTTCTGGGCTTGGAATCGGGGATACAATCTCCATTGGTGAAATCCGTGGGAATTATCCAATCACGATTAACCATGAAGACGATGAACCAATTGCAACAATTCTGGCTCCAAGAGTTGAAGCTGAACCGTCGGAAGAGGAAACAGAGACGGAAAAAGCCGCTGATTCAGAAAATACAGATACGGAAGAAAAGGAATAAATCATACGGAATATAGGCGCAGCCAAGACGGTTGCGCTTTTTCCCCGCTTGTACAAAGATAGACAGTCCTTTATTGTGAAATATTTTCACTTTAAAATTATAAAAATAAACCATCTGTTGAAAATGTCTGGGGTGTGTTGTTGGATGAAGCTTATAGTTGGACTGGGAAATCCTGGTCCCCGTTATGAAAAAACAAGGCATAACATCGGCTTCGAAGTGATCGATGAGCTGGCTTCCCGTAATGGGGTAAAGTTAAGTGATGCCAAGTTTAGTGGGCTGTTTGCCAATATAAACAAAAACGGTGAAAAAGCCATATTATTAAAACCATTGACATATATGAATTTATCAGGGGAAAGTATCCGGCCGCTGGCGGACTATTACAAAATCCCCGTAGAAAATGTACTTGTTATCTATGATGATCTTGATTTGCCTGTTGGTAAAATCAGACTGAGGCAAAAAGGGAGTGCAGGCGGCCATAATGGAATGAAATCGACCATTCAGCATTTGGGTACATCTGAATTTAATCGGATCCGGATCGGAATTAACAGACCGCCGGAGGGAATAAAGGTTCCCGATTATGTATTGGGACGCTTCTCAAGTGATGAGTGGGATGAAATGCAATCTGTCATACAAACATGTGCGGATGCATGTGAAGAATGGCTGGAAAAACCTTTTCTTGAAGTTATGAACCGATTTAACTCCAATGGATGAATAACTCCGGGCATAGGCGTTCATACTAAATAGTAAAAATTGCCTTGCCGAGGAGTGAATGGTATGACTGTCCATTACTTTTGCCGCCATTGTTCGGCAAAATTAGGCTCTATTGAAAATCATATAATACCATCCCAACAATTGGGTTTACACAAACTAACGGAACAAGAGAGACAGGAAATGGTCACATATCAAACGGACGGAGACCTTCATATTCAAGCGATTTGCGAAGATTGCCACGAAGCTTTCTCACGCAACCCCGACTTGCATCAATATGATTATTTGATCCATTAAAAGCTTTGGTTGGACCAAAGCATTTTTCCGTTTGAATCTTCGTTCCATTTTCTGGAAAGAGGAGAAAGTCATGCGTGGTTTACGAAATCTGATTTTACAGCAAAGTGAACTGCAGTCAGTGATTGCCGGAGTCAAGGAAGGAATCCGCGAACAACTTGTGGCGGGCCTTTCAGGGTCCGTACGAGCCCTGCTAATAGCTGCGGCGGTAAATGAAACGGGTAAATCTCTGATTGTTGTCACACATAATTTGCTTCAAGCACAAAAACTTTATGAAGACCTTTCACAATTAGTGGATGAAGATCAACTGTTTTTATACCCTGCGAATGAATTGATTGCATCCGAACTTGGCGTAGCAAGTCCGGAGCTCAGGTCACAGCGGATAGAGACACTGAATTATATGGTGTCTGGGCGTCAGGGTGTTTTTGTCGTGCCGATGGCAGGGCTAAGAAAAGCATTGCCGCCTTCAGATGTATGGAAAAAACTGCAGCTCCATATTAAAACTGGTTCGGAGCTGGATCTGGACAAGCAATTGCCGCTGCTCGTTCAAATGGGTTATAACCGGACGGATATGGTCAGTGCCCCGGGAGAGTTCAGTATACGGGGAGGAATTTTGGATATTTACCCGCTGACGGAGGATGATCCCATTAGAATTGAACTTTTTGATGTGGAAGTCGATTCCATCCGGACATTTTCAATTGAAGATCAGCGTTCAAAGGAAAATCTGTCACATGTCGTCATAGGGCCTGCAACGGAGTCGCCTGTTGGCGTGGGTGAACTTTTCCAAGCCGCCGGTAAGCTTGAAAAAAGCCTTGGCAGTTCATTGAAAAAGGTAAAAAAAGATTTAACAAAAGAGCAGTTGATGCAAAATATCGGTGCTGACATTGAGCAAATGAGAAATGGACAAAAGCCCGAGCAATTTTTTAAATATATGCAATTGGCCTATAATCCGGCTGCCAGTTTGCTAGACTATGTTTCTCGTGACGCCCTATTAATATTGGATGAGTTGAGCCGGATCCAGGAAATGAATGAACGTCTGGAAAAGGAAGAGGCCGAGTGGTTCACATCAGTCCTTGAACATGGGCAAATTACTCATGATCTGGAAATTGCCCATTCCTTGAACGAGCTGTTGGCGGAGGCTCCGATGCCGAGGATTTATTTGTCGTTGTTTTTACGGCACGTTCCAAATACGAGTCCTCAAAATATCGCAAATGTCCCATGTAAATTGATGCAAAACTTCCATGGCCAGATGCATTTGCTTGCATCAGAAGTAGAGCGCTGGAGAAAAAATGGCATGGCGGTTGTTTTTCTTGCTCCGGATGAAGAACGAAGCCAAAAAATGCAGTCTGTTTTGCGCGATTATGGAGTAGAAGCTGCTATTGCAGAGGAATCGGGGAAGTTTGTAGGCATCCAAATTGTTAAAGGCTCCTTGAACACGGGCTTTGAACTTCCGTCATTAAAATTGGCCGTGGTGACAGAGGAAGAAGTTTTCAATAAGAAAACCAGAAAAATGAAACGCCGGCAAAAGCTGTCCAATGCAGAGCGAATCAAGAGTTATTCAGAATTGAACCCCGGTGATTACGTTGTCCATGTCAATCATGGAATCGGGAAGTACTTAGGCATTGAAACATTAGAAATTAAGGGTGTCCATAAAGATTATTTGAATATTTCCTACCAAGGGAATGATACCTTATACGTCCCGGTTGACCAGATCGAACTTGTCCAGAAATATGTCGGTTCAGAAGGCAAGGAACCGAAAATGTATAAACTGGGCGGTAATGACTGGAAGCGGGTTAAGAAAAAAGTCGAGTCATCGGTCAAAGATATTGCCGATGAACTCATTAAGCTGTACGCCGAACGTGAAGCGACAAAAGGATATGCTTTTTCTCCGGACAGCGATATGCAGAGGGAGTTTGAATTATCTTTTCCTTATCAGGAAACAGACGATCAGATTAGGTCGATTACGGAAATCAAACGTGATATGGAGAGAGAACGCCCGATGGATCGGCTGCTTTGCGGAGATGTCGGTTACGGAAAAACAGAAGTCGCAATCCGGGCTGCATTCAAAGCGATTATGGATGGAAAGCAGGTGGCCATTCTTGTCCCGACTACCATTCTTGCCCAGCAACATTTTGAAACAATAAAAGAAAGATTTAACGGCTATCCCATTAATATAAGTCTGCTCAGCCGCTTCAGAACGAAGAAGCAGCAGACAGAAACCTCCAAAGGGTTGAAAAACGGGACAATTGACCTTGTCATCGGGACTCATCGCCTTTTATCAAAAGATATTAAATTTGCAGATCTTGGGCTTCTTATTGTTGATGAAGAACAGCGTTTTGGTGTCTCCCACAAGGAAAAAATCAAGCAATTGAAAACAAACGTGGACGTACTGACTTTAACGGCTACCCCTATCCCGCGGACACTTCATATGTCCATGCTTGGTGTGCGGGACTTGTCCGTTATTGAAACACCACCGGAAAACCGTTTTCCTGTCCAAACATATGTCATGGAATATAACGGAGTATTTGTTAAAGAAGCGATTGAACGTGAATTGGCGCGTGATGGGCAGGTGTACTTCCTATATAATCGTGTGGAAGATATTGAAAGGAAAGCGGAGGAAATCTCCATGCTTGTTCCTGATGCGCGTGTTGCTTACGCACATGGCCAGATGGGGGAATCGGAGCTCGAATCCGTCATTCTAAGCTTTTTGGACGGTGAATTCGATGTGCTTGTTACGACAACAATCATCGAAACAGGGGTAGACATACCGAGTGTCAATACATTGATCGTTCATGATGCTGACCGGATGGGGCTTTCTCAGTTGTATCAGCTAAGAGGAAGAGTCGGGCGTTCCAACCGCGTGGCCTATGCCTATTTTACGTACCGGAAAGATAAAGTTTTGACGGAAATTGCAGAAAAAAGACTTCAGGCCATCAAAGAATTTACTGAGCTTGGTTCGGGTTTTAAAATTGCTATGCGGGATTTATCCATCCGGGGTGCCGGTAATCTGCTCGGAGCACAGCAGCATGGGTTTATTGATTCTGTAGGCTTTGATTTATACTCCCAGATGCTAAAAGAGGCAATTGAAGAACGTAAGGGAGGCACTCCTGCTGATGCAGTCCCATCCTTTGAGGTTGAATTGGATTTGGATGCCTATATCCCGGATGCCTATATTTCTGACAGTCAGCAGAAAATTGAAATGTATAAGCGTTTCCGCAATATAGAGTCATTGGAAGAAGCGGATGAGCTCAAGGAAGAAATGATTGACCGCTTTGGTGACTACCCGGAGCAAGTGGGCTATTTGTTTACTGTTGCGGAAATGAAAGTCTACGCCCGGTCTATCAAGCTTGAATTGATCAAGCAGTCCAAAGGAGAAATCGTCATTTACTTTTCGGAGGAAGGCACGAATGAGATCGATGGAAGGAAAGTATTCGAGGTAACCAATCGTCATGGCCGGATTGTGGGTCTTGGCATGGAGGGCAGCCAATTGAAAATCACCTTGCAAATCAGCAGGCTGTCAACGGATGAATGGCTTTCTATTGCAACAGATATCATTAAAGAATTGAATACGGCCAGGAAAGAGCAAGCGCCTGTATAATGACCGATAGAAATGGTCCCGACTACCAATTACGGCACCGTTGCAGGATCGAGCAGGAATGTCAGTAAAAACGTCGGCTTTTTCCTTCCAATGCTGACGAACAGGATACTCACATTCATCAGAAAAAAATCTAAAAAAAGAAATTTGACCCAAAAATGAGCAGTTTATGTATAGAACCTATTTTTTTGAAAGATACTATTTCCAACAACCAAGACAATCAATTTAAAAAAGGTTCTTGCAGGAAAACGAAAAATGGGCTGCCCTATAACGGGCACCCTCAAGTTTCAATTTGGATTTTCCGGAAATCATCTGATGAAAGAGAGGCAACTTGTGATGAAGGCAACAGGAATAGTTCGTCGTATTGATGATCTGGGAAGAGTAGTAATACCGAAAGAAATTCGAAGGACGCTCAGGATCCGGGAAGGAGACCCTCTCGAGATTTTTGTAGACCGCGAGGGCGAGGTCATACTAAAAAAATACTCCCCGATTAATGAATTGGGCGATTTTGCAAAAGAATATGGCGAAGCATTATACGATAGTCTTGGCAGTTCAGTCCTGATTTGTGATAGGGACGCGGTAATAGCTGTAGCCGGGAGTTCAAAGAAGGATTATATAAATAAAAACAACAGCGAAATGATTGAACAGGCCATGCACAACCGGACGTCAAAGCTGGAAACAACAGCCGGTACCCTGTCGCTTGTGGAGGGTGTTGAGGAAGAGATTGCCTCGTATGCCATTGCTCCTATCATCGCAAGCGGTGACCCTATCGGCGCGGTCGTTATTTTTTCAAAGGACAAGACGATCGGTGAAGTTGAGCAAAAATCAGCAGAAACCGCAGCTAGTTTTTTGGCGAGACAAATGGAATCTTGAGTTAATATTCATAACAGGGAGCGGGCTTGGCATTTGCCGAGCCCGATTCTGTTTTATGGAAAAAATGATCTTGCTATGTTGAATTGTGAGATATTACGGATGTTTATTCAAAATCTGATTTCCTCCGAAAAGCCAATATCGGCCTATTCGTCTGGGAACTGGTCTTTTCCTGCTCTCGTCTGGTTTTACGATGATAAGCGGCATTCCCATTTTGTCAGAGCCACACCAGTCTGTCTGTCGTTAAAGGAACGCTGCCGCTTTCTATATATGATATAATGGCTTCCGGATGAAATTATGCAGAAAGGCGAGGGAGAGCTTGCCGGATGATTCAAGACATTTGGTAAAAGGCGCTGTCATTCTGACAATGGCTGCCTTCACCATTAAGATCTTAAGCGCGGTGTATCGTGTTCCTTTTCAAAATATCGTAGGTGATACAGGTTTTTACATATATCAGCAAGTATATCCATTGTACGGTATTGCTTCTGTACTGGCTGCATCTGGTTTCCCGGTTATCATATCGAGGCTTGTAGCAAAACAGGTCGTGGAAAACGGAGAAAGGCAAGAAGATTTACAGCGGATTTTACAGATAATATTTGTTGTACTTCTTATTGTTGGAATGAGTTTGTTCCTATTTGTGTTTTTCGGTGCCAAATTCATTGCCGGCAAGATGGGAGATCCATTGCTCGAACCTGTTATCCAAGTGGTTGCTTTTCCGTTTTTGCTCCTTCCGTTTCTTTCCGTATGGAGAGGGGCTTTCCAGGGATATGGGAATATGGCTCCGACGGCGATCAGCCAGGTAACGGAGCAGTTTGTCAGGGTGGCTGCTATCTTGGCCATCTCCTATCTTCTCGTCAATCGAGGCTTCTCTCTTTATGAAACAGGGCGCGGAGCCTGGGCAGGAGCAGTTATTGGAGGGTTAACAGGCCTTATCATGCTTGGGCACTATGTTCGGAAAAGCAGTTTAAAAATATTTGCATTTCAACGGCTTTCCGTCAGGGAACTGCTAACTGTAGGAAAAATAGTGGTTTTGCATGGGACGGCCATTTGCTTTAGCGGTCTTCTTTTAATTTTGTTTCAATTGGTCGATTCATTAAACTTGTACTCACTTCTTGTACAATCAGGTTTGGGAATGGAAGAGGCGAAGTCATTAAAGGGGGTTTTCGATCGGGGCCAGCCGCTTATTCAGCTTGGAACAGTGGCGGCGACTTCGCTGTCACTGGCACTTGTTCCGGCAGTGACAGCAGCGTGGACACAAGGGAATACTGAAGCCCTACAGAAGAAAGTGGCTACTTCCTTGAAGGTAAGCCTTGCTGTCGGATTGGGAGCGGCTGCAGGGCTTATGAATATCATCAAGCCGACTAATATCATGCTGTTTAAAAATGAAGACGGCTCCGGAGTCCTCGCTGTTTTGGCAACGGTTATTTTTTTAGCGTCGGTTATTATTACTATATCGGGAATTTTACAAGGGCTCGGGCAAATGATGGCTCCAGCTAAATATATATTGTTGGGGACTGTTTGCAAGTATTTCGGAAATCTTATTCTCGTCCCTGCCTTTGGGTTGGCTGGCGCCGCTTGGGCGACAGTTATCGGTCTATCCGTAGTCTGCCTACTGATTATGTGGAAATTGAAAAGCTATTTTTCCATTCGGTCCGTTCTTTGGCATTCATTTGTCCGCCTTGCATCAGCATCGGTTGCCATGACTGTTGTTTTGCAGGGGTGGCTTTATGTTCTCAACCTTATGGGAATACAAGGACGTCTATCTAGTACAGTTGCCGCATTGACAGGTGTTCTGGTCGGAGGTCTCGTCTATCTGGCTGTCTTGATGCGAATGAACTTGTTTACAGAAGAAGAAACCAGCCACATTCCGTATTATTCAAAGCTTAAAAGATTCAGCAGGCTTGGAGGAGAAAGGAGGCAAAAATGATGAATAATATTAGAGTTGCCGGGCTTGGTGCAGGGGATTTGAACCAGCTTCCCTTAGGCATCTATAGGCTTTTAAAAGAGGCAGATCATTTATTCTTGAGGACTAAGGAGCACCCGGTTATAAAACAACTGGAAAAAGAAGGGATCTCCTACCAATCTTTTGATCATATTTATGAAATGCACGATCAATTCAAGGCTGTGTATGAAGAAATTACCGAGCTTCTGCTTGATGAAGCATCGAAAAGAGATATCGTCTATGCGGTCCCCGGGCATCCGCTGATCGCAGAAAAAACAGTCCAGCTGTTGCTGGACAGAAGTGGGAATCATGGAATTAACGTGACGGTTGAAGGCGGACAAAGTTTTCTGGATGCATTGTTTACCGCCGTCCGCGTAGACCCCATTGATGGTTTTCAACTGCTTGACGGCACAATGATGAGGCGGGATGAACTACAAATCTCACAGCACGTCATTGTTGCACAGGTATATGACCAAATGGTCGCGTCAGATGTGAAGCTCACATTGATGCAAAAATATCCCGACGATTACGAAGTCACCGTGGTAACGGCAGCAGGAAGTTCCAAAGAAAAGATCAGGACGATCCCATTGTTTGAATTGGACAGGCAGCCTTTTTTAGATAATTTAACAAGTGTGTATGTTCCTCCGGTCTCATCGAGGGAGCTTGCTTTAAAAGAGTTTTCAACATTAAGGGAAATTATTGCTGATCTTCGCGGTCCGGAAGGATGTCCATGGGACAAAAAACAGACGCACCTTTCGTTGAAAAAATATTTGATTGAAGAATCATATGAACTGCTAGATGCCATTGACCGCGATGATATTGATGACATAATCGAAGAACTTGGAGATGTGCTGCTGCAGGTCATGCTTCATGCGCAAATCGGCGAGGATGACGGCATGTTTTCCATTGAAGATATAGTTGCAGGAATTTCCGAAAAAATGATTCGCAGGCATCCTCATGTATTTGGTGATACAAAGGCAGAAAATGCGGACGAAGTTGTTGTCAACTGGGAGCAGATCAAAGCGGAGGAAAAAGGAGAGCCAATCAATAAAGGCTCGCTCCTTGACCAGATCGAAAAGGGTCTTCCGGCTTTACTGCGCGCTTATGAAGTTCAAAAGTCTGCGGCGAAAGTAGGCTTTGACTGGGATAATGCGGAAGAGGCTATGGAAAAAGTATGGGAAGAAACAAAGGAATTTCAGGCAGAGTTGGCGAAACAAGACAAGAGGAACCAATTGGATGAAATGGGAGACCTGCTTTTTGCGGTCATTAATGTGGCCCGTCTTGCTAAAATCCATCCGGAAGAGGCATTGCAAGCGGCCAATGAAAAGTTTTATAGACGATTCGCTTTTATAGAGGGAAAAGTCAAGAAAAGCGGGCGGTCATTTGACGATTTTTCGCTGGAGGAATTGGAACTGTACTGGAATGAAGCAAAAAAACAAGAGAAATAGAAGGTGAGTAAAGTGGCAACGATGCGGCTGGATAAATTTTTAAAAGTGTCTCGGCTGATCAAAAGACGCCCTCTTGCCAAGGAAGTCGCGGACAAGGGGAGAATCTCGATTAATGGCCAGCAGGCGAAAGCAAGCTCCAATGTGAAGGTGGGAGACGAGTTGTCGATTCGTTTTGGACAAAAAGTTGTAACGGTCAAAGTGGAGGAACTTCAGGATTCTACGAAGAAAGAGGATGCGGCCAATATGTACCGTCTCTTGAAAGAAGAGCGGGTAGAGGAAGAATAATGAAAAAGATCGGGTGCAGATTGGAAGCACTCGGTTTTTTAATTTATGAAAAAGGATGATTTCTGTCTGTACGTTGCTGAATGTCGCACTCTGCTTTTCTACAAAGGGCTTGTTCTATTCGCATCCCTCGTTACATAAGTATGTATCAAAATCCGTGCGAAAAAGAGGGATGAAGATGAGCCAATACTATGAACCAAATCAAGCCGGAAAAGGGACTGTGCCAGAACATGATCTTGTGATGCGGGGACGCAGGTTAATTGATATTACGGGAGTGAAGCAGGTAGAAAGTTTTGATAATGAAGAGTTTTTGCTTGAAACAGTGATGGGCTTTCTGGCGATAAGGGGTCACAGCCTGCAAATGAAAAACCTGGATGTTGATAAAGGAATCGTCTCTATCAAAGGAAAAGTCTATGACATTGTTTACCTCGATGATCATGACGGAGGGAAAGCTAAAGGATTCTTTGGCAAGTTGTTCAAATGAGTCTTCCTGTCCAATTTTATACGCTGCTTGCCATGATTGGCATGGGAAGCCTCTTTGGCGCCACGCTTGATACGTACCAGCGGTTTTTAAAACGGGGTACACGAAAAAGGTTGATTGTCTTTTTGAATGATCTCCTGTTTTGGTTGATACAAGGGATCATTATATTTTACGTTCTTTTTCTGGTGAATTATGGAGAGTTGAGATTTTATCTTTTTCTGGCGCTGCTTTGCGGTTTTTCAGCCTATCAGGCTCTTTTTAAACAAATCTATCTTAGGCTGCTGGAATCGCTGATCCGAACGGTTAAAGCCATTGCCAAAATGATTTACAGAACAGGGTATTTATTGGTGTACAAGCCAGTCAAGGGACTATGCATTCTGCTGATAACTATTATTCTCTATATATACGGCCTGTTATTGTCTCTTGTAAAAATAGTCTGGGCAATGGTAGAATGGGTGCTAAAGACTGTTTTTATGCCATTTGTATGGGTGTTAAAAAAAATCATCCCTGAATCAGTGATAGAATTTGTCGCTCGATCGCGAAAAACAATAGCAGGAAAATTAAAAGGCAGCAAGAATATAATCATCAAAGCTATGAATTTTTTTCGAAAAAAGAGATAGGAGGTTAATGGATGGGTGTCAAGCCAAAAAACACTGTTACTTCACTGGAAAATAAATATATGATGGAACAAGAGGTTTCTGCACGTTCAGCAGCTAGGAAAAGGAAACTGTTGGTTCGCCGCCTATCCGTTTTTCTCATATTTACCATTGTGGTTTGTACCCTGTTGATCTCAACTTTGGTCTCAAGGGAGTCTGCCCTGAAAGCGAAGGAAGAAGAAAAAGTCCGGGCGGAGGAAACATTGGCCAAACTTGAGAAAAGGCAATTGATGCTCGAAAACGAGATTGTCAAACTGAATGATGATGAATATATTGCAAAGCTTGCCAGAAGTGAATATTTCCTTTCTGATAAAGGCGAAATCATTTTTAACATTCCTAAGGAAAAAGACAAGGAAAAGGATTAAAAGAGCTCATATTGACACTTTTTTTAAAATTTAGCTATAATATAAAGTAAGGTTTATTTTGTAAACACTTTAAGGAGGATAAATTTTTTTATGTCGATTGAAGTAGGCAGCAAGGTACAAGGTAAGGTAACAGGCATTACTCATTTTGGGGCGTTTGTTGAGTTGCCCGGGGGCTCGACAGGACTTGTTCACATTAGTGAAGTAGCCGACAATTATGTAAAGGACATCAATGAACATTTAAAAGTTGGCGAAGAAGTGCTCGTAAAGGTCTTAAATGTAGAGAAGGATGGAAAAATCGGGCTGTCAATCCGGAAAGCCAAAGATCAGCCGCCTTCCCGTTCAAGACAAGGAAGAACGAATGATTTTCGTTCAAAGGAAAGTTTTGAGCAAAAGATGAATCGCTTCTTGAAAGATAGTGAAGACCGATTGTCTTCTTTAAAGCGCCACACCGAGTCTAAAAGAGGTGGACGCGGCTCCAGACGAGGATAACTTGCTGTCTATTAGAAAAGCGAAAGCGCCTGTTTTTTGACGTACCGACCGGAGTGTCTCCGATGTAATTAAGGAAACGCGGCGACGGAGGAGCGCATGAGGGCTTAATGCAGGAAAGCTGCACAGCTTTACGACAGGGTAACATAACTTTCTTCGGAAAAGCTATACCTTGGGGGTGCCCTAGGCACAAAAATCTGCTAGTCAATAGGCGCTGTAGCTAGTTAATAATAAAGCGCAAAACACCGTTGAGTGACATATAGACTGGACGGTTCCTATTGGATTTGAAGAAATGGACAATACTGGACTTATTCCATATGAAGAATAAAAAGCGAAAGAACTATGAAAAGTTCTATTCGCTTTTTTATTTTTTTCGGAATGCCACAATAATCCTCACCCATGGAATCCTCTGTTTGGGATCTTTCGACGCTCCTTTCCCCCGCTCGACTTTCCTGGCTGATTGCTCATCTTATTGCCCAATTTAGTCGAACGAAACTTTGGTACACATCCTTTAAAGTGACAAAGTTTTAGGATTTGTCCCCTTATAATGAGAAACAATTATTTATTTTCGGGGAGAGATGAAAAATGGAAAAGGGAGATCAAAGTATCGTCGAATCCGTCGGAACTGCGAGTTTGCAAGGGACAGACCTTGATTTTTCAACGGGGTTAAAGAGATTTCAGCAGAAATTGGAGTATTTGTTTCTTCAAAAAGGCCTCGCGTTGCTGATTGTAAGTATCTTGCTTGGACGAGCGTTGATTTTATCACAATTGACTCCGTTCGCTTTGCCATTTTTTGCAGCCATTTTTATGACAAGAAGAAAAAGCGCTCCTCTTGTGCTTTTTGGCCTGTTGGCTGGATCTCTGACAATTTCCTTAGGGAATACATTGTTTATTTTTTCCACCTGCGCCATATACCTTGTGAGTTTTCGCTTGCTGGAAAGGCTGCATGCCATGCCGATTAAAGCAATGCCTTATTATGTATTCTTTATATCCTTCTTAACTAAGTGCCTTTTTATTTATGCTGGGAATGGAGAGGCATTTACGAACTATGACGCCCTCATGGCCGTTGTCGAAGCAGCTCTTTCATTGGTCCTTGTCTTTATCTTTATTCAGAGTACTCCTTTTCTGACGGCAGGGAAAAGAGCTAAGGCGTTAAAGACGGAAGAGGTCATCAGCTTGATTATCATGCTTGCATCTGTGATGACAGGAACGATCGGCTGGGCCATTTACGGTTTGTCCATTGAACATATTTTATCCAGGTATCTTGTGATTTTGTTTGCTTTTACGGCAGGTGCTACTGTCGGGTCTACGGTCGGTGTGGTTACAGGACTTATCTTCAGTTTGGCAAGTATGTCCAGTTTTTACCAAATGAGCTTACTTGCGTTTGCGGGCCTGTTGGGCGGCTTGTTGAAAGAGGGCAAACGGGCTGGAACAGCAATTGGTCTTCTTGTTGCTACATTGCTTGTCGGCATTTATGGAGAAGGAGGCGGCGGGCTGACCTTGACAATGTATGAATCGTCCGTCGCTGTCATCCTTTTGCTTCTTACTCCGTTTACATTGATAGAAAAGCTGGCACGCCATATTCCCGGTACGGCAGAGTATATCCAGGATCAGCAGCAGTATGCTCGAAAAGTTCGTGATATTACTGTTCGGAGAGTGGAACAGTTCTCTTCTGTTTTTGAAGCGCTTTCGGACAGCTTCTCAGAACCCGAAAAATGGAAGGATTCCGCTGATGACGAACGGGAATTCGATATGTTTTTAAGCAATGTCACAGAGAAAACTTGCCAGATGTGCTTCAAAAAGGACAAATGCTGGGGAGAGAACTTTGATAAAACATATGACTTAATGAAAAGTATTATGCATGAAATAGATGAAGAGTCTGGGATGCTGCCGAGGCCCGTCTATCAACAGCTGGAAAAACATTGCAACAGGGCGGGGAATGTGAGGAATGCCATTCACCAGGAACTGGCTGTTTACCAAGTAAACCAAAAGTTGAAACGGCAGGTACAGGAAAGCAGGAAGCTTGTGGCAGAGCAGCTTTTAGGTGTTTCGGAAGTAATGGGGGACTTTGCGAGAGAAATAAAGCGCGAGCAGAATAGCCATCACAAGCAGGAAGAGACGCTGCTGGATGCCCTTCAGGATTTCGGAATTGATATTGAACACGTGGAAATTTACAACCTGGAAGCCGGCAGTATTGATATGGATGTAATGATTCCAGATTGGTACGGAAATGGGGAGTGCGAAAAACTGATAGCACCACTTATTTCAGACATCATGGGAGAAACAGTCGTTGTCCAAAACAAAGAAGCTGCTGAATATCCAAATGGGTTTCATTATGTGACGCTGCGTTCGGCCAAGGCTTATGTGGTTGAAACAGGAGTGGCTCACGCTGCAAAAGGGGGAGGTTTTCTTTCAGGAGACAGTTATTCAACGATTGAGCTTGGAGGAGGGAAATATGCACTGGCCATAAGCGACGGAATGGGAAACGGAGAGAGGGCCCATAAGGAAAGCAATGAAACCTTAAAGTTATTACAAAAAATCCTGCAGTCAGGCATTGAAGAAGGAGTTGCCATAAAATCAATCAACTCCGTCTTATCGTTAAGAACCGATGATGAAATATTTTCAACTCTGGATCTGGCTATGATTGATCTAAAAACGATCGAAGCCAAGTTTCTGAAGATTGGTTCAACACCAAGCTTCATCAAGCGGGGGAATAAAATTAAAAAAATTGAAACTGGCAATTTGCCAATCGGAATATTAGAGGAATTCGATTTCGATGTTGTCTCCGAGCAGCTTCGGGATGGAGATCTAATCATTATGATGAGCGATGGCGTATTTGAAGGCCCGAAGCATGTGGAAAATTATGAACTATGGATGAAAAGAAAGCTGAAAGAGTTACAGACGGATGACCCTCAGGCTGTCTCTGATCTTATAATGGAAGAGGTGATTCGAACCCGTTCAGGAGTGATACAGGACGATATGACAATCTTGACCGCAAAAATAAAACGAAATGTTCCAAAATGGGCGGCAATCCCTGTAAGAAAAAAAACAGCCAGTTTATCTGGGGCAAGTTAGTATAAAAAACTCCCGATCCGGCGAGGCTGATAGCATGTCAAACGGCCGAAGGCCACGAACGGAAACGGAGGGAATGCAATTGAAAAAAGGCACATTAAAACAAATTCTATTAATTACTGACGGCTGCTCAAATAAGGGGGAAGACCCGATAGCCATGGCATCGCTTGCACAAGAAAACGGCATTACCGTCAATGTGATCGGTGTGTTGGAAAATGATGCGATAGATGAAAAAGGAATGGCAGAGATTGAAGGTATTGCAATGGCCGGCGGGGGCATCAGTCAAGTTGTTTATGCGCAAGCATTGTCTGAAACAGTTCAGATGGTTACAAGGAAAGCGATGACGCAGACACTGCAAGGAGTAGTAAATCGGGAGCTGCGGCAAATTTTGGGCAGCAATACATCCCTTGAAGAACTCCCCCCTGATCAAAGGGGTGAAGTGATGGAAGTGGTCGATGAACTTGGAGAAACATCCGATTTGGAAGTTTTGGTTCTTATTGATACAAGCGCCAGCATGAAATTCAAGCTTCCAACCGTGAAAGATGCATTACTTGATCTGTCCCTGAGTTTAAACGCACGTTCAGGTAACAATTCTTTTTCCGTGTATGTTTTCCCGGGAAAACGGGATGAGGTGGAGAGATTGCTGGACTGGACACCCCAGCTGGACAAGCTGACTAGTGTGTTTCCAAAACTGGCTGCAGGCGGGGTTACACCTACGGGGCCGGCACTTCGCAAAGCTGTTGCTTCTTTCAAAAAAAACCGCTCTTTAAGGGGGCTTCTCCTGCGAGATGAAGATCAATTCCTGGACGAAACAATGTAATTTTCCGCCGGGGACTCTTGTAGATGGCAAATGGCATAGACAACGTTATACAATCATTAGACAGCTTGGAAGTGGAGCAAACGGAGTCGTATACCTTGCGAAAGGAAAAGATGTGTACGTCGCTTTAAAAATGAGTGAAGATAGTATGTCCATTATATCGGAGGTCAATGTGCTCAAAGCTTTTTCAAAGGTCCAGGGGCCAGTCCTTGGACCTTCTTTGTTGGATGTTGATGACTGGGATAAAGGGGGACAAAAGACAATCCCCTTTTATGTAATGGAATATATTGAAGGGCCTGGTCTGCTCACTTTTGTCCGTGAAAAAGGCCGCCATTGGGCAGGTATATTAATCGTACAGCTGTTGGATATATTAGAACAGATGCATAGGCAAGGCTGGATTTTTGGCGATTTGAAACCTGAAAATCTGATCGTATCCAATCCTCGCACACGAATTCGCTGCATCGATGTAGGGGGAACAACAAAAAAGGGGCGCTCAATCAAAGAATTCACGGAGTTTTTCGACAGAGGTTACTGGGGTCTGGGATCCAGGAAGGCGGAGCCGTCTTATGATATTTTTTCAACTGCAATGCTGATGATTAATGTTTATTATCCTGCTAGGTTTACCAGAAAAGGGAACGGATTGGATCAATTGAAAAAAATGATTAAAAAAGAACCGGAGCTTTTCCGTTTAGAGACGGTTTTACTTAAGGCGCTTGAAGGGAAATACCGGAGCGCCGGAGAAATGAAAAACGAGCTTCTCGTTAAACTCTCCTTCAGGAACTCCAGATCCCAAAAGCATTCAATGAAAAATCAGCATACCCAAGCCAAAAAAGGGTCGCGGCAAGAGACAGCGGGCGTCCTTCTTGTTACATCTTTTTTGTATGGCCTGTACATATATTTATTTTTATTGTAGAAGGGAAGTTCCGTGAGGTTCTATTGTAAAAATGGTAAACTAATGGATATGAATAACTGTTTTTATTTATGAGAGTAAGGGAATAGATGACCAGATGCTGGACTTTGAGAGAAAGACATTGAGCTTCATTAAAAGACATAGACTTTTGAACCGCGGAGATTTAGTATTGGCTGCTGTGTCTGGTGGACCGGATTCCATGGCCATGCTTGATTTTTTGGTAAAAAGACAAGGGTTTTTCGGTATCCGTCTGGCAACAGTCCACGTAGATCACATGCTTCGGGGCAAAGAGTCTGTCCAAGATCTCGAATATGTAAGGGCGTACTGTGAGCAGAATGAATTGGAGTTGAAGGCAGCTTCCATTGATATTAAACAAAAAATGAAGTTGGAAAATAAAGGGATGCAAGAGACGGCGAGGGAGTATCGTTACCGGTTTTTTCAGAAGGTCATGGATGAATTAGGTGCTGATAAGCTCGTTGTTGGGCAGCATGCGGATGATCAAATTGAAACCATTCTCATGCGGCTGACGAGAGGAAGCAGCGGCAAGTCACGTGCCGGAATCCAGCCATCCCGGCCATTTGGGTACGGCACATTGATCCGGCCGCTTCTTGGGGTGACGAAAGAGGAAATTGAGGAATACTGTGCTTTTCACCAATTAAAACCTAGAATCGATCCCAGCAATAATAAGGCGACCTACACAAGGAACCGTTTCCGTTTGCATGTATTGCCAGTCCTTAAACGCGAAAACCAACAAGTTCATGAACATTTTCAGCGATTCAGCGAAGATTTACTGGAAGATGAGACTTATTTGGAAGCGTTGGCGGAACAGGAAATCCAAGCGGTAACCAAATTTGAAAATGGAAAAATCCTGCTGGATATCCCTTCTTTTTTACAAATGCCTTTGCCTTTACAAAGAAGGGGTATTCATCTAATATTAAGCTATCTTTATAAGAAAAATGTAACCCATGTAACCGCATGGCATGCTGGATTGATCTGGAAGCTGCTGAAAGGGGAAAAACCTTCAGGCAAGCTGGATCTCCCCCTTGGATTACACGTCATTCGCTCCTATTCTCATTGCGTTTTTACGTTTGAAGAAACAGAACGTACGATAGGCTATGAGTATGAACTGAGCGCCGGTAAGGAAATTACCCTTCCGGACGGAGGGACTGTCCGTATGGTGAAGGATTCGGACATTTTGGCAGTCGGTGATGAAGACTTTATTGTATTGAATGAAAAGGATATTAAGCTGCCGATTATTGTACGGACCCGGAGGCCGGGGGACCGGATCAAAGTCAAAGGAATGAATGGAACAAAGAAATTAAAAGATCTGTTCATTGATGAAAAAATCCCTAGATTCCAGCGGGAAAGTTGGCCAGTCATAACGGACCAGCAAAATCAGATACTATGGGTTCCCAGATTGAAAAAATCTTTATATGACGCAGGACCTCAATGCCATGGACATCGATATATATTGTATTACAGAACCTCTGGGGGGCAACAAAGCCAATGAAAAATGACATTGAAAGAGTATTGATTACCGAAAAGGAAATTGAACAGAAAATCCGAGAGCTCGGTGCTCAGCTCACGGAAGAATACGACGGCCGTTTTCCTCTCGCCATCGGCGTTTTAAAAGGGGCCATGCCATTTATGGCAGACCTTTTAAAAAGGGTCGATACTTATCTGGAAATGGATTTCATGGATGTTTCTAGTTACGGCTTGTCAACAACGTCTTCCGGGGAAGTCAAAATCTTAAAAGATTTGAATACACCTGTAGAAGGAAGGGACCTCTTAATTATTGAAGATATCATTGACAGTGGAGTCACGTTGAGCTATCTTGTGGATCTATTCCGTTATAGAAAAGCCAAATCAATTAAAATTGTGACGTTGCTTGATAAGCCGGAAGGAAGAAAAGCAGATCTTAAAGCTGACTATGTAGGCTTTGTTGTTCCGAACGCTTTTGTTGTCGGTTACGGACTTGATTACGCTGAAAAGTATCGGAACCTTCCTTATATAGGGGTTTTGAAACCAGAGGTATATGGCAATAATGATAACTAGTGAACGATAGCCAAAAATTGCAATGGAGATTTGTTGTAAAGTCCGAAATGACTATGATACTATTGAATATAGTTTTTTGACCGCGGGAGGAGGCTAGGGATGAACCGGATCTTTAGAAACACAGTCTTTTATTTACTTATTTTTCTCGTTCTCATCGGAATTGTAAGCTGGTTTAACAATACCAATGAAACGACAAAAAATATATCGTATAAAGAGTTTGTCACTCACTTGGAAAAAGGGGATATCAAAGAATTTTCTATACAGCCTGAAAGAGGCGTTTATGAGGTAATCGGCCAAATGAAGGGTGCCAAAGAAGGCGAGCAGTTCATGACGTATGTTATGAACAACCCTGAAATGCTTGACCGGATTGATGCTGCTTCATCTAAGGTGGAGGTCATGCCGGCAAAAGAAACAAGTGGCTGGGTATCCTTCTTCACAACCATCATTCCGTTTATCATCATCTTTATATTGTTCTTCTTCTTGCTCAATCAGGCACAAGGTGGCGGAAGCCGCGTTATGAACTTTGGAAAGAGCAAGGCAAAGCTTTATAGCGAAGAGAAGAAAAAAGTCCGCTTTAAAGACGTAGCGGGTGCTGATGAAGAGAAGCAGGAATTGGTGGAAGTTGTAGACTTTTTGAAAGATCCCAGGAAATTCTCTGAATTGGGAGCACGGATACCGAAAGGGATTTTGCTTGTCGGACCTCCGGGAACAGGTAAGACTTTACTTGCCAGAGCAGTTGCCGGGGAAGCGGGCGTCCCATTTTTCTCTATAAGTGGTTCCGATTTCGTTGAAATGTTTGTAGGTGTCGGTGCATCAAGGGTTCGCGATTTATTCGAAAATGCGAAAAAGAATGCGCCTTGTATGATCTTCATTGATGAAATTGATGCTGTCGGTCGCCAGCGTGGAGCTGGTCTCGGCGGTGGACATGACGAGCGGGAGCAGACGTTGAACCAATTGCTCGTTGAAATGGACGGATTCGGTGAAAATGAAGGAATCATCATCATCGCAGCTACAAACCGTCCGGACATCCTTGACCCTGCGTTATTGCGCCCAGGACGTTTCGACCGTCAAATTACGGTAGATCGCCCTGACGTAAATGGAAGGGAAGCAGTCCTCAGGGTTCATGCGAGAAACAAACCGCTTGATGGTTCGGTAGATCTCAAAGCGATTGCTATGAGAACACCGGGCTTTTCAGGAGCCGACTTGGAAAACCTATTGAACGAAGCTGCGCTGATTGCAGCCCGCCGTAATAAAAAGACGATCGATATGGCGGATGTCGATGAGGCGACGGACAGGGTGATAGCGGGACCTGCCAAGAAAAGCAGGGTCATTTCCGAAAAAGAAAGAAACATTGTTGCCTATCATGAAGGCGGACATACTGTTATCGGATTGGTTCTTGATGAAGCGGATGTTGTCCACAAAGTGACGATTGTTCCAAGGGGGCAGGCTGGCGGATACGCCGTCATGCTTCCTAAAGAAGACCGCTACTTTATGACTAAGCCGGAGCTGCTTGATAAAATTACTGGCTTGCTCGGCGGTCGTGTCGCTGAAGAAATTACCTTCGGAGAAGTTTCTACAGGTGCACACAATGACTTCCAGCGGGCAACAAACATTGCCCGTAAGATGGTGACTGAATACGGAATGAGTGATAAACTCGGCCCTCTTCAATTTGGTCAGTCGCAAGGCGGCCAAGTATTCCTTGGGAGAGATTTGCATAATGAACAGAACTATTCAGATGCTATCGCTTTTGAAATAGACCAGGAAATCCAGCGCATCATCAAGGAATGTTATGCACGTGCCAAAGAAATTTTGACAAAGCATCGTGACAAGCTGGAATTGATTGCTCAAACACTCTTGAAGGTGGAAACTTTGGATGCCGAACAGATCAGAAGCCTGTTCGATACGGGGAAATTGCCGGAGCGCTCCGTTCCAACATCTTTGGATTTGAATGAAGAAGGTGGCGAAGAGCCGAAAGTAACGCTTCAGCCCAAGGAGGAACAAAGCGATCCATTAGCCATTGATGAAAAACGTCCGGAAGATCCAATGGGTCCTCCTGAAAAATTGGGGCCGACAAAAACGTCTGATCCAAAAGATGCTGACCCTGATAATAAAGAATAGACTATTCGAAGACACTGATAGATATCGGTGTCTTTTTTCTTTTAGGCCGAATGTCTTTAGTGGTATGATGTGTGAAGAAAAAGTCTTGAAAAGTTGGTGAGAAGGTTGATTTTTGTTTTGGATGTGGGAAATACAAATACGGTCCTCGGTGTTTATGACAATGACTATTTAAAATATCACTGGCGGATAGAAACGAACCGGCATAAAACCGAAGATGAATATGGCATGATGATCAAATCTCTATTTGAGCATGTGGGGATTCGCTTTGAGCATATTAACGGAATCATTATATCTTCAGTCGTTCCCCCGATCATGTTTACATTGGAAAAAATGTGTAAAAAGTATTTTAAAGTGAAACCTTTGATTGTAGGGCCTGGAATCAAGACAGGATTGAATATAAAGTATGAAAACCCCCGCGAAGTGGGGGCGGACCGGATCGTAAATGCAGTGGCAGGAATTCAAGAGTACGGCAGCCCGCTGATCATCGTGGATTTTGGGACTGCAACCACTTTTTGTTACATTAATGAAAAAGCTGAATATACGGGCGGTGTCATTGCCCCTGGTATTGGGATTTCGACAGAAGCATTGTACTCCAAAGCCGCCAAGCTTCCTCGTATTGAAATCACCCATGTGGACGAAATCATCGGTAAAAACACAGTGGCGGCTATGCAGGCGGGAATTTTATTTGGTTTTGTCGGACAAGTTGAGGGAATTGTCAACAGGATATTTGAGAAGAGTAAAAAGAAACCGACCGTTATTGCAACCGGCGGATTGGCTAATCTAATTTCATCAGAAACAGAAATGATTGATATTGTTGACCATGACCTAACATTAAAAGGACTGCATTTAATTTATAAAAGAAATATTTAAAATGAAGAGGTGTACTGTGATGAGTGATTATTTGGTTAAAGCTTTGGCCTTTGAAAAACAAGTCCGCGCATATGCGGTCGACAGCACTGAGACGGTCGGGGAAGCGCAGCGGAGACATCAAACTTGGCCGACGGCGTCAGCGGCTATAGGCAGGACGATGACAGCGGGTGTGATGATGGGCGCTATGTTAAAGGGTGAGGAAAAGCTGACCGTAAAGGTTGAAGGAGACGGTCCAATTGGAGCGATTATTGCCGATGGAGATGCGAAAGGGCATGTACGCGGCTATGTATCCAACCCGCAGGTCCATTTTGATTTGAATGAAAAAGGCAAACTTGATGTACGGCGGGCAGTTGGAACTAACGGTACATTGACTGTTGTGAAAGATATCGGTCTGAGGGAAAACTTTTCCGGACAGGTACCGATTGTCTCTGGGGAATTGGGTGAGGATTTCACCTATTATTTTGCTGTATCTGAACAGACTCCTTCCTCCGTCGGTGTCGGTGTGCTTGTAAATCCTGATAACTCGATTCTTGCAGCAGGAGGCTTTATCATCCAATTGATGCCGGGAACAGATGAAGAGACGATAAGCAAAATTGAGGAGAGCATCAACAAGACTCCGCCTATTTCACAAATGATCAGGGACGGACTGACACCGGAAGAAATACTCAATCAACTGCTCGGTGAAGAAAATATCCGGATTGTTGAAAAAATGCCGATAGAATTCAGGTGTACCTGCTCCAAAGAGCGGTTTGGCCGAGCCATTATGAGCCTGGGAAAAGCTGAAATCCAAGATATGATTACAGAGGACGGTAAGGCTGATACTCAATGTCATTTCTGCAATGCAGAATATCATTTTACAAAGGAAGAACTTGAAGAGATATTGGAAGAGTCAAAAATGGCATAGGTTCTTTTTACTAATAAATTTTTAAAAATCACTACCTTTAAGACATATTCACGTTGACAGGGGGCCTGCAACGTGGTAATTTTAAATAAACCAATATAATTACTCGGAATTAGAGGTGGAGGAAAAATGTCACGAATTGCAAACTCAATTACGGATTTAATTGGAAATACCCCCATTGTGAAGTTGAACCGGATAGTTGATGAGGACAGTGCCGATGTTTATTTAAAGCTTGAGTACATGAACCCTGGAAGCAGCGTAAAAGACCGTATTGCCTTGGCCATGATCGAAGCTGCCGAAAAAGAAGGGAAATTGAAAGAGGGAGACACGCTTATAGAGCCGACAAGTGGAAACACGGGTATCGGCCTTGCAATGGTTGCTGCGGCAAAGGGGTACCGTGCGGTTCTAGTCATGCCTGATACGATGAGTATGGAAAGGCGTAATCTCTTACGTGCCTATGGGGCGGAATTAGTGCTGACACCCGGAGCAGAAGGGATGAACGGCGCAATTAAAAAAGCAAATGAACTGGCTGAAAAACATGGCTATTTCTTGCCTCAACAATTTGAAAACAGTGCGAATCCAAAAATCCACCATGAAACAACAGGAAAAGAGATTGTAGAGCAAATGGGCGGCCAGCTCGATGCCTTTGTATCCGGAATCGGTACGGGAGGAACCATCACTGGTGCCGGTGAGGTCTTAAAAGAAAAATATCCTGATATCAAAATTTATGCCGTTGAACCTAAGGATTCTCCAGTATTGTCCGGAGGAAAACCTGGCCCTCATAAAATTCAGGGCATTGGAGCAGGGTTTGTTCCAAAGGTTCTAAATACAGATGTTTACGATGACATCATTACGGTATCCAATGAAGATGCATTTGAAACAGCCAGAAAAGCAGCGAAAGCAGAAGGTGTACTTGGCGGTATTTCTTCCGGTGCTGCGATTTCAGCAGCACTCTCTGTTGCAAAAAAACTCGGAAAAGGAAAAAAAGTTTTAGCGGTCATCCCAAGCAATGGTGAGCGCTACCTAAGCACACCATTATATCAATTTGAAGATTAAAAGAATTGGTTGTATAAACTGAAGTCCTTCATAAAGAGATAGCGGAAAAACGGCGATGAACTGCCGCCTTAATCGGCCACATTTTGTGGCTTGGCAGGCTCCAGAGCGCGACCATACTGTCCATCATGGGGCATTAGCAAATAAGGGCAGCTTTCCCGAAGCTTGAAGATCAAAGGCAAGTCCAAATAAGGGCTTGTCTTTTATTGTTCATTTACCTGTTAAAGAGTTACACTTATAAGACGATGAAATGAAAGAAGTGGGTGAGTGTTAATGATCATTCATTGTGGACAGTACAAACTTGATTGCAATCAAAAAACGCTAATTATGGGTATTTTGAATGTTACTCCTGATTCCTTTTCGGACGGTGGGCGTTTTAATGTCTTAAACAGAGCTATTGAACATGCCAAGGTAATGGTAAAAGAGGGCGCCGATATCATTGATATTGGCGGTGAATCAACACGGCCTGGTCATGAACCGGTATCTGCCGAGAAAGAGATCGACAGAGTGGTCCCTGTGATTACAGCCGTTGCGAACGCTGTGAGTGCACCGATTTCCATCGATACATACAAAGCGAAAACAGCCGAGGCAGCAATCATAGCAGGTGCTCATATCATCAACGATATATGGGGAGCGAAGAAAGATCCTGAAATAGCCACTGTGGCGGCTGAGCGAGATGTCCCGATTGTTTTGATGCACAACAGGGATAATCGTGATTACACAGACTTTATCCGCGATATACTGAACGATTTATATGAGAGTATTTCTATCGCCAAAAAGGCGGGAGTTCCTGATGACAACATCATACTGGATCCTGGTATTGGATTTGCCAAGGATTACCAAGAAAATCTTATCATGATGAGAAACCTGGATAAACTTGCCGGTCTTGGATATCCGGTACTGCTTGGAACGTCCCGGAAGCGGATGATAGGTACTGCTCTTGATCTTCCTGTGGAAGAACGTATGGAAGGAACGGGTGCGACGGTATGCTACGGAATCCAGCAGGGGTGTCATATCATGCGTGTCCATGATGTCAAAGAAGTCAGCCGCATGGCGGCGATGATGGACATTCTGATGGAAAAGGGGGAGCAAAATGGATAAAATTCACTTAAATGAAATGGAATTTTACGGAAACCATGGCGTTTTTCCGGAAGAAGCTGCGCTTGGCCAACGTTTTCGGGTAAATGTGGTAATGGAAACGGATCTGCAGGACGCGGGGCGCTCTGATGATTTGAAAAAAACGATCAACTATGCGGAAGTTTATACGCTGTGTAAAGAAATCGTTGAACAGAAAAGATTCGATCTTATTGAAGCGGTGGCTGAAAATATAGCAGCTGACATATTGGACCGGTTCGATTCCGTCGCGTGTGTTCATGTTAAAGTGATCAAACCCAATCCCCCGATTAAAGGTATTTATGATTCAGTTGCCGTTGAGATAATGAGGGGCCGACATGATTAACATCGCTTATTTATCTCTTGGATCCAACATTGGAGACCGGGAAAGATGGCTGAAACAAGCAATAATGGAATTGGAAAGAACAGACGGTCTCCAGATAGAAAAAGTCTCGTCTATTTATGAAACAGACCCTGTCGGTTTTACAGAACAGGATGCATTTTTAAATATGGCTGTAAAAGTAAAAACATCACTCTCTGCCCATGAACTTTTAATACGATGCCTTCAGATTGAAAAGCAGCTGGGGAGAGTGAGGGAATTCAGATGGGGTCCCAGAAAAATCGACCTTGACATTTTATTGTATAATAACGAAAATATTGAGATGGAGGACTTGCAAATTCCTCATCCTCGAATGACTGAACGTGCATTTGTTCTTGTTCCGTTGTTGGAGATTGATGGAAAAGTGAGACATCCACAACAAAATGTTTCTTTAGTTGAAGTATTAAGCGGTATACCTGATAAAGAAGGTGTTCGGTTATGGAAACAGATAAATGGGGAAGGCGGATCCGTGCTTTTCGAAAGCTAAAGGGCCGTACCCAAGAACGTCTGGCAAAAGAAATTGGAATATCCATTTCTGTTTTAGGAGAAATTGAGCGAGGGAGCCGTCTTCCCTCAGAAAAAATACTCAATCAAATTTCCGATGTGCTTGCAGTTCCTGTCGAGGAATTGATCCCGCCGGATGAGTTGAATAAATAAATCAAATTGGAAGGAGGAGAGGTTCGTATGCTGAAAATTGGCGATATCGAAATGAAGAACCAGGTTGTCCTAGCCCCGATGGCCGGTATTTGCAACTCCGCATTCCGTTTGACTGTTAAGGAATTTGGTGCGGGGCTCGTATGTGCAGAAATGATCAGCGGTAAAGGGATCGTTTATAAGAACGCGAAAACAATGAACTTGCTTTATATCGATGAACGTGAAAAGCCGCTGTCATTGCAAATTTTTGGTGGAGAGAAAGAAACCCTTGTGGAAGCAGCCAAATTTGTCGATCAAAACACCAATGCCGATATTATTGACATCAACATGGGCTGTCCGGTAAACAAGATTATCCGTTGTGAAGCGGGCGCCAGGTGGCTGCTGGAGCCGGAAAAAATCTATGACATGGTTTCTGCAGTAGTCGACGCTGTAAACAAGCCCGTCACTGTGAAAATGCGTATCGGTTGGGATGATGAGCATATTTTTGCTGTTGAAAATGCTCAGGCTGTAGAACGGGCCGGAGGCGCCGCAGTAGCGATGCATGGTCGGACACGCGTTCAAATGTATGAGGGACATGCCAATTGGGATATTATACGTGAAGTGAAACAGTCCCTGAACATTCCATTAATAGGGAACGGAGATATCGAAACTCCGCAGGACGCCAAGCGGATGCTGGATGAAACAGGTGTAGACGGAGTAATGATTGGACGCGCTGCGTTGGGCAACCCTTGGATGATCTACCAGACAGTTAAATATTTGGAAACTGGAGAACTTACAGGCGAGCCGACTGTAAGAGAAAAGATGGATGTCTGCAAGCTGCATTTAGACCGCCTTATTGCTTTAAAAGGTGAAAATATAGCAGTTCGTGAGATGCGTAAACACGCTGCATGGTATTTGAAAGGCATTTGTGGAAGTGGAAAAATCAGGAATGCCATTAATGAATGCATGACAAGGGAAGAAGTAGTCGGATTACTTGACCATCTCGTTGAAGAAACAGAGTTCAGTGAAAGAAAAGCGGGATAAACAAGAGATACTTCGCTGCCATTAGCTGGCAGTTTTTTTTATAGAAAGATGCCTAGTTCTTTAATTTTAGGTACAATATGAAAATAAGGAATGGCTTTATTATGAGATTGGAGTGGAAAAAATGAGTCATGAAGAGTTGAATGATCAACTTCAGGTAAGGCGCGACAAAATGATATCTTTACGGGAAAGCGGGATTGATCCGTTCGGGAAACGCTTCGAACGTACCGAATTGACAAAAGATATTAAAAATAAATATGAAGCGAAAGCAAAAGAAGAGCTCGAGGAGATGAACCAATCCGTAACGATTGCCGGACGGATCATGACAAAACGTGGAAAAGGAAAGGCCGGTTTTGCCCATATTCAGGATTTGACGGGCCAAATTCAAATATATGTTCGCCAAGACGCGGTAGGCGAAGAACAATACGATATTTTTAAAACAGTCGACCTTGGGGATATTGTCGGTTTGTCAGGGACGATTTTCAAAACAAAAGTAGGCGAATTGTCTATAAAAGCAAATGAATTTACGTTGCTAACGAAGGCCTTGCGCCCGCTTCCGGAAAAATTCCATGGATTGAAAGACGTAGAGCAGCGCTATCGTCAGCGCTATCTCGACCTAATTACAAATGAAGACAGCAGGGAAACTTTCATAGCACGGAGCAAAATTATCCAATCCATGCGCCGTTACTTGGATGGACAAGGTTTCCTGGAAGTGGAAACTCCGATGCTTCATGCTATAGCAGGTGGTGCGGCCGCTCGTCCGTTCATTACCCATCATAATGCGTTGGATACTCAATTTTATATGAGAATTGCAATTGAACTGCACCTTAAACGGTTGATTGTCGGCGGACTTGAAAAAGTATATGAAATCGGCCGGGTATTCAGAAATGAAGGAGTATCGACCCGGCATAACCCTGAGTTTACAATGATGGAACTTTATGAAGCGTACGCGGACTTCAACGATATTATGGATCTTACAGAAAACATGATTGCTTTCATTTCGAAAGAAGTATTAGGTACGACTTCTGTTAAATACGGTGAGTATGAAGTAAACTTGGAGCCGAAATGGCGCCGACTACACATGGTGGATGCAGTTAAAGAACATACGGGAGTCGACTTTTGGAAAGAGATGTCCGATGAGGAAGCGATTCAGCTTGCCAAAGAGCATAATATCGAAATAACAGATCATATGACATATGGTCATATCGTTAACGAATTTTTTGAGCAGGTCGTTGAAGAAAAACTCATTCAGCCTACTTTCATTTATGGACATCCGGTGGAGATTTCTCCACTAGCGAAAAAGAATGATGACGACCCAAGATTTACAGATCGGTTCGAACTATTTATTGTTGGCCGAGAACATGCAAATGCATTTACTGAATTGAATGATCCGATCGACCAACGGGAAAGATTTGAAGCCCAGTTGGAAGAAAGAGCTCAAGGGAATGACGAAGCACATGACATGGATGAAGATTTTATCGAAGCGCTGGAATACGGAATGCCACCAACCGGAGGGTTGGGAATCGGAATCGACCGTCTTGTTATGTTACTGACAAACTCCCCTTCCATAAGGGACGTGCTTCTTTTCCCTCTAATGAGAAAAAGGGATTAATCTATGGAACCCTGCCGTTTTGGCAAGGGTTCTTTTTAATTGAGGAAAGGATGAATAAAATATAAAAAAACTATTGCACGTAAAATAAAAAGGTGTTATATTAAATATCGTTGCTCGTGAGAGAGCAACAGAGCAATAAAAAAGTTTTAAAAAAGTGTTGACTTTATGTTGGTCAACATGTTATATTAAGAAAGTCGCCTCAAACGAGATTTAAAAACCACTTCAAAAAGTTGTTGACAAGATCTTATGAGTGTGATAAAATAGAAAAGCTGCTCGAGAGAGCAACTTCAAGTTTGATCTTTGAAAACTGAACGAAACGAAACGTCAATAATTTTGATTAAAACAATGGATAATATCCATTGCCAGCTTTTGAGCTGACAAACTTCTTATACGAGAGTTTGATCCTGGCTCAGGACGAACGCTGGCGGCGTGCCTAATACATGCAAGTCGAGCGGATGAAAGAGAGCTTGCTCTCTGGATTCAGCGGCGGACGGGTGAGTAACACGTGGGCAACCTGCCTGTAAGACTGGGATAACTCCGGGAAACCGGGGCTAATACCGGATAACTTCTTTTCCCGCATGGG
>NZ_KB894704.1 GCF_000374565.1 Siminovitchia fordii DSM 16014 = CIP 108821 | reverse complement strand
AGCCCGGAAGCCATAACCAAAATGGGAACAAAAGATGTAGCTCGTTCAACGATGAAAGCTGCCGGGGTACCGATTGTACCTGGCTCAGACGGAATCGTCGAGACGATAGAGGAAGCAAAGAATATAGCTGCAGAAATAGGCTATCCAGTTATCATCAAAGCTACTGCGGGCGGTGGCGGCCGAGGCATCCGGGTGGCCAAAACAGAAGAAGAATTGGTCAAAGGAATTGAAATTACCCAGCAGGAGGCAGCAGTCGCATTCGGAAATCCCGGGGTATATATTGAAAAATATATCGATGATTTCCGTCATGTCGAAATTCAGGTTTTGGCAGATACCCACGGAAACACCATCCATTTGGGAGAGAGAGACTGTTCCATTCAGCGGAGGCTGCAAAAGCTGTTGGAAGAAACCCCGTCACCTGCAATCAATGAGACTATGCGTGCAAAAATGGGACAGGCGGCTGTAAGAGCGGCGGAGGCTGTTGATTATACTGGTGCGGGAACGGTTGAGTTCATTTTCGACCATAGAAATCAGGAGTTTTATTTCATGGAAATGAACACACGCATCCAGGTTGAACATCCTGTGACAGAAATGGTGACAGGAATTGATCTGATTAAAGAGCAAATATATGTAGCTTCAGGGAAAGAGCTCTCCGTCAAGCAGGAAGAAGTGGAATTCAATGGCTGGTCCATAGAATGCCGGATCAACGCCGAAAATCCGGAGAAAGGCTTCATGCCATCTGCAGGAAAAATTGAAATGTACCTGCCGCCAGGAGGTATGGGGGTACGTGTGGATTCGGGCGTATACCCTGGTTATACGATCCCTCCTTACTACGACTCCATGATTGCGAAATTGATTACTTACGGTTCTACAAGGGAAGAAGCCATAGCCAGAATGAAACGTGCACTCGAGGAATTTATCATTGAAGGGGTGCACACGACGATCCCTTTTCACTTGCAGTTGCTGGAAAATGAAACGTTTGTAGGCGGAGATTTCAACACGAAGTTCCTAGAACTGCATCCTGTCATGAATAAAAAATAAACGGAGGTGCTTTTAATGGAAGAAAAATTGACCATGCTTGAAATGACACAGGAAGACGGTCATGATCACGGTAAGATTGAAATTGCCCCTGAAGTAATTGAAGTGATTGCGGGCATAGCCGCTTCGGAAGTGGAAGGCGTTGCTCAAATGAGGGGGAACTTTGCTTCAGGAGTTGTTGAAAGGCTTGGAAAGAAAAACCACGGAAAAGGAATCCGTGTGGAACTTTCAGAAGAAGGAATCATTGTGGATGTTTATTGTCTTATGAACTTCGGTGTCTCCATCCCGACGGTTGCCCAGAAGGTTCAGGACAATATTCGACAGGCTTTATTCAATATGACGGCACTTGAAGTTGAAGAGGTCAACATTCATATTGTCGGTGTCACGTTTGACCAAAGCAAACAGGAATCTGAAGAAGAATTTGAGACGGAATAGACCAGGCCAAAGGTGAGATCCCTTTGGCATTTTTAAATGGTGGACCGAATGCTTGTTTTTCTTCTTGTGTGGTAAACTAAGAAAAACCTAAAGGGCTGATATGCCTATACTAAAGGAGTTTTTTTGAAAATGAAAAGAAGAGAAGCGCGCGAAAAAGCTTTGCAGGCTTTATTTCAAATAGATATGAGCGGCATTCCTCCGGAAGATGCCCTGAGAAATGTGCTGAAAGAAGGACAATCCGATGATTTCTTGCACGGTTTGACTATCGGTGCTGCCACCAACTTAAAAGAGATTGACGAAGAAATCAGCCGTCATTTGCAAAAATGGTCTATTGACCGTCTTGGCAAGGTTGACTTGAATGTACTCCGGATCGGTACATATGAATTGAAATTCACTGAAGTTCCTCCTAATGTTGCAATCAATGAAGCGATTGAAGTGGCAAAAACATTCGGGGATGAAAAATCGGGCCAATTTGTAAATGGGATACTATCAAAAATTAAAGGTGAAGAGTAGAAAAGGAGGATGAACATGACAGCAGAGTTGATCGATGGGAAAAAGATTTCGCAGGAAATCAGAAAAGGACTTGAAAAAGAAGTAGCTGAATTGACAGCAAAAGGAATGAAACCTGGACTTGCGGTCATTTTGGTAGGAGATAATCCTGCCTCAAGAACCTATGTGACTTCCAAACAAAAAAGCTGCAGGGCCATCGGAATGGAATCAGTATTGATTGAATATCCCGCTGATGTCAGTGAAAACGAACTTCTTAATAAAATTAGGGAATTGAATGCCGATGACAGCATTCATGGGATTCTGGTTCAGCTTCCAATTCCTCCGCATATATCGGAAACAAAAGTTATTGAAACCATTTCTCCGGAAAAAGATGTAGACGGCTTTCATCCAATAAACATAGGAAAAATGATGACCGGCCAGGATACATTTTTGCCATGCACCCCGTTTGGTGTAATGGAGATGTTAAAATATATCGGAATCACTTCAGAAGGCAAGCATGCTGTAATCATAGGAAGAAGTAATATAGTGGGAAAACCGATGGGACAATTGTTATTGAACGAAAATGCCACAGTCACTTACTGTCATTCAAAAACAAGGGATTTGAAATCTTTTACAAAACAGGCGGATATCCTGGTTGCAGCCGTTGGAAGAGCGAAAATGGTCAAAGCGGAACATATTAAACAAGGGGCAGTGGTCATAGATGTCGGCATGAATAAAGATGAAAATGGCAAATTATGCGGTGATGTAGACTTTGAAGACGTAAAAGACAAGGCCTCTTATGTAACACCTGTTCCTGGCGGGGTCGGTCCTATGACAATCACAATGCTTCTTTACAATACAGTGAAATCGGCACAAAATCGTTTAAATAATCGCAATGACAAATAAAAAATAGTAAAATATATTGTAAACTTGAAAAGAAGGCTGTCAACTATTACAAAGGGGCAGCTTTTTTGTTGAAATACGAAAGGCGGAAACGCTCTGCTCTGAAAGGAGTACATCCTATAGAGGCAGTACTTTCTATGCTGGAGGAATTCTCAAGCAGATGGGCGTCTGCGCCAGACAATAAACAGTGGAGGGCGGCCGTTAGGATATGCAAAATCCACAATACTTGACTGTAAAGGCCTTGACGAAATACATAAAAAGGAAATTTGATTCAGATCCCCACTTGGAGCAAGTTTATGTTAAAGGAGAAATCTCTAACTTTAAAAAGCACTCAAGCGGGCATATGTACTTTACATTAAAAGATGAAGATACTAGGATTATGGCCGTCATGTTCGCCAGATATTCATCCGGAATGAAGTTTGCCCCGGAAAACGGCATGCACGTTCTTCTCAGAGGAAGTGTGAGTGTCTATGAAATGAGCGGTCAATATCAAATCTATGTAAATGAGATGCTTCCGGATGGAATAGGAGAGCTTTTTCTTGCATTTGAGCAGCTGAAAGAAAAACTTGGAAAAGAAGGCCTGTTTGCGCAGGAAGCCAAAAAGCCCATTCCGGCTTTTCCGAAGGTGATCGGTATTGTCACATCCCCGACAGGTGCAGCCATTCGGGATATCATCATTACTATCAAACGCCGATATCCTCTGGGTAAAATACTGGTCATTCCAGCACTTGTCCAGGGGAAAAATGCAGCAAAGACGATAGCCGACGCAATCCAAAAAGCAAATGCAGGGAATATTGCCGATGTTTTGATAGTTGGGCGTGGCGGGGGGTCAATGGAAGAGCTATGGGCCTTTAATGAAGAGGTTGTGGCAAGGGCCATTTATCAATCCAACATTCCTGTCATCTCGGCTGTCGGCCATGAGACGGATGTAACAATTGCGGACTTTGTTGCCGATCTCAGGGCTGCCACTCCTACAGCGGCAGCTGAATTGGCAGTCCCTCACATCGAGGATCTCATGGATCAGCTATTGCAGCGAAAAACCAGGCTTTATCAAGCCATGGGGGCAATCATAAAAACAAGGCGAAACCAATTGAGTTACATGGAGCAGTCTTACATCTTAAGAAACCCACACAAATTATATGAGCAAAAATGGCAGCTCCTTGACAGAATGAAAGAAACTCTTAACGCGAACCAAAACCATATTATTTTTCAGAAAAACAACCGATTTGAAGAGTTGCGGAACAGACTAGCAAGAAGTCATCCATCATCATTGTTGGAAGTAAATAGCGAAAGGGCTGCAAGAGCTGAAAAGAGGCTGCAGCAGGAAATACGATCGGTTTTAAAAACGAAAATCACAGAGTTCATAGGAAAAACGGCTACTCTTGATGCGCTTAATCCATTGAGTATACTTCGAAGGGGATTCAACGTAGCGCATACGGAAGATGGAAAACTTGTCAAAAGTGTCCGGCAGGGAGAAATTGGAGATACACTGACGCTGACACTTGTGGATGGAAAATTATCTTGTATTATCGAGAACAAAGAAGAAGGTGCGGAGAATGAGCGGGAAACTGACTTTTGAAAAAGCCCTTGAGGAGCTTGAAGTGATTATAAAGAGGCTGGAAGAAGGGGATATTCCATTGGAAGAAGCGCTTGAAATATATCAGAAGGGAATGGAACTCTCCAAAACATGCCACGATAAGTTAAAATATGCCGAAGAAAAATTAACCAAAGTTTTAACTGAGAATGGTGAAGAGGAGTTCCATGTCAGTGAGGAGGATCAAGCTTGACAGATACTTTAAATGGCTTCATGGAAAAACACAAGGGAATTTTAGATAAAGAATTGAAGAATCGCATCTCTAAGCTTGATACTCCGTCCGTGTTGAAGGAAGCAATGGCATATTCCCTTGAAGCAGGAGGAAAAAGAATCAGGCCGCTGCTTCTTTTTGCAGTGATTGACTCATTTGGAAAAAATCCGGATTCCGGACTGTCAACGGCTGCGGCCTTGGAAATGATTCATACTTATTCATTAATTCACGATGATTTGCCTAGCATGGATAATGATGACCTTAGAAGGGGAAAACCGACTAACCATAGAGTGTTTGGTGAAGCAATGGCTATTTTGGCGGGAGATGGGCTCCTGACTTATAGCTTCCAGTTAATCGCTGAGGACCAACATTTGCAAGCTGCCCAAAAAGTGGAACTGCTCCAGCTACTGTCTAAGTGTGCAGGGCCGGAAGGAATGGTCGGGGGACAGGTTGCAGATATGGAGGGCGAAAATAAAAAACTTGGTATAGATGAATTGGAATATATCCATACGCATAAAACCGGCAAACTTTTAACATTCAGCGTACTGGCAGGAGCTATCATAGGCGGTGCAGACAGTAAGCAGAGGGAATACTTAGAACAATTTTCGCACCATTTGGGACTCAGCTTTCAAATCAGTGATGACATTTTGGATGTGACAGGGGATGAGGAACTGATTGGAAAGCCAGTAGGAAGCGACACGGGGAGGCACAAAAGCACTTATCCGTCGGTCCTTACACTTAAAGGTGCCAAGGAACATCTTTCCCGCCATATAGAAGAGGCTAAGAAAGCTCTTGACCATACTCATTTGAATACGGAAGTTTTAAGTCAAATCACTGATCTAATTGCTTACCGTACCCATTAATACTAATGTTTGTATTGGAACACCGATTATGGTATAATTTCTGCAGATTATCGGGTGGTGCAGTATTCTAGTCGGCCTACCGGTTCTGAAGGTGAGCCTAAAAATTCACTAAAGGGCACATCGATGAAGTTCCTTGTTCCGGCTTGAAGAGCCCAGCTTTGGGTCGGAGCTGGGAGTAAAGGTATAAGGGCGATCCGCAAAGGCATGTGGGCGTAGACCCTTTTACCGCGGAGGCTTCGCCATTTTCGGCTGGCTTAAATGCATTGCACGAAAGCGAAGTATAGACCTGCGATGTGATGAAGGGCATCACTAGCAGCGTAGCCTGCCTTGAGTGAAGCTAGAGGGGATTATGGTTATAAGAGAGCAGTTCGGTTGGCCATCGTGCTGTTTTCTTCAGTCCATATGAAATCAGTTTTGCAAAAGAGGCTAGGAACCAGGTTAAAGGCTGTTGGGGAAATCTCCTAGACTGTTCCATGAGACATTTGAAGAGGATTATAGTGCGGACTAAGTGGCAATCCAGTCTGGCATTTGGTGACAATGCCAAGATGGGTTTAAAGGGAAACCGCCGTCATGGCGACATGCGGTACCTGTCTGGGAAAACCTACTGGACCTAAGCCGTAATTTTAACTCTTCTTATGACCATCCGAGTTTAATAAGAAGAACGGTGATTGTAAAGTTAATTATGAATGAATTGATAAAAAATTCCATAAAATGGAGTATTAGCATTGCCGTTATCACATTTGTGTTAGCGGCTATTTTTTCAATTGCATCTAACGGTGTCCTGATCGGAGTATCATGGACATATGGCCTTCTTGTTGTTCTGTTTATTGTATTAATCGGGATCTTTTTTGATATGATTGGGATTGCTGCAGCTGCTGCAAATGAGACACCATTCCATTCAATGGCTTCAAAAAAAATATACGGTGCTAAACATTCCATCCGGATAGTGAGGAATGCCGATCGTGTGGCGAGCTTCTGCAATGATGTCATAGGGGACATATCCGGCATCATAAGCGGGACCGCTTCTGCCCTCGTTGTCATTCAAATAGTCAAAAGCGCAGGTCTTTCTAACGCCTCACCTGCAGAATATGCAATCAATGTGGGGCTGACAAGCTTAATTGCAGCACTGACAGTTGGTGGAAAAGCTCTTGGCAAATCTCTTGCCATTTCCCATTCCCGCGATATCATTTTTCGTGTGGGAAAGGTGATGCAATTTCTTGAAGAAAGAATGCATCTCACAATCATTAAAGACAATAAGAAGAAAAAGCCGAAGAAAAAAAACAAGAAACGAAAGTGAGTGATCCTTTTGGATCTCATGTCAATTAAAGATCCTTCTTTTCTTAAAGGTCTGAATAAAGAACAATTGGAGGAATTGAGCTCTGACATTCGTCGATTCCTCATCGAAACATTGTCTAAAACCGGCGGACATATCGGTCCGAATTTGGGTGTGGTCGAATTGACCATTGCTCTTCATAAATGCTTTGACAGCCCAAAAGATAAGATCCTTTGGGATGTGGGCCACCAATCCTATGTGCATAAAATTTTGACAGGAAGGGCTGGCCAATTTGATACTTTACGCCAGTACCAAGGGTTATGCGGATTTCCAAAGATATCCGAAAGCGTACATGATGTATGGGAAACAGGACACAGCTCTACATCTTTATCTGCTGCAATGGGAATGGCCATAGCAAGAGATGTGAAAAAAGAAGACAATTATGTGATCCCTGTCATCGGAGATGGGGCTCTTACGGGCGGAATGGCTTTGGAAGCCCTGAATCATATCGGACATGAACAAAAAGACATCATTGTCGTGCTGAATGACAATGAAATGTCGATTGCACCGAATGTAGGTGCACTTCATAATGTTCTGGGACGGCTCCGGACAGCCGGAAAATATAAATGGGCAAAGGAAGAGCTTGATTATTTATTGAAAAAAATTCCTGCAGTTGGAGGAAAGCTGGCTGCCACCGCTGAAAAAGTGAAAGACAGCTTAAAATACATGCTTGTTTCCGGGATCTTTTTTGAAGAATTGGGCTTTACCTACCTTGGTCCTGTCGATGGTCACGATTATGATGCATTATTTGAAAACCTTGCATATGCCAAGAAAACAAAAGGCCCTGTCCTTTTACATGTCTTAACGAAAAAAGGAAAAGGTTACAGCCCCGCTGAGCATGACAAAATCGGGACTTGGCATGGAACTGGCCAGTACAAGATTGAAACGGGGGACTTTATTAAGCCTGTCAATACTCCGCCTTCCTGGAGCGCTTTAGTAAGTGAAACTGTCAGAAGGCTTGCGAGGGATGATGAGCGTATTGTAGCCATTACTCCGGCCATGCCGGTCGGTTCGAAACTGGAAGGGTTCGCTTCCGAGTTTCCAGACCGGATGTTCGATGTGGGGATCGCGGAGCAACATGCGGCAACAATGGCAGCAGGTTTGGCTACGCAAAAAATGAAGCCTTTTTTGGCTATATATTCCACTTTTTTGCAGAGAGCCTATGATCAGGTGCTGCATGATATAAGTAGACAGAACCTGAATGTCTTTATAGGAGTCGATCGTGCCGGTCTTGTCGGGGCTGATGGCGAAACTCATCAGGGCGTATTCGATGTCGCTTTTTTAAGGAACCTGCCAAACATGGTCTTGATGATGCCAAAAGACGAAAATGAGGGCCAGCATATGGTTTACACGGCCTTGAAATATGATGACGGTCCGATTACACTCCGCTTTCCGCGCGGCAATGGTTACGGGGTTTCAATGGATGAAGAGTTGAAGCAAATTCCAATCGGTTCATGGGAAGTGTTGAGGAAGGGGAAAGATGCCGTCATTTTGACATTTGGCACGACCATACCTATGGCGCTGGAAGCAGCGAACCGTTTGGAAAAGCAGGGTATATCAGTTCAGGTTGTCAATGCCCGATTCATCAAGCCAATGGATGAATCGATGCTCCACGATATTTTTCAGGCACATATCCCTGTCCTTACAATTGAAGAAGCTGTCCTTCAAGGAGGGTTTGGGAGTGCAGTACTGGAGTTTGCACATGATCATGGATACCATCATTCGTTTGTTGACCGTCTTGGCATTCCTGATCGTTTTATCGAACACGGAAGTGTTAAGGAACTTTTGGATGAAATAGGATTGACTCCGGAAAATATCGTGGTAAAAATAAAATCGCTTATGCCAAAAAAGCAAAAAAGGGCCTGAAAAGATGAAAGCCAAGAAAAAAAGACTTGACGTTTTATTGGTTGAAAGAGGATTGATTGATACAAGAGAGAAAGCAAAGAGAGCTGTCATGGCAGGGCTTGTTTTTTCAAATGAGACGCGGTTGGACAAGCCGGGAGAGAAAGTGAATGATGATATTCCGCTAAAAGTAAAAGGCAGCATGATACCGTATGTAAGCAGGGGCGGTTTGAAGCTGGAAAAAGCATTAAACGCATTTGAATTGTCGGTCAAAGACAAAATTCTGCTTGATATAGGTGCATCAACTGGGGGGTTCACGGACTGTGCGCTCCAGCACGGCGCAAAAATGTCCTACGCACTTGATGTAGGATACAATCAGCTTGCATGGAAACTACGTCAGGATGACCGGGTGGTCGTAATGGAAAGGACAAACTTCCGGTATGTTACACCTCAAGATTTTCCAGGGGAAAAACCGAATTTTGCATCCATTGATGTCTCATTTATCTCTCTGAGGTTAATACTGCCTGTTTTAAAAAATCTACTCGTTCCGCTCAGCGATATTGTCGCTCTTATTAAACCGCAATTTGAAGCTGGAAAAGAGCAGGTAGGTAAAAAAGGAATTGTCCGTGATCCTAAGATCCATTTAGAAGTCATCCAAAAGATTAAGGACATGGCGATGGCTGAGGGATACGATATCATCAACCTTTCCTACTCCCCAATTACAGGCGGTGAAGGAAATATTGAATTTTTAATCCATCTGAGATGGGCAGGCGATCTTGCCATCGGAACTGACAGGAGCCGGATAAATGCCGCTGATGTGGTGAAAGAAGCCCATGAGAATTTGAATAAAATAAATGCAGAAAAGGGATAATCTTAGAAGATTGCCCTTTTTTCTTGTGTTTTGTTGAATACTCTATATTTGAATAGGCTGTGTCCTGTTTGATAGTCAGGAAGTCTTATACAGGCAAAAGCGACAGGACGTCGCTCCCTGATCTTGGACTTGCCGAGTGCCTTCTAGTCTAGGGATGAAATCAGGCGCTGTAGAAGGCACACTGTGCCTCTTACAGCGCCAGTTTAGCTTCATTACGAAAAGAATGGACTCTTGCACCTCCTTAGGAGTATCTTTTCAATCTGCTGTCCAAAACCAGGCGCTTGCGCCTTTGTTTTTGGTTAATTATAATACTTGATAGTGAACGTATAAAAATACAATATGTTGTAAATTCAATGAGGTGGATAAATTGAGTAAAGGACGACGGCATTTAAAAATCCGTGAAGTGATTGGAAATAAAGAAATAGAAACGCAGGATGAACTGGTTGATTATCTTAAAAATCAGGGATTCAATGTAACACAGGCGACAGTATCACGTGATATAAAAGAATTGCACCTTGTAAAAGTGCCATTACCGGATGGCAGGTACAAATACAGTCTCCCGGCTGACCAGCGTTTCAACCCGCTGCAAAAGTTGAAACGGTCGCTGACCGACTCCTTTGTCAGCATCGATAATACGGAGAACCTATTGGTATTGAAAACGCTTCCTGGTAATGCTCAGGCGATCGGGGCATTGATTGATAATCTTGATTGGGACGAAATCATGGGATGTATATGCGGTGATGATACATGTCTTATCATTTGCAGAACACGAGAAAATGCTGAAGATATCAATGAGCGCTTTATAAACATGCTCTAATGAGGGGGGAAGCCTTTGTTACAGGAGTTGACGATCAGAAATTTTGCAATCATTGACCAGATTTCCATTTCCTTTCCCGAAGGCCTTACAGTATTGACAGGGGAAACAGGCGCTGGAAAATCAATTATCATTGATGCGGTGCATTTATTGGTCGGGGGGCGGAGTTCCTCGGAGTATGTCCGCCATGGCGCGCCAAAAGCCGAAATTGAAGGCCTTTTTTTCATTCATGACAATCATCCTTGCTGTTCAAAAGCTGACGAATTGGGCATTGAAATCGAAGAGGGGATGCTTGTCCTGCGTCGTGAGATCTCAAACAGTGGAAAGAGTGTCTGCCGGATCAACGGAAAGCTTGTGACACTTACAGTCTTGAGGGATTTGGGAGGCACTTTGATCGATATCCACGGCCAGCATGAACACCAGGAATTGATGAACGAATCCATGCATCTATTTTTACTTGATGAATTTGGCAAGGATGAAATAGTGAAGAAACTTGTCGACTATCGAAAGAAATACAGTACATTGGTTGAAATTGAAAAGAAAATAAACGAATTGAGCAAAAATGAGCAGCAGATGGCACACAGGCTTGATCTCTTGCAGTTTCAGGTGCAGGAGATTGAGAAAGCAGGGTTAAAACTAAACGAAGATGAGATGCTTGAAGAGGAAAAGAGGCGCCTGGTCAATTATGAAAAACTGTTTGAATCGCTTAAAGCAGGGTATGAAAATCTTCAAGATGACCAAAAAGGACTGGATTTTGTCGGACAGGCCATGGGTGTCTTGGAGGCTGCTGCCGAAATAGACAACAGGTACCAGGAAATGTTCGAAGCAGTCTCAAATAGTTTTTATCTGCTTGAGGATACAGCAAGGGCAATCAGGAACGAACTTGATTTATTGGAGTTTGATCCACACAGATTAAACGAAATTGAAATGCGGTTGAATGAGATCAATCAACTTAAAAGGAAATATGGCTTTACAGTAGGAGATATTCTTGATTATTTGGATAAGATAAAAGATGAATTGGAATCTATTATCCACCGTGACAGCAGGATTGAACAACTTCAAGAGGAAAGGTCTTCCCTAAGGGTAGAAGTCCTGGAGATCGGTGAACAATTAAGCCGGCTGCGAAAAAAATGGGCAGAAAAACTAAAGAGCGCCATTCATAAGGAATTAAAGGTACTCTACATGGATAAGACCGTTTTTGAAGTAGTATTTCAAAAGCAAGAAGAAAATATAAACGGATTGGATGACGTCCAATTTTATCTTTCAACTAATCCGGGGGAGCCTCTGAAGCCTCTATCAAAGGTAGCATCCGGAGGAGAATTATCCAGAATCATGCTTGCGCTTAAAACCATTTTTTCAAAAAGGGTCACATCCGTAATTTTTGATGAAGTAGATACAGGTGTAAGCGGCAGGGTGGCCCAAGCCATGGCTGAAAAGATCCACCATATTTCCAAATACTCACAAGTGCTTTGTATTTCGCATTTGCCTCAGGTAGCGGCGATGGCTGATAACCATTTGCTTATATCGAAAAAAATCACAGATGGAAGAACGCGGACAGCGATTAAAAACCTAAATAAAGCTGAGAAAATAAATGAGATTGGTCGAATGATCTCCGGAACTGAAATCACTGCAATTACGAAAAAACATGCCAAGGAACTGGTTGAGTCTGCCTATACATTGAAAAACAATTAAAAGTTTGTAATCCTATCCTTCATTGGGCATCTTTTTTTCCCGCTCTCGGTTATAAATGCTCGCCCGTGAGGTCAAATTATAATTGTGGACTAGAAGGCGAGGAGAGTGAAAATGGACTTATGAAAGATCGACTGAGACAAATGACAGGTGGAATTCTCCTTGTTTCACTTCTTCTTCTAGGCTTTTCCAATCCTTTTCAGCAGTATATTAAAATCCCGTCAAATATTACTTTGCTGGAGGGGCAGGAGCATGTGATTCCAAAAGGCGAAACCGTCACTGCGATGGCGGATTCCCCTGAAAACTTTACGTACTCGGAACAGGCAAATTCCGTTTCATTAAACGCTGAGTCTCCTGGAAAGGACGAGCTTTTCCTGCAAATTGCCGGCCTCCCTGTAAAAAAAGTTGATGTGAATGTCCTAAAAAACTTCAAGGTTTTCCCTGGTGGCCAATCAATCGGTGTTAGGCTGAATACTCTGGGAGTGCTTGTGGTCGGCCATCATCTGGTTTCAACAAAAGAGGCCAAGGCATCACCTGGAGAAGAGGCAGGGATTCAGGTAGGGGACATTATTACAAAAATCAACGGTAAAAAGATCGAAAATATGGAGCAAGTGGCACCGGTTGTGGAAGATGCCGGAAAGAGGGGAAAAGCGCTTGATTTGACCGTCCAACGTGAAAAAGAGCAATTTCAAACCAAACTGCTGCCGCTGAAGGATGAAAAGGAACAAGAATATAAATTGGGGTTATATATAAGGGACTCGGCTGCTGGTATCGGAACAATGACATTTTATGAACCGAAATCAAAAAAGTACGGGGCATTGGGTCATGTTATTTCAGATATCGACACAAAAAAGCCAATAGTTGTTGATAACGGACAAATTGTAAAGTCCACTGTAACATCCATTGAAAAAGGGAAAAATGGCAATCCCGGGGAAAAGTTGGCTCGTTTTTCGGGTAACCGTGAGGTAATAGGCAACATCACCTTAAATAGTCCGTTCGGGATATTTGGAAAACTTAACAAAGAAATTAAAAATGGAGCAATGGATAAGGCAATGCCAATAGGGTTATCCCATCAAGTAAAAGAAGGACCGGCAAAAATATTGACGGTCGTAGAAGGAAATCAAGTTGAGCCTTATGACATTGAGATTGTCAGCACCATTCCTCAAAAATTTCCTGCCACAAAAGGGATGGTCATTAAAGTGACAGATAAACGGCTATTGAATAAAACCGGTGGGATTGTTCAAGGGATGAGCGGAAGCCCGATTATACAAAACGGAAAATTGATCGGTGCAGTCACCCACGTTTTCGTGAATGATCCGACCTCCGGCTATGGTGTTCATATCGAATGGATGCTGCATGAAGCGGGAATCGATATTTATGAGCGCGAGAACAACTTAGATAAAGTTGGTTGAAGAGGGCCTCTTGCCCTCTTTTTTTATGAGTATCTAAAGAAAATTCGACAATTATAGTGTTTTTTATCGAAAGATGGCGAATGCAGTTGAAAATAATAGCAAATTTAAGCATTAAATGTATTTTTTCCTTATTTTAAAAGAATTTAAAGGAATTTAACTTTCGTTGGCGTATTTGTTTGTTAGAATATAGTAAAAGCAATATTTATTCTTTTTTATGATGGGGAGGAAGAGATTTGAATAAAATAAAAGTCGTACTTGCTGATGATAACCGTGAACTAGTTTCTTTATTAGAGGATTATATGTCAACCCAGCCTGATATTGAAGTGATTGGAACCGCTCACAATGGACAGGAATGTTTGAATTTACTGGAAAAGGTGGAGCCGGATGTTTTGGTATTGGACATTATCATGCCTCACTTGGACGGTTTGGGAGTACTTGAAAGATTACGGAACTCCGACATTCGATTTCCAAATGTGATTATGCTGACGGCCTTTGGCCAAGAGGATGTAACGACAAAAGCAGTAGAACTCGGCGCGTCTTATTTTATACTTAAGCCATTTGATATGGAATATTTGGCAAACCATATTCGTGGTGTCAGTGAAAAGGGTGTCCCTTCCTTTAAATCAACAACGGCTTCCAAAGTCCAGGAGGAGAAGAAGCCTCAAAATCTAGAAGCAAGCATCACATCAGTCATCCACGAAATTGGAGTTCCTGCGCACATAAAGGGGTATTTATATTTGCGTGAAGCCATTTCCATGGTTTATCACGATATTGAACTTTTAGGAGCCATCACAAAAGTCCTTTACCCGGATATCGCAAAGAAATTCAATACAACAGCAAGTCGTGTTGAAAGAGCTATACGACATGCCATCGAGGTTGCCTGGAGCCGAGGGAATATAGATGCCATCTCTTCTTTATTCGGCTATACTGTGAGCATGTCAAAAGCTAAACCGACAAATAGTGAGTTCATCGCCATGGTTGCAGATAAATTGCGGCTGGAGCATAAAGCTTCTTAAAAAAGATCGATTTTAATTCTCGCCAATCATCTTTCCTGCATATGATGCCTAAAAAGGGTATGATGTAATTATCCTACTTTAGGCGGTGAGCAGATGACATTTATTTTTGCACATCGGGGATCTGCCGGTACTCACCCGGAAAATACAATGGAAGCCTTTGTTGCGGCAGAAATTGATGGGGCTGATGGTATTGAGCTTGATGTACAATTAACGGCAGATGGGGAGATTGCTGTTATTCATGACCTCACTGTCGACAGGACCACGAATGGGAGCGGCTATGTTAACGAACTCACATACAGCGAGTTATCCAAACTAAAAGCTAACTACCATTCGCTCCATTTTTTTAAAAAAAGTTGCCGGATTCCTTCTTTGCGAGAAGTATTTGAATGGTTGGAAGCCAATGATCTGTTATGTAATATTGAATTGAAAAATGCGGTAAACCCATATAGAGGTATGGAAGAAAAGGTCGTTGAATTGGTACATGAGTATTGCCTTGAAAGAAGGGTGCTTATTTCTTCGTTCAACCACAAATCACTTGTTCACTGCAAGGAAATCGCACCTGCAATCATAACAGCTCCATTATACAATGAAGTTTTATACAAGCCTTGGGAATATGCAGCGTCTCTTGGGGCAAGCGGTATTCACCCTAAGCTTAAATCAATTTCCGATCGGGAAATCATAGACACTATGGCATGCGGTATTGCTGTCAGACCATATACAGTAAACAAAGAGAAAGACATGAAGAGGCTCTTTGCAATCGATTGTTCGGCCATTATTACCGATTATCCAGGGAAAGCCTACCGATTGAGGGAGCAATATCAATAAAAAAGATCTGCAATCTTTTTAGCAGATCTTTTAGTTTGCCGCTTCAAGCGAGCGGGGATGCCTAACTGCCGATGTACAGAGAATCAACAGTATTGAGAAGAAATCAGCAGTTTGGGCGGAACGATCCTGGAATCGCTGTGAAATTTGGTTTATCGGTTCACCTTTTTCTTAAAACGGTCCTGAACTTTATTTCTTTTTCGGTCACGATGTAGAATAAATCCACCAATAAACCCTAAGCCTATAAGAAAAAAAATCAAGCCGCCAAAAAATTGGGTCCATAGATATGGAAAAGGACGCTGTAAAACACCAAACAACATATCTCTCATTAATTTTATGCCATAGCCTGCCAATAGGCCGGGCAGAACCAACAGGATGAGTGCTATAATTCGAGTCATGAAAATCTCCTTATCAACGTTATCTCAAAAAAAATCATATCTCAACGGAATCATTTGTCAAGCATCCCGCTTTTCGCTACAATCAATTGTGAAATAATAAACTTAGGGGCTGGACATTTTTCTAATATAAAACTGGTCACTTATGAATACATGTTTGTAATAAAACACAAAAACGGGGTGAGCTTGTGAAAATATTTGAAACAATGGTCCGGGACGATTACGAGCAATTATTGTTTTGCCAGGATGAACAGTCAGGATTAAAAGCCATAATAGCCATACATGATACTACACTCGGACCGGCTCTCGGAGGGACAAGGATGTGGACCTACGACAGCGAAGAAGCGGCAATAAATGACGCTTTGCGCCTTGCCAAAGGGATGACTTATAAGAATGCGGCTGCGGGTTTGAATCTTGGCGGCGGGAAAGCAGTCATTATCGGTGATCCAAAAAAAGATAAAAACGAGGAGATGTTCAGGGCATTCGGCCGGTTTATTCAAGGGCTGAACGGCCGGTACATAACAGCGGAGGATGTAGGGACAACCGTTGAAGATATGGATCTTATATATGAGGAGACAAACTTTGTTACTGGCTCCTCTGCCTTCGGTTCTTCCGGCAACCCTTCTCCCGTGACTGCTTATGGATGTTTTGTAGGAATGAAGGCAGCAGTAAAAGAAGCATTCGGCTCTGATTCAGTTAAAGGTAAAACAGTCGCAGTACAGGGCGTAGGTAATGTTGCGTTCGAGCTTTGCCGGCATTTGCATGAAGAGGGTGCAAGACTGATCGTTACCGATATAAATAAAGAGGCAGTCAAACGAGCTGTAGAAGCCTTTAATGCCAAAGCGGTAGATCCTAAAGAAATATACGGGGCGGAGGCGGATATTTTTGCGCCTTGTGCGCTTGGCGCTATAATCAATGACCAAACAATCCCTAAGCTGAAAGCGAAAGTGATAGCCGGATCCGCAAATAATCAGTTGAAGGAGTCCCGACACGGGGACATTATTTATGAAAAAGGTATTGTTTATGCACCTGATTATGTTTTAAATGCAGGCGGAGTCATAAATGTTGCCGATGAACTCCACGGTTATAACCAAGAACGTGCGCTTAAGAAGGTCGAAACAATCTACAATAATGTTGAAAAGGTCATTAACATATCCAAGCGTGATAATATTCCCACATACTTGGCTGCGGACAGGATGGCAGAGGAACGAATAGAAACATTGCGCAAAACAAGAAGCCAATTTTTACTTAATAACAAGCATATTCTGTACAATAGAATTTAAAAAGGTTTAAAATTGGTGCTGTAAAATTATGTTAAAGGCGGAGTAACAAGCATTAAGCCCTATGCATGGTTAACTCGGTTTTGGAAATAAGGGGGGCATTCAGATGGCTCATGAGTATGATGTAGTAATTATTGGGGGAGGCACCGGGGGATATGTAGCTGCGATCCGGGCTTCACAACTAGGCTTAAAAACGGCAATCGTTGAAAAAGAAGCCCTCGGAGGAACATGTTTACATAAAGGGTGTATACCGAGCAAGGCACTGCTCCGCAGCGCAGAAGTGTTCAGGACAGTAAAACGAAGTGAAGAATTCGGGATTGAGGCAGAAAAAGCGATCTTGAATTTTAATAAGGTCCAGCAAAGAAAAGCGGGTGTCGTTGACCGGCTTTATAAAGGTGTCCAACAATTGATAAAAAAAGGAAAAATAGATGTCTATGATGGTTTTGGCCGGATATTGGGACCATCCATCTTTTCGCCGCTGCCAGGTACTGTATCGGTTGAAATGTCCGATGGCAGTGAAAACGAAATGCTTGTCCCCAAAAACGTTATTATTGCAACGGGATCACGGACAAAATCCTTGCCAGGGCTTGACATTGATGATACGTATATTATCACATCCGATGAAGCTCTCGAGATGGAACGTCTTCCAAGTTCAATGATTATCATTGGCGGTGGGGTAATCGGAATCGAGTGGGCATCAATGCTTGCTGATTTCGGTGTGGAAGTGACAATCCTTGAATATGCAGAGCAACTATTAGCTGCTGAAGATCAGGAGATAGCCAAGGAATTGGAGCGCCTTCTTAAAAAGAAAAACATCAATGTAGTGACAAAGGCGAAAGTACAGCCGGAAACATGCTTGAAAGGAGACGGCATGGTAAAAATCTCGGCCGTAGCGGATGGCCAGATCAAGGAGTTTGCAGCAGAAAAAATTCTTGTGGCTGTCGGAAGGGATCCAAATTCCAATAATATTGGACTTCAGAATACAGATATTGAATTGGATAATGGGTTTATCAAAGTAAATGAATATTACCAAACAAAAGAATCGCATATATATGCGATAGGGGATGTCATCGGGGGCCTGCAGTTAGCTCACGCCGCTTCCCATGAAGGTGTTAAGGCAGTAGAGCATATTGCGGGACAAGATCCATCCCCCATTATTTATGATCATGTGCCAAAATGCATATACAGCACTCCTGAAATAGCAAGTGTAGGTTTGACGGAATACCAAGCGAAAGAAAAAGGCTTCAAAGTCAAGACCGGAAAGTTTCCATTCCAAGCCATCGGCAAGGCACTGATATTCGGGGATGACGACGGATTTGTGAAAATTGTATCCGATGCGGACACTAATGATATTCTCGGTGTGCATATGATCGGTCCGAATGTGACTGACTTGATTTCGGAAGCGGGACTTGCTCGCGTCCTTGATGCCACACCGTGGGAAATTTCACATACCGTCCACCCACACCCTTCCTTGGGCGAGGTGATGGGCGAAGCGGCACTTGCAGTGGACGGGCGCGCCATACATATATGAATTAATACATGAAACATAAATCTATCGGGAGGTAGAAAGAATGGCAAAAAACCGTCATAAAGAGCTTGGATTGAGCGATCAAGAAGTTTTAGGCATATATGAGACCATGCTGCTTGCCCGCAGGATTGATGAACGGATGTGGCTTTTGAACCGGTCTGGAAAGATCCCATTTGTCATTTCCTGTCAGGGGCAGGAAGCTGCACAGGTAGGGGCGGCATTTGCTCTTGATCGTGAAAAAGATTACGTTCTGCCTTATTACAGGGACCTTGGAGTTGTCCTTGCTTTTGGTATGACACCAAAAGAAATTATGCTTTCGGGCTTTGCAAAAGCAGAAGATCCGAACTCCGGGGGTAGGCAGATGCCTGGCCATTTCGGAAAAAAGAAAAATCGGATCGTTACCGGGTCTTCTCCTGTCACTACACAGGTCCCCCATGCAGTGGGGATTGCATTAGCGGCAAGAATGGAAGGCAACGACCAAGTAGCATTTGTAACCTTTGGTGAAGGTTCCTCAAACCAAGGGGATTTTCATGAAGGAGCAAATTTTGCTGGTGTACACAGGCTTCCGGTTATTTTTATGTGTGAGAATAATAAATATGCGATTTCCGTTCCGATTGAAAAGCAAATTGCCTGCGAGAAAATATCCGACCGTGCTGTAGGCTACGGAATGCAAGGCATAACTATAGATGGAAATGATCCGCTTATTGTGTATAAAACAGTAAAAGAAGCTGCAGCCCGCTGCCGGAATGGCGAAGGGCCTGTGCTCATTGAAACTGTCTGCAATCGGCTGACACCCCATTCGTCTGATGATGATGACCGCACTTATAGGTCACAGGATGAGATGGAGAAAGCAAAAAGCCAGGACCCCATCATTTTGTTCGAATCCTATCTGAAAGAAAATGGACTATTGGATAACGAACTTGAAAAAGAGATAAATGACCGAATCATGAGGCAAGTGAACGAGGCAACGGATTATGCGGAGGAAGCACCATACGCATTGCCGGAAGAGGCCTTGAAGCATGTGTATCATGAAGAGGCGTAAGAGGGGGGATTTTTATGGCAGTCATTTCGTATATTGAAGCAGTTACGGAAGCACTTAGAGAAGAAATGGAGCGGGATGAAAAAGTTTTTGTCCTTGGTGAAGATGTAGGCAGAAAAGGCGGTGTATTCAAAGCGACCCAAGGGTTACATGAATTGTTTGGTGATCAAAGAGTCATCGACACACCTTTGGCTGAATCAGCAATTGCAGGAGTTGGAATTGGAGCGGCTATGTATGGATACAGGCCGGTTGCTGAAATGCAGTTTGCAGACTTTATCATGCCTGCAGTTAATCAGATCATTTCTGAAGCTGCTCGGATTCGTTACCGCTCAAATAATGATTGGGCATGCCCGATTGTCATTAGGGCGCCTTATGGCGGTGGAGTCCATGGTGCTCTTTATCATTCACAGTCAGTCGAAGCCGTTTTTGCCAATCAGCCAGGTTTGAAAATAGTGATGCCGTCAACACCATATGACGTAAAGGGCTTATTGAAAGCGGCGATTCGGGATGAAGATCCCGTACTGTTTTTTGAACATAAAAGGGCCTATCGTTTAATTAAAGGCGAAGTTCCTGATGAGGACTATGTTTTGCCGATTGGAAAAGCCGATGTTAAACGGGAGGGTGATGACATTACTGTCATCACGTATGGATTATGTGTCCATATGGCCCTGCAAGCTGCAGAAAAGCTTGCCAAAGACGGTATTAGCACGCATATACTTGATTTACGAACAATTTATCCGCTTGATAAAGAAGCGATCATGGAAGCAGCTTCCAAAACGGGGAAGGTATTGCTAATCACTGAAGATAATAAAGAAGGAAGTATCATCGGCGAGGTGGCAGCAATCATCGCGGAAGAGTGCCTGTTTGACCTGGATGCTCCCGTCAAGAGGCTTGCAGGTCCCGACGTGCCGGCCATGCCGTATGCACCCACTATGGAAAAGTACTTTATGATAAATCCGGAGAAAATTGAAAGGGCGATGAGGGAACTTGCGGAATTTTAACTTGTCCCCATTGATTATCTCGTAAAGGAGGCTTGTTTTATTTGGCTGTTAAAAATATAACGATGCCCCAGCTCGGAGAAAGTGTTACCGAAGGAACAATCAGCAGATGGCTTGTTGGACCCGGAGATGAAGTCAATAAATATGACCCTCTTGCTGAAGTCTTAACTGACAAAGTCAACGCTGAAATCCCTTCTTCCTTTTCTGGAACAATTAAGGAAATCATTGCCCAGGAAAACGAAACACTCGCAGTTGGGGAAATCATATGCACAATCGACACAGCAGAGGTGGTTCCAGCAGAGGAGTTGCCGAAAGCTGCATCGTTGGAGAAGAATCATGATATTACTGGTCAAGAAACCGAGAGCATTAAAAGTCGGAATAAACCCCGGTATTCACCCGCGGTTGTCCGGATGGCGCAGGAATATGACATCGACCTGAATCAGGTAGATGGGACCGGCTTGGAAGGCCGCATTACCAGGAAGGATTTACAAAAGCTCATTAATGCAGGAGAGATACCTACAAAGGATGAAACAAGTGGATCGGCAAAGCAAAAAGTTGTTTCTGCGAACCATGGTATTGCTTATCAACCTGTGCAAATTCCAGTCCTTCCGGGGGATACTGAAATACCAATCACAAACATCCGTAGAACGATTGCCGCCAACATGGTCCGGAGCAAACAAGAAATTCCGCATGCATGGATGATGGTGGAGGTTGATGTAACAGGGCTTGTCCAATTCCGCAACTCAATTAAAGATGAATTCAAGTTAAAAGAGGGCTTTAACCTGACTTATTTCGCTTTCTTTGTCAAAGCGGTGGCTCAAGCTTTAAGGGAATACCCGATGATCAATTCCGTATGGGCTGGAGACAAAATCGTTCAGAAGAAAGATATCAATCTGTCTATCGCAGTAGCAAGTGAAGATGTACTGTATGTTCCTGTGATCAAAAACGCGGATGAGCAATCCATTAAAGGTATCGCTAAGGAAATAGCCGGACTGGCAAATAAGGCGAGGAACGGCAGGTTAAGAACTGATGATATCCAGGGTGGAACTTTTACTGTCAATAACACTGGCTCTTTCGGTTCAATACAATCAATGGGAATCATTAACCATCCACAGGCCGCTATTTTACAGATTGAATCAATTGTCAAACGGCCGGTGATATTGAAAAACGGGGGGATTGCCGCTCGTGATATGGTTAACCTCTGTCTGTCAATGGATCACCGTGTACTTGATGGTCTTGTGTGCGGTAACTTCTTAAAAAGGGTAAAAGAAATTCTGGAAAATATATCAAGAGAAAATACATCTGTCTATTAATCAGCAAAAGAGGCTGGGACATAACTAGCCAAAAATAATAAAAAATGGTTCCAACCATCAAAACTTATGGTTGGAACCATTTTTTATTCCAAAGTAATTTAGATTAACAACATGCAGAAAAATATTAATGGGAGAATCAAAAAAATTTCAAGTAAACATTGAAATCTGACCCGGTAAATAAATTATAAAGTGAACCGATTCTCTTTGTTCAACTTTCTTTAAAGTGGATATGAAGAGAGGGAGGTTTAGATGAAGACTACTAGCTATAAAGAACTGCTTAAATATAATCATTATATATTTGTGTTGGTTCTAAACATGTTGTCGGGATTTGGTTTCGTTATATTTCAAGTTGTACTTTATTGGCTTGCATATAAAATGTCAGATTCGACTTTACAAGCTGCTATTGTCGTTCAAAGTAGTGCGGTTCCGTATTTATTGTTTGGTCTTATTGGGGGTGTGTATGCGGATATTTGGAACAAGAAAAAAATCATCATTTGGAATCAAATCGGAACGGGGATCATCACGCTTTCTATCTTTGTTTCTTTTATGCTTCATATTGAATCAATTTGGTATATAGCAATTGCATCGTTTCTAATCGTTACGTTTCGCTGTTTTTACAGCCCTGCGATTAGAAGTCTTGTATCAATCACATTACCAGAGACGTTATGGCCAAAAGGGAATTCTATTTTTCAATTAATTCTTCAGTTATCAAGGTCGCTAGCCCCTGTTATTGGGGGTATTTTACTAGCAACTTTTTCAATGGAATCGATATTCTTTTTCATTTGCATTTTTTCTCTTTTCCCACTCGTGTTTGTGATATCTTTGAAAGTAGAGTGGGAGAAAAACTCTAATAAAATTCGTGTTTTAAAGGAATTGCAAGGGATGTTTACATTATTACAGACAAAAAGAATAATGTTTCTATCTATTGTCTCATTTGGCGTGGTATTGCTGTTTTTTACGGGTATGGAACGTCTTGGACTCCCTATTATTTCCGACCAACAGTGGCAAATGGGGGCAAAAGGATTTTCATTAATTCTGACGCTTTTTGCGGCGGGAAATGCAATTGGAGCTATTCTATTAGGAAAAATGGAAATAAAATCGAATTATCCGCAATTTATCATGATTGGTTGCATCCTATGGGGATTTGGTTTAATGGGTGTTGGACTTTCACCAACCATTTTGATTGCAGCACTTATCGCATTATTCACTGGAGTGGCGGAATCCTTTATAGACCTCCCCATGGTGTTAATGATTCAAAAATATACACCTGAAGAACAGCTGGGAAAAGTGTTCAGTGCATTATCAACGATCGCTTTTATTGGAGAAGCGGGAGCTAGCTTTTTGGCAGCATTTATGATTGATTGGACGGGAATTAATTATAGTTTTGTAATCATGGCTATTTCGATATTACTCATATGCAGCCTTTCGCTATTTTTTATGTTCAGTATTCGAAATGAGAGAGTAGGAGAATGACATGAACGAGTTATTAATAACTATAAATCGTAATTCCACAGAGCCTTTATACGTCCAAATTTACAAAGGCATTAAAAAAGAAATTATGGAAGGGCACATTCAAGCGAATACGTCACTGCCTTCTATTAGAAAAATGTCAGAGCAATTGCAGGTCAATAAGGCCACACTTGAAACAGCGTATGACCAGCTTATTATAGAGGGGTTAATTGAAAGCAAGCCACGAAGCGGACATTACGTCAAAGAGATCGATATAGGATTTTTTAATAAACATGAAAGCAATGGAGTTGACCATGACGAAAAAAAAACTGAGACAACATATAAATATGCCTTCAATTTGGACCACGTTGATATAGAAAATTTTCCGATTGCAACGTGGAGAAGACTAACAAATGAAGTGTTGAGTTATGGAACGAATCATATTTTTAATACAGGAGATTCTCAAGGTGAGCTTGGATTAAGAAGGGAAATTGCATCATATGTCAGAAATTCAAGAGGGGTTCGTTGTTCTGAGGAGCAAATTATTATTGGGTCACATTCGCAAATATTACTATGGATGGTTAGCAATCTTATTGGCCTTCGCGGAAAGACGGTTGCAGTTGGCGAGCCAGGATATTCTCACGCCACCAATATCTTTGAAAGCTTTGGATGCAACATTGCACCCACTGCCATTGAAGATGATGGTATAAACGCAGGGGATTTGGAAAATTCAGGAGCAAATCTTGTATTCACTTCTCCTTCTTTTCAGTTCCCGTTTGGGAGCATTATGAAGATTCAAAAGCGGATTCATTTACTTAATTGGGCTGTAAAGAACAATGCTTATATCATTGAAGACGACTATTTGTCAGAGTATCGGCATTCAAGTGAGTTAATTCCTTCTTTGCAAAATCTTGATCAAAACGAGCGGGTCATTTATATGGGCACCTTCCATGGTACCTTACTACCAGCCATAAATATAGGTTATATTGTTTTGCCAAAGCATTTACTTGCAAAATACCTTCATAGTTTTGAATTACAGCAAACGACATCAAGAGTAGAACAAAAAACACTTGAACTATTCATGAGGGATGGGCACTGGGAGCAACATCGATTCCGAATGAAAGAAATATATAAGAAAAAATATAAGGTTACCTTAAAAGCGATTAAAAAGTGTTTCAAAGAAAAAGCGATTGTTCTAAAAGGCCAAACAGGTCTACATATTGTGATGCAGGTAATCACAAATGAAAGTGAGGAAGTTTTACTTCAAATGGCAAGGGATGCGAGCATTCATCTATATAGCATAAGTGATTATTGGTACAGAAAAGAAAACAACCCATTTAAACATCCTGTCTTTTTAATTGGTTTTGGAGGAATGTCGATTGATAATATCGAAAAGGGTATATCGGCTCTTTACAACACTTGGTTCAATTAATAAGATCGGTAGATTCGGATCCAAATCTATGATTTTAACTCGTAAGTTCAGAAAATGGTCTACTACACTCTTTACCTCGCAACCAAATCTACTTACTAGCATACGGTAAGATTTTTACGGATAGAGATAGGTGAAGTTAAAAACACACATTCTCCTGTTAAAATGCTAAACAGGAGATGTGCTGCACTTTCGTAGTTTTGTCACATAGAGATTGTCAGCTTACCCGTTTTCGTTGCAGAAGCTCAAAAAGCCGCCGACTATATGCAAAATATCAATTTCGATAAATCAAAATAAAGGGGTTATCTAAAAAGCTCCTAAAATAATATTTAGTCATGTGTTCGGCATGCACTACTCGTTTCAACGCTTAATTGTTATCCGCACGTGATTCTGATAGGGTGACACTTTGAGCGGAATGGTCAATAATCACTCTATCCTTCCCTGATTCAAATCCAGCAATAAAGATCACTCCCGATAGGATCATTAGCATAATCAGTGAGGTCTGCCATTCTCCGCTCAAATCATATAAGGCTCCAAATAATACAGGTCCTGTAGCAGCTAACAGATATCCGAGTGATTGCGCCATACCGGACAGTTCTGTTGCTTGTTGTCCGTCGACTGTCCGAAGGCTGAAAAACATCATGGACAGACTGAAGGCACTGCCGCCGGCAATTCCGATCAATATAACAGATATATATAATAATGGCTTTGCTCCAATCATTAAGGCAAAGATACCTGTAAAAAATAAGATGGCTGTGACCCCGGCCAACAGTTTTTGATTTTTCATTTTATCTGCGATCACCGGGATTACAAATGTGATGGGAATCAACGCAAACTGCATGAGGAAAAGCATCCATCCGGCTCCATTCGAACTGAAACCATGAGATTTCAAAATGTCTGGAAGCCAAGTAATTAAAGTATAAAACATCAATGACTGCAATCCCATAAACAAGGTGATGCTCCAAGCCAGAGGAGAGCGCCAAACGGATCTCCCTTTTTTGGTTGGTGTTGCCGAAACGGCAATTTTATTCCGCTTTCGCAATTGTGGCAGCCAGAAAAATATGGCGATGGCAGAAAGGATAGCCCATACTGCTAGGGATCCTTTCCAGCCTACTCCCCGAATTGTCGAGATCGGCACACTCAAGCCGGAACCCAAGGCTCCAAAAACATTCATAAAAACAGCATATATACCCGTCATAACTCCAATTTTAAAAGGAAAATTCATTTTAATATATCCGGGCAATAATACGTTTCCCACAGCGATCGCCAAACCAATCATGATGGTGCCGGCAAAAAGAAATCCCGCACCAAAAGTGGATCGGACAATTAATCCAACAGTCAGCAGAATTAATGATACAAGAATCGCCCGTTCCATTCCCAATCGATCAGCTATCTTTGGAGCAAAAGGAGAAAGAAAAGCGAATGCCAGAAGAGGTAACGTTGTAATTGTCCCGGCTAATGCATTGCTGATTTCCAAATCATCACGTATAAATGGAATAAGTGAACCGACCGAAGTGAGCGGCGCCCTTAAATTAGATCCGATAAAAATGATTCCTATGAATAACAACCAATTGACTTCATGTCCTGGCATTTGCTCCAGGGTTGGTCCTTTTTTATTCAAAATGCCGCCTCCTATAATTTTCAAAAAATCTGTGGTTTATTATAGCGATTACTTATGTCAATCTTTTTTTAAATTGTGCAATATATTCATTAACATCATTTACCGCTGCTTCAACATCCTGATCACGTATGGCTTTAAACAGTTCATTATGTATTTCTTTGTCATAACAAAACTGAGTATCCATTGCCATTAAATCTTTGATCGAGGAATATAATGGCTTTGTCATATGTTCATATAAATCTTGCAACAACTGATTTTTAGAGGCCTGAACGATTGTTTTATGAAATTCGATATCTGCCGTAATGAAATCTTCCAACTGCCTTCTTTCGGCAGCATCTCGGCATTTGGCAATAGCAGCCTGAAGCTTGTCAATATCTTCTTCCGTTCTTCGTTTGGCGGCCAGTTGTGCTGCCTCTTTTTCCAATGCCAACCGGACTTCCAAAGTTTCCATCAGGCCAGTCTTTTCGACATGGCGCAGAATGGCGGCCTCCAGTACACTGGTCGAGCGTACCACCGTCCCGCTACCTTGCTTGGATTCCAATAAACCGGCATGTACCAAAGCTTGAATTGCCTCTCTGAGTGTATTTCGGCTTACATCAAATTCCTCCATTAGCACCATTTCAGGGGGCAGCCTATGCCCAACTGGCCAATGCCCATTTTCAATCAATTGCTCCATTTGAGAAATGACCTGATCTACCAAGGATAAACGGTTCGTCTTTTTAAGCATCTTTTACACTCCAATTTGTAGGATGATTGGTATATAGGATATATTAACATTCAATCAAGCAATTGTTAAATCTAATAACTTCTTATAAAAAGAGAGTTCGATCACTTGATATGAACGAAATGAGATAGTGTCAGCAGTGCACGGATTACGCAGCAGAAAAATTTTTAATTCCAACAGGGGAAAGGTCCCTCTCCAGTTGGATTGGTTTGACCGGTTGTCTGAGTTCCTCAACTATAATAAAATAGAGATAGATAATATTGAAATCGTTTACATGAAAAGGAAGGGTGTATGTCATGTTCATTGATCAGGCAAAACAAGCAACCTTCAAACAAGCAACTGTAAATGACTGGAAAAATGCAGCGCTTAAATCGACGAAGAACGATGATTTGAAGGGTTTGTATACAGATACGTACGAAAATATTAAAATAGCCCCTCTTTATACGAAGCAGCAAATCAATTATGACCGGTTAGATCAATATCCGGGTGAGGGATCTTATTTACGTGGTTTTGATGATTCGAACAACAAACGCGGCTGGTGTATCGCGCAAGAGCAGAAAATGGAGGATTGGAAAGAATTAACGCGCCAATTAAAACTGTCTTTGGAAAGAGGACAGGAGGCGGTGGCTTTCGACCCTCTACACCTCGATGAGGTTGATCATGTAAATTTCGAAGAATTAAACAATATCATTCCGCTGGACCAAATCCCGCTGCTTATTTTTGCTGGCAGTCGTTTTGACATCATCGCTGAAAAGCTGCTTAATGTAAATATTGATCTCAATGGAGCGGTTGCAGCGGATTTTATAACAGGAGAGCTTAATAAAGGCTATATCCATAATCCTGGAAGCAGCCAAATGGAACATTGGATTTCTCAGATAAAGGAGCTAGACCGGCAATTTCCATCTTTACATACTATTTTGATTGATACATCGTCTTATAAAGAAGCAGGAGCTCACGCAGTACAAGAGCTTGGAATTTCTTTATCATTGGCCGTATTGTATATTGAACGGATGAAAAAATCAGGGTGGTCTCCGGCGGAAACCGCTAGCAAGTTGATTTTCCGATTTGCCATTGGAGCTGATTTTTTTATGGAGTTGTCGAAATTCAGGGCTTTCAGGGTGCTTTGGAAAACAATTGCTGATGTTTATGGAATACCGGAAGGCGAACAGTCTGTTCCGATTAGCGCAGAAACAGCCAACCTCACAAAGTCTGTCCTGGATCCCTTTGTAAATATTCTCCGTGCAGGTAATGAAGCACTTGCTGGAATACTCGGCGGTGTCAACTATCTTCATGTGGCACCATTTGATGAATTGTCAGGAAATCCGGATAATTTTTCAAGAAGAATTGCCAGAAATACTCAGCTGTTATTAAAGGAAGAAGCCCTTTTGGATCAGGTTGTCGACCCGGCAGGAGGCTCCTATTATATTGAGACGTTAACATCACATTTAGTCAATAAAGGGTGGGAATTTTTCAAGGAAATTGACAAAAAAGGCGGCATAATTGAAGTCTTGGAAGAAGGATGGTTGCAAGAGAGGATTCATCAGGTTGCTACTGATAGATTGAAAGATATGGAGAATAGAAAGAGTAGGGCAGTTGGCGTAAATGTCTATGCATTGGCTGGTGAGCAGGTGCGCTATCCGGTGGAAGGCTACCCATCTTTTCCGGCGGGTAAGGGAAAGTTGAAGGTCGAGCCGCTGCCAAGTATAAGGCTTGCAGCCACGTTTGAGAAACTGCGGCAAAGATCGCACAAATTGTCTTTAAGAGGCGAGGCCCCATCTGTGGGTATCATCTGTCTTGGGGAATTGAAGGCATATAAACCATATGCTGACTTTGTTTCGGGGGTTTTGTCTTCCGCAGGAATACAAGCTGTCTGGAGTGAAGAGCTTCAGGACTTATCTGACATTAAGCGATACATTGAGGAATCAACTGAAACGACCTTTTGTTTATGCGGTCCGGATTCTCTCTATAATGAATTCGCCGCAGAAATCGGGAGGTGGGCAAAAGAAAGGATGCCCGGTATTCATTTGGATATTGCCGGAAAATTTACAGAAGAAGAACTGGAGTCACTCCAAATGGATGGCACATTTTACACGGGACAAAATATAGTTGAAAAGCTACATGGAATGTTAAACCGATGGGAGGCAGAAAGAAATGGATGAAAAGCCAGACTTCCAATCGATCGTACCCCGGTTTACGGTGATTCCCCAAAATCAGAGGGCACTAAAAAACACCAGTTTTACAACGAATGAACAAATCGAAATAAAAGATTTATATACAAGAAAAGATCTAGAACATGTAGAGTATACGGACACGATGCCAGGGCTTCCCCCTTTTACACGGGGGCCATATCCGACGATGTATGTCAACCGTCCATGGACGATCCGGCAATATGCAGGATTTTCAACCGCCGAGGAAAGCAATGCTTTTTACCGCCGAAATTTGGCCATGGGGCAAAAAGGTCTGTCGGTCGCGTTTGATTTGGCTACTCACCGCGGCTATGATTCAGATCATCCGCGAGTGGAAGGAGATGTCGGCAAAGCAGGAGTGGCTATCGATTCCCTCCTTGATATGAAAATATTATTTGACGGAATCCCGCTTGATCAAATGTCCGTATCGATGACGATGAACGGAGCCGTCATTCCGGTGCTGGCTTTTTTCATCGTGACTGCTGAAGAGCAGGGTGTCAAAAAAGAGCAGCTTTCCGGTACGATTCAAAATGATATTTTAAAAGAATATATGGTAAGAAATACGTATATTTATCCGCCTGAAATGTCTATGAGAATCATTGGGGATATTTTTCAATATACTTCCAAACATATGCCGAAGTTCAACAGCATCTCGATTTCCGGTTACCATATGCAGGAGGCAGGTGCACCGGCGGATATAGAGTTGGCCTATACTCTAGCGGACGGGCTTGAGTATGTCAGAACAGGTTTGAAAGCCGGTCTTGACATAGATTCTTTTGCCCCGCGCCTTTCATTTTTCTGGGGGATTGGAATGAATTACTTCATGGAAGTGGCGAAGCTTCGGGCGGCAAGAATGATGTGGGCGAAACTGATGAGTCCGTTTGAACCTAAGAAGACCAAGTCGCTGGCCCTGCGCACACATAGCCAAACATCCGGATGGAGTTTGACGGAACAGGACCCTTATAATAATGTGGTCCGGACATTGATTGAGGCCCATGCTGCTGCCACGGGACATACACAATCCCTTCATACGAATGCACTTGATGAAGCGATTGCTCTTCCGACAGACTTTTCAGCCCGAATCGCACGGAATACCCAGCTGTTTTTGCAAGAGGAAACGGGGTTGACGAACGTCATTGATCCTTGGGGCGGTTCGTATTATGTTGAAACATTGACTGATGAATTGATGAAAAGGGCTTGGAACCATATCGAAGAAATCGAGGAACTGGGCGGAATGACGAAAGCGATTGAAACCGGTCTTCCGAAAATGCGGATTGAAGAAGCTGCTGCCAGACGACAGGCTTTGATTGATTCCAATAAAGAGACAATCATTGGAGTGAACCGATTCCGTTTGGAGCAGGAAGAGGAAATTGAGATTTTAAATATAGACAATACAGCTGTAAGGGAGAAGCAGTTGGAGCGTATCAAGCAGCTGAAAGCACAGCGTTCCGAAGACAAGGTCCAGGCAGCTTTGAAAAAGCTTTCCGAAGGTGCAGCGAGCCGCTCAGCAAACCTTTTGGAGCTTGCTGTTGACGCTGCAAGGGAAAGGGCGACCCTGGGTGAAATTTCTTCAGCCATTGAAAAAGCATGTGGAAGGCACAAAGCAATAATCAGGTCAATCAGCGGCGTATACGGCTCCCATTTCTCCAACGAGGAGGAAATTACCCTGATCAAAGAAATGACTGACGAATTCATGGAAAACGAGGGGCGGAGGCCAAGGATTTTAATTGCCAAAATGGGCCAGGATGGCCATGATCGCGGAGCTAAAGTCATTGCAACCGCATTTGCTGACCTGGGATTCGATGTTGATATTGGCCCATTGTTCCAAACGCCTGAAGAAACGGCAAGACAAGCAGCTGAAAATGATGTCCATGTTATCGGGGTTAGCTCTCTGGCTGCCGGCCATCGCACATTGCTGCCTAAACTGATCGAGGAATTGGTGAAAATCGGGAGAGAAGATATCATTGTGGTGATTGGCGGTGTCATTCCTCCGCAGGACTATGATTTCCTTAAAGAGAACGGGGCTGCCGCTATTTTCGGACCAGGCACTGTCATTCCTGTCGCGGCCCAAAAAGTGATTGAAGAAATATATGACAGGCTCGGATATGAGGAAGTGGATGAACCCGATGACTGAAGAGGTACGAAAGAAATTTATTAGGCAAAAATCGACAGAAACAAGTGTTGATGCCATAATTGAAGGACTGCTTTCCGGTGACCGTACCATGCTTTCCAGAGCTATTACGCTGATTGAAAGCAATGCCTCCCGCCATCAAAAGCCGTCAGAGGAAATGCTGCAGCGCCTGCTTCCATACTCCGGTGATTCAATCCGGATTGGTATAACCGGAGTTCCGGGAGCCGGAAAAAGCACTTTCATCGAATCATTTGGCCTTTTATTATGCCATAAAGGACATCGTGTAGCTGTTCTTGCTGTGGACCCCAGTTCAACGCTGCATGGAGGAAGCATCTTGGGGGATAAAACTCGGATGGAGCGTCTTGCGAATCATCCGAATGCTTTTATCAGGCCTTCACCTTCCGGAGGAACACTTGGGGGAGTCCACAGAAAAACACGGGAAACGATTATTGCGTGTGAAGCAGCCGGCTACGATATTTTATTGATTGAAACGGTTGGTGTCGGTCAAAGTGAAGTGGTGGTCAAGAGCATGGTTGACTTTTTTATGTTGCTTGTCTTAACGGGCGCAGGTGATGAATTGCAAGGCATGAAAAAGGGCGTCATGGAGCTGGCGGATGCTGTTATTATAAACAAGGCTGACGGCGGGAATCTGGAGCTGGCTAAAAAAACACAGAAGGAATATAAACAGATCCTGCATTTTTTGCAGCCGACGACTAAAGGCTGGACAACCCCGGCACTCACTTGTTCCGCTCTTTATGAAGAAGGGATCGATCAAGTTTGGGAAATGATTCAGCGATATATGAAGATGACCAAAGATTCGGGGCTGTTGCTGGAAAAACGTAAAATGCAGGCGAAGGAGTGGCTTTACGCTCAAGTCAAAGAACAGTTGGAAAGCGCCTTTTTTGGAAATGAAAAGGTAGAAAAACTTGTTCCAGGGATTGAAAAGAAAGTAATGAATGAGGAAATGCCAGTTGCTAAAGCAAGTCGCCTTTTGTTTGATGCTTTTTATGGAAAATAAGTTAAAGGTTTTTGCCAATAAAAAGGGACAGCCCATAGGCTATCCAAAACATCTAGGGAGTTTAGGGGTATGGATCTAGATGTAATTTTATCATACCCGAATTTTTTACAGTTAAACCAAAACTTTTGATGAAATTCCGATATTTGATAAAACGACCGCCAAATTGTTATGATAGCATTAGTAAAATTAAGAATGTATTTGAAAGGGGAAAAAATAGATGAGCATGGATTTTAATTTATATGTCAACGATATCGTGCGCCAGGCCCGTGAAGATATGGAACAGGCTGGATATGAGCAGCTTCAAACACCGGAAGAAGTGGAAGTCGCTTTGGCAAGAAAAGGGACAACCTTGGTTATGATCAATTCCGTATGTGGATGTGCCGGAGGAGTGGCCCGTCCTGCAGCAGCGCATGCAATTCACTATGATAAGCGCCCTGACCATCTTGTTACGGTATTTGCTGGACAGGACAGGGAAGCAACGGCCAAGGCGAGAAGTTACTTCACTGATTATCCACCGTCTTCTCCATCTTTTGCTTTATTGAAAGATGGAAAAATCTGTACAATGGTTGAACGTCATGAAATTGAAGGGCATGATCCAATGTCAGTGGTAAACAAGCTTCAGCAATATTTTGAGCAGTATTGCGAGGAAGTATAATCTTTTTGGCACGGATGAGCCGGCTAAGTATGAATCAGATTTCACCCCAATAACCAAACTAATAAAAAAGGGTGAAGAACGTGCGCGTTTTTTTGATTTTCTTTCTACTGGCCGGCTCTCCATTTTGGCCGTTCGATGCGGAAATTTTGCCTGGCGATCCTATAATCATCATTAATAAGAAAACGAATGAGCTAGTGTGGCTTGACCATGGCGAAATCCGATTGCGGACAAAGGTTGCTACTGGGAAAACGAATGATCTTACCCCTGAAGGAATATTCACAGTAACGGTAAAAGCGGTAAATCCGTATTACCGAAAAAGAAATATTCCGGGGGGAGACCCACGAAATCCGCTTGGATCGCGCTGGATCGGCTTTGACGCCAGAGGAACGGACGGGAGGATTTATGGCTTACATGGAACAAATCAGCCCCATTCAATTGGGGAGTATGTGTCTGAAGGGTGCATCCGTCTTCCAAAAAGGTCCCTGGAGAGCCTGTACGAGCATGTATCGTCAGGAACTAAAATATTGATTACGTATTCTGATAAGTCTTTTGAACAATTGGCCAGCGAAGCCGGAGCTCAATAAAAGGCCTTGCCAAACAGCAGGGCCTTTTTCTATATGGGATGTTCTGTTTTTTATTCCATTTATAACATAAATGACAATCCGGCCATTACTGTGGTGGCAATCATGGCAAACAGCATTAAGTATATGATCAGTCGTTGGATTTTTTTGTTGGTCAACTTCTTCACTCCTTATCTCTTCACTTTACATTCTATTTTATATGGAATATTTTAAAGAGACAAGCATGTATAATGAATCTGGTGCAAGGAGAGGAATCATTGGAACGGAGGCCAAACGCATGAAAAAAGTGGATCATATCGGCATAGCAGTCAAATCTATTGACGAGGCATTGGTGTTCTATACGGAGACGCTCGGTTTTCACTGTATAGACATTGAGGAAGTACAATCTCAGCAAGTACGTGTCGCTTTTATTGATGCGAACAATGTGAAAATAGAACTTTTGGAATCGCTTAATGAAAATGGCCCGATTTCAAAATTCATTGAAAAACGCGGAGAGGGAATCCATCATATTGCATTTGGCGTTCATTCCATACAAGAACGGATATCAGAGCTAAAGGAAAAGGGTATCCGTATGGTGAATGAAATACCAAGAGAAGGTGCCGGCCAGTCACGTGTCGCGTTTATGCATCCGAAATCCGGTCATGGAGTCTTGTTTGAACTATGTGAAAAATTACACATGGAGGAGAAATGAGTGACGGATATATACGAAAAGATCAATGATTTGTATGATCGTCGCAGGAGAGCAGAGCTTGGTGGGGGAGACGAACGGATTGCAAAACAGCATGAAAAGGGAAAGCTGACAGCGAGGGAAAGGATCGAACTGCTTTTGGATGAAGACACATTTGTAGAACTCAATCCTTTCATTGAACATCGTTCTACAGATTTTGGCCTGGAAGAAATGAAATATCCGGGCGATGGAGTGGTCACCGGCTACGGAAAGATCAACGGCAGACCTGTTTATCTTTTTTCACAGGATTTCACCGTGTTTGGCGGTGCGCTCGGTGAAATGCATGCTGAAAAAATTGCTAAAGCAATGGATTTGGCTGCAAAAAATGGAGCACCTTTCATCGGACTGAACGACTCTGGTGGCGCAAGAATCCAGGAGGGTGTCGTATCACTTGACGGATATGGCCATGTCTTTTATCGCAATGCCATATATTCGGGGGTGATTCCTCAAATTTCTGTCATAATGGGGCCATGTGCAGGAGGAGCTGTATATTCCCCTGCTATTACCGATTTCGTTTTTATGGTTGATAAGACAAGCCAAATGTTTATTACAGGGCCCAAAGTGATAGAGACTGTTACAGGTGAAAAAATTTCATCAGAAGATCTGGGTGGATCCAAGGTACATAATACATTCAGTGGAAATGCGCATTTTCGGGCGGGTAGCGAAGAAGAGGTTCTTTTTATGGTGAGGAAACTTCTTTCTTATCTCCCCCAAAATAATCAGGAAAAATCTGCAAGGGAAAAATGGATTGCCGGAGATGAGCTAAGGCCGGATTTGGCAGATACTGTACCTTATGATGCTGTAAGGCCATATGATGTCCGTGCGGTCATTGATCAAGTGGTTGACGACAATTCCTTTTTTGAAGTTCAGAAGGAATTCGCCAAAAATATCGTCATTGGTTTTGCCAGAATCCGTGGGGAAGCGGTCGGACTCGTTTGTAATCAACCCAAGTTTCTCGCTGGGGGACTAGATATCGACTCGTCGGATAAAGCGGCAAGGTTCATCCGTTTTTGCGACTCCTTTAATATTCCCATCATAACGTTTGAGGATGTCACAGGTTTTTTTCCAGGAGTGAAACAGGAGCATGGAGGCATTATTAGGCATGGGGCAAAAATCCTTTATGCCTATTCAGAAGCCACTGTCCCGAAAATTACGGTCATATTGAGAAAAGCCTATGGCGGTGCTTATGTAGCATTGAACAGCAAATCGATCGGCGCCGACTTGGTTTTTGCCTGGCCTAATGCAGAGATAGCGGTTATGGGACCTCAGGGAGCGGCAAACATTATCTTTGCCCGTGAAATTGCGCAAAGTGAAAATCCAGAAAAGATACGGAAACAAAAAATTACAGATTACCGGGAAAAATTTGCGAACCCTTATGTAGCGGCTGCCCGTGGAATGGTGGATGATGTCATTGACCCTCGAGAAACAAGGCTGAAATTGATACAAGCTCTGGAAATGCTGCATAATAAGAAAGATGATAGACCCCAAAAAAAGCACGGAAATATTCCATTATAGACGGGAGGAGAAGTAAACATGATCAACGAACAACGGTTGCTCGATGAATTTCTTGAATTGGTGAAAACGGACTCGGAAACTAAAAACGAGGCAGAAATAGCCAAGTTGCTCAAACAAAAATTTCAAAAGCTTGGCGTGGAAGTATATGAGGACGATACGAAGGAACAAACGGGACATGGAGCTGGTAATTTAATCTGCACCCTAAAAGGAACAAAGGACGGTGTAGCTCCTATTTACTTTACATCACATATGGATACGGTTGTTCCAGGCAACCAAGTGAACCCATCCATTAAAGACGGATATGTTGTGACAGACGGGACGACGATTTTGGGTGCGGATGATAAAGCAGGGCTTGCCGCCATGCTGGAAGCCATTAGGACATTAAAAGAAAACGGCACCCCGCACGGAGATATTCAGTTCATCATCACTGTAGGAGAAGAATCTGGTTTAGTCGGTGCTAAAGCTCTTGATTCCCAACTTGTCAAAGCAGAATATGGTTTTGCTTTGGACAGTGACGGCCCTGTTGGGGATATCATTGTAGCCGCTCCAACCCAAGCAAAAGTAAAAGCAGTGATCCATGGTAAAACTGCGCATGCAGGAGTCGCTCCTGAAAAAGGCGTATCGGCCATCAACATTGCCGCCAAAGCCATTGCAAAAATGCCGCTTGGAAGGATCGATGAGGAAACGACAGCCAATATAGGGAGGTTCGAAGGCGGCAAAGCGACAAACATCGTTGCTGACCGTGTCGATATCCTGGCGGAAGCTCGATCATTAGTTGAGGAAAAAATGATCGCTCAGACAGAAAAAATGAAAAAGGCATTTGAGGCAACTGCAAAAGAATTGGGTGGAAGCGCAGATGTTGAGATTCAAGTTATGTATCCAGGCTTTAAATTTTCAGATGGTGACCATGTCGTAGAAATTGCTAAAAAGGCTGCTCATAAAGTAGGGCGCGAACCGCGGTTATTGGCTAGCGGCGGCGGAAGCGACGCAAATATCATTGCGGGATTCGGCATTCCAACTGTCAATTTAGGTGTCGGATATGAAGAAATCCACACAACGAATGAACGGATGCCAATCGCGGAATTGAACAAGCTGACTGAAATGGTTGTTGCGGTAATAGAAGAAGTGGCAGACAATTAAGGATTGATGAAGAGATGAAGGAATTCTATCCGAAAATGGGGCGGGTAATTCTTCATGTAGATATGAACAGCTTTTTCGCTTCGGTGGAAATCGCTAATGACCCTTCTTTGAAAGGAAAGCCTTTGGCGATTGCTGGCGATGCCAAACAAAGAAAAGGGATTATTGTCACATGCAGCTATGAAGCACGCGAATACGGTGTCAAAACGACGATGCAGCTTTGGGAGGCGAAAAAGCTTTGTCCGAAGCTCATCGTCAAACAACCGAATCACGAGCGCTACCGGCTTGTTTCACAAGCCATTTTCGACCTTTTAAGAAAGTACAGTGATCTTGTCGAACCTGTATCAATTGACGAAGGGTACGTTGATATTACGGATTGCCAAGACTTGGGCAAACCAGTTCAGATAGCTGAAATGATCCAAAAAGATTTATTGAAAACACTTGATCTGCCATGTAGCATTGGGATAGCTCCGAATAAATTCCTGGCGAAAATGGCATCCGATATGAAAAAGCCGTTGGGTATCTCCATATTAAGGAAAAGGGACGTACCGGCTGTTCTGTGGCCATTGCCGGTGATTGAAATGCATGGGATTGGTGAAAAAACAGCAAAAAAACTGGAATTGATTCATGTGAAAACGATCAGAGACCTTGCTCATGCCAATGATTTGCAGCTCCAATCAGCAATAGGCATCCACGGAATCAGGCTGAAGGAACGGGCAAACGGGATAGACCCACGGAAAGTCGATCCAGACGCTGCTGCTGTTAAAAAGAGCATCGGCAGTTCGATTACTTTGCCGAGGGATATTTCCAATCAATCCGAACTTCTTTCTGTATTGGAGAAGCTTTCAGACAATGTAGCCTCCAGGCTGAAAAGGAAGCAGTATGTGACAAAAAATGTTTCTGTTATGATCAAATATAAAAACCGTGAAACTATTACCAGAAGCCGTATGCTAGAAAACCCGATCGTTGAGGCACGAGATATTTTCAAGGCAGCCAAGACGTTATTTATAAAAAACTGGAATGGTCATCCGGTTCGCCTTTTGGGAATCACGGGACAAGACCTTTTAAAAGCGGATCATTCCTTTGAACAGCTTAGTTTGTTCTCCTATGAAAAAGTGGCAAAAAAAGAGCCGCTTTACGAAGCCATCGATCAGATGAAAAAGAAGTACGGCTCATCAATTCTGCGTACAGGTGCGGAGTCGCCCCATCCTGAAAATAAAAAGAAATCCTGATCATTTCCTTTTAAACATACCCTTAATAAAAGAAAAGGGAGCTTTTTTACTCTTGGAATTCTTTTTTGATCCAGAGTATTTGGACGGCAGTTTTTGGATATAAATTTCTTCTTTATCAATGGCATGCTGATAAGTAAGAACAAGCCCGATATCTGTGGAATGGTCTTTATCCCTTACAATGGAAAAGGGTATATTATTTTGGCGAGCCTTATTTATATAATCAGACAGAAAGGTATACCCCAGTTCTCCATTGAGCAAAAGGATTGTTTTCGGATGTTCGTTCATCAGTTTTTCAACCTCGGGATAGATGCCTGGTTCCATGACCTGACTTTTAGTGAGCGCGACGACTATCCTTTCCCTGATTGTACCGAGAAACTTCTTCCGTTCCTCAATCTTAGTCTGCTTCGGGCCGTACATTCCTTTTTCCAGATAATCTTCAAGATTGGCGCGTTTCACGAGCAACACCTCCGCGATAGTATATTCGACTGAAATGGGTCGGGTGAATGACGCCGTCCGTTGTTTTACCCCATTAATATGTACATTAGATAGAAGGGGGCGAGCTTATGAATCTTCTGTTTCTCGGCACAGGTGCTGGAGTTCCCGCGAAACTGCGGAATGTTTCTGCACTGGCCTTAATGCTTTTGGAAGAAAGAAATGCGGTTTGGTTATTTGACTGCGGAGAGGCAACGCAGCACCAAATCCTTCATACGTCATTAAAACCAAGAAAAATCGAAAAAATATTCATTACCCACCTTCACGGGGACCACATTTTCGGTTTGCCGGGCTTATTGGGCAGCCGCTCATTTCAGGGCGGCACAACGGAGCTGACTGTATATGGACCGAGGGGAATTCGGCAATTCCTCGAGGTATCGCTTAAAATAAGCGAAACACACTTAAAGTATCCTCTCTCTATCATTGAGTATGGTGATGGCCTGCTATTCGAAGATTCCCAGTTTAAGGTTGAAGCATTGCTTTTGGATCATGCCGTTGCAAGTTACGGATTCCGAATTACCGAAAAGGACAAGCAGGGGACACTTGATGCAAGAAAGCTTCGGGAAGAGGGAATCCCTCCAGGTCCCATATATAAAAGGCTGAAAGAAGAAGAGACTGTCAAGCTTGATGATGGAAGAACCATCCATGGAAGCGACTATGTTGGACCGCCTCAGAAAGGCCGTGTTATTGCCATATTGGGGGATACACGACCGTGTAAAAATGCTGTTGAACTTGCTAGAAATGCCAACCTGTTAGTCCATGAATCCACTTTTTCAGGTGAAAATGAAGAAATGGCAAGGGAATATTTCCACTCCACCACCATGCAGGCAGCTGAAATTGCCCGTGAGGCGAATGTAGGCATGCTTTGCCTGACCCATATCAGCTCCAGATATGCTAAAGAAGACTGGAATCGCCTAGAGAAAGAAGCACGTACAATCTTTTCCGATTCTAAAGTGGTTTCAGATTTTACAAATATAGCCATACCTTTTAATTGAAGGTATGGCTTTTCTTACATGAAATTCTTGAAGGTGCGAAGCGTCGCCCTCGTTTTTCTAATCTAGCTCCATCGCCTAGCAGCCTTCGTATTTCCTTATACGATTAGTCAACATCGTTTCGCTTCTAAATTACCAACCCCGTTGATATTGGACCGGAGCCTCGATTTCATGGCCGAGCTCTTTTGCAGCGTTCCTTGGCCAATACGGATCCCTCAAAAGGGCACGTGCTAAGAAAATAAGGTCTGCGCGATTATTTTGCAATATTTCTTCTGCTTGAATCCCTGTTGTGATCAAACCGACAGATCCTGTCGGGATGTCTGCTTCCCGTTTAATTTTTTCGGAAAATGGCACCTGGTAACCAGGATATGTTGAGATTTTCGCCGGAGCCACAGCTCCCGAACTGACATCGATCAAATGAATCCCGTCTTCCTTCATCCATTTGGCTATCGTTACATAATCGGATGGATCAAGACCTTCGCTTAGATAGTCATTGGCTGAAACCCGGACAAAGAGAGGGCCGTTCCATACCGTTTTAACCTCGTTAATAACCTCCTTTAAGAAGCGGTAGCGGTTTTCCATGGACCCGCCGTATTCGTCTGTTCGATGGTTAGTTATTGGAGATAGGAACTCATTAATAAGGTAACCATGAGCCCCGTGAATTTCAATGATGTCAAAACCGGCTTTCTTGGCTCGTTCCGCTGCTTTTCTAAAGAATTCGACCGTTTCCTTAATATCAGTGATGCTCATTTCTTTCGGCGTTTTCATTTTTTCGTTGAAAGGAATGGCTGAAGGAGCCAGAATGTCGCCTTTTAATTCAGCTTTCCTGCCTGCATGGGCGATTTGTATGCCTGCTTTAGCTCCATGTGCTTTGATCATGCCGACAAGCTTTGTCAACCCCTCTACATGATCATCACTCCAAATTCCCAAATCTTGCGGACTGATTCTTCCTTGAGGAGTGACCGCGGTGGCCTCCACGATAATCAAACCGACTTGCCCGACGGCGCGGCTGGTATAGTGGGTATAATGCCAATCATTGACCATGCCGTCTTCATTATGGCAAGAATACATGCACATGGGCGACATGACTATTCGATTTTTTAATGTAATATTGTTTATCTCATATGGTTCAAATAATTTTACAGTCATTCAGTAGAAGCCCCTTTCGTCATTTGGTCATTCATTATTATACCAAGATGGAGAAAAAGAAACCCAGCAGCGAGATTCAAGCATTAGACTAAGTGTTTTGAGTCATGGATTTGTCCAAGGCGCTTTGACTGTTCCGCTGCTGCCTTGATGCATTGGATGAAGGCATCTTCTACGTTGTTCTTTTGTAGTATCTTAATGCCGGCTTCCGTTGTTCCACCCGGACTTGTTACAGCCTTACGCAGTTCTGAGGCAGGGCAGTCTGAGGTACCCAACATTTCTGCGGCACCCGCCAGTGTTTGAAGAATAAGCTCCTTTGCCATATTTGAATCAAGGCCGATCTCCCGAGCAGATTGTTCCATCGCTTCAACAACATAGTAGATATAAGCCGGTCCACTCCCGGAAAGGGCTGTAATAGCATCAAGCTTGTTTTCCTCTACTACGGCTGTTATTCCAATTGAAGAAAACACAGTGGCTGCCAGTTCCCTTTGGTTGACGGAAGCATACTGATTGAAAGCAACGGCTGTTGCTGATTTACCTACGCTTGCGGATGTATTCGGCATTGCTCTTGCAACAGCACATGGCACTTTTAATTTTTCTTCCATAAATGCGATGGATATTCCTGCCATGACTGAAATGAAAAATGTATCCGATTGGATGTATGGCTGGATCTTCTGAAGGGCAGAATCTGCGTCTTTCGGCTTTACTGCAAAAATGACCATATCGGCATTTTTGATCAAACCTTCCATGTCATATGTCGACTGGATTCCGTAACGGCGTTCAAGCTGTCCCAATTTCTCCCGGTCCTCGCGGTTGGTGACAAAGATGTCTTGACCCCGGCAAATATTTTTTTCGATTAACCCAGCAATAATAGCCTCTGCCATGGATCCTGCTCCGATGAATGAAATCTTCATGTGTTTTCCCTCCATATATTAAAAAACAAAAAAACCTTTCATCCATCAAAGGACGAAAGGGTTGACTTTCGCGGTACCACCTTTATTAACCGCCAACGAAGGCAGTTATCTCAAACCCTGTAACGCAGGGGGACGGTCAGTTTTGGCTGACAGCTCACATGGGCAGGTTCGATAAGTTAGTGGATGATGGAGCCTTCCAGCCGCTGGACCCCAATCTCTTTCATCATTTGCTTATCTACTGATCCCGATCATCGCTTTTTTAGCTCAAGTTTATATATGATTATGCTGACAGAATGCAAAATTGTCAAGGGGTATGGATGAACAATTCCCTATTTTCTATCCAAATATAATGACATTTTATGCAAAAGTCGATAAACTATACATGCTTATGTTATGAACTCTTTTTTAAAATAAAAAGTTGAGGGATTAGGTATGGACGAAAAAATAATGAAACTGGTTTTGCCTACACCGTTTTCTGTAGGTGATGTTAATGTATATCTTGTCAAAGGAGATTCACTGACTTTGGTTGATGCAGGTGTCAAAACCGAAGTGGCATGGGAGACATTTAAACAGCAATTAAAGGAAGTCGGCTATGAGCCTAGGGATATTGAACAAGTAGTATTGACCCACCATCACCCGGATCATGTAGGGCTGCTCGAATGGCTCCCGGAAGATATTCCCGTATATGGACATCCGTACGTCCGCCCCTGGATTGAAAAGGACAAGGACTTTCTAAAATTTTATGATCAATTTTACAGTCAGCTGTTCACTGAATTTGGGATGGAGGGGGACTTTGCGAAAATGCTTTTAGCTTTAAAGTCTCCTCTCCGGTATTCGGCTATACGCGCGCTTACTTATGAAATTGAAGAGGGGGATATCATTCCGGGCTTCGAAAACTGGACGGTGTTCGAAACACCGGGGCATGCTCAAAGCCATTTGGCTTTTTACCGAGGAGATAACGGAACGCTGATTGCAGGGGATCACATCCTTGCAACCATTTCTTCCAATCCGCTGCTTGAGCCTTCTCTTGATCCTTCGAAGGACCGCCCAAAGCCGCAGCTTCAATATAACAAGTCGCTTCGAAAAATGCTTGATGTGGAAATCCGAGAAGTCTTTACAGGCCATGGATCTGAGGTGAAAAAGGCTCATGAGCTCATTGAGCGCCGAATTTCAAGGCAGCATGACCGTGCCATGCAAGTGTTGGAGCTGTTGAAGGAAAAACCGCTGACAACATTTGAACTGACAAAAATTCTGTTTCCCGCCGTTTACGAAAAACAACTGGGCTTGACGTTGTCTGAAACGACGGCACAGCTTGACTATCTTTTATCAACCGAAGCGATTACAAAGCAGATTAACGATAACGGTACGGCTTATTTTTCAGCGTGATGGAGTGCGGACGATGAGAAAAAATGAACGTTTAAAAGGGAAAACAGTAGTAATCACCGGGGCATCGGGCGGCCTGGGAGAGCAGATTGCTCACAGGTGTGCGGCAAGCGGTGCAAATCTTGTACTGCTTGCCCGTAATCAAAAAAAGCTGGAGCAACTGGCTGAAAACGTCAGCGAAAAATACAGTGTGGACTGTTTGCCCTTACAACTTGATCTTTCCAGGCATGAAGATATTCCGGCGGTTTTTCGAGACATAATTGAAAGAGTTGAGTACATTGATGTTCTGGTCAATAATGCCGGGTATGGAGTATTTTCCGAGGCGAAAGATGTGACAGCAGCGGATGTCAAGGGGATGTTCTCGGTCAATGTCGTCGGTCTGATTGTCTGTACAAAAGAAGTGATCAATTATATGAGGCAAAGAAAATCCGGGCATATCATCAATATTTCATCTCAGGCAGGAAAGCTTGCCACTCCAAAATCGAGTGTTTATTCAGCAACGAAGCATGCGGTTTTGGGATATACAAACAGCTTGAGGATGGAACTTGCCAAAGATGGTATTTTTGTGACCGCCGTAAATCCGGGACCGATGGCGACGAATTTCTTTGACCGCGCAGATCCGAGCGGAAACTACGTCAAAAGTCTTGGCCGGTATATACTGTCCACTGAAAAGGTGGCTGAAAAAATTGTGGAAGCCATGCTGATGAACCGAAGGGAGATCAACTTGCCTGGCTGGATGAACGCAGGAAGCATTCTGTATACCTTATTCCCGCGGCTTGTCGAACGTCTTGGCAAAAAAGCGTTTTTTAAAAAATAAAGTATATTGAATATATAAAATTGATTTTTACAGGAAAGTTTTAATGGAGTGGAGATTTATTTATGTTTTTAATCGAAAATTACATTAGTTCGATTAAATCCAACCTTGAAAAACCTTCCGACTTGTTAGTTGGAAACCTTAAAAGGTATTTGAAAATAAATTTTCTGCCGATATAGATTTATTGGATTTCACTGCTTTTATTGAACCTACAAGGTTTGAATTATCAATTAGAATGTTTTCAATGGACAAGGAAGCCAATGAAGTTTTCTGTGAAGCAGATGATGAAACGGTTTTTGCAGGAAGTATAGAAGTATTTCCAGAAATTGAATACTATCAATTGAAAGATAGTCAGCTAGACTTTTTTTTTTCGATTTTTACGAACAGAACGAAGATCTAATAATTCCGCAAGAACAAAAGTTTTTACTAACTGGTTTAGTGAATGTTGGAAAAAAGCCGGTGGGAAAGCGTTGAACTTACCATCTTACTTTGTTTTCCACGATGATTATACGTCATTTGAGTTGAAAAATGATCGATGGATTGACGATGACAAAAAATGGTCATACTAAACAAGATAAGAACAAACCCTTTCTCTTTTAGATAGAGGAAGGGTTTGTTCTGTTTGAAGCATGCCACTGAACAATACTGTGGAAGTTGTATTTTACAAGCAGAAACGTTCCTGTAGATAGGGGATGAAATGAGGAGTATCGAATTTAGCCGGCAGACGAAACGTCAATGTATTATATTGATTGATAAGGAGAGTAACGGTATATTTTCTGCCGGTTTTGATAAAACATATCGAACAGTTTCAGTTCATTGATTGATGTGCAAAACATGAATAAAGGTTCTCTAGTTTACATTTTTTTACTTTCAGCAATTTCCCCAGGGTGAATAAAAGCATTCGATTTTTTGCAAAAGTGCAAAAGGAATTGCGAAATTGAACAATCTCTCCGGTGGAAAAGTAGAATTCCCTATTACTATATAGCTATTTCTACTACTTATTTACCAGATAAATAAAAGGTTACTGTTATTTTTTAAAAAAATTAAGGAATATATATCAGGTTGGTATGCTTTTTGCTCTATATTCTTTCATCAAAGAGTCAGACGGCTCTTCGGTGTAAGCGGTTACGATTATTTTGTGGGAAGGAGGAAGGATCTAAAAGTTGTCAGTTGGATAAGGTTCTATGGAAACTAAGGGGGGAAGATTGTGGCGGAAGTGATTGAAAATGATGGAAAAACAATAGAGAAGAAAGAGAAAAAAGAGGATTATGCATTGGAGCGAGTACCGGAGCATTATCGAATGAATTGGTGGAGTATCACGAACGTGACCCTAGGGGTAGCTACAGCTATGCTGTTCATGCAGATGGGAAGTCTGATGACGGTGAGTTTCGGTTCAATGAACGCTTTACTTGCTGAGATTTATGCTACCATCGTTGCAGGGACTTTAGGGATTGGGATCGCCTATATCGCAGGTAAGTCCGGACTGAATGTGAACTTGATGGCCAGAGGGGGAGGCTTCGGTTATATCGGGGCGTCTATCACATCCCTTATCTATGCTTTGAACTTTATTATGTATTGTGCGATCGAAGGGGCAATCATGGCATATGCAGTCCATGAATATATTCCCGGGATTCCCGTTTGGGGTTTGATGATATTTTTCGGATTTGCAGTTGTTCCATTTAACTGGTTTGGCGTGAAACAGCTCGATAAACTTCAAAAGTGGACGCTCCCCCTGTTCGTCATTTTGATGGGGGCAGGGATCGTAGTTGCTGCAAAACTTGAGCCTGCATATGCAGGTAGTCTCTGGGGCGTGCTTCCAGAGGGTATGGCTGTCGGTGGTGCGTCACTTGTTACTTGCATCGGTATTATGAATGGCCTGGTAGGAATTATAGCTTTACTTATCTCGGATTATGCACGATTTATAAAACCGGACCAATTTAAGATGGGTGTTTTTATGGTGGGCTTTATCCCGGCGCTTGTTTGCTTTTTTGTTATGGGGATGATTGGCATTTGGTTTGGTGCACGTTTCATGCAGGAGAACCCTGGAATCTATTTTGTACAATTGATTGGAATTTTTGGGGCTTTATTTACAATCCTTACTCAATTGCGAATCAATATCACCAACCTTTACAGCGGATCACTTTCACTGGCCAATTTCTTTGAAAATGTTTTCCGTTTCAAACCAGGGAGGAATTTCTGGGTGTTTTTTACAGCTACAGCAGCAGTGGTATCCATGTTGTTGGGGGTAATGGACCACCTTGGCCCGTTATTGACATTCCAGGGAGTCTTCTTATTCGCATGGGCAGCCATAGTTATTTGTGATGCATTCGTTGTTAAAAAAGTATTGAAAATTGGTCCGGATTATTTTGAATACCGTCAGGAATATTTATATGCCTGGAATCCGGTTGGAGTAATTTCCCTCATTATTTCCAGTGTTATCGGGACCATTGCCGCCTTTGGTTTAATGGGTAACTTCCTGGAAGGGTTTGCTGCATTTTTTGCAGGGATCATAGCCTTCTTCTTAACCATTGCACTGGCAGTCATGACTAAAGGAAAATACTATATAAAGCAGGGAGAAAAGTCCGATATGTTGAAAACAAATTAAATAATAGGGAAACACGCGGGGAAAGGGTCTCCGCGTGTTTTTGTTATAGTCAAAAGATCGCTGAAACCTCATGCTTCTCAAGTTCCTGCGACCTTTTTTCCAGCGATAGATTGCAATGACTCCCAAATGCCCGCTAATTCCCTTGTGTATTGGTCAGCCTCTCTTTTTCTTTACCAACACTAAGGCGTTTTTTAAAAATTATTTCTAAACAATGTAAGATAATCCACTCCCGATCGTCTAATATGTAGAGGAGAGGAGGGAAGGTGTGAAGGAATATTCAATTGAAGATTGGTTTGAAAAATATGAGCGAGATATTACAAGTTTCCTTACGTATTATACAGGGTTTACGGACGTGGAAGACCTGGTTCAGGACACTTTTCTGATTGCAATCAATAAAATATCCAAATTCAAAGGGGACTCGAACCCAAAAACTTGGTTAATAGCCATTGCAAGAAACATCGTGATAGACCGTTATAGAAGAAAAAGAGTATGGCGGAGGATTAAGCATTATTTCGCCTCGGGACATGGGCAGGTTCCCGGATCGGAGGAAATTATCATTCAAAACCTGGAACAGCAGCAGTTATATGATGCCATTGAGCGGCTTTCTTCTCAGCAAAAGGAAGTGGTGATATTGCGAGGAATATTGGAACTGTCTTCAAAGGAAACAGGTGAAATATTAAAATGCAGCTCGAACAAAGTGAACGTCACTTATCATAGGGCATTGAAAAAACTGAAGGAATTATTGGAAGAGGAGGGGTTTGTTTGTGAGGGAAACAGAGCCAATCAAAGAAAGTCTAAAGAGTCTTCCTAAATATTCATTATCGAAAGAGCAGCGGCTAACTATACTATTTAAATTACAGGAAAACCGCCCTAATAAAGAAAAAAACTTTAAACCAGCTGTAACTTTCGTCTCGCTTTTAGTGATTTTATTTATCCTGGTTTTCTCGCAGTTTAGAGGAAAATTAATTCAGGAACTTGCAATGAACAAGGAATCTTCTGAGATGGAATCCTCCATGGTCAATATGGAAGAAACTTTTTTGGATAAGGAATATGCAGAAAAAGGACGGTTTTTTACACTACCGGATACAAAGCAGGAAGTCTTTGGAATTGAAGGAAAGGTTGGAATTTTGAACGTCTTTGACCATTTCGTTGCGGAAGATGCTAGAAGGGTTGCCAAGTTGATGATTTTATTTTGGGGGAATCCTGAAGAACTTGCCGGGAAGGATTATAAAATAGAAGCGGCAAATAATAATAAGAGTGTAATGCTATCGGAAGGTGTATTGTTGATGGGTCTTAATGATGATGATGCCCATGTATTAACGGAATTTACTCCTTTTCCTGATGAAGGGTTATGGCAGCTCTCGTTTTATGTGGATGGCCAACTATTTGATGAGTTTTCATTAGAAGTCCTGCCACCATTCCCGAAAACGGAAAACTATATACTTGAAAAATCTCCAAAAGAAATGGAGATTCTAAAGGAAACTGACATGACGATAGAAAGTTTGGGGAAAAATAAAAAGAAAATTGACGTACAATTATTAGGTGAGGACGGAAAAATAGTGTCTGAACATACTTTTGTGCAAGAGGCGGAACATATCGATGGTTTATCAAACAGTCCGGTATATATATATGCAGGAAAATTGTCATTTCCGGAAAAAGGGTACTGGATGTTAAAAATTGACGGAGAGAAGACCCAAAGATTTGAAAACTGAAACGAGAACGCAGCCGAACTTTCGTTTATGTTCTTGATTAAATCATTACCTATTTTTTCAGTCCTGATGCACAAAATACAAAATTTCCCTCATGCACTGTCACAAAAAGGCTTTTTGCCGGAAGGACCGCATCTGCATAAAGAAATTATTTTTTCTCATCTCCGTCTTTCGCTGCCTCCCTTTTTGAAAACGAAATCCCTTAAATAGTAGGGGGTTTCAAATAAGGAGAAGCAAACCACCAAAAGAGGAATAGAAAGGATGAATAAATGATGATAAACATCACATTTACTTCCAAAGCTGCTGATCACATTAAAAAAAAGCTTGCAGGCAGAGATCTCGACCTGAAGCTGATGTATGACATCGATGGCTGCTCCCTCAGTGCCATTCCCACCCTCAGACTTATGGGGAAACAGGAGAGGGGGAGTGATGAAATATCAGTGGATACGAATGAAATGCCCATATGGGTGGAGCAGTCCAAGCTTATTTTTTTGGATGATCAGCTTGAAATTGATTTTTCTGAAAAGAGTCATACCTTCCAACTCGTCAGTCCCAATGAAATATTAAACGGCCGAATGAGCCTGCTCGACTAGTCGGAATTTCCGGTCAATTGATAATAACCGGTATCAATTGGCCTGGAGATGGCAGGAGCGATCGTATCAATCGCTTCTCTCAGCTTATTCAAATCGATTCCGGTTTCAATCCCCATGCGATGCAGCATATATACAACATCCTCCGTTGCCACGTTGCCGCTTGCTCCAGGGGCGAAAGGGCAGCCGCCAAGTCCGCCTGCTGATGTGTCAAATCGGTCGATACCTGCTTGAAGGGCGGCAAATATATTGGCTAGAGCGGTCCTTCTTGTATCATGGAAATGAGCCGTAACCATGGGTTCCGGTAGCTCCTTTTTGATCAGGGAAAAAAGTGAAAATGATTCCGTTGGTACAGCCATGCCGATTGTGTCTGCGACGCTCAGCTCATCCACACCGGCTTCAACGAATTCTCTGCATAGCGATAATGTATCGGCTTCTGGGATTCTTCCCTCATACGGACAGTAAAAAGCGGTGGAGATGCAAGCCCGGACAAAAAAGTCTTTCTTCTTGAGTTCGGAGATGATGGGTCTTAATTCTTTCATGCTTTCTTTTGTCGGCTTATTAATGTTTTTCTTGTTAAAAGTGTTGCTGACGCCTACAAATAATGCAACCGCCTTGGAGGCAGTATCCAGCACTCTGTCAACTCCACGGCGGTTTGGGGCTAAGACGATGCTTCTTGCCCCGGCAGGAGCGGCTTGAACAATTTCAGCGGCATCACTCATTTGCGGCACCCATTTGGGAGAAACGAAAGATGTGATTTCCATCTCTTTGATTCCAGAAGCCGCCAATTGCCGGATGAAATTTTTTTTCACTTCCGTATCCACAAAACTTTGTTCATTTTGGAGACCGTCTCTTGGACCGACTTCAATAATGGTCACTTTAGTTGGCAAGTTCAAAGAAATACCCTCCTATAGCCAGAAAAGCCGGACCTATGCGAGTCCGGCTTTTCGTGGTTGTTGTTATATTATACTAGGACCTTGTTCATTTTAAGCTAAGCAGTTTTTGCTTCAATTCGTTCTCCATCGTAACAAGTTCCTGCTCGGCCTGGGCGCGTTTTGTCCGGCCTTCTTCCTGGATCTTGATCGTTTCTTCCAGCGTAGTGATTAAGTTGGCCTGAGTTTTTTTCAACGTTTCAATATCGACAAGGCCGCGTTCGTTTTCTCTGGCAGTTTCTAGGGTATTGGACTTAAGCATTTCAGCATTTTTAAGAAGCAAATCGTTCGTTGTTTTCGATACCTGCTTCTGTGCTTCAACAGCCTGCCGCTGACGGAAGAGGGAAAGTGCAATCGCAATTTGGTTTTTCCAAAGTGGGATGGCTGTTACGATCGATGTCTGAATCTTTTCGGCCAACGCCTGGTTCGTATTTTGGATCATCCGGATTTGAGGGGCACTTTGAATCGTTATTTGTCTGCTTAATTTAAGGTCATACAACCTCTTGTCAAGCCGGTCGGCAAATTGAATCATATCGTTTACATCCTGAAACGCCATTTGGTCTCCTGATGCTTCGGCTTTTTTCTTCAGGGCAGGAATTGTCTCTGTTCGAATTTCCTCAAGCTTCAGCTCGCCTGCAGCTATAAAAATATTCAATGCATGGAAATATTCTTTGTTTTTCTCATACAATTGCTCAAGCATCTGTATATCTGAAATAAGCACATCTTTTGATTGGTTCAACTTGACGCTGATCCGATCGATTTGGGCGCCGGTTTTTTGGTATTTTGACATCGTTTCCTGGATTGAACTAGATATTTTTCCAAACATTTTAGATAAAAAGTTCTTTTTCTCGGGTGTCAACTCTTCGGGATTAACTGATTTCAGTTTTCCCATCAATTCATTCAATATATCGCCAATCGGCCCAATATCTTTATTTTGAACGTGATCCAGCATAGAGCTTGAAAAATTCAGGAGCTGTGACTGTGCTTGTGTTCCATATGAGATGATTGCCTGATGATTTGTAGGATCAATTTGCTTTGCAAGATCCAACGCTCTTTTTTTGCTCTCTTCAGGCAGGGCATCCACAAGTTTGACCGGTTTCGGAGCGGCGGGCTCCTCCATTTGCGGTTGAAGGGTGAGCTCCTGCTCCCCGAACGGATTGGCGAGCAAGTCATCCAATCCGTCAGTAAATTCATCTTTCAATACTTTTTCATTCATCGGTTCACTCATTCTTTAGTACTCCTTTCGTCATCGAGGGGGTGATATTCCAATTTTTTCAGTGAGTGTTTTGCGACATCCAACTCGAACTGCAAATCATCCACGTCTGAAGACAATACTTGGTAAATGTCCTTCTTGATGGATTCATTCAGATCTTCGAGTGTACTCTGCGTCTCTTTCAGCGATAGATATATTTGATCGTTTTTCACGGGCTGTGCAGCCAGCCGTGCATATCGCTCAGATATTTCGACAACCGAGTCTAGATGGTAGAAGAAGAACCTCTCTGACTGGTAAAATCTGCGAGGGTCTTTATGGACAATGGAATACATCCTTTTGACAAGCTTGTTTAGCTCATACAACTGCTTGAATGCACCCATTGTCCTGACGGAAAAAAATGACTTTTGCAGACGCGCCATCTTCTTTTTGGCTTCCTGTAAATTTTTTTGGATATAGGCATATTCTTTTCTCGTCAATCCGTTCTTTTTTAAAAAACGGTAGTTTGAAACGGACTTGACCCCGTAGTATGTCAAGATGCTTGCCAAAATCGAGAGACCCGAAGAGGGGAGGAAACCCAAATCAAAGCCCAAGAACAAAATAAGCCATATGAGAACTGCTTCAGCAGTAGCTAACATACCCAGAAAAAAAGAAAAAAACGAATTCAAGCTGTATCCACTCCTGTCCATACTTGCTTTTATCCTTTTATACGATTGTCAGCCGTAGAAGTTTCACTATCTTTATTATAAGGAATCAAAGGATTTATTGAAAGGCAAAGAGTGATGGTTTTCACCGATTCATTTGTCAAATAGAGGATTTCTGTAACTTTTCACGAAAAAGTTAGAATAGGAATTATTCAAAGGAGGCTAAAGAAAATGAGTCAGCGGGAAGTGGCGATCGTCAGCGCAGCTCGGACAGCAATTGGAAGTTTTCTAGGAACATTGAAGAATACGCCGGCTCCCGACTTGGGAGCGGCAGCCATCAAAGAGGCAATTAATAGAGCGGGAGTAAAACCGGAAGAAGTGGATGAAGTCATAATGGGTAACGTTCTCCAAGCAGGTTTGGGGCAAAATCCGGCGCGGCAAGCGGCGATAAAGGCGGGCATCCCTGAAAGCGTTTCCTCCATGACGATTAATAAAGTATGTGGATCCGGCTTAAAGGCAATCCACCTCGCTGCGCAGGCTGTTTTGGCAGGGGAGGCGGAAGTAGTTGTTGCCGGTGGGATGGAAAATATGTCCCAGGCGCCGTACCTTTTGAAGAATGCCCGGGAAGGATTCAAAATGGGTGATCAAAACCTTGTTGACAGTATGGTAAGCGACGGGCTTACCTGTATTTTCAACGATTATCATATGGGTGTCACGGCAGAAAATTTATGCGAGCAATTTGGTATCAGCAGGGAAGAGCAGGATGAATTCGCTGTATCAAGCCAGGAAAAAGCGGTTAAAGCGATCGAAGAAGGCAGATTTAAAGAAGAAATCGTCCCGATTGAAATACCGCAGCGAAAAGGTGACCCTATCATTTTTGATACGGATGAATATCCACGCAAAGGTACGACTGCTGCAAAGCTTGCAGCCTTACGGCCTGCCTTTAAAAAGGAAGGCAGCGTTACAGCCGGAAATTCATCCGGTATTAACGATGGAGCTGCAGCTGTAGTCGTCATGTCAAGAAAAAAAGCGATTGAACTCGGTGTCAAACCAATTGCTTATATCAGTGCCAATGCCAATGCCGGAGTTGATCCGAGAATTATGGGAATCGGGCCTGTATCAGCTGTAAAAAAAGCACTTCAAAAGGCCGGGTTGTCATTGGAGGATATGGATCTTATAGAAGCAAACGAAGCATTTGCAGCCCAATCTCTTGCAGTGGACAGAGAATTGCATTTTAATAAGTCCATTTTGAATGTCAATGGAGGAGCGATTGCACTAGGACATCCGATTGGTGCCAGCGGAGCAAGAATACTAGTTACACTTCTTCATGAAATGAAAAGAAGAGGGGCAAAAAGGGGGCTTGCAACGCTTTGCATCGGCGGTGGCCAAGGAGTGGCAACCATCGTCGAATTGGCAGAACAATAATGACCAAGGGAGGTTTTGATGGCATGAAGAGAATTTTTTCGACGTTTCAAGATGCAGTGGCAGATATTGGCAACGGGGCCACCTTGATGGTTGGAGGATTTGGTCTATGCGGGATTCCGGAACATCTTATCATGGCACTTGTCGACAAGGGAGTAAAAGATCTAACCGTCATATCAAATAACTGTGGAGTGGATGAATGGGGACTTGGCCTTCTTCTTCAAAACAAGCAGATCAAGAAAATCATCGGCTCATACGTAGGGGAGAACAAGGAGTTCGAACGTCAGGTATTGGCAGGTGAGATTGAAGTTGAGTTGACTCCACAGGGGACTCTTGCAGAAAAAATCCGTGCGGGAGGGGCGGGAATTCCAGCTTTTTACACACCTGCCGGCGTCGGTACACCCATTGCGGAAGATAAAGAAATTCGCGTATTTAATGGAAAGGAATATGTACTGGAAGAGGCGCTGACAGCAGATTTCAGCCTTGTCAATGCTTGGAAAGGAGACAGGATGGGAAATCTCATTTACAGAAAGACTGCCAGGAATTTCAATCCAATGATTGCAGCTGCGGGGAAAGTGACTATTGCACAGGTTGAAAACTTAGTGGAGGTAGGTGAGTTGGATCCTGATTGCATTCATAGCCCGAGCATTTATATCCAGGGAATAATTCAGGGAGAACTTGAAAAAAGGATTGAGAGAAGGACGGTCAGACAATAGGAAGGAGGTTGTCAAATTGAGTAAAGCTGCAGTGAGGGAAAAGATTGCCAGGAGGGCGGAAAAGGAAATAAAGGACGGGTATTATGTAAACCTTGGAATCGGTATGCCGACTTTGGTGGCCAACTATATATCGGACAATAAACAGGTGGTGCTTCAATCGGAAAACGGGCTGCTCGGTATCGGCCCATATCCGACAGATCCGGAAGTGGATGCCGACTTAATCAACGCAGGAAAAGAGACAGTTACGGCTATTCCTGGAGCCGCTTATTTTGACAGTGCCGAATCGTTTGCCATGATTCGAGGAGGGCATGTGAACCTGGCTATACTGGGCGGAATGGAAGTTTCAAAAGATGGAGACTTGGCCAACTGGATGATTCCCGGTAAAATGATCAAGGGCATGGGGGGAGCGATGGACCTTGTGCATGGTGCCGGACAAATCATTGTCATCATGGAGCATGTCAACAAAAACGGCGATCCGAAAATTTTAAACGAATGTGTGTTGCCATTGACAGGCAAGAAGGTGGTTGACAGAATTATTACGGATCGTGCTGTAATAGATGTAAAGGAGAATGGTCTGGTACTGAAGGAAGTGGCAAAGGGATTTACCGTTGATGATATTATACAATCCACGGAGCCGGAACTGGAAATGAGTCAGGATATAGTAGTGGATGCCTATTAAAATAGTCCGCCTGGTATTTTTAGAAACCAGGCTGACTATTGTTACTTTTTTATTGGATCAATTAAATCATTGTCCGAACCTTGATGTGCCTGTTCATTTCTCATCTTTTTAAAATATGATCGAATGTCTTCTTTCTTTACTTTCAGTTGCTTTGCCTCTCTCATTAGCATAACCCATTCATGGTCCAAATCGTTAAGATATTTGTTGACCCTTTTGTACTCGCCCATATGTATCCCCCTTAGGACCTTATCTTTTTTTTTGGCGGTTTTTAAATTGAATGTACTCATAATATTCTAGAAAATCCTCTTTTTTCATACCGGCTTGGATTGCCTTTAGTATGAGTAATTGCCATTCTTGATCAAGTTTGATCTCTTTTTGGATGCTATCCTGGACAAGTTGATCAACAGAGATTCCAAGTGGGCGGGCAATTTTGGAGAGGATTTGTAAAGAAGGATTCTTTTGCATATCCCGTTCTATATAGCTTAAATAGGATTTTGATATGCCTGCCTTTTCTGCAAGTTTTGAAAGTGAAAACCCCCTTTGTTCTCTGAGCTCTTTAATGTGAAACCCGATCACATAACATTACCACCTTTCAATCGGTATGTTCATTATAAAAAATATATCGTTCTTAATAAAGTTGAAGTATAGCAAGAAAAGAAGAGAAAACGATTGCATTCGGGAGATTTTCGTTCTTAATTAAGAAAATATCAAACTAAATGAAATTTATATAAAAAATTAAAATTATTTGATACTTAAAATTCGTCATAAAGAACAAAAATACAAAAAGCATAGAGGAGTTCTATTAAGCATTTACAAAGAACTGGGAATAGTATCAGTGTATTGATATTGCACTTGTGGAGGAGCTTTTTCGTACTTTAGTGATGTGAGCAAGATAGGGATTAATGGGGCCAGCGTTTAATATTTTCTATAAAAATAAAAAACGTTCAGACGAAAACATCGCCATGAACGTTCATTTGTTCTTCATTTTCCATTTATTGAATTCCAAAAACTCACGGAATTCTTCTTTCGAAATGCCTGAAGACATTGCTTCACGAACGAGTTCTTCCCAATCATGATCCAACTCGATCTCTCCCGTTTCTCCGTGAAGGAGTACATGGACGGGGACATCCAGCACAGATGAAAGTTTTTCCAATATTTGAATGGACGGATTGGACTGGATATTGCGTTCGATTGAACTTAAATAAGATTTGGCAATACCCGCTCTGTCAGCCAACTCGGACAGCGATAATTTTTTTTGAAGCCGATAATCTTTTATTCGTTGACCTATCATCTACATAGTCACCTACTCTTTGACCATTATAACACAAAATAAAAAGTTATGAATAGAGCAAAATTCCCGATTGACGGGTACTATTATGTATTATTGGCGTTCTTTAAAGAATTTCTTAATTTCCTGTGGACTGATTCCAGCGCCCAGTGCAAATAATATAAGCTCTACCCATTCCTTGTCCAGTTCCTCCGATTTCGTTACGACTGTTTTTTTCATTGCTACCTCCCATAAATACGAATGTATTCGGGTAACCCAGCTGCCATAGTTAAATTAACCTTAGGCCTGTGGCTTTGCGTCTCTGACTTTCGAACAGATTTGCCTTTTTCACTAAGTTGCATTTTAGTATAAGTGTTTCCAAAGTCATATTCATGAAAAAAATGTCGTTGTCGAAAAGCGGCGAAACGAACTAAATCCTGATCATATTCATGAAAAAAATGTCGAGATGTCCCTAAAAAATTGTGGTAAAAGAGTTTTATGATTCGATATTACCATTATACTAGAATTAGCGAACAAAATATATGCGGAATTATTAGAAAAAAGGTAAAAATTTGATGAAAAAATTTTCAACGATGATCAGTATATCGGCTCTCTTTTGTAATCAGTTGTAAAAACGCCAACTCTTCTTTTGATAAGGCAGGGGAATTAACAGCACGGGCATTGTCTCTCACTTGTTCGACTGTACTGGCTCCTGCAACAACTGCCGCAACTGCCCTATTTTCCAGATTGAATTGGAACGCCAATTCATTCAAGGACCTGTTATCATGTAAGAGTTTTGCTTGAATGCTCTCTATCAATTCCTTGACATCATTTGAAGAATAATCCAGGTAATCTTTGTCCTCCCATTGCCCATCTTTCATTCCCAGCATTTTATCACTTAGTAAGCCTTTGGCTAGAGAGCCCCTTGTCACGATACTTATACCACTTTCCTCAAATAAAGGCATAATCTCTTCCGGACGGCGGTCCAGAAGGCTGTATTGCATCATGACACTAACAATGGAAGACTTGGACGCGTATTCACGAATGACATTGGGCCTGATGGATGAAATCCCGTAATGTCTGATCAGACCTTCGGCTTTCAATTCTTCAAAAGCTTCGATTGTGTCATCGATTGGGTCACCAATGGTCCCGCCGTGCAGTTGATATAAATCGATGTAATCTGTACCCAGACGCTCAAGACTCTTTTTCACCGCTTCTTTTATATAATGGTTAGATGGATCCCATCTCCAGCCGTCTTTCTTTTCAGTCCAGCGGTTTCCGACCTTCGTGGCGATGATCACTTGATCGCGTACGGAAGCGAGGGATTTTCCTACTATTTCCTCGTTGACCCCGTAATCGTATAAATCAGCAGTATCAAAATAGTTGACTCCTTCATCCAGCGCAGTTTTAATGATTTTCTCAGCAGTTGCGGTATCCGTACCAAGAGACATGCAGCCGAGACCCATTTTCGATACGGATAAATCCGATGTTCCAAGCCTGCGTTTTTCCATTCATATTCCGCCTTTCCTCATTTTTTCCATTCTATCCGAAGGCGGTCCTAATATTCAATCAATGTGCAGGAATCCAACCAATTTTTTAGCAGCCTATGCTGTTTGGAGTATTTTCGAAGCAGAGCTTGGATCTCCCATGCTTTCCCAACTAAGATTATACGATTTTCACTAATAGTCACTCTCATCATGATCCCCCCTCGATGTATGGTAAAATGTATGATTATCGGGAATTGAAATAGAACAGGGAGCTGAAGAAAGGTGAATAAGTTCGAAGAAAAAACAGTAAGTACAGAACAAATTTTTAAAGGAAAAATCATCAGTGTACAGGTGGATGAGGTTGAGCTTCCAAATGGGAAGTTGTCGAAGCGTGAGATCGTCCGTCATCCTGGTGCTGTAGGCCTGATTGCATTGACGGATGACAACAAAATTGTCATGGTAGAACAGTTTAGAAAGCCTTTGGAAAGATCGTTGCTTGAAATTCCTGCAGGGAAATTAGAGCCGGGGGAAAATCCGGATGTCACTGCGGAGAGGGAGCTTGAGGAGGAAACCGGTTATCGTGCCGGAAATATGGAATACATTTCTTCCTTCTACACATCACCTGGTTTTGCCAATGAAATCATTCATCTTTATTTGGCTACTGAGCTGGAAAAAGTGGAAAATCCGGCGGAGGCTGATGATGACGAATTTGTTGAATTGGTTGAGCTCTCACTTGAGGAATCGCTTGTATGTATCGAAAATGATAGAATCTATGATGCCAAAACAATATTTGCCATCCAGTACTTGCAATTAATGGAGAAAAAATAACATGGATCAATATTTCGTGGACCTGCATATCCATATAGGCAGGACTTTTTCGGGAAAACCAGTAAAAATCACAGCAGCAAAAAGCCTTACTCTGACCAACATATTACAAACAGCCAGGTTCCCAAAGGGGCTGGATATTGTAGGGGTCATCGACTGCCATTCACCCGAAGTGATTGTGGAGATGAAACAGCTCTGTGAAGAGGGCCGGCTAATGGAAATGGAAGAAGGTGGGTTTCGCTTTGAAAATGAAGTAACATTACTTCCGGGAACAGAAATGGAAGTTTTGGATGAGAGCTGCAGCGGTCCGATTCACCTGCTTGCCTTTTTCCCCGGTTTTGAGCAATTAGAAGACTTTTCCTCGTGGCTTTCAAAGCGAGTGACGAATTCTCAGCTCAGTACACAGAGGGTATATGAAAAAGCAGTCAATATTCAAGAGAAAGTGAAGTTATTAGGCGGCCTGTTCATCCCTGCACATGTATTCACACCATTTAAAAGCTTATACGGCAAAGGGGTGAAGCAATCACTGACAGAAGTTTTAAATCCAGAATTGATAGATGGGATTGAACTTGGCCTGAGCTCCAATACGATAATGGCTGATCAGATCGGGGAACTGCACAGGTATACTTTCGTAACGAACTCCGATGCCCATTCTTTGCCAAAGATGGCCAGGGAATATCAATTAATGACCTTGGAAGGCCCCACATTCTCGGCTGTCAAAAAAGCATTGACTGGTGTAGATGGCAATAAAATTGATGAGAACTACGGCCTCAATCCTTTCTTGGGAAAATATTACCGAACGGCATGTACTAGGTGCTTAACATTGAAAGAAGGGGACACGTGTTTGACCTGTGGGTCTGAGAAGTTCACCAAAGGGGTTTCCGAGAGAATTTCAGAGCTTGCTGATGAAGGAATTCAGAACCCTCTAGAAAGGCCCCCCTATACCCATCAAGTACCGCTCGACTTTATACCTGGGCTTGGAGCAAAAACCATGGATAAACTGTACAGTCATTTCGGAACAGAAATGAATATTCTGCATCGGGTGTCTGAAGACGAATTAAAGAAGGTAGTTAATTCCGAACTGGCTGGTTTGATTGTAAAAGCCAGAGCAGGAGAATTGCAATTGAAGCAGGGAGGAGGAGGACGCTACGGAAAAGTTGCGAAATGATAGAGGATACTGAAAAATAATGAATGATAGATAGAAACGAGTCATATGCATTGCTTTTCTCTCATAAGATGTATCAATCGCAGAACAGGAGGAAGCAGCATATGCGGAAAAAATTCTATACCAGCCATATTACTCGACACATTCAAACCTATTCTCCCATCTATTCATTCATCATGGTACTGTTCATCATGGGCATCATTTTTGGAGCAGTCATTGTCAATAGTCTGTCAATCGCACAGAAGGAAGATCTTTTTCATTACTTGAATCATTTTTTTGGACAAGTGGCGGATGGAAAAACCGGGCAGGCTGAAGATTTGTTAAAACTCAGTTTTTTTCATAATGTGAAATTTACTGGATTAATGTGGGTGCTTGGGATTTCAATCATTGGATTTCCTTTGATTTTGATTCTGCTATTTTTAAAAGGGGTAGTTGTGGGATTCTCTGTCGGGTTTCTTGTAAATCAAATGGGCTGGCATGGCCTGCTTCTTGCATTTGTGACCTTGCTGCCCCAAAATCTGCTGTTCATACCCGTATACATTTTTATCGCTGTCATTTCAACAGCATTCTCAATTAAACTCATGAGAAAAATATTTATAAGACAGGGTTTCTCATTTCACTTTGTTCCGGAATTTGCACGTTATTTCTTGTCTTTTATAGCAGCTATGGCCGTGATCACACTTGCTGCGAGCATTGAGGCATTCGTAGCTCCGGCACTGATGAAATCTATCATCGTTTCCATCACTAGATAATAGTCATTTTCGATTGTCAACCTCCCATTTTTATAATAATTTTAATTTGATTATTATTCACTGTCTGTTATAATAAAATGGATAGTGGCGAGGGAGGACCGTCTGATGGAAAGTCGCATTAATCGCATAAAGAAACAATTGCATTCCGCAAGCTATAAGCTTACTCCCCAGCGTGAAGCCACGGTTAGGGTGTTGCTTGAACATGAGGACGACCATTTGAGTGCGGAAGATGTCTATTTGCTTGTCAAGGACAAATCTCCGGACATCGGTCTTGCAACTGTATATAGGACCCTTGAACTTTTGACTGAATTGAAAGTGGTCGACAAAATTAATTTTGGAGACGGGGTTTCCAGATATGATCTGCGGCAGGAAGGTGCCGATCATTTTCATCACCATCTTATATGTATCGAGTGCGGAACGGTCGATGAAATACAGGAAGATCTTCTCGGAGATGTTGAAAAAATTGTTGAACATGATTTTAATTTTAAAATTAAAGATCACAGGCTGACATTTCATGGCATTTGTTGGCGTTGTCACGATAAAGTGGAGAATGAACGGAAAGAACCGCCAGCCGGCAAAGATAAATGAAATTGAGCGCCCATCCTTATTTTAAAAGGGTGGGCGTTTTTGCAGGACATATCCTTCACCATCAAATTTATATCCCTTTACGTATAAACATGGACAATTATTGCATATCATGTATTACTGGTACAAGCAGACCGAATACTTGAAAAGGGTTTGATGAGATGAGGAATACTGCTAGATTGATATTCCAGGTACTGAGGGTGTTTCTGCTTTTTGCAGCATGTACGATTATGTTCTACTATGGTATTATATGGGTTAGCCAGGAGTATGAAAATTACCGGAGATACGACGAGCCAGAAGGAACGGCTGTCAAAGTGATTCAGCAGCATGAGAGTGATGAAGAGAGTGATTGGCTCTCCCGCCTGTTGTTTTTTTATTCGAATGGGGAGTAGGGAAGAAAATGAAAGACCGTCTGCAGGATTTTATTCATTTTATGGTTGTGGAAAAGGGGTTGTCCCAGAACACAGTAAAGGCTTATGAACGTGACTTGGTTAACTATCTTGCCTATATTCAAAACATATTGAAAATCACCCGTTTTGATGACATCTCTCGTATGCATATTATTCAATTTTTGGGGCAGCTAAAGGGTGAAGGCAAATCCAGTAGAACGCTTGCCCGGCATATTGCATCAATACGATCGTTCCATCAGTTCCTTTTACGTGAAAAGGTAGTCGGGAACGATCCCACGATACATATTGAAACACCGCAGTTAGAAAAGAATCTGCCGAAAATCCTTTCCATATCAGACATTCAATCTCTCCTTGAAGCCCCGGACCTTTCCACTCTATTTGGGATTCGCGATAAAGCGATGCTGGAGCTTTTATACGGGACAGGTACGCGGATCAGCGAGCTTCTGGATTTGAACCTGGATGACATACATCTGACCATCGGTTTTGTCAGGTGCAGGGGAAAAGGAAATAAAGAGCGGATCATTCCAATCGGGACGGAAGCAACCAGAGCGATTGAACACTATTTAAGAGACGCCAGGCCAAAGCTCCGGAAAGAAAAAAATAGGACGAATGCATTATTTTTAAATCATCATGGCAAAAGGTTGACAAGGCAGGGGTTTTGGAAAAACTTGAAAAAACTTGCGGCTAAGGCAAATATTGAAAAAGAATTGACGCCCCATACATTAAGGCATTCCTTCGCAACCCACTTGCTCGAAAATGGAGCAGATTTGCGTGCAGTCCAGGAAATGCTCGGCCATTCAGACATTTCAACTACACAGATATATACGCATGTTTCCAAATCGAGATTGAAAGATGTTTACAAACTATATCACCCGCGCGCCTAAAACCGCTTACTCTCAAAAGCGGTTTTTTTAACGTATTTAAACGGGTATGGTACCATTAGAAAAATAATGGGATATGGAGGGATGATTGTGATAAGTTCTCAATATAAACGGGTTCACTTGATAGTCTTGGATTCAGTAGGGATAGGCGAAGCCCCGGATGCGAAGGATTTCGATGATATCGGCGCTGACACGCTGGGCCATATCGCGGAAAAGATAGACGGTTTGAATTTGCCAAATATGGGGAGCCTCGGTTTATCGAACATTAGAGAAATCAAAGGGGTAGAGAAAGTTGAAAAGCCTCTTGCCTTTTATACAAAAATGCAGGAGGCATCGAGAGGAAAAGATACGCTGACCGGCCACTGGGAAATTATGGGACTGATCACAAGCCACCCGTTTAAAGTGTTTCCCAACGGTTTTCCCGAATTGCTTATCACACGTCTCGAAGAGGCTTCTGGAAGGTCAGTCATTGGAAATATACCTGCAAGCGGGACAGAAATCATAGAACGGCTTGGCCCTGAACACATGGAAACAGGGGCATTGATCGTTTATACATCAGCAGATTCCGTTTTGCAGATTGCCTCACATGAAGAAGTGATTCCGCTTACGGAACTGTATAATATATGTGAAAAAGCGAGGGAACTTACACTTGACGAGGAATTTAAGGTCGGACGGGTGATTGCACGCCCATTTATAGGATCGCCCGGAAATTTTCAGCGTACGGCCAATCGTCACGATTATGCCTTGAAGCCATTTGATCGGACAGTAATGAATGAGCTGTCATCCAATGACTTAGATGTAATAGCCATTGGAAAAATCCATGACATTTATGATGGAGAAGGGATTACGAAATCCATCAGGACCAATTCCAATATGGATGGTATGGACAAGTTGATTCGGATAATGGAAGAAGATTTCACTGGTCTCAGTTTCATTAATCTCGTCGATTTTGATGCCAAATTTGGTCACAGACGGGACCCCGAAGGATATGGAGCTGCACTTGAACAGTTCGATAAACGACTGCCTGAGGTTTTTGAGAGAATGAAAGAAGACGATTTATTGATTGTAACGGCTGACCATGGAAATGATCCTACCCACCATGGGACGGATCATACAAGGGAATTCGTGCCACTACTAGTATATTCAAAACGTTTTAATGGCGGTAGGGAGCTGCCGATCCGGAAAACATTTGCCGATGTAGGTGCAACGATCGCGCATAATTTCGGCATTGACTGGAAGGGCGCAGGAGATAGCTTCCTTTCCGATTTAACGATTGAAAGTTGATAGAAAAATCATAGGCCTTGCGGTGTTTAGTCCGCAAGGCATTTTTTATAAAAAAAGTATAAAAAAACCTTTCCAGGAGACAATGGTGATAGTTGGTAAACATTACCGTTTTTTATCATACAAATGGAGGGGTTTTGATGAAAAGGTTAGCCGGTATATTTTTTTCTTTCTTGCTGATATTCACTTTGGCAGACCAGCACGTTTTCGCGACAGAGGAGAAGCAAAAAGAGCTGTCGGATGATTCTCGGTCGGCGATTTTAATAGAAAGGGATACAGGAAAGGTTCTATATGACAAGAACAGCCATGAAAAACTGCCGCCGGCCTCCATGACAAAGGTGATGACGATGCTCCTCATCATGGAAGCGCTAGACAGCGGACAGCTTAGCATGGATGAAAAAGTGCGGGCGAGTGACTATGCTGCTTCGATGGGAGGTTCCCAGATTTTTCTAGAGCCTGGTGAAGAAATGACTGTAAAAGATATGCTGCTTGGAATCGCAATCGCTTCAGCCAACGATGCCTCCGTTGCCATGGCAGAAAAGATTTCGGGTAGTGAGGAGGCCTTTGTTGCCAAAATGAATGAACGAGCAAAAGAACTGGGCCTGAAAAATACCAAATTCCAAAATACAACAGGCTTGACTACGAAGGAGCATTACAGTACAGCCCATGACATGGCAGTCATGGCGAAGGAATTATTGAAACACGAGGAAATCACTGATTTTACGAAGCTATATGAATCCTATTTAAGAGAGGATTCCGAGAAGAAATTCTGGCTCGTCAATACAAATAAACTCGTCCGGTTTTACCCAGGGGTCGACGGCTTGAAAACAGGTTTTACAAGCGAGGCGAAATACTGTCTAACAGCAACAGCGGAAAAAGAGGGTATGCGCGTCATTGCGGTCGTCTTTGGTGCACCTACATCGAAAAGCAGGAATGCACAGATTACAAAAATGCTTGATTATGCATTTTCTCAGTATGCCACCCACTCTCTTTACAAAAAAGGAGAGAACCTCGGAAAAGTAAAAGTTAGCAAAGGGGATGTAAAGGAAATCAATGCTCAGACTGGCGAACCGGTTTCCCTCTTGACGAAAAAGGGGGAGGAAGCCAAAAATTTCTCCACTGAACTGAAACTTGATAAAAACTTAAAAGCTCCAATCAAAAAAGGTGAAACAATTGGAAAGATCATCATTAAAAAGGATGGAAAGAAACTGGCAGAGTCGGACTTAGTTGCAGAAAAAAATGTAAAGAAAGCATCGTGGTGGCAACTATATAAAAGATCATTCGGGATTTTTACTCAGTCAAAATGATGAAAATTCAATAAGTTTAGCGAATAGGTTCTAGTTTTGTCATGAAGAAGGATTCGGGTGCATGAAGATAGAATTGACTCACTATACGACACATAAGGAGGCTGTGCATGTGGGATTGAAGATTGATTTGGAAGTGAAGCAAGACGTTCTATGCATCCGGCTTTCCGGCGAACTGGACCATCATACGGCGGAACACTTGCGGGAGCGGATCACCGAGGCAATCAAGGCTCACGATATTTTGCATATCGTCTTGAACCTGGAAAAGCTATCTTTTATGGATAGCTCCGGGCTGGGGGTAATCCTCGGAAGGTATAAGCAAATTAAATTGAAGAAGGGAGAAATGGTTGTTTGTTCCATTTCCCCACCAGTCAAACGATTATTTGAAATGTCGGGTCTATTCAAAATCGTCCGCTTGGAGTCTTCTGAAAAATTTGCGCTTGAAAGATTGGGGGTTGCCTGATAATGAGAAACGAGATGCAAATCCAGTTCAGTGCACTCAGCCAAAATGAATCGTTTGCCCGTGTGACAGTCGCCGCATTCATAGCCCAGCTGGATCCAAATTTAGACGAGCTGACGGAAATCAAGACAGTGGTGTCTGAAGCTGTTACGAATGCAATCATACACGGTTACGAGCAAAATCCGACAGGGATTGTCTATATTTCTGCAGTCATTGAAGATGGAAAAGTCGACCTGGTCATTAAAGATTCGGGGGTCGGCATTGCTGACATTGACGAAGCAAGGCAGCCGTTATTTACAACAAAACCGGAAATGGAGCGTTCAGGCATGGGCTTTACAATTATGGAAAATTTCACTGACCACTTGGAAATACAATCTCACCCTGGGACAGGAACAACCATACGCTTAATCAAGTATTTAACGAAAAATAAAGCGTTGTGCAATTAAGGAGCCGCGCCTATGGATGTGGAACTTAAAAAAGACTCGAACACATCATTTCTGAAAGACGATGAAGTAAAGGAATATATCAGGAGAAGTCAGAACGGAGATCAGGAAGCCCGAGATATACTTGTTGAAAAAAATATGAGACTTGTATGGTCTGTGGTTCAGCGCTTCCTCAACAGAGGATATGAACCCGATGACCTGTTTCAAATAGGAAGTATTGGCTTGCTGAAATCAGTTGACAAGTTTGACCTCTCATATGATGTCAAATTTTCCACCTATGCCGTTCCTATGATTATAGGGGAAATTCAACGTTTCATCCGCGATGACGGCACGGTAAAGGTGAGCCGCTCATTAAAAGAACTCAGCAATAAAATCCGAAGATCAAAAGATGAGCTCGCGAAGAAACATGGCAGGGTACCTACCGTTTCGGAAATTGCAGAGCATCTAGAGGTGTCATTAGAGGAAGTCATAATGGCTCAGGACGCTGGGCGCACCCCGGCCTCCATACATGAAACAGTGTATGAAAATGACGGCGACCCTATTACATTGATGGACCAACTGTCAGATCATAGTGAACATAAGTGGTTTGATAAAATTGCGCTTGAAGAAGCGATTCGAGGGCTTGATGAGCGGGAAAGGCTCATTGTATATCTGAGATATTATAAAGACCAGACACAGTCTGAGGTAGCAAAACGCCTGGAAATCTCTCAAGTCCAGGTTTCGAGACTGGAAAAGAAAATACTAGAACAGATGAAAGAGCGTATGGATACCACTTAGCTGGGAATCCATACGTTTTTTTATGTTTTTCCTTTCAGAGGATAAGGAGGCTGCCTTCTCATAAATAAATGAATGGCTGTAAATGGAATGAAGCATAATAGAGAATACACAAACAGCAATGCGGGATGTGGAATGATGGAGAATACGATTTATATTCAAATGAAACACCGCCTGACAATTAAAAAGGGTGCCATTGTGAGGCTGAGTGACATGGCACAAGTGATTGTCCCGGAGGAAATGAGTAATCTTCAGGAATTGGTTGTACTTTCGAATACTTCTGAAGTTGAGAAAAAGTTTATTGTCTTGGATGTCATGAATGTCATCAATAAAATAAAAAGCCGGTATCCTGATGCGGAAATCCAAGTTATCGGACCTTCGGAAACGATATTTGAAATAGTGAAAAAGAGGAAGACAGCTCCTTCCTTTTTATTTGTTCTCGTTTGGCTTTTGCTTTTCGTTGGGTCCGGCATGGCTATTATGAATTTCCATGAGGAAACAAGTATGCAAACGATGCATCAGAAGATTTACTGGATGATGACAGGGAAGATGAATTCCACTCCATATATTGTCCAGATTCCTTATTCGCTTGGCCTTGGGCTAGGCATGATTCTTTTTTTTAATCATCTATTCAAGAAAAGGATCAACCAGGAGCCCAGTCCATTGGAAATAGAGATGTTTAATTATCAGCAGGATCTTGATCAATATGTTGTTTTGAATAAGCACAAAGAGAGTACGAAATACAGTGATGATCATTAAAACTGTTGCAGTCATATTTACAGGCTTATCAGGAGGCATTGCCGTAGGTATAGGATTTGTCGCATTTTTAACCGTACTTGGCGTGATACCGCGGCTTACGCAACTCACGAAAACCGGTGAGTATATTCATTCCTATGAATGGGCGGTTGTTATCAGCGTTGTGTTGGCCAGTTTTGCTGATTTGAATAACTACTCCATTCCGGTTGGTGCCGCTATCTTGATTCCCATTGGATTTGCCAGTGGGATATTCATCGGCATGCTTGCAGCAGCTCTTACTGAAGTACTGAATGTATTGCCGATTTTATCGAAGAGGATCGGGATGGAGGGAATGCTCATTAGTCTGCTGATGGCTCTAGTCATGGGAAAATTGGTAGGTTCTTTATTTCAATGGTTGATTTTTGTGAATTACTGATACTGCCTGTGGAAAGGAGCTGTCTGAATGGAGAAAAAAGCAGAGAAAAACTTCAAAGAAATTCCAGAGGATCTGCAACGATTGGAGCATTACTTTAAAGACAGAGTAGGTCTGGGAACAAGTTTTGATATCGGCCAAAGGAAATTGGTGATATTAAAGACTGAGGTGCAGTTATATTATGTAAACGGTCTTTGTGATACAGAGTTTATCATTCAATTAATTAAAGAGCTTGTTAATTTGAATGAACGGGAAAGGCCATCCAGAAATGTTTTTGAAATTATCCAGAACAGACTTGTCCACGAATCGGTTGAAGTTGTAAAAACACTTGATGAAATGGCTGACCAAGTGTTGTCCGGATTGTTGGGAATCGTCGTCGAAGGCCAGCAGTCAGCTCTGATTGTCGATGTTAGAAGTTACCCTGGGAGGGAGCCAGAGGAACCGGATACCGAAAAAGTTGTCAGGGGATCACGGGATGGCTATGTAGAGAATATCATTGTTAACACTGCTCTGACAAGAAGAAGGATAAGGGACGAGAATTTAAGATTTGAAATGTTTAAAGTCGGCGAACGTTCAAAAACGGACATTGCGATCGGATATATCAAGGGTGTGGCAAACCCGGAATTGATTGAAACGATCAGGAAGGAAATTTCCAATATTGATATCGACGGAATATCCATGGCCGATAAAACAATAGAAGAGTATCTGATGAAACAGGGGTACAACCCATATCCTCTTGTCCGGTATACGGAAAGAGCGGATGTCGGAGCCATCCACCTTTTGGAAGGCCATGTACTGATCTTTATTGATACTTCCCCAAGCGTGATGATCACGCCGGCTACATATTTCCATCATGTTCAACACGCTGAAGAATACCGGCAATCGTCAGCAGTGGGAACGTTCGTAAGGTGGACTAGGTTTCTTGGGATTTGGGCATCCATATTTTTATTGCCCCTATGGTTTCTTTTTGTATTGGAGCCTTCTCTTTTGCCTGAAAAACTTGCTTATATCGGACCCGATAAAGAATCTGAAGTTCCTTTGATCATCCAATTACTCATTGCTGATCTGGGAATAGAATTTTTAAGAATAGCGGCCATACACACCCCCACCCCGTTATCGACGGCTATGGGTTTGATTGCTGCCGTATTGATTGGACAAATTGCAGTAGATGTCGGGCTATTCCATTCAGAAGTGATCCTGTATGTTTCGATTGCGGCTATCGGAACGTTTTCTACTCCAAGTTATGAATTGAGTGTTGCGAATAAAATCTTTCGAATGCTTCTGTTGATTGCTGTTGCCTTGTTTAAAGTGCCAGGGTTCATTCTGGGGTGTACGATTTATATGTTGTATTTGGTTTCTTTACGACCGCTAAACGCGCCATATATGTGGCCGTTCATTCCGTTCAATCCGATTGCTTTTATCCAAGTCCTGATCAGGAGGCCTGTTCCAGGCAGTAGGCTGCGGCCGAGTATCGTCCATCCCCGCAATAGATTTCGCCAGCCTGAGAACAAGCCGTGACATCCCATTGCAAAATGACATAAAATATAGTAAAATGATGCATACTTATTTTTCATTTATGTTAATTTGTTGAAGCAATCGGTATCATCCGATTGCTTTGTTATTATAGAAGTTCGTTTGGAGGGAAAGAGATGCACTTACATGGAACCGCATCGATCAATGATGAAGGCCATCTTGAAATTGGCGGATGCGATACAGTTGAATTGGTTGAAAAATATGGCACCCCTTTATACGTTTATGATGTGGAATTGATCAGAAACCGGGCCCGCTCTTTTAAAAAGATGTTTGAAAAACATGGGGTCAAATCGCAGGTCGCCTATGCGAGCAAAGCCTTCTCGTCCATTGCGATGCTGCAGCTTGCCAACGAGGAGGGACTTTCCCTTGATGTTGTATCAGGCGGGGAGTTGTATACGGCCATTGCTGCGAAATATCCGGTTGAAAAAATTCATTTTCATGGAAATAATAAGAGCGAAGAAGAGCTGGAAATGG
>NZ_KB894703.1 GCF_000374565.1 Siminovitchia fordii DSM 16014 = CIP 108821 | reverse complement strand
AGAAATCTACAAAAAACGTAAAACTGATGTGGAGCCAGTCTTCGGATTCCTGAAGGCTAATTTGCGTTTCACCCGTTTGTCCGTAAGGGGCAAAAAGAAAGTGGAAAACGAACTGGGACTTGCGTTCATGGCGGTAAACTTAAGAAAGTATACCGCAACGAATCCCTCACATGTCTTTTAAGAATAAAAATCACCTATAAAAAATGGTTCCAACCATCTAAGACCGATGGTTGGAACCATTTTTAATTATTTTGGCCAGTTATGTCCCAGCCTCATGTACTTCATTTATTCATCTGTCATTTGATTTGACTGAGTATCTTTATCAGCATCAGTCTCTTGTGGCTGAGCATCTTTCTCAACATCTGTCTCTTGTGACTGAGTATTTTCCTCTACTTCAGTCTCTTGTGACTGGGTATTTCCCTCTGCATCAGTCTCTTGTGATTGGACATCTTTCTCAACATCATTCCCTTGCGATTGGGAATCCCCTGCTGCAGGATTTTGTTCCGTTTCACCGGATACATCTTCCTGCTTGTCCGTGTCGGCTGTTTCATCGTTTACTTTTTCAAAAGCGGTAAATGGCTGTCCGAAAAAGTCGAGCGGATTGAGTGCCGTATTATCTTTGCGTATTTCAAAGTGCAAATGGGTTTTGGCTTCCTTATTTAACTGGCTAGTTCCTGATGCAGCAAGAACCTGCCCTTGCTTGACAGTATCCCCTGTTTTTACCTGCATGTCTTTAACTGATTGATAGATCGTCTTTACGCCATTTTCATGTTCTACTTCAATGACATTGCCAAGCAGGGAATCATTCCTGGCTGCAGTCACCTTTCCGCTGAGGGAGGCCAATACTTCAAACTCCGAGCCATCCTTCATAGCAATATCGACTCCCATATTAGGACGATATTTATTTCCATCTACAATGAGTGCTGCTTCCTGCTCATCTACTGCGGCATTTGCATCAAAAAATCGTGTAATATACTCGACTTCTTCTTCGTTCTTTACTGGAACAGAAACATTTTCTAATGACTGATTGACCTCTACGACTGTATCATCGTTCATTCCGGTCAGCTCTTTGCTTTCCTCAGTCAAGTTAGGCTTATCGGCCGTATTTTTGCCGGCTGTCTGATACCAGAATATCATGGAAATGAGCAATGCAGCACTGGCAAGATAAATTGCCGGAAACACCCACCGCTTTCTAAAAAATTGTTTTAGAGAAGATCGCTTCTTTTCTTCCTCTCTCATTTTCATCACCTCTGCCATCATTTTGAACAGAAAGACAGAATTATATACTTGAAAATGAGAAAAACACTTCTTATTTTCTGATATTATACATTTTTTATACGTAAAGATGAATTTTTCCCTTTATTCCCTCTTACCCATTGAAAATGCCGGCACTTTCCCCTTAAGGGCTGCCGGCATTTCTTTATTGAGTCGAAGCCATTCTTTTATCAAAAAACTGGCTTGCATTCGATATAGTTACTCCTTGATAATAATGGCTGACGATATCATCATATTTTCGCCCTTCTTTAGCCATTCCATTTGCGCCGTACTGACTCATCCCGACACCATGACCGTATCCTTTCGTTTTAATGATAACGGAATTTCCTTTCCTTTCCCAATTGAAATCGGTCGATTTCAGATCAAGCTTCTCACGGACTTCTCTACCGGTAAAACTCTTCCCGCCGATAGTAACAGCAGCCACCTTTTTACCAGGAGTTCTGGCTGTGACCGTCCCGATATCCCCCGACTTTTCAATGTTGACATTAAGTCTTTGTTGAAACTCTTTTAAACTGATGACTTTTTGGTCATTGAATTTAGGTGACTGGCTGTCCCATGGACTTTCAACACTTTTTAAATAAGGTACAGGGTTATTCCAATAATCCTCCGCGTTCTCCGTATAACCATTGCTCGTAGAAAAAAAAGAAGCAGTAATTGGTTTGTTATTATAAGTAAGGACTTTGCCTTCCGTTGCCTTTACAGCCTTCATTACTTTTTCCATCTTCCAATCAAAATCTTTATCCCATTCAAGCATCAATTCTTTCTTATTTTTAAAAACCTGGTGATTGATAGTATCCGTTACATTAGCGTTTTCAGGAAGCTGTCCGTTTTCCTGATTGATCAGCTGGTTTACGATATAAGTTCTTGCGGTAAGTGCCTGCGCTTTTAATGCCTCTTCTTCAAACTCAGCCGGCATTTCTGACGCTACCACTCCAGCCACATATTCTTCCAAGGGCAGTTTTTCCACCGTCTTGGCAGCAGTACGGTAAACGGCAACTTCAGCTGAAGGCTGAGCGGTTTCTTTTGGCGGCAATTCGGCCGATTCTTCATCTAGTTTGACAGTGGTATCTTCTTTTGAAAAAGGCAGGACGAGAAGGGATGGAACGAGAAAAGAAACAACGATTAAGAATGTGGACGTTAAAAGCAGCGGTTTTAGTTGCTTCATGCCTGATGCCTCCAATATAAAAATTAAGGTGACAAGAAATTTATCACCTCGGTCCAATTTATTCAGAAGGACAAGCATTTATGCTTTCTAAGATAGATCGGAATTAAGAAAAGCGAGAAGCGGCTTGTAACCCGAGGGGCCAGACGCTAGTGCCGGACAACAATCCAATTTATTCAAATTGTTAAACCTTAAAAACTAATTCTTTCCTTTTCTTTATTAAAAAAACCCGCTTTAGCGGGTTTTTCCATCATGCATTCAAATCAGGCACAATATTTGTTTCTTCTTGTTTCATTTCACCGGAACTCTCCGTAATCCGTTCAACATCAGCCCCGAGCATTTGCAGTTTTTTATGGAAATCGAGATAGCCGCGGTCCAAGTGTTTAAGTTCAGTTACCCGGGTGTATCCTTCAGCTCTTAATCCTGCAATGATCAATGCTGCAGCTGCACGCAAGTCTGTTGCCGCGACTTCTGCTCCCTGAAGCTCACATGGTCCTTGGATGATGACTGATCGGCCTTCAATTTTAATATCACTGTTCATTCTACGGAATTCTTCTACATGCATAAAACGATTTTCAAATACAGTCTCTGTAATGACGCTTGTTCCTTCTGCACAAAGCAGCAGAGCCATCATTTGAGATTGCATATCCGTCGGAAATCCCGGATGAGGCATTGTTTTAATATCAACCGGCTTTAGCTTTGCCGGACCAATGACCCTGAGGCCATTTTCTTCCTGAATGATCTTTACATTCATTTCCTCAAGCTTGGCTATGACAGAAGCCATATGGTCCGCGATTGCACCTTCAACTAGCACGTCCCCTCTAGTTATGGCCGCTGCAACCATAAAGCTTCCAGCTTCAATTCGATCTGGCATAATCGTATGGTCGGCACCATACAGTTGATCGACACCTTCGATGATAATCGTTTCAGTGCCTGCGCCTCTTACATCAGCACCCATTTTGTTCAAATAAGCGGCCAGATCTGCAATTTCAGGCTCTTTTGCACAGTTTTCGATGACCGATGTTCCTTTAGCCAGTACAGCTGCCATCATAATATTTTGTGTGGCTCCGACACTTGGAAAGTCCAAGTAGATTTTAGCACCTGTCAATTGTTCAGCTGAAGCCTCAATAAACCCATTACCTACAGATACTTTCGCCCCCATCGCCTCAAAACCTTTTAAATGCAGATCAATTGGGCGTGAACCGATTGCGCATCCACCAGGAAGAGCCACGCGGGCTTTTCCTTGTCTAGCGAGTAAAGGACCCATCACAAGAACTGATGCCCTCATTTTTCGAACATATTCAAACGGAGCTTCAATATTAAGCTCTTTTGAAGCATCCACATAAACCGTTTTATTTTCAAATTCCACTTCAGTATTCAAGTGACGCAACACTTCACCAATAGTGTATACATCGGAGAGAGTTGGTACTTCGCGAATGACGCTTTTTCCTTCGCTTGCCAATAGTGATGCAGCGATAACAGGCAAAACAGCATTTTTTGCACCTTCAACTTTGACAGTGCCGCTGAGCCTTTTCCCGCCGCGGACGATGATCTTTTCCAAGAGTATTCCCCTCCGCGTCTATTTTCTTTTATATTAGTATTCATTTGTCAGGATGGGTGTGCCTACTGTGAAGTATGTACCATGTCCTGCATTGCTTTTACGCAGACCTATCTGCAGGTTCATTTCTTCACCGGGAAGAGACAGAGCTTGTGAGAATAGAGAGGAATACGCTGAAACGGATAAAAAATCCTCTTCACTAATTGCCTCTTTCTCTTTCGCCTGAAGAGATGACAATATTCCATTTACTTGAGATCGTCCAAACTTTTTTTCATCATTGAATACGCCTTTGATACAAGAGAAAACAACAGTTTTTTGTTTGAAAATCAATTCTGTCCTGGATTGCAACAGCTTAGAAGCTCTTTTTGCCGTACTTTCATCCCATTTTTCACCCTTAATTTCATAGGAAACATAGGAAACGGGATTAGCCTTATGTTCGGAAGTTACGGCTTTTATTTTTTCTTCTATAAATCCATTCCGTTTGGTACCTGTCACCGTTTCGCTCCCTGAAGTATCAGACAAAGACCATTCCCATTCAGGAAATGCTTTTTTCAGCCTGACGACAGTCCAATCCGATGGGTGTTCATCCAGTTCTCTTGTATGTAGAGACCATTCAATGACAGTTCCGCGCTGTTGCTGAACAGCATATGCCAATTTTTCTATATCCAGCTCATTTTGCCGTGCAACACTTGTTTTATTCCCAATAAGAACAGCAATCAAACAAGTCAAAAGCATAAATGGAATCACATATTTCCTGCAGCATTCTTTCATAGTACTCTCCCCCTTAACATCATTGTTACCACTGTTAAGGAGTACATACTTTAAGAATAACTTTATATGTAGACAAATTTTCTATGCTTTTTCGACAAATTTTTTAAATCTTACACTCACAACTCACATCATAAACAAAAAGTTCTCATTTGAAAACGTGCCAAAAGACCTATTTAAAAATATATTGCAGTTGCCGAGACCAATGAAGATAATCTAGGAAGAAGTTACTGACTGAAGAACCAATTGCAATCGTTAAAAAAATATATAGAATTCTTGCCTGGAAAACACGGCCAGCGCTTAAAAGTTTATCGAAATGCAACGCCTGGAGAGCCCAAAAGGTGAAGCCGATAAATATTAAGTGCGATATGATGCTGATGAGTGCCTGTTGACCAATATCCATTCCATCAATCATTAAAGAGCCTCCTTTTTTCGGATGCATACATCAGATGACGGGTCAATCTCGTTTCATAAATAACACCTTCCGATCAGGCAAGACCAGAAGGTGTATTATTGAATGTTCTATCTGTGCTGTGACACATCAATACGGTTCATCGCACGTTTCATTGCGAGCTCCGCTCTTTTAAAATCTATGTCATCCCGCTTACTTTCCAGAAGCTGCTCAGCACGAGCTTGGGCTGCTTGGGCACGAGCAATATCAATACTTTCCGCTCTTTCAGCAGCTTGGGCAAGAATGGTGACTTCTTCAGGACGCACTTCCAAAAATCCGCCGCTTACTGCAACATATTCTGTTTTGCTTCCATTCTTTAAACGTACTGCACCGATTTGCAGCGGAGCAACCAATGGAATATGCCCTGGAAGTATTCCCAGTTCGCCAGTTTCAGCCTTAGTGCTGACCATTTCAACTTCTGAATTATAGACTGGGCCGTCTGGAGTGACAATACTTACTTTTAAAGTGTTCATGTAATCGCCTCCTCGTCCCTGTTTATACTTCTACGCCCATTTCTTCCGCTTTTTTCACAACTTCCTCAATCGGACCAACAAGACGGAAAGCATCTTCAGGAAGATGATCATACTTACCTTCAAGGATCTCTTTAAAGCCGCGTACAGTTTCCTGTACAGGAACATAAGATCCAGGTTGGCCAGTAAATTGCTCAGCCACGTGGAAGTTTTGAGACAAGAAGAATTGGATCCGGCGGGCACGCGCTACAACCAGCTTATCTTCATCAGAAAGCTCGTCCATACCAAGAATCGCAATGATGTCTTGAAGTTCTCTATATCTTTGAAGTGTTTGCTGTACTTGACGCGCTACCTCATAGTGCTCTTCTCCCACAATTTCAGGGGAAAGCGCACGTGAAGTAGAAGCTAGCGGGTCAACCGCAGGGTAAATACCCATTTCAGAAAGTTTACGCTCAAGGTTTGTTGTAGCATCCAAGTGAGCAAATGTAGTAGCAGGAGCCGGGTCAGTGTAGTCATCCGCAGGTACATAGATTGCCTGGATGGATGTTACAGATCCGACATTCGTAGATGTAATCCGTTCTTGCAATTGACCCATTTCAGTTGCAAGTGTTGGCTGGTAACCAACCGCAGAAGGCATACGGCCTAGAAGGGCAGAAACCTCTGAACCTGCTTGTGTGAAACGGAAAATGTTGTCGATGAAGAACAAAACGTCCTGTCCTTGCTCATCACGGAAGTACTCAGCCATTGTCAAACCTGTCAAGGCAACACGCATACGTGCTCCAGGCGGCTCGTTCATCTGTCCGAATACCATGGCTGTTTTATCGATAACTCCGGAATCTTTCATCTCGAAGTAAAGGTCGTTTCCTTCACGTGTACGCTCTCCAACACCGGCGAATACGGAAATACCGCCGTGCTCTTGTGCGATGTTATTGATCAATTCCTGGATAAGAACTGTTTTACCTACACCCGCACCACCGAAGAGGCCAATTTTACCACCTTTGATATATGGTGCAAGCAAGTCAACAACTTTAATTCCAGTTTCAAGGATTTCAACTTCTGTAGAAAGCTGGTCAAATTTAGGCGCAGAACGGTGGATGGAATCGCGTCTAGCACCTGAATCAATCGGATCATCCAAGTCAATATTTTCACCTAATACATTGAATACACGTCCAAGAGTGACATCGCCAACTGGTACAGAGATTGGAGCTTCTGTATCAGTGACTTCCATGCCACGCTGAACGCCGTCAGTAGATGCCATGGCAATAGTACGAACAGTATCATCGCCAAGATGAAGGGCAACTTCCAACGTTAGGTCGATATTCACTTCTGTTTCTGATTGAGCATTGTACGTTACTTTCAGAGCATTATAAATCTCAGGGAGATGGCCGTCTGGGAACTTAACGTCGACAACCGGTCCCATTACTTGCAAAACCTGTCCTTTGCTCATTTTTTTCCCTCCTACCTGGGATTAATAATTTTTTCATCAATCTATTCTAATGCGGCTGCGCCGCCAACAATTTCAGTGATTTCTTGGGTAATTGCTGCCTGGCGAGCCCTGTTAAAGGACAATGTAAGGCTGTCGATGAGTTCGGAAGCATTATCCGTCGCACTCTTCATCGCCGTCATCCTTGCAGCATGCTCACTTGCTTTTCCATCAAGCAGTGCCCCGTATATCAAGCTTTCCGCATATTGAGGAAGCAACACTTCAAGAATGGCTTCCGCAGAAGGTTCATATTCGTAAGACATGAGTTTGGTCGATGTGCCCAAATCTGTCAAAGGCAAAACTTTTTTCTCGGTTACTTCCTGTGTCATGGCACTTACGAAGTGATTATAGTACATGTACAGTTCATCGAATGTACCGTCGGAGAACATGCCGACTGTATTCCGAGTGATGTCCATGATATCAACGAATGATGGCTGATCTGGAAGACCGGCGATTTCAAGCACAACATTCATGCCTCTTTTTACGAAAAAGTCGCGTCCCATTCGCCCGATAGCAATGATTGCATACTCGTCTTTGCTTTTATGGCGTTCTTGAATTTTAGCATTGACCGCCCGCAAAATGCTGCTGTTATATGGTCCTGCAAGACCACGGTCAGCAGTGATGACAAGATATCCTGTCTTTTTGACCGGACGGGATACAAGCATCGGATGGTTTACATCTTTACTTCCCAAAGCAATGCTTGCGGCAACTTCCTGGATTTTTTCCATATAAGGGACAAACGACTTGGCGTTGGTTTCAGCACGGTTTAACTTTGCCGCAGAAACCATTTGCATGGCCTTCGTTATTTGACTTGTTTTTTTCGTCGAATTGATACGGTTCTGGATATCACGCAATGATGCCACTGGTTCTCACCACCCTGTATTTGAAGTAATCATAGTCTTATAAAGAAAAGCGCAAGCGCCTTGCTTAGCGCGGGCAAACAAAACGATTCCCAAGAAGGCAGTTCCTCAGCCATCACAGGGAAGCGGCTTGATCCTTGCGGGGATAGGCGCTGTAGCTCAACAAAGATTAACTTGATTTAAGAATATATTCCATAGCAAGTTATACTTTCTTTTCTTTTAAAAAGGTGCCAGGGACTCAAAACCTTGGCACCTTCAGCCGTCATTTACCTTAAGAGTCGCTTTTAGCAAATGTTTTTTTGAATGTATTCAATGCATCTGCCATATCTTCGTCCGCAGGAAGCTTTCCTGTTGTGCGAATGGACTCCAGCAAGTCTGCACGGTTGTGATCGAGCCATGAATATAATTCCTCTTCAAATCTAAGGATGTCCTGAATTGCAATATCATCCAAGAATCCACGTGTCAAAGCATAGAGAATCATTACTTGCTTATCTACTCTGATCGGTTTGTTCAGATCCTGCTTCAGCACCTCAACTGTCCGTTGACCACGAGCAAGCTTTGCTTGTGTCGCTTTATCCAGGTCGGATCCGAATTGAGCAAATGACTCAAGCTCACGGAATGCTGCAAGGTCAAGACGCAGCGTACCAGCAACTTTTTTCATTGCACTGATTTGCGCAGATCCACCAACCCGGGATACGGAAAGACCAGCGTTGATCGCCGGACGAACACCGGAGAAAAACAAATCAGATTGTAAGAAGATTTGTCCGTCTGTGATAGAGATAACGTTCGTAGGAATATACGCAGAAATATCTCCTGCCTGTGTTTCAACGAACGGAAGAGCAGTTAAAGAGCCGCCGCCTTTTGCATCACTAAGCTTCGCTGCACGTTCCAATAAACGGGAGTGCAAATAGAAGACATCCCCTGGGAATGCTTCACGTCCTGGAGGACGGCGAAGAAGCAAGGAAAGTTCACGGTAAGCAGTTGCTTGTTTGGACAAGTCATCATATACAACAAGCACATGTTTGCCGTTGTACATAAACTCTTCACCCATCGTAACTCCGGCATAAGGAGCCAAGTACAAGAGTGGTGCAGGCTGGGCTGCAGAAGCTGTAACAACGATTGTGTAATCCATTGCACCATGTTTGCGAAGTGTTTCTACCGCATTACGAACTGTAGATTCTTTTTGTCCGATAGCAACATAAACACAAATCATGTCTTCTTCACGTTGGTTCAGGATTGTATCGATAGCTACTGTTGTTTTACCTGTTTGTCTGTCACCAATAATCAACTCACGCTGTCCGCGTCCGATTGGAACAAGAGCGTCAATCGCTTTGATCCCTGTTTGTAATGGCTCGTGAACTGATTTACGATCCATGACGCCAGGTGCAGGGCCTTCGATTGGACGAGTTTTTGATGTATTAATTGGTCCCATTCCGTCAACAGGCTGTCCCAATGGGTTAACAACACGACCGATGAGTTCATCACCAACCGGAACCTCCATGATGCGGCCTGTACGGCGAACTTCGTCGCCTTCACGAATTTCTGTATATGGCCCGAGGATAACGATACCGACGTTGCTTTCCTCAAGGTTTTGTGCCATTCCCATGACACCGTTTGAGAACTCGACAAGTTCTCCGGCCATGACGTTGTCCAAGCCATAAGCACGGGCAACACCGTCCCCTACTTGAATAACTGTTCCAACATCATTTACTTCTAATTCAGCTTGATAGTTTTCAATTTGCTGTTTTATCAGCGCACTGATTTCTTCAGCATTGATGCTCATGAATTTCACCCCACATTATTCAAATCGTTCTTAACTAGTCAACTTACGGCCAAGCCGGTCAAGTTTTCCTCGGAGGCTTCCGTCAAAGATTCTGTTTCCTATGCGCACTTTGACACCGCCAAGCATATTTGAATCAACAATATTTTCGATATTTAATGTTTGTTTGCCTACTTTCGGGGCAAACACAGCAGAGATGGCCTTGGATTCATCTGCAGTCAAAGCTCTGACTGAATAGACAGTCGCTTCGGCAATACCCCGTTCCTCATTCAAATGGTTGATATAAGATTCAGCCACTTCAATCATGATGTCTTCTCTATGGCGATCTGCCAATAGCATAAGAGTATTAATGACAGGCATAGATACGTTTGGAAAAGATTGTCCAATCAGATTTCTTTTCTTCTCCACAGAGAGCTTCGGAGATTGCAAAAGATTGATAAAGCCCGGATTTTGAACAAGGACCTTTTTAATAGCCCTTAGCTCCTCATCAATCTTATCAGACAAGTTCTGTTCTTTTCCTACCTGATAAAGAGCCAAAGCGTATCGTTCAGCAACTACAGGATTACTCATCGATCCTCGCCTGCTCTTTCGATATATTCATTGATCAGCTTTTCTTGGTCCTCAGCTGTCAATTCTTTTTCAATTACTTTGGAAGCAATCAGTACAGATAATGAAGCTACTTGCTCACGTAAAGCCGCAACAGCGTTCTCTTTCTCCTGTGCAATTTCCAAACGTGCAGTTTCTTTCAAACGCTCTGCTTCTTGGCGAGCGGCTTCCATAATTTCCTGACGTTGGTTTTCGCCATGTTTTTTGGAGTTTTCAATCATGTCTTGTGCTTCTTGACGCGCTTCTTTCAATAAAGCTTTTTGCTCTTCAAGCAATTTACTTGCTTCTACCCGGCTTTTTTCGGCCGCTTCGATTTCACCTGCTATATGCTCTTCACGCTGTTTCATGATGCCCATCAATGGTCCCCAGGCAAATTTCTTCAACAGCGCCATTAATATAATAAACATTAGAAGCTGAAAAATGATGTCGCCGCCATTGAAATGCACTCCGGCAATTTCTGCTCCTAATACAAAGCTGCTCGTTAACAAGCTCGCTCCACTCCTTTCGGACTTTCGTATCGGTTTTGAATCAACCGGCCCCAGGCCGGTGGCATGTCAATACTTCAAATCGGTTTGCTAATGTCCAGCGGGTAGATTTTCTTGTCCAGCTTCTTTGCTGTGCGACAAGCGCCTCCGCTTTTCTTAAAAAATGGCGAAGCATTTTGTTCTTCGCCATTTTCAAACATGTTCTGATTATTCAATAAATGTTATCTGCCTTGAACCATAAACGCGATAACAACTGCGATGATAGGAATAGCCTCAACCAACGCTACCCCAATGAACATTGTAGTTTGTAGCATACCACGTGCCTCAGGCTGACGCGCAATTCCCTCAACTGTGCGGGAAACGATCAATCCGTTACCAATACCTGCTCCAAGAGCTGCCAATCCGATTGCTATTGCTGCTGCTAACATTCCCATTATAAATTTCCTCCTTAAATATATGAAAAGTAATTTGGTTAAAATTCTTTGTCCAATTTGATGAACAAGTATATATTAATGGTCTTCGCTGACCTTGTGGGCCAAGTAAACCATTGTCAACATAGTAAAAATAAATGCCTGAATTGCTCCGATAAACACTGAGAATCCCATCCATGCAAGCGTTGGAATTGCTGCTGCAATCCAGCCTCCTGCACCCATGGCTGCAAGGCTTCCGGCCAATAAGCCAAGTAAGATTTCCCCTGCAAAGATGTTTCCATAAAGACGAAGGCCTAGTGTTAATGTATTGGCAAATTCTTCAATAATTTTGAGCGGGAATAAGAACCACATTGGGCTGACATAGCCGCGAAGATATTCGCCAAATCCTTTTTGCTTGATTCCATAGTAATGTGATAAAGCCACTACCATCGTTGCCAATGTAAGTGTGATGACCGGATCGGCTGTCGGTGACTTCCACCATAATTCGTGATTCACGGATACTGAAAATGGCAAACCGAGCATATTTGACACGAATATATAAAATATCAAGGTTACGCCAAGCACGTGAAAGTGTCCGCCTGTTTTCCAATCCATGTTACTTTTAACGATCCCTTTGACGAAATCGAATACCCACTCCATAAAATTCTGCATGCCTGTAGGCTTCATTGCCAAAGTACGTGTACTGATGACGGCAATAATAAACACGATGAGCGAAGCTACAGTAATCATTAATACGTTTCCGAGGTTGAAATACAAACCAAATATTTCTTTAATCGGTGCTCCATGATCCATTTAGAACTCACCTCTCTTCCCGCTGCTTGTCTTTTCTAAAAAGGATGGAGATTAAAGCATCTATGACTATGACAAGGTAAGATGTCATTAATCCTATGATTACACTTATGAGATTGAAGGTCTCCGGGTATTGCATGGCTATGAACACTGCCAAAATTGCAGCCGCCATCCTGGATAATGTTCCCAATGATCTCATTTTCCTGCCTGCCAGCACGGCTTCCCCGAACTTATCCATTCTCCGGACCATCATCCACAAGTTGAAAAAGCTGATGGAAGTACCTAGAATTAATCCCATAAAAATAGATTGGAAAGAGGAAAAGCCCCAACCTAATACAAAAATTGCCAACAGGTACAGTATGTACTTCCTATGTCTATTAAATAACTGTTGGAGATCATCCATATCTTTCTAATCCCCCGATTGCCGGATTGTTAAAATTACTGCAAAGACCCCGGCTGTCAAGCCCGCAAGAAGGCAGATGATCATGAAAAGCGGTTCAAGTCCGGTTTTCTCATCCAGCCATCTTCCAATGAATATCCCTGCAAGAACAGAGCCTGCCAATTGTCCCAAAATGGCAGAATAAAGGGCCATCCCGTATAATGGATGACGATTTTTCCTACTCAATATGCATCATCTTTCGCAATTAGTAACCAGGCATCATATTCCATGTTTTTTTTAACAATTTCCGAACGTTTTTTGGTTAAAAGAAAGTGAATAAACTCTCCTCTTCATACCCTTTGTTAGCATACAATAGCGTTATGTCAAAGTCAACGGATTTCATGTGAAATTAGGAACAAAGTAATCGCCTTTTTCGGTTTGTCACAATTTCATCAAATTTCATCTATCATGTAACTTTTTAACCTTTTTCTACCATGGCTTGATACACATGATTCCCATATGCAGAATCACCAAAAACAGGAGGAAATTTTCCTCCTGTTCAATCAACTGTCCGAAAAGGTTCCGGCCGTTCATTTCTCATTTTAAAATAATACAATATGGCATCTGCAATCCGCTTTGAAGCTTCCCCATCGCCATACGGGTTGATTGCGTGGGCCATTTTCTTATATTCCTCTGGATCCGTAAGCAATTCCATTGCCAAGCGGTAAATCGTCTCTTCTTCCGTCCCGGCAAGTTTCAATGTCCCTGACTCGATCCCCTCAGGGCGCTCTGTCGTATCGCGGAGAACTAGTACTGGGACTCCAAGAGACGGCGCTTCCTCTTGGACCCCGCCTGAATCAGTAAGAATCAAGTGGGCCCGATTGGCAAAGTTATGGAAATCAATGACATTCAGGGGCTCAATCAGATGTATCCGGTGGTCATTACCGAGTTCTTCGTCAGCAATGTTTCGCACCATTGGGTTTAAATGAACGGGGTAAATGACCTGGATATCCGGCTGTTCATTTACAATCCGTTTAATAGCCCTGAACATGTTCCGCATCGGCTGTCCAAGATTCTCCCTGCGATGGGCCGTTAATAGAATCAGACGGTCGTCCCCGAGCTTATCGAGAGCCGCGTGCTGATATTTCTTTTTCACCGTGGTTTTAAGAGCATCGATAGCCGTATTGCCGGTAATAAAAATATTCTCTTTCTTTTTATCTTCATTGATCAGATTCCAAGCTGCTTTTTCAGTAGGAGAAAAATGCAGATCCGCAATGACCCCTGTCAGCTGCCGATTCATCTCTTCAGGGAAAGGAGAATATTTATTCCATGTCCTCAAGCCTGCCTCAACATGGCCTACGGCGGATTGGTTGTAAAAAGCGGCAAGGCTTGCGGAAAAGGTGGTCGTCGTATCTCCGTGAACGAGGACAATGTCCGGCTTCAGCTCTTTTATAACCCCATCAAGCCCCTCAAGGCTGCGAGTTGTGACATCTTTCAGGGTTTGCCGGTCTTTCATGATATTCAAATCAAAATTCGGTTCGATATTAAAAATTTCAAGCACCTGATCCAGCATTTGCCGATGCTGGGCTGTAACAGCTACGAATGATTCAAACTTATCGACCCTATTTTCCAATTCCTTCACAAGCGGGGCCATCTTGATGGCCTCCGGCCTTGTCCCGAAGACAGATAACACTTTGATTCTTTTACTCATTTGGGGATCCTTCTTCTTTCTTTATTTTCTCTGAACTATTTCGTCCCAAATAAACGGTCCCCGGCGTCGCCCAATCCTGGTACAATATATCCTTTTTCGTTCAGCCTCTCGTCAACGCCTGCAACATAAATGTCCACATCAGGATGAGCATCCTGTATAACTTTAATCCCTTCGGGAGCAGCAATCAGGCACATGAGCTTAATTTGTTTGGCTCCGCGCTTTTTCAACGAATGGATGGCTTCTACGGCAGTTCCGCCAGTTGCAAGCATAGGGTCGACAATAATGAAAAACCGTTCTTGCACATCGCTTGGAAGTTTCAAATAATATTCAACCGGCTTTAAAGTTTCCGGATCGCGGTAAAGCCCGACATGTCCGACTTTTGCAGCAGGAATCAGTTTCAGTATACCGTCCACCATGCCGATGCCTGCTCTGAGTATCGGAACAATACCTATCTTTTTGCCAGCCAGGACGTTCGATTTGGCCTTGCTTACCGGCGTTTCCACTTCTATTTCCTTCAGAGGCATATCCCTTGTAATTTCAAAAGCCATAAGCGTTGCTACTTCGTCAACAAGCTCACGAAATTCCTTCGTTCCAGTATTTTTATCGCGGATGTAAGTAATCTTGTGCTGAATGAGAGGATGGTCGATTATATGAATTTTGCCCATCTAGCGCTCTCTCCTTTGTTCTTTATTTACGATCAAGACGGGAGCATCTGAAATGATTCTGAAAAGCCGGTCGAACCAATTCACCCTCGCTCTGGTCGTTATATCCCTGCCCATTTTACATAAAAGAAAATCTTTCGGCAAGAACAAATGCATAAGCGCCTGTCCATCGACGTACAGACTGGAGTGCATTCGACGAGATAAAGGAAACACGGCGACGAAGTCGCCACATCCTGTGGCTTCGGTGGCACTAGTACTTCCTGTACGTCGGCAGGCTCAGAGCGCGACGTCCTGTCGCTTCGCTTGCACTAGTACTTCCTGTACGTCGGCAGGCTCAGAGCGCGACGTCCTGTCGCTTCGCTTGCACTAGTACTTCCTGTACGTCGGAGCCGATGTTGACTTATCGTAGGAGAAGGCGCGAAGTCTGCTAGTCGATAGGCGCTGAAGCTAGACGATGAACAAATGCATAAGCGCCTGTCCTTTCTACAAACCCAAAGAACAGCCTATCTTTACAGACAGACTGTTCTTCAGAAAAATTATTCATATAATGGGAAGCGGGATGTGATGACTTCAACCTGTTTACGTGCTTCTTCCAGCTTTTCTTGATTGTCGTGGTTCTTCAGAACAAAAGCTATTAAATTGGCAATTTCGTCCATCTCTTTCATTCCAAATCCGCGTGATGTAACAGCAGCTGTTCCTATACGGATACCGCTTGTTACAAACGGTCCTTCAGGGTCATATGGGATTGTGTTCTTGTTGACAGTGATCCCTACATCATCAAGAACTTTTTCCGCATCTTTTCCAGTTAATCCCAAAGAACGTACATCCAATAAAAGCAAGTGGTTGTCCGTTCCATCAGAAACAAGGTTTACACCTTCTTTTTTAAGGCTTTCGGCAAGCCTGTTTGCATTTTCGATAATAAGTTTTACGTAATCTTTGAAATCATCACGCAAAGCTTCACCAAATGCAACAGCTTTTGCCGCAATGACGTGCATGAGCGGGCCGCCCTGTAATCCTGGGAAAACGGACTTATCAATTGCTTTGGCAAATTTCTCCTTGCAGAGTATCATTCCACCGCGTGGACCACGCAATGTTTTGTGTGTAGTTGTTGTAACAAAGTCGGCATACGGAATCGGATTAGGATGAAGTCCTGCTGCGACAAGACCGGCAATATGAGCCATATCTACCATAAAATAGGCTCCGACTTCATCAGCAATTTCACGGAACTTCTCAAAATCAATGACTCTTGGATAAGCACTTGCTCCTGCGACAATCAGCTTAGGCTTATGTTCAAGTGCTTTTTGTCGCACATCTTCGTAATTGATGCGATGGCTATCTTTGTCAACACCATATTCTACAAAGTTGTATTGTACACCACTGAAGTTAACAGGACTTCCGTGGGTAAGATGGCCACCATGTGACAAGTTCATGCCGAGTACAGTGTCTCCATGCTCAAGAATTGTGAAATAAACCGCCATGTTTGCTTGAGCTCCGGAATGCGGCTGGACGTTTACGTGCTCCGCACCAAAAATCTGTTTCGCGCGATCGCGTGCTAAGTCCTCGGCGATATCGACATATTCACAGCCTCCGTAATAACGGCGTCCCGGATAGCCTTCAGCATATTTATTTGTCAAAACCGACCCTTGCGCTTCCATTACCGCTTCGCTGACAAAGTTTTCGGATGCAATCAATTCAATTTTCGTCCGCTGCCTTTTCAATTCCTTTTGAATGGCTTCATAAACTTGTGAATCTTCTTGTGCAATAGCACTTAAAGCGCTACTTTCACTCAGTTTGCTCATATTGCTCATCCTCATCCTTTCGGGTATCGCTTGTATTCGTTAATCGCTTATATTTTAACATGAAGAATCAGACTTTCCAAACCTCTTTCGAACAAAAACGGAACGTTTTCGTTAAAACGAGCATTGATCGTTCAGTTTTTGCTTTTCATATACTGCTCTTTCACCGCCAATAAGCTTCGGCCGGGTTGTTGCAATCGTCACATGAGCTCCTCCTACTGATTTTTGGCTGACTCTTACAGGCACGGCCACATGTTTCAAATGCATCCCGATAAATGTATCACCTATATCAATTCCTGCATCTGCCTTAATGAACTCTACAACCACCGGATCCTTCATTTGCGAATATGCAAAAGTGGCCATGGAACCTCCCGCATTACGAACGGGTACGACTGTTACCTCTTCCCAGCCTTTTTCCAAAGCTAACTGCCTTTCAACAACTAAAGAACGGTTTAGATGCTCGCAGCATTGAAATGCAAGATGAATCTTCTTCTCATCCGCAAATTTCGTTAATTCTTCGTATATCATATTGGCCGCTTCCATAGTACCGGAAGTTCCGATCTTTTTTCCTGCAATTTCGGATGTGGAGCAGCCAATAACCAGCACTTTGCCCTCTTGGATCGGAAGATTTTCCCTGCACTCGTCAAGGAGAGTACGCATTTCTTCCTGCCATTGTTCAATTGCCATTTAAAACTCCCCCTTTATTTCAATCATAGTTGGTCCGATTCGTAATCCGTTATTTTTTTTACCCTGTTTTCATGACGTCCACCTTCAAAGTTTGTTTCCAGCCATGTTTTAGCAATTTCACGAGCCAACCCTGGGCCAATGACACGCTCACCCATTGCTAAAATATTGCTGTCATTATGAAGCCTGGTTGCCTTTGCACTGAACACATCATGTACAAGAGCGCAGCGGACCCCTTTCACTTTGTTAGCAGCTATGCTCATACCAATGCCGGTTCCGCAGATCAGGATTCCCCGATCACATTCCCCGCCTACAACTTTTTCCGCTACAGGAATCGCATAGTCCGGATAATCAACAGAGCAATCGCCTTCACAACCCAAATCTACATATTCAATATTCATTTCATCCAGAAGCCTGATAATTTCGTTTCGGATGTTGATACCACCATGATCAGATGCAATCGCGACTTTCATTTAATGATTTTCCTCCTCATTTGTTCATCATACGCTTCCTTCATTATAAAAGATTGGCAGTCTGGTTACCATTTTGGTGCGCAAGGACTATTCCCTAATCAAACGAAAGACGTTCAATCAAATCTTTCATTTCTTGAAAAGTCGCCCGATATGTTTGAATGTCTCCCCCGAAAGGATCCACAATATCAATACTGCCTTCGGGACCATCAACGTATTCCTTTAATGTGAATATCTTATCAGCTGCTGCCGGATACTTGTCCATTAGCATATCTTTATGACCTTTTGTCATTGCGAACACGTATGTAGCCCAATTCAAATCATCCTCAACCAACTGTTTGGACCTGTGATCCAAGTGCATCTTGTTTTCCTCTAGAACCCGTAATGTATTTTCTGCTGCCCGGCTGCCTTCGACAGAAAATAAACCGGCCGACTTGGCAAAAGCATTCCCATTTTTAAGGTGATTAAAAATAGCTTCGGCCATCGGGCTCCGGCACGTATTGCCGGTGCAGACAAACAATATGTTTTTCATAGCTGCCCCCTTGCGGACTTTTTCTTTATATTATATCACTAAAAGAGGAATCACCCGATAACTCCCTGAAATCGCGAAAACAACAAAATGCGTCTTTTTATTACTGAACCCCAAAAAAATCCCTTTAATCCGCACTGGGAAACAAGAAACATTTCCGGGGAGGAAGGTCCTCAGCAACTACAGGAAATTGGATTAAGGAGGCAAGGCATTAGCTAGTTGGGGAGCTTCAACGAATAAAAGCAAAGGAAGTGCCTGCTTATCAGCAGCAGACATAGGACGGAGCTGGAGTAGTACATAATTTGTCATCGGCAGCGATTAGCTCATTATCTCCAGCTATATCGACATACTACGGAAATCGACTGATTATATTTACACTATTGCATCACCTTCGCATAACTTCATACGGCTTTCCAACGAAGTAACACCACTTTTCCAAAATAAGTTATGTCTTGGAGCATACTAGGAATCCAGTGACCGACTCAAAGCACCATACCCTGTGGAATTCGATTTGAACTCCTGTCCATAACATCCAGGCGGCGACACCTTGTTGCCTCACGTGAAGCAGAACCCTTCTGTCCGTTGGGGTCGGAGGCATTATGCAAAAAGAAAGTTATTCACGACCAGCCACTTTATGGTTTCCTACAACTAAAAAAGGCTGCACCAGAACAGCCGTAAATTTTCACCCAATTGTATATGTACACATTTTCAGCCAATAAACACCAGCTTGATTCCAAAAGCAATCAAGATAAAGCCGCCAAGCATTTCTCCGTAAAACCCGAGCCAACTTTGCACTTTCCTGCCTAAAATAAGCCCGCTCCATGTCAAAAAGGCAGAAACCACTCCGAATATAATCATGGCAGCAATCGCTTTTGCACCAAACATCCCAAGGCTTAATCCAGCGGAAAAGCTGTCCAGGCTTACGACCACGCTAAAAAAAAGCAGCCCCCACCCAATTGGCGCCACAATTGTTTGCTCATCGTTCCGAAAACTTGAAACGATCATCAGACCTCCCATAATCACTAAAAGCATACCACCGATAAAACCCGTTATTTTTCCAAAAGTCGCTGACAGCAGGTGTCCTGTCATGATGCCTAAAAGCGGCATCGCCATATGAAAAAGACCAACCGAAATTCCGATTGAAAATACTTGTCGTAATCGCAGTTTAAATATTCCAATGCCAAGGGAAACAGAAAAAGCATCCATTCCCACCGCAAAAGCCATAATCACTAATGTCACTAATTCAGGAACCAACATGGATTATTCTCCTTTCACCTCGGACGTGCCTATAAAAAATCATATGCACTGAAATGAAAGAGTAGACATTTTGAAAAGGATTAGCCGGTACAAAGAACAAAATAAAGCCGGATCATGTTTCCGGCTCATAAATCTTCGATTATTCCTCAATTTTTTCCCTGTGTGATCTTTCTATGCGCAGCCGCTTTTTCAAGCCTGTTCATGACTGCCACTCCCACCCCTTGGACCGGATAAACTTCTGCGTAAATAATATCAAGTTTCTTTTCATCAAAACTTCTTAATGCATGATAAAGGGTTTGCGCGACAGTTCCCAGATCCGCCCGGGTTCCACAGACAGCAACCGCATCCGCCTTGTAAAAGTGGGCAGATTCCCTGGGTGCAAGCACACCAACTTTATGTCCGGAAGCCCTTTCTTTATCGATAAGCTTCTGAATCCATTCTTTGTCCCCATCCGCTAAAAACAGCGGAGCAGACGGAGCATAATGCCGGTATTTCATCCCTGGAGATTTTGGGGTTAAATCCGAATGTTGCAGAGCAGGATCCTGATCCACCAGTTCAATGACTCTTTCAATCTCTTCCTTAGGCAAACCGCCAGGACGTAAAATCACGGGAATCTCAGTGGTACAATCAAGGACGGTTGATTCCACCCCCACTCCTGTAGAACCGCCATCAACTACTCCAGCTATCTTGCCATCCAAATCAGCCAACACATGCCCCGCCAGGGTGGGGCTTGGTTTTCCAGACTTATTGGCGCTGGGTGCGGCAACAGGAACTCCAGCAGCGTTGATAAGCGAAAGTGCAACCGGATGATCTGGCATTCTCACAGCGACCGTGTCGAGACCGGCTGTTACCAGTGAAGAAACAGTATCGGGTTTTCTTTTCAGAATCAAAGTCAATGGTCCTGGCCAAAATTCATTTATCAACAAAGCGGCCGTTTTCGGAATATCATCAATCAATATTTCGAGCTGCTCTACATCAGAAATGTGGACTATCAACGGATTGTCTGCCGGCCTTCCTTTTGCGGCAAATATTTTTGATACTGCAGTATCCGACAACGCATTTGCTCCAAGTCCATAGACTGTTTCCGTTGGGAAGGCAACAACTTCTCCTGCTTTTAAAAGCTGTGCAGCTTCCACAATCTGTGGGTAATTTCTTTTTCCATCCACATCTTTATCCACAGTCCAAAATTTCGTTTCCATGGTTACACCTCTTTTTTCTATGAATCCATCATTGTATTTAGAGCTTTTTTTCATACATTATATTTTAATCAATCGTTTGATTAAACAGTTATTAACACACTGGGGATAAATTACCTTTTATTGTGGATAACTATCCCTGCTTTGTGAATAACAAGAGTATCATAAAAACAAAAAATCTCCCCTTCGAGAGATTGATTGTTTATCAAAGCAGCTCATCAAAAAGGTCTTTCAAAAAGAACTTGACCTCCACTTCCTCTTCCTGTTCATCTACTATGACAGGAGCAGGCATTGCAGGTTGTTCTCCCTCCTCATAGGATAAGCTATCATCTTGCCCAATTTCCATATCCACACTATTATCCACATTTTCTTCAACTCCTTGGCTTATCGCAGCACTGTTGGAGTAATCAAGGAAACAGAGCGGCGGAAACAGTACACACCACCAGTTGGCCCCTTTACCTTCGCCAAGTGTGATTAAAACGGCTTCATAAGTTCCAGCAGGATAAAGATATTGTCCATATAATTTCGTTGGAAATTGAACATCCCCGAAATTAATATCAACTGAATAATGTAGATCGTGTTTTGCAAGTTCGTCTTTTGCAATCTTTTCAAGCTCGGGAAGCCTTGAAGAAATCACATCCCGTGCTTTCTCAATGGAAGTCAAGTTTTCCACCCATTTGTTAATCTGGTCATTTACAGCATCACGGACAGCCCTTTTGACTTCCTGATCTTTTTTACTGTCGCTGTTGGCAAGAATGCGAAGACGGATCGCCTCTTCCGGAATGACTTGTATATTTTCTGCTGCCGAGCTCTCCTTTTCGGGAAAATAGAAGCTCATCACTGCTGCCAGTGAAAGAATCACTATATAGGCACTTGCAATATTTTTTTGATAGAATTTCTGTTTACTATTTTTTCTCATATTCCCCACCTGTCCCTTCATCAGGACAGTATGGACAAGTTTCAAATCTTATAATCAATTGAATGGTATTTTTTACAATACCTACAATACCATAGTGACGATACGGTCTTTTCCATTTATATCTTTAATCACTTCAATGTCCGCTTCAGGAAAGTCTTCTGTCAACAATTCCGCTACAGCCTTTCCCTGCCCGTCACCTATTTCAAAAGCCACGAGTCCATGTTCTTTTAAGACTTCTGGTAGCTCAGATACTAGCCGCCGATAGAAAGCCAATCCATCATCACCACCAAACAATGCCGAATGGGGCTCATATTTAAAGACAACATCCGATAATTTCTCGTGGACAGGAATATATGGCGGATTGGAAACAACAACATCAAGTTTTATGTCTTTATGCTTAAATGGCTGAAGCAAATCTCCCTGTAAAAATTGAATTTCCGCGTTCAGACTTTTAGCATTCCTTTGAGCCACCTGAAGCGCCTTTTCGGATAAGTCAGATGCAAAGACGGAAAGAACAGGCCTCTCCAATTTTAATGTGACGGCTATAGCTCCGCTCCCCGTTCCAATATCCGCAGTCTTCAAGTCTGATAAAGAGGATGTGAAGGTTGCATCCAATTTTTGTAAAACAGCCTCAATCAGCTCCTCTGTCTCTGGTCTCGGAATAAGAACATCTTCATTTACAAGAAATTTTCTTCCGTAGAATTCTTCGTATCCTACGATATGCTGGACCGGCCTGCCGGCAGCATGTTCCTTAACTGCTTCTTCAAACCGCCCCCATTCATGATCATCAAGAGGAATTCTTTGTTCAGCAAGGAGTTTGGACCGGCTCATGTTCAACTGGGATCTCAGCAAAATTTCACCTGCATTGGCATCTCGTCCATTCGCTTTTAAAAAAGAAGAAGCCCAGGAAAGGGCTTTGAATATGGTTCGTTCATTTGACAATTAATCTTCCACACTTTCAAGCTTTTTGGATTGATCTTCAACAATCAGTGCATCAATAACTTCATCCAACTTGCCTTCCAAAATTTGATCCAGCTTCTGAATGGTCAGACCGATCCGATGATCAGTCACACGGTTTTGAGGAAAGTTGTAAGTACGGATCCTTTCCGAACGATCACCTGTTCCAACAGCCGATTTTCTGTTGGCATCATATTCTTCTTGTGCTTCCTGCTGGAATTTATCATAAATGCGGGCGCGAAGAACTTTCATCGCCTTTTCCTTATTTTTAATCTGAGACTTCTCATCTTGACAGGAAACAACAATTCCAGTCGGAATATGGGTTAAACGAACGGCAGACATCGTCGTATTGACACTTTGTCCACCAGGGCCGCTAGAAGCGAATGTGTCAACGCGTATATCTTTTTCGTGTACTTCCACTTCCACTTCCTCCGCCTCAGGAAGGACAGCTACCGTCGCTGTTGATGTATGAATACGACCTCCCGATTCCGTTTCCGGAACACGCTGCACCCTGTGTGCACCATTTTCATATTTCAACCTGGAAAAGGCTCCATTTCCGTTAATAATGAAAATGATCTCCTTGAAACCTCCAAGGCCCGTGGAATGCTCTTCAATCACTTCGGTCTTCCATCCGTGCGCTTCTGCATATCTACTGTACATGCGGTAAAGGTCACCTGCGAATAATGCCGCCTCATCACCTCCAGCTGCCCCACGGATTTCCATAATGACGTTTTTATCGTCGTTAGGGTCTTTTGGTATCAAGAGAATCTTCAACCGTTCTTCCAGTTCCTCGATCCGGTTTCCTAATTCATCGATCTCTTCCTTAACCATTTCTCTCATTTCTGGATCCAGCTTGTCTTCCAGCATTACTTTGGCATCTTCGTACTCAGATTTTACCTCTTTATACTCCCTGTACACTTCAACGGTCTCAGCAATTGAAGATTGTTCTTTCGAATATTCCCTAAGCTTTGCCGAATCACTGACAACTTCAGGGTCGCTTAGCAATTCATTTAATTTCTCATAACGGTCTTCAACCGATTGTAATTTATCGAACACGAGTCTTCACCTCAAAATTTTTCCTTACATGCTCTTTTTATAGTACACTTTCCACTTTCTGCAAAGCAAACTTTTTTATAAGAAGAGCGTAGGGCGACGGTTAGCGACGTACAGAGTGATTCGGAATGCGGAACCACCTTTCGTTGGCATTAGAGCGTCCTGTACGCCGGCAGGCTCAGAGCGCGACGTCCTGTCGCTTCGCTTGCACTAGTACTTCCTGTACGTCGGAAGTCAAACCATTAAATTATTATCAAATATATATGCCTGGGAGAATGACTAGGTGTGTGGTAATTATTAGTGTTCAGTTTACAAAATCATTTAAATCATTTGTAATAAGCCAGAGGATTTCCTTGATATTGCGTGTATGTACAAGATCAAGTACTTGACCATATTCACTTTTAGCAAAAGTGATATCAACTATTTCCATCATAGCAATTTTCTTCCCCTACTTTTGATTTGTATTGGCTAATTTAGATCTTCATTTTTTTAAAAATACCTTTTTTAACTGTACACCTGTCATTGAACTTATTTCTTACAACTTGGTCCAATTCAAGAAGCGCACTCTTATTCATGCAGTGCGCTCGATCATTGATATAACGGAGAACAACTAATCTCTTTCTCTTGCCCTCTGTGTATCCCTTATATTCTTCTGGACGGTTATGGCTGCAAATATACTAAGAACAAATGCCATGCCATAGAATCCTTTTTCGCTTAAATCAATACTTCCTGCATTGTATAAACCGATAGCCATTAACGCAATCGATACAATAAGTGCAAACCAGCTAATTCCATAATAAATATTTGTAACTGGTATTCCCTCATCTTTATCTCTTACTGCTTTTTGTAAAGATACCGCTGAATAGAGCCCGAATATTAACACTGCAAAATAATATCCCTTTTCGTTCAATTGCATTGCTGCGTTATACAAACCGATGAGATAAGCTGTAACACCCACTAACAGTGCTCCCCAGGAAGCTCCTTTGAACGCCCCAGTCGGCTCTCCCTCTTTTCTCTCTACTTTAATTTTTGGTTCTCTTTCTTTTTCCTTATCTAATAAAATCTCGTTATCACTAGACATTAAGTGATTCACCTCCAAAAATTTAGCACATCAGATACCCTGTTGTTACCTTACCTAAATCTATTATATAGAAATTTCTTACAAGTAGTAGATGTTTTTACTAACTGAATCGCAACTGTTAGCATTATTAATCCTCCACAAGCATGCCGAAACCGAAGCAACCATTTGAAGAAGCGATCGCACCATCACTTAATCTTTATTTTATGCGACTCTTCGAGCAAGGATCGGAAAAATACGACTTCCAGAGATATTGGGCTCTTTTGTTTTTTTCAAATCTTTGAACGTCACGCCGTTTTCAATGACATTCCAAAGGCATTCCCCCCCTGATCCTCTATATATTAGACGGTCAGTTTTGAAAAAGGTTTTAATGTTTTTTGTGCTTTACTAACATGTGGACAATATAAAAAAATAAAAAACCCAGCACTTTGGCTGGATTTTCTGTTGATAAGTCTATTCTACATTTTTCACCGGCTGCTTTAAATGTTCGCTAATTCCCAAAGGAACCTCATGATGGCGGCGGCATCTTGCTTCATAGGCTTCAGAAGCTCCTACTAAAATGATCGGATCATCATAACAGGCAGGCTTGCCGTTAATCAGCCGCTGCGTCCGGCTGGCAGGTTCCCCGCAGACAACGCACACTGCATGCAGCTTTGTCACATATTCAGCCATGGATAACAACTCAGGCATGGAACCGAAAGGTACTCCACGGAAATCCTGGTCCAACCCCGCTACGATCACTCTATGCCCTGAATCAGCCAATTGATTTACGACATCCACAATTTCTTCATTAAAAAACTGCACTTCATCGATTGCAATGACATCCACATCTGCATGAACCCGTTGGATAATGTCATTGGCATTAGCCACGGGCTGTGCCATGGCGGAAAGTCCGTTGTGGGAAACAACTTCATTGATACTGTATCGATCATCCAGTTGCGGCTTGAATATCATTAAATTTCGCCGTGCATATTGGACCCTTCTGATCCGGCGGATCAATTCCTCCGTTTTTCCGGAGAACATACTGCCGCAAATTACTTCTATTGACCCCTTTTGATTGATGAGTTCCAATTATCCACACCCCTGTTCCAGTTTCGAAATCCAATTTGACATTATCCACAATTAAATCTGATTTAAGCATTTTTTAACAAGTAATCCACAAACCTAGGCATAAAAAAACAGGCAAGTTGCCTTGCCTGTTTCAGTGGATTATTTAAGTCCGTATTTTTTATTGAAGCGATCAACGCGTCCGTCCGCAGATGCGAATTTTTGACGGCCAGTGTAAAATGGATGGCAAGCTGAGCAAATTTCCACACGGATGTTCTCTTTTACAGAGCCGCTTTCAAATTCATTTCCACATGCACATTTTACTGTCGCTTTTTTATATTCTGGATGGATTCCTGCTTTCATTACATTTCATCTCCTTAATGCCCTGAATCATTTGCTGAAACAGAGTTCTATATTACGATGCAGACTTTTTTCTGCAGTAATTCAAAAAAGCACATTTTTTATTATAACAAGATGATAGAAAAAATGCAATTCATGCAGAAGTAAATATTTTAAGTTTTACTTTGTAGTCAACACTTCAAAAAATTCTTCGTTCGTCTTCGTTTGCTTCAGCTTGCGCAGAAACTTTTCCGCAAAATCGGGAGTGTCCGACATCGCTTTACGTAATTTCCACATTTTTTCAAGCTGAGTTTTCGGTATAAGAAGCTCTTCTTTCCTTGTACCGGAACGTCGGATATCGATGGCAGGGAAAATCCTTCTTTCAGCCAGTGAACGATCTAAGTGAAGTTCCAAGTTCCCTGTCCCCTTGAACTCCTCATAAATGACATCATCCATCCGAGACCCTGTATCTACCAGAGCCGTTGCGAGAATCGTCAAGCTGCCGCCTTCTTCAATATTCCTGGCAGCACCGAAGAACCGTTTTGGACGATGAAATGCAGCAGGGTCAATACCTCCGGAAAGCGTTCTTCCACTAGGAGGAATGACAAGATTATACGCACGGGCCAGCCGAGTTATACTGTCCATTAATATGATAACATCACGCTTATGCTCCACAAGCCTCATAGCGCGTTCAAGTACAAGTTCAGCCACTTTTATGTGATTTTCAGGAACCTCATCGAATGTGGAGCTTACAACCTCTGCATCTACCGACCGTTCGATATCTGTAACCTCTTCAGGCCTTTCATCAATTAACAGCACAATCAATTCTGCTTCGGGATGATTTGTCGTAATTGAATTGGCAATGGATTTTAACAGCATTGTTTTACCGGCTTTCGGAGGAGCCACAATCAAGCCGCGCTGTCCAAAACCAACTGGGGAAATAAGGTCCATGATTCTCGTAGATAGTTTCGAAGGAGTCGTTTCCAGTTTGATCTGCCTATCCGGATAAAGTGGGGTCAACGCCGGGAAGTGGACTCGTTCCTTTGCGCTTTCCGGATCATCCCCATTAACCGCTTCCACATGCAGCAATCCGTAATATCTCTCGTTTTCCTTAGGCGGACGGACTTTACCTGAAACCTTATCGCCATTGCGCAAGTCGAACCGGCGAATCTGCGAAGCTGAAATATAAATGTCTTCTGAGCTTGCAGTATAGTTGATCGGTCTTAAAAACCCGAACCCTTCAGATTGAATGATCTCCAGGACACCTTCCATGAAAAAGAAGCCTTCCTGTTCAGCACGAGCTTTTAAAATGGCAAATATCAATTCTTTTTTTGTAAGTTTGCTGTAATAGGAAACTTTGTATTCGCGGGCAAGTTCATATAATTCTTTCAGTTTCATATCTTCCAATGAAGAGATGGTTAAACCAGCCATTTCTACACCACACTTTTTCGTAATATTTTATTGTTTATTAATCGCTTTTATTGTTTTTTATATTTATTACATTTTGCGCTCACTTGTTTTCATCCTGTTTTAATCTTCTTGTCTGTTAATCCTCGTGAAGTAGTAGTTATTTGTAAGATAACATTTATGTTGAGAAAGTGGAAGGATTGTTTTGAGTGCATTTCACATGAAGAATAGGAAGAATGACCATGGCGTTGTGTTACAACCTAAAAGTTATGAAGGAGGGAATACATCCCTCCTAGAATCATGATTCCACAACCATATTTGGTTTTTTGCTCAGACTATGGCGGCCTTCGATAAAGCGGATAGTACCCGATTTAGCACGCAAAACAATGGAATGGGTAGATCCGTAAGAGCCTGTAAATTGAACGCCCTTCAATAATTCGCCATCTGTTACTCCAGTAGCGGCAAATATGGCATCATCGCCCTTCACTAAATCTTCCATCCGGAACACTTGATTTACATCAATATTCATTTTCTTGCATCGTTCTATTTCAGCATCATTGGAAGGGACAAGTCTGCCTTGAAGTTCTCCTCCGAGACACTTGAGCGCTGCTGCGGCTATTACACCTTCAGGAGCACCGCCCGTACCGAACAATATGTCAACACCCGTCTGGTCAAAAGCTGTATTGATCGCTCCGGCAACGTCCCCATTATCGATCAGCTTAATCCGGGCACCGGCTTCGCGCAATTCCGCAATAATTTTTTCATGGCGCGGGCGGTTAAGCACGGTTGCCACGACATCTTCGATATTTTTATTTTTTGCCTTCGCCACTGCTTTCAAATTATCCGTAACTGAGGCATTCAAGTCGATTTTTCCTACCGCTTCAGGTCCGACCGCTATTTTTTCCATATACATATCCGGGGCATGAAGAAGGTTTCCTGCGTCAGCGATGGCGATAACAGACAGAGCATTCCATCCGCCGGAAGCCACAATTGAAGTGCCTTCTAGTGGATCAACGGCTACATCGACTTTCGGCCCTTGTCCGGTTCCAAGCTTTTCACCGATATAAAGCATTGGAGCCTCGTCCATTTCTCCTTCACCAATTACCACTGTACCTTGCATCGGGATTGTATCAAAAACATTCCGCATTGCAGTGGTAGCAGCATCATCCGCTTCATTTTTCATCCCGCGGCCCATCCATCTTGCTGATTTGAGTGCGGCTGCTTCTGTCACTCTTACGAGTTCCATAGTTAAACTTCTTTCCATTGACTTTCCTCCCGTCATTGGCAGCAATCTTACTAGATTACCCTGAAGTAAAAGTATATCATATTTCTGCCATTTTCTGTATTGCATATCGTTGCCATTCATAGAAAAGGCTGGGAAGTTTTTAGGAGCTTTTTAGTTGTTCAATCTCCTGTTCCGTCATTTTTTCACGCCAAATGGTGGCACCGAGACCATTTAATTTGTCCACTAATCCGCTGTAGCCCCTGTCAATATGTTCCAGTCCGGTCACTTCGGTAATCCCTTCTGCCATTAAGCCCGCAATAACAAGGGCTGCCCCCGCCCTGAGGTCGGATGCCTTGACTTTTGCTCCTTGGAGGACACTTGAACCATTAACAATGGCTGAGCTCCCCTCCACTTTTATATTGGCATTCATTCTTCGCAGCTCATCAATATGTTTGAAACGAGCGGAATAAATGGTATCCGTGACAATAGAAGAACCCTCCGCTTTTGTCAGCAAAGAGGTGAAAGGTTGCTGCAGATCAGTCGGAAAACCTGGATATACAAGCGTTTTGACATCCACTGGCTTCAGTTTGTCACTTTTTCCGATAAAAACCTGTTCGTCACTTGTTTCAATCGGGACACCCATTTCTCTTAATTTGGCCGTAAGAGATTCCATATGGTGAGGAATGATATTATCGATCAATACGCCTTCCCCGATAGCCGAACCTAAGATCATAAAAGTTCCAGCTTCTATTCTGTCAGGAATGATCGTATGCTGGCACCCGTGCAGCCGATCTACTCCATCGATCCGGATGACATCCGTTCCCGCTCCTTTGATTTTGGCACCCATGTTAGTCAACAAGGTTGCTACATCAATAATTTCAGGTTCTTTGGCAGCATTTTCTATAACTGTCCGTCCTTTTGCCTTCACTGCGGCAAGCATAATATTGATGGTAGCACCGACACTTACAACGTCCAAGTAGATTCGGGCACCGTTCAATTCATCTGCTCGAAGGTATAAAGCCCCCTGTTCATTGGTTACCTTAGCACCCAAAGCTTCAAACCCTTTAATATGCTGGTCTATTGGGCGAGGTCCAAGATGACAGCCCCCGGGCAAGCCGATAACAGCTTTTTTGAAGCGTCCGAGCATAGCACCCATTAAATAATAAGATGCTCTCAATTTTTTTACTTTTCCGTTCGGCAAAGGCATGGAGATCATATTTGTGGGATCTACATGCATAACATCGTCATGAAGCATGACCTTGCCGCCTATCTCTTCTAACAATCCGCTCAATGTATCAACATCCGAAATGTCGGGTAGACCTTCGATCTTCACAGGGGAATCTGCCAGAATGGTAGCCGGTATAAGAGCGACAGCACTGTTTTTTGCACCGCTCACTTTTATTGTTCCCTTTAACGGATAACCGCCAGCAATCTTTAGCTTCTCCATTTTTGACTTCCTTTCAGGCATTGATAAGGTAAATATTTTTCGAAAAAAGACACTATACCCCTTATTATAAACAAAGATTGGCGAAACATGTAGACTTAGAGATTTTAAATCACAAAAATTGTTACTTGCTTTTTCTCGCTTCCCAATCACGGATAAAAGATTCGATTCCCAAGTCAGTCAACGGATGCTTAAACAGCTGAACAAGCACTTTATATGGCAATGTTGCAATATGGGCACCATTTAATGCAGCTTCTGTCACATGTTGCGGATGACGAATGGAAGCAGCAATGATTTGTGTATCCAGATTGTGGATTGAGAATATGTCAGCGATTTCGGAGATAATTTCCGCTCCGCTATGCCCGATATCATCTAAACGACCGATAAATGGGGAAACATAAGTGGCCCCGGCCCGGGCTGCAACTAGAGCCTGATTGGAGTTGAAAATAAGTGTAACATTCGTTTTTATATTTTCTTTGGACAGTACGCTGACCGCTTTCATCCCGTCGTGGGTCATAGGAATTTTAACAGTGATATTTGGAGCAATGGCAGCCAGTTCCCTTCCTTCTTTGATCATTCCTTCCGCATCAAGCGCAATTACCTCAGCACTGACAGAACCTGGAATTATTTCGGTGATTTCTCTCAGGCGATCGTGAAAAGAAACATCCTCTTTTGCGACCAATGAAGGATTTGTCGTAACTCCGTCTATGATTCCGAACTCGTTCGCTTTTTCTATTTCATCAATGTTTGCTGTATCAAGGAAAAACTTCAATCGGCACAACCCCTTTTGTAGTATTATCAGGTTTAGATTTGGTGCTGACGAAGCGGCAGGAAGGAGAAAGTTTAACTTTCAAGAACGCCGCCAATTGATTCTGAAAAAATGAAGGCAGCTACCATTATATCTTCGCAGCTAGAATGTCGTCTGCGTTTGTATAATATGGAAACCGCCAAGATTAGCCAGGCGGTTTCATTGTTCTCTATATCTATACTTTTTATAAGAAGATTACTTCACGACCTAGCCCTTGAGACATAAGTTCATCGGGCTTGCCGAAGCCAATCAAAGATTTCAAGCTTTTCCTGATGATCCGAAATCACGCATTTTGCCCATGACGGTTTCTTTGATAGCTTCACGGGCAGGGCCTAGGTACTTACGCGGATCATACATATCAGGGTTTTCAGCCAGGACCTCACGCACACGCTTTGAGGAAGCAATCTGATTTTCTGTATTTACATTGATTTTTGCTGTTCCAAGGGAGATCGCCCTTTGGATATCTTTAAGTGGTATTCCTGTTCCACCATGAAGTACTAGAGGAACACCCGTCAGCTTCATTACTTCTTCCATACGGTCAAAACCCAATTTAGGCTCTCCTTTATAAGGACCGTGTACAGAGCCCAAGGCAGGGGCAAAGCAATCCACTTTCGTTTCTCTGACGAGACGGTCACATTCTTCAGGGATTGCGTAGGAAGCTTCTGCATCATCGACTGTCAGGTCGTCTTCTTGTCCACCAATTCTTCCTAGCTCTGCTTCTACTGAAACACCAAACATATGAGCAAGCTCAACCACTTTCTTTGTCAATTCAATGTTTTCCTCAAGTGGTAGATGAGACCCATCAATCATGACAGACGTGAAACCTGCATGTATGGCTTTGGCACACATCTCGAAGCTTGAACCGTGATCCAGATGAATGGCTACCGGTACCGTTACACCGTACTCTTCCATTAGTGCTTCCACCATCCGGACTGTCAGTTTAAAGCCTCCCATATAACGTGCTGCGCCTTCCGAAACCCCCAAAATGACAGGTGATTTCTCTTCCTGTGCTGCCTGCAGTATGGCCTGTGTGAATTCAAGGTTGTTCAGATTGAATTGACCAACCGCATATTTTCCTTCGTTTGCTTTATGTAACATCTCTCTCATTGATACTAAAGGCAAAATATTTTCCTCCTTTAATATTGGGCCTGACCCAATAGAAACATCATCGTTTTTTTGCAGTATCATCATATCAAATAATTTACTACAATACCAACGATGCAGGTATTTTTAAATGGAAATTTTATGTAGTGGTCTGGTCTGAGTTGACCAACAAATATTTTTTTACTGCAGAACGGATCTCTTCAATATCAAACGGCTTGGAAAAATGGGCGAGCGCTCCTAATTTTTTTGTTTGTTCAATAAGATCCAGCTCACCATACGCTGTCATAATCAGAACTCTGATGTCCGGATTGATTTCCTTCATTTTTTTCAATATCTCCAGCCCATCCATACCTGGAATTTTCATATCCAGAAGTACAAGGTCCGGAGCATGCTGCTCAGTTACGCTCAGAGCCTGAAAACCGTTTGCAGCCTGAAAAATTTCATATCCTTCCTTTTGTAAAACTTCATTCAATAAGGTCCGTATCCCAAATTGATCATCAACTATCAACACTTTCTCCCTCAATGTAATCCCCCTTTATTAAATTGATATTCTAATAACCACCCCAAATCAACATTTTCGGTTTCAATTTACCTTTTTTCTTTGTCGTATATCCTTTCGCTGTCCAAGCCAATATTTCCTTCTAAAGATATATATCATTTCCACCTTCTCCCACCGTCTTCTCTTTTTTTCCCAACTCGGGACATCTATAATAGTGATATCCGCTTGTATGAAAGGAAGTATTTTTATGTTAAAAATGTTGTCGACTCAGCTTACCGGATTGTTTTTAAAAATAAAGGAAAAAGAAGCAATGGAATTGGAGGACGGAGCGAGACTATTAGCCCAGGCCCCTGTCGGCGAGGGTAAAATATATATCAAGGGATTCAGTGAAATGGAAGGGGTTGTCCATGAAGCATTGGAAGGGGCAGAGCCTCTGATAAATGCTGAAGCTCTAGTTCAAACGGACGCCTTGAGCCATACGGACCGCGCAATTGTCTTTTCCCGCTTCTCCGACAGTCCTGAAGCTGTCTCCCTTGGCCGGGAACTTACGGAAAAAGGCGTCCCTTTTGTTTCTGTATCCGCCATTAAGGGAGAGCCTGGCGAGGATTTGTCAGATATGGCGGATGTCCATATCAACACTCAGGTTATCCGGTCAATCCTTCCATCTGAAGACGGATCGAGAGTTGTTTTCCCCTCCCTAATTGCCGCCTTATATATTTATCATGCTTTAAAATTTTCAGTGGATGAAATTCTTTATGAAAATGAATAAAACTGCCCAGATCTTTGGGCAGTTTTTTTAAGAATATATAATTAGTATAAAATTTCTATATAAATTAGCAAGTTAATCCTGCCCTCCAGGAGGGGAAGCAATCAATAAAGAAGATCTTCAATGGTTATAATTAGTCCAATTTTCCCAAGGCCGCTTTGATAAATCCTTTAAAAAGCGGCTGTGGTTTTGTTGGACGGGATGTGAATTCCGGATGGAACTGGCTTGCGACAAACCAAGGATGATCTGCAACTTCCACAATTTCCACAAGTTTTCCGTCTGGGCTTGTACCAGAGAAAACAAATCCGGCTTCTTCCATTTGTTGACGGTATTCGTTGTTAAATTCGTAACGATGGCGGTGACGTTCGCTGACTGAATCTTCCTGGTACATTTCATGCGCTTTTGTCCCCGGCTTCAGCTTGCATGGATAAAGGCCTAACCTTAATGTTCCACCAAGATCAACTATCTTATCCTGATCCGGCAAAAGGTCGATAACAGGATGGTCAGTTGTAGGATTGATTTCAGATGAGTTGGCTGTTTCGATTCCAACAACATTCCGAGCGTATTCAATGGAAGCCAGCTGCATGCCAAGGCAAATTCCCAAAAATGGCACTTTATTTTCACGGGCATATTTGATTGCAGCAATCTTCCCGTCAATGCCCCGGTCACCGAATCCGCCAGGTACAAGAATTCCGTCACAATCACCCAGCAGCTCCTCAGCATTTTCTTCTGCTACGAGCTCCGCGTTGAGCCACTTGACTTCAATGTCTGAATCGAACGCGTAGCCTGCATGTTTTAACGCCTCTACCACGGATATATATGCGTCCGGCAATTCCACATATTTTCCAACCAAAGCAATCTTTGTTGTATTGGACAGGTTCTGTACTTTTTCCACTAATTGTTTCCAATCAGCCATATCAGCTTCGTGGCAAACAAGCTTCAAATGATCACAGACGATTTGATCCAGATGCTGTTCTTGAAGGGAAAGTGGAACAGAGTACAGTGTGCTTGCATCCAGAGCTTCTATAACCGCATTTTTTTCGATATCACAGAACAAAGCGATCTTGTCTTTCATATCTTGGGAAATCGGCATTTCCGTGCGCACAACAATAACATTAGGCTGGATTCCCAGACTTCTTAGCTCTTTTACACTGTGCTGTGTCGGTTTTGTCTTCATTTCACCAGCTGCTTCAAGATAAGGGACAAGTGTACAATGAATATACATGACATTGTCACGGCCCACATCATTTTTCATTTGCCTGATCGCTTCAAGGAATGGAAGCGATTCGATATCACCGACAGTTCCACCAATCTCGGTTATGACAACATCGGCTTCGGTTTTCTCCGCTGCACGGTAAATACGGTCCTTGATCTCATTTGTAATATGGGGAATGACCTGGACAGTACCTCCGTTATAATCGCCCCGGCGCTCTTTTCTAATGACTTCCGAATATATTTTTCCTGTCGTGATATTGCTGAATTTATTGAGGTTGATGTCGATGAAACGTTCGTAGTGCCCAAGGTCCAAATCAGTTTCAGCACCGTCTTCCGTCACAAACACTTCACCGTGCTGATACGGGCTCATTGTTCCTGGATCCACGTTAAGGTAGGGATCGAACTTTTGAATCGTCACATTCAAGCCGCGGTTCTTAAGTAAACGTCCAAGTGATGCGGCAGTAATACCTTTCCCAAGTGAGGAAACTACACCACCGGTTACGAAAATATATTTTGACACAATTTTTCCTCCTTCATCCTGTCCCTATGTTTCCACATCTTTAAGCCGGATAACCAAAAAAATGCAAAAAGGCAAGCGCCCGTCAGCATGATAAAGCTAAATAGCTTCAGCCACGGTACGCCGCATGTCATAATGGTATCCATCATGTCAAAAACATAAAAAACGCTCCGCTACAAAAGTAAGGGAGCGTTGCGTATTGTTAGTCAGTCCTTTTTCAAGGAGCCCAAGTAAAATTCTACATACTGAAAGGTGAGAAGTCAAGAACTATTCCTCCTATTCCTCCTATTCCTCCTATTCCTCCTCTTCCTCCTCTTCTTCCAAATCTAACTCATCTTCATCATCATCCAAATCATAATCATCATCATCAAGCAGCTCTTCATCTTCATCTTCAAAATCGGCTTCTTCTTCCCGAAGGGCCTCCAGGCTCTCGTCTTCTTCGATATCGTCTTCTATTTCATCGTCAAAATCAAGTTCTTCATCTTCGATATCCAATAACAGGTCGTCATCCTCCAAGGCAGCTTTCGATTTCTTCTTTTTCTTTTTAGTTGGTGTCGGAGCAATGACTTCCTCATCCACTTGGTCAAATGGATACCACTCACGCAACCCCCACTGATTGTCCCCCAATGCCAGGAAACTGCCATCGACATTCAAATCCGTATAAAATTGCAGCATCCTTGAACGCAACTCTTCATCCGACAGTTCTAGAAATTTGGCAATCTCTGCTGTCAGCTCCTGAAAAGCCATTCCCTGTTTTTTTTCTTCCAATATGCTTTGTGCAATCTCAATAAACGACATTTCTTTACGCTCATCCATAGATAATTGCTCGAGTTTCAATCCCCTGCACAACCTTTCCGCCTATTGATAAAAGGCCCGCCGTTGCCTTTAATGCTAATTTATAGATACTCAACATTATAAACAAATATCTTTCCTTTATGCCACCTTTTTATTCATTAATTTTTAATTTAAATAACTGTCGGTCGCGTCTTAACAAAAACCCAAACACACAGATGTAAGAATAATAAAAGGAAAACCACAGCCGGTATGCTGTGGTCACCATTCCTATTCAGGCGGCCGCCCTTCCGCCCGGTTTTCATCGGAGCCCAGAATGAGACGATAGCCAAGATAAAATAATACGACCGAGGTAACTAGAAACGGAATCGCACCAAGACGGCTTTGATATAAAAAATAACTAATTGCCGCAGCAATGAAAAAGCCTATTATCTTGAGCCCGAATTTCATACCCCCACATCCAGTCATATCAGATTTATATTTATTTTATCCCGATGAAAAATAAAAATCCATAAACACATTTGTTGAAGTGTTTTTCTTTTCCAGTTACAGCACCGAGCGATTAGCCCACTTCATAACACCTCCTACGATAAGTCATCATAGGCTCCGACGTACAGGAAGTATTAGTGCAAGCGAAGCGACAGGACGTCGCGCACTGAGCCTGCCGACGTACAGGAAGTGCTAGTGCAAGCGAAGCGACAGGACGTCGCGCACTGAGCCTGCCGACGTACAGGAAGTACTAGTGCATGCGAAGCGACAGGACGTCGCGCACTGAGCCTGCCGACAGACAAGAAGTCCCGACGTCCCTTGAACCCATTGAATATGCCATCTGGAAACCGCCTCCTTGTCTCCTTTATCTCATTGCCGAGATCCTCCTGCCTATATCTAAAGCCCAGCCCCTTCAGGCCTAAACCAAATCCCTAGGTGAATAAAATACTGCCTCTTCTTGTATTGCACGTCGCTTTTTACATATTTCTCCTGTACTGGCCGCCCACTTCATATAAAGCATGAGTAATTTGCCCAAGGCTTGCTACTTTGGTCGTCTCCATCAATTCAGCAAATATGTTTCCTCCGCTGACAGCAACCTTTTTCAAGCGGGATAATGCCTCTTCAACTACATCCTTATTATTTTCCTGGAAATTGCGAAGATTGCGGATCTGCGTTTCCTTTTCCTGCTTTGTCGCCCGCGCCAATTCAATGTTATCCAAATCCTCCTCTGACGGAGGATTTGGATTTAGGTACGTATTCACACCGATTATGGGGAGTTTCCCATTATGCTTCAACGTTTCATAGTACATCGACTCCTCCTGGATTTTTCCACGTTGATACTGTGTCTCCATTGAACCTAGCACGCCCCCACGGTCGTTCAGTCGTTCAAACTCCTTAAGAACAGCTTCTTCAACGAGATCTGTCAGCTCCTCCACAATAAATGAACCTTGCAGCGGATTTTCGTTTTTTGAAAGACCGTGTTCCTTTGTGATAATCATTTGAATCGCCATCGCCCTTCTGACCGACTCTTCCGTCGGTGTCGTAATGGCTTCATCATACGCATTTGTGTGGAGTGAATTGCAATTATCTTGTAAAGCCATCAACGCCTGAAGGGTCGTCCGGATATCGTTGAAATCTATTTCCTGGGCGTGAAGCGACCTTCCCGATGTTTGGATGTGGTATTTCAATTTCTGGCTCCGCTCATTCGCCCCATATTTCTCCCGCATGACGACCGCCCAAATCCTTCTTGCCACCCGGCCGATCACCGTATATTCCGGATCTAACCCATTTGAGAAAAAGAACGACAAATTCGGGGCGAAATCATCGATATTCATTCCTCGGCTCAAGTAATATTCCACATACGTAAATCCGTTCGCAAGGGTAAAAGCCAACTGTGAAATCGGATTGGCCCCTGCCTCTGCTATGTGATAACCGGAAATCGATACCGAATAATAATTTCTTACCTGGTGGTCAATGAAATACTGTTGGATGTCTCCCATCATTCTTAAGGCAAATTCTGTAGAGAAGATACACGTATTCTGCCCCTGGTCTTCTTTTAAGATATCAGCCTGAACCGTACCTCTGACCGTTCTTAATGTCTGGCATTTTACCTCTTCAAATTCTTCTTCGGTTAAATCCCGGCCAAGCTCCGCCTGTTTTCTCCTTACCTGCTGTTCAATTGCAGTATTCATGAACATCGCCAAGATAATCGGAGCCGGTCCATTGATTGTCATCGAAACGGAAGTGGACGGTGCACAAAGGTCGAAGCCGTCATACAGTTTTTTCATATCATCAAGTGTACAGATACTGACGCCGCTTTCACCGACTTTTCCATAAATGTCCGGACGGTAATCCGGATCCTCCCCATATAAAGTGACGGAATCAAAGGCAGTGCTCAGCCGCTTTGCCTCATCGTCCTTCGATAAATAATGGAACCGGCGATTCGTCCGTTCAGGTGTCCCCTCCCCGGCAAATTGCCTTTTCGGATCTTCCCCTTGCCGTTTAAAAGGAAAAACGCCTGCCGTATAAGGGAATGACCCAGGAATATTTTCCTTATATACCCAATTTATAATTTCCCCATAATCCTGATACGAAGGCAGCGCCACTTTCGGGATGGAAAGTCCTGATAAACTCTTTGTCTTTAATTCTGTTACGATATCTTTATCTCTTATTTTCGTGACAAAATGGTCTTTTGCATAGGACTCTTTCGTCTTTTCCCAATTCTCCAGGACGTTCTTTGTATAGGGGGTCAGCCTTTCAGCCGTTTCTTCTTTCAATTCCTGAAGGGCTGTCGAAATTGTCTCGCTCCCCCCTCTATCTTTCAGTGCTTTGATTGTGCCTTCAATCTGAAATAGCTGTCTCGCAGCTTGGACCTGTTCTTCCGCTTGCTTATGGTATCTTCGGACCGTCTCGGCAATCTCACGCAAATAATGCTGTCGGGAAGCCGGTATGATCACACTTTGCTTTTCCACTTTCTCCTCTATTGAAAAAGAGACACTCCAGTCTGTACCGCATTTTTCGTTCAACAAATCAACCAAAGCAGCAAACAGGGCATTCGTACCGGAATCGTTAAACTGGCTGGCGATCGTTCCGTACACTGGCATCTTTTCCAGATCCGCTTCAAAAAGCATATGGCTCCTCTGATATTGTTTCCTTACTTGATCCCGGGCATCCTCTGACCCTTTTTTCTCGAACTTGTTGATTGCAATGATATCAGCAAAATCAATCATATCGATTTTTTCAAGCTGGGTGGGAGCACCAAATTCGCTTGTCATGACATACATGGAAACATCGCTGACTTCCCTTATCTCCGCGTCTCCCTGTCCGATTCCGCTCGTTTCTACAATCACAAGATCAACGCCCAGCGCTTTGACGATTTGGATGGCATCATGGATAGCTTCTGAAAGCTCATTTCTAGAACCGCGGGTTGCCAGGCTTCTCATATACACACGAGGTGAAAAAATTGCATTCATCCGGATCCGGTCTCCCAACAAGGCTCCGCCTGTCTTTTGCTTGGTTGGATCTACAGACAATACGGCCACTTTCTTTTCCGGCATTTCATGGATAAACCGGCGGATCAACTCATCAGTCAAGGAACTTTTACCGGCACCGCCTGTTCCTGTAATCCCCAGAACCGGTGCATCCCTTCCCATTTCCTTGATTTTAGCGAAGACTCCCGTACATTTATTTTCACCCTGTTCTCCTGCCTGTTTTTCAGCCAATGAAATCAATTTGGCTGCAGCCGCCATGTTCCCCTCTTTTAACCGCTTGACTTCTGCCTCGATGGAATCGTCAACGGTTGAAAAATCGCACTCCTCAAGCATCCGGTTGATCATGCCTTGCAAGCCGAGTTTACGTCCGTCTTCCGGAGAAAAAATACGGGCAATTCCATAATCATGAAGCTCCTTTATTTCACGGGGAATGATCACTCCTCCGCCCCCACCGTAAATACGGATATGCGGGGCACCTTTTTCCTTCAGCAAATCATACATAAATTTAAAATAATCAACGTGTCCGCCTTGATAAGAGGAAATGGCAATTCCCTGTACATCCTCTTGAATCGCCGCATTGACAACTTCCTCTACCGAGCGGTTATGTCCAAGATGAATCACTTCAGCACCGCTTGCCTGCAAAATCCTTCGCATAATATTGATGGAGGCATCATGACCGTCAAACAAGCTCGAGGCTGTTATAAATCGGACATGGTTTTTTGGTGTGTAGAATTCATTCACTTTTTTCACCCTCCTACTTCCACTGGTCTCTTAAAACCTTTGATTCCTGAAAAGAGCAAATCAGTCTGGAGGCGGATATAATCATCAATTGAGCATGTTTTTTGCAGAGCCCAGCGCCTGAATCCCCACATTTGTCCCTTTACAAAAATATTATGTGCCAACAGCTGCTGGTGCTCATGGCTAATGTCGAGCTCTCCGTTTTCCACGCAGCGACTGATCAGTTTCTCAAACATGCCGACCATTTCCAATTCTTTTTTTAATACATAAGGCAGGGCCTCATTTGACATAACCTTTGCTTCCTGATACATGACAAGCACTTCATCCTGCATCTCGTCAATAATCCTGAAATAATGATCGATTCCAAGTTTCAGGCTTTCCAGAGTCCCTTTATCCAGGTCCATGCTGCTCAACCTTTTCCTTACCTGCTCGTAAATGCTGTCACATACAAGAAAAAGCACGTCTTCCTTTGTCCTGATATATTCATACAAAGTACCGATGCTGAAACCGGCAGCTCTGGCGATTTCTCTCGTTGTTGTCCGATGGAACCCTTTCTCTTTAAAAAGGGATACCGCTCCACGGATCATTTGATTCCTGCGTTTTTCCACAAGTTGCTCATCTTTTACTGAAGCCTGAATCTCTCTTTTGACGGCCAATATTCTTCACCTTCTTTTTATTTGTCCATCTCTGGTTACCCTGGCGATTAGCAGACTTCCTGCTTTCTCCTGGGAAAAGTCAAAATTACCCCCTACTGGCAGGAGTAAGAGAAGTGACAGGGCATCTCGTCCTGAGCCTGCCAAATCCACAAGATATGCCGCTTTGATACGGCCGAGCAGACGTGTTTCCTTATCTCGTCAAAGGCAATCCAGTACGTGCATCTAAACGTTCCCTTCGTTTTTCTATTTCGTTAACATTCTTGAAATGACAAGCCGTTGAATCTCCTGAGTGCCTTCATATATTTGGGTGATTTTAGCGTCGCGCATATATCGCTCAACCGGATAATCCTTTGTATATCCGTAGCCGCCAAATATTTGCACCGCGTCAGTTGTCACTTTCATGGCTGTATCCCCGGCCATTAATTTGGACATAGCCGACTCCTTTCCATATGGGAGACCTTCCGACTCAAGCCAGGCAGCTTGATAGGTTAATAGTCTTGAAGCTTCGATGTTTGTTGCCATATCAGCCAGCTTAAACGAGATGGCCTGATTGTCAGCAATCGGTCTTCCAAATTGCTTGCGTTCCTTTGCATATTCCACCGCCGCATCCAAAGCACCTTGGGCGATTCCGACAGCCTGCGCCGCGATCCCGTTCCTCCCGCCATCTAAAGTCATCATGGCAATTTTAAAGCCCTGTCCTTCCTCTCCCAGCAGATTTTCCGCTGGGACTTTGCAGTCTTCAAAAATAATTTCAGTTGTCGGAGACGACCGGATCCCCAATTTCCTCTCTTTTTTTCCGACAGAAAACCCTTCAAAGTCTTTCTCAATAATAAAAGCCGTCGAGCTCCTTTTGTCCTCCGGATTCAATAAAGCAAAAACAATATAAATATCTGCAATTCCACCATTTGTAATAAAAATCTTGGAGCCGTTCAATATATAATGGTCCCCGTTCCTTCTTACTGTTGTTTTCATGCTGCTTGCATCCGAACCGGAACCAGGCTCTGTCAGCCCATAGGCTCCAATCTTGGTTCCTTCCGCCATCGGCTTCAAATATTTTTGTTTCTGTTCTTCCGTGCCGAATGTAAAGACGGGCCAGCCTGCAAGTGATGTATGAGCGGAAAGTGTGACTCCGGTCGAAGCACAGACACGGGACAATTCTTCTACAGCAATACAGTATGCCAAGTAATCGCTTCCAATACCGCCATATTTCTCCGGCCATGGAATCCCGGTCAAGCCAAGCCCCGCCATTTTCTCAAAAATCCCCATGTCAAAGCGTTCTTCCTCATCGCGTTCTGCTGCTGTCGGCTCCACTTCCTTCTTTGCAAAATCACGTACCATTTTCCTGATCATTTCATGTTCTTCACTCAATTTAAAATTCATCCAAGACGCCTCCTCTATTTCAACAACTGTTTGCTTATAACGATTTTTTGGATCTCGCTTGTTCCTTCGTATATCTCCGTCACCTTGGCATCTCTGAAAAAGCGTTCAACGGGATAATCTCTCGTGTAGCCGTACCCTCCGAATATTTGAATCGCTTCCGTGGCATTCTCCACAGCGGCCCTTGAAGCGAACAGCTTTGCCATCGAGACTTCTTTTTTACAAGGAACGCCTGTTGAACATAGATCTGCGGCGCGATAAAGCAGTAACTTTCCGCTTTCCACAGCCGTTGCCATGTCGGCAAGTTTAAAGGCCACTGCCTGCTGTTCGGCTATCGGTTTGCCAAACTGCCTTCGTTCCTTTGCATAGCCGACTGCCGCTTCAAAAGCGGCCTCTGCAATACCAAGCGCTTGGGCAGCAATTCCAATCCGGCCAATATTCAGATTGGCCATTGCAATTTTAAAGCCATCCCCTTCTTTGCCAAGGCGATTATCTACTGGCACCTTCATGTCATCAAAGGTGAGCTGAACCGTTCTGGACCCATCCAGTCCCATCTTCTTTTCGTCTTTTCCAATCAGAAACCCCGGGGTATTCTTTTCAACAATAAATGCCGAAATTCCCCTGCTTCCTTTAGATGGATTCGTAACGGCAAATACAATATAAACATCCGCTTCTCCGCCGTTCGTGATAAACATCTTAGATCCGTTGACTACATAATGATTCCCTGCATTAACCGCTCTGGATTTGATTGCACCTGCATCCGATCCTGCTCCGGGCTCTGTAAGACAAAACGCGGCCAATGATTTTCCTTTTGCAAGACTTGGAATAAATTTTCTCTTTTGCTCCTCCGTCCCGAACTGAAGTATCGGATTCGTCCCGACGGACGTATGGACAGACAAAATGACTCCCACCGTCGCACTTGCTTTCGAAAGCTCATGAATAGCAATTATATAAGAGATAAAGTCCATACCCGCCCCGCCGTATTGTTCCGGAGTGGTGATTCCCATCAATCCCAGCTCTCCCATTTTTTTGATGACATCCCTGGGGAACTCGCCTGCTGACATTTTTTCAATGTAAGGCTTAATGTCGGATTCTGCAAAATCCCGCACCATTTTTCTCATCATCAACTGTTCTTCGGTAAATTGAAGGTTCATCGTTGCCTCCCGCTTTCATCGGAATGTTAAGTGGATGATCTGTCCAGCATAGATGGACAGGCGCTTTTGCTTTTCTTACTCGTATATATAAAACCCCCGACCCGTTTTTTTTCCAAGCCAGCCTGCCTTTACATATTTTCGCAATAGGGGACATGGACGGTATTTGTCATCTCCAAAACCTTCATGGAGGGTCTCCATAATATATAGACATGTATCCAGACCGATAAAATCAGCGAGAGTCAAAGGTCCCATTGGGTGATTCATGCCTAATTTCATCACTTCATCAATCGCTTCCTTTGTTGCAACTCCCTCGTATAATGTGTATACGGCTTCATTTATCATAGGCATGAGAACCCTGTTGGAAACAAAACCCGGAAAATCGTTCACTTCTACAGGTACCTTTTTCAAGTGTTCGGTCATTTCCTTCACAGCATGATAAACCTCACCATCTGTAGCCAGGCCTCTGATAATTTCAACTAATTTCATAACGGGAACCGGGTTCATGAAATGCATGCCTATTACCTTTTCCGGACGCTTAGTGGCCGCCGCGATTTCTGTGATAGGCAGCGATGATGTATTAGTGGCCAAAATGGCATGATTAGGTGCATATTGATCCAATTCCTCAAAAACCCTCATTTTTATTTCCAGATTTTCAACCGCTGCTTCGATCACTATATCCGCATTCTCAGCATCTTTTAAATCAGTTGATATAATGAACCTTGCAAGAATGTTCTCTTTTTCATCCTCGCTCATCCTTTCTTTTTGGACCTGTCTATCCAAGTTTTTGTGAATGATCCCAAGCCCTTTTTCAACAATGGCTTCGTTAAGATCATTTAAATACACCTGATACCCTGCCTGGGCACAAACTTGGGCAATTCCTGAACCCATCTGGCCAGCACCGACAACCATCACTTTTTCGATTTTCATTTTGTTCCCTCCAAATCAATCATTTTTCGGAACCTCGATCATAACAGCATCTCCCTGGCCTCCACCTGAGCATATTGAAGCAATTCCAACCCCTCCTCCACGCCGCTTCAGTTCATATACCAGTGTCAGAATAATTCTGGCACCGCTTGCGCCAATCGGATGCCCGAGCGCGATTGCTCCGCCGTTTACATTTACTTTTGTCGGATCAAGACTTGCGATTTTACTACTCGCCAAAGCTACAGCAGCAAAAGCTTCGTTAACTTCAAATAGGTCAATCTCTTCCACTGTCTTTCCACGTTTCTTTAAAAGTTCATGAATGACAAGTCCTGGGGTTTCAGGAAAGTTCTTTGCTTCCACTGCTACCGCTGCATGGCCGATAATGAATCCAAGCGGGATCTTTCCCTCACGCTCTGCCCTCTCTTCGCTCATCAATACAAGAGCCGCCGCACCATCGTTCACCCCCGGGGCATTTCCAGCAGTGATCGTTCCATCTGAGCCGAAAACAGGTTTAAGCTTCGCTAACTTTTCAATCGAAGTATCGTTTCTTGGCCCCTCATCCTCATCAATAATGATTGGATCTCCTTTTCGTTGGAAGACCTCCACCGGAACGATTTCTTCAGAAAACACACCTTTGTTCTTCGCATTGATTGCCAGTTTATGACTTCTAAGTGCCCACTCATCTTGCTCTTCCCTCGTAATCTCATATCTTAGCGCACTATGATTTCCGTACGTTCCCATATGGACACCGGAAAAAGAGCACGTCAGACCATCGTGGATCATAAGATCTTTTATCGGTACGTCCCCCATCTTGTGCCCCCATCTGACTTCCGGCAAAATATAAGGGGCGTTGGACATTGATTCCATCCCCCCAGCCACAATGATTTCCTCATCGCCTGACCGGATGATCTGATCAGCTAACGTCACTGCCCTCATTCCAGATGCACACACTTTATTGATTGTTTCTGTTTTCACTTCCCATGGAATACCCGCCTTTTGCGCTGCCTGCCTGGAAGGAATTTGTCCTTGCCCCCCCTGTAAAACTGTACCGAGAATGACTTCCTGCACCTCATCCGGCTTCACTTTTGACCGTACCAATGCTTCTTTTACTGCAATTCCACCCAGATCAGAAGCGGTTAGTGAACTCAAGCTGCCTCCAAATTTACCAAACGGTGTTCTCGCACCTGCAATAATTGCCGATCTAGCCATTTTTTCATCTCCTTTTAGTTTTATTAGAATGCTCAGGAGCCCGTTTTTCGACGTAAACTAGGAACACTCTGCAATGAGATAAAAGATTATGAGATGCAAGAGTACCTGCTTATCGAGACAATCATAAGGCGAACACCACAGAAGGCGTCATTTCCCTTCAGCAGTGATGCGCTTATGATTTTGAGCCAACGAATACGGCGACAAATACAGGCTCAGAACATGACATCCAGACGCTTCGCTTGCACTAGTACTTCCTGTCGTCGGCAGGCTCAGGGCGCGACGTCCTGTCGCTTCGCTTGCACTAGTACTTCCTGTACGTCGGAGCCGATGTTTGCTTTTGAAATGCTCCAAACCACTTCACCGAATAACATCCCAGAAAAAGTGGAGCTTATTTAAGAATTGAAGTTTGCTAGTGGTTGAGCACTGTAGATGAACAGCACTCTAAAACTTCTACATCCCTATCCCACAAAAGTAAAACGCTTTCATTCTGGTGACTGAACGCTCGCTCGATTATACTTGGAGAAAGAGGCGCCTCTTTTAAAAGAAGCACCTCGAAATATATTATGAAGCTTGATGAGTACCCGGCTCACCGAGTACAGTTTTTTCCAAAATCTCTGCTACATCGTATGTTTTTACCGTATCCTCGACCTCTTTGGCCTTGGCTCCATCAGACAGCATCGTCAGGCAATATGGACAGCCGGAACTGATGATAGAGGGATTGACAGCAAGAGCCTGCTCGGTCCTTGCGACATTTATACGGTGTCCTGTATCTTCTTCCATCCACATCAATCCGCCGCCTGCACCACAACACATGCCATTTTCCCGGTTTCTTTCAATTTCCACCAGAGTGACACCTGGGATCGACTTAAGAATTTCCCTCGGTGGATCATAAACGTCGTTATAGCGCCCAAGATAGCAAGAGTCGTGGAAGGTAATTTTTTCATTCACTTCATATTTTGGCTTTAGTCGTCCTTCTTTCACCAACTGATCAAGCAGCTCGGTGTGATGATAGACTTCCGCTTCCAACCCAAAGTCAGGATACTCATTTTTAAAAATATTATATGCATGAGGGTCTATTGTTACAATTTTTTTAATACCGTTTTTCTCAAATTCTTTTATATTAGCAGAGGCCAGCTCCTGGAATAAGAACTCATTTCCAAGACGCCTTGGCGTGTCACCGGAATTTTTTTCCTTGTTTCCAAGAATGGCAAATTTCACGCCGGCTTCGTTAAGCAATTTTGCAAAGGACAGTGCGATCTTTTGGCTTCTGTTATCAAACGCCCCCATCGAGCCGACCCAGAGCAAATATTCAAATTCTTCCCCTGTTTTCTTCAACTCTTTTACTGTCGGTACTTGTACATCATCACGAAGCTCACGCCAATTCTCTTTTTCCTTCCGGTTCAGTCCCCAAGGATTTCCTTGCCTTTCAATATTTTGCATCGCCCGCTGTGCATCGGGATTCATTTTGCCTTCTGTAAGTACAAGGTAGCGGCGCATATCGATAATATGGCTTACATGTTTGTTCATCACGGGGCACTGATCTTCACAATTACGGCACGTTGTACAGGCCCATAACTCTTCTTCGGTAATAATATCGCCAATCATGCTCGCCTGATAATCCAAAGCCGCGGCTGCTTCAGATGCTCCTTTGCCTCCACTTGCCTTCGCTATTTGATTGCCAACTGTTTTGGCAAAAGCGTAAGTCGGTACCCATGGCTGCTTTCTCGTTACGGCAGCTCCGTAATTCGTCAAATGGTCTCGGAGCTTAATCATGATATCCATCGGAGACAGCATTTTTCCGGTTCCCGTCGCCGGACACATATTGGTACAGCGGCCGCACTCCACACAAGCATACAGATCAACAAGCTGGAGATCGGTAAATTCATCAATTTTTCCCACACCAAAGGTCTCCGCCGTTTCATCCTCGAAATCAATCGGTGCAAGTTTTCTGCCGCCATCAAGGGGTTCAAGGTAAACGTTGGCCGGACCTGCAATCAAATGCGCGTGTTTCGATTGGGGGACGTAAACTAGAAAAGCAAGTAATATCAGCAAATGGATCCACCATGCTACATAAAAGACCACACCTGCAGCAAGCGGGGTTATCCAGCTGAATGCAGCAGCAATTCCGGAAGCCACAGGCTCAGTCCATGCAAGCTCTTCACCTTGCCATATAAGCGCCATACCGTTTCCTAGCAATACAGACAGCATGAGGCCCCCGATAAAAAGAAGGACGAGACCTGCATAGAAACCCCTCTTCAACCTGACAAGCTTTTCAATATATCGTCTGTAAAATGCCCATATAACTGCAACCAATATGATGAGCGTTACAATTTCCTGGAAAAACTTAAATCCGGGATAAAGCGGACCGAGCGGCAGATGTGACCCCGGTGCGAGCCCTTTCCAAATGAAATCGATTGCACCAAATTGCACAAGAATAAATCCATAGAAAAACATGACATGGATAATTCCGCTCTTTTTATCTTTGAGCAGCTTTTTCTGGCCAAAAACATAGGTCCAAATATTTTTCAGCCGCGCTTTTACATCATGATCAAACTCCGTCTTTTTTCCAAGTTTAATAAACTTGATGCGCGTTTTGACGACATAGGCAAACAGATACACCCCGTAAGCCGTAACAAGCAAAAACGCAAGCCAATTCAACCACAGCAAAGCATGCATATGACGTGACCGCTCCCTTCCGAATTGTTAACAACAAATGACTTTTCTGAAAGTTATTAACTCTATTATATAATGAATGAGCATTCAGTCAAGATGGAATTTATAAAAGTGCAAGCTCCTGTCCCTCGATGTATAGATCATGGCTGAGCTCTTCCTGATCAAAATTCATTAAAAAAGATTTGTCTCCAATGGCATGGGATGACTGCATTCAAAAAAATTCGGCTTATTTCTACTCAAAATTCAGCAGCTATTGATATGGAAAAAGAATAAACTGCATTCGGATGCCGATTTGGTTATAAAAACTTTGGTGACACGCTATGAACTTTCATCATAATCTGACAAAGCCTCAATTCTTTTTCTTTAACAAATGAAAAACTGCCCCTGTTGAGATGCGATCAGGGACAGATAAAAAGTAAATGTAATGATATGGATGATCTAAATCCGGGGTGTGGATCGGTGAAAGTATGATATGGTGCTTTTGGCGAGGCCGATTACACCTTTAGGGGGGGCAAATTTCCGATTCCTTTGTCCAAAAACTCAACTTTTTATCTCAGGCTCCTCTGCTTTGGAAATCCAATACAGATTTTTACTATGATCATTAGGAAACTCCAGGTTCAAATCCAATTTTTCACGAACGTCAGAAGCTTACCGATATATAAACATTATTTCGACATTCCGGCTTGCATGCTGTTAAACAGCTTTGCAGAGCCTTCCATTATTCCACGGCGGATGATTTTCCCCAGCTTGGAAGTGGGCCTGGCCGTTGCGAAATGGATTCCTTTTTGTGTGGCCGCAACCACGATGCCATCATCCGTTTCATTTGGTCGGTGTTTCTCTCTCAAGACCGTTTCCTTTACTTCCAAAGAAGTTGCCATCGCTTCAATTAATGCACTTTCACAAACCCGCCCATTAATAAAAAGCCAAGTATGAAAAAATTGCAATCGCAGATTTGTGACTATTACGAATAAAATAGAAAACCCATCTTCGTGGTATTCTCTGCTATTTGTATAGAATTGATCATCATTTTGAACCTTCATTTCAATAGCTTTTGGATCAGTTTCTATTGACGAATTTTTACTAATAAAGAATTTTTCCTTCCATCCCATACCGGAGCCGCTTGAAGCGGATGCTACTGTCTTTAACGGTATAGGAGAATGAAACAAAACAGCTTCGTCACTATTGGATAAATGACTTCCGTCCAAGATCATCTGATGATCCCTCTCTGTCTCTGGAATGATCACCATGTTTGGTTTCGGGACTTGGGGGTGAGGATGTTTTTCGATCATAGTCTTATAAATCCGACGGATCAACGGCTCATTCAGCACCTCTTCCGGTGAGCCGATACAAATTATTTTCCCTTCATCTAAAAGAAGCAGACGGTCGCAATAAAGGCTAGCAAGGTTAAGATCATGAAAAACAGTGAGAACGGTATGCCTTCGCTGCCTTGTCCATCGTTTCAGCTGATCAAGCAGTCCTTTTTGATGGGACAGGTCCAAGTGGTTTGTAGGTTCATCTAAAAGAAGAATGTCCGGCTCCTGTGTAAGTGCCTGTGCAAGAAAGACTCTTTGCCGTTCACCTCCGGATAAATCTTGTAATGACACATCCTGGAACGCTTTGATCTTTGTCAGGCTCATCACTTCCTGAACAACAGACTCATCTTTCTGGCTCCATGAATGGAACAGGCTGCGCTGATGCGCATATCTTCCAAGTTCAACCGTTTCCCTCACTGTGAATGGGAATACTTCACTCGTAACCTGAGGCAATACAGCCATCAACTTTGCAAGTTCTTTTGAAGAATAGTTCTGAATGGGATGGTTTGCAACCATTATCTCCCCATCCTTGAATGGAAGAAGCCTGCTGATCATTTTAAGCAGCGTCGACTTGCCGCTTCCATTCGGTCCAAGGATACCGAACATTTCCCCACGGTCTACTGTAAACGTTATGTTTTTTAATATATTTTTATCCGAATATCCGCCGGAAAGATTTTTCACTTGAAGCACGTCATCCACTTCTTTCCATTCGTCTTCTTAGCAAAATAAAAGCAAATACAGGTGCCCCTATTAATGCGGTGATAACTCCAATGGGCAGCTCAGCAGGTTCTATAATCGTCCTTGCAGCTAAATCGGCCAAGATCAGGAAACCTGCACCAATCAACATCGAGAGGGGCATTAAGTGCTTATGGTCCGGGCCCCATAATATTCTCGCCAAATGCGGGATCACAAGTCCGACAAACCCGATCGTCCCCGAAACGGCAACCGCAGCTCCTGTGATTATCGAACTTGAAGCAAGAACAGCGAGCTTTCTGGAAGCCACATTGACACCGAGATACTGCGCCCTTTCTTCACCAAAAGCAATTGCATTCAGCTCACGGGCATTCACTAAAAGTACAAGACTTCCTATTATTAAGAACGGCAATATGATCTGCACATAACTCCATCCTCTCATGGAGACACTTCCAAGCAGCCAGCCTATTATTTGTCGAAGCTCTTCACCCGAAAGGGCAATCATTAACGAGATGAGTGCTCCGAGAAAGGAGCTGAAAATGATTCCAGTTAATATGATTGTCTCCACTTTCATGGATCTGTCGATACTTCTTGCAAATAAAAGGACGATGAGGATGGTGATAAAGGCTGAAGCAATACTGAATAGTGGCAAGGTGAATATCCCTGCGAGCGGCAAGGAGATTTGGTAAAACAAAGTAATAACTGCTCCCACAGATGCACCAGATGAAACACCAAGCGTATAGGGGTCGGCAAGCGGATTGCGGAGAAGTCCCTGAAAAGCCGCTCCTGCAATCGAAAGCGATGCGCCAACGAGGCCAGCAAGTACAACACGTGGCAGCCGGATATTCATGACGATGTTCACAAACATGGGATCTGTTTGCTCCACTTTAAATACGGGCACTATCTGCCCCATGATAAGGTTGACGATATCCCCGACAGGAACCCTTACAGATCCTATTGAAATTCCAGCAAGAATGGCGGCAATCAGAAAAAAGATTGCCGCTACATATCCCGAGAGGGACTTATTCCTTGAAAACATCCGGATAAACAGCTTTTGCAAGCTCCTCTACTCCTTCAACGATCCGCGGGCCGGAACGGCTCACAAGGTTTTCGTCAACCGTATAAACCTGCTTACCCTTAATTGCTGCGACATCCTGCCACCCTTCGCGGTCTAACACCTGATCAACTGCATTGTCTACATAGTTATAGTTGACAATAATGACTTCCGGATTCATTTTAATGATGGCTTCTTCATTAATCATTGGCCACCCTTCCTCTTGAACGGAATTTTTTGCGTTGATTGTCTTCAGCATTTCATCCATGAATGTATTTTTACCAGCAGCATAAATTTCAGGGGCTGGTGAAATTTCAACAAATACGGATTTTTGATCTTCTTCCTTGATGTCGGCTGCTTTCTTTTCAATTTCATCAAGCTTGGCTTTCATATCATTGATGGTATCTGAAGCTTCTTCCGTATGGCCTGTAGCCTTGGCAATAAAATCAATCGTATCGTACACTTCATCAAAGCTTTCTGCGTTATGAACTACAAGAACAGTTATGCCGCTATCTTCCAGCTGCTTTAAGCCTGATTCCCACATATCCCCCGCCGAACCATGTGCCAATACAAGATCAGGTTTTAATGAAATAATCTTCTCAATGTTTAATTCAAGTCCAGCTACCTGCTCCTTGTCCTTCACATCTTCCGGGTAATTATCATTTTCGGAAACCCCCACTACTTCATCCCCCGCACCAAGAGCGTAAAGGATCTCCGTGTTGCTTGGAATGAGGGAAATAATCTTTTCAGGCTTTTTCTCAATTGTAATTTCTTTGTCTGCCGCATCCTTGAGTGTCACCGGAAAGCTGTCTTTGGCAACCTGTTCGGTTTTCGGTTCAGTATTACCTTGCTTCCCTTCTTCCATACTTTCATTATTGCCGCAGGCTGCCAATAAACCTATTAGCATTAGGGCCGCCAACAACGAATAAACCTTTTTCATGCTGTGCATCCTCCTATATAAAAAATAAAAAACATCCCCTGGCGAAGGAGATGGGTATGTATAAAGGCATGAACGTACACACAGATTTATGATCTGCTTGTCACCTCTCCCATCCGCGCAGGCTTTTGGTGTTTGGAACCGGCAGGTCTCCTGGCTCATGATCATCACATTTTGCCCCTTCCCATGCGTATATGCACAGTGGATATGGCAAGATGCTCCCATTTACAGTGGCGGGACCGCGTTGGAATTTCACCAACTTCCCTTTTCAGCTTTCAAAGCCCTTTAAAATAGCCATGAAAAGCAACCGAATCCAAAAATATGCAATTGTTTATATCAAGTGTAATTATACATGATTTATTCGGTTTTCACAGCTTTTTACATGATATTTTGGGAATACTAATTAGGCGTTTCATTTCATACAGAGCTTTGAGGAGGGATTCCGTTGAAGTGGCTTACCGGGCTCATTATACTAATCATCGTATTGTTTATTGCCGCTTCTGCGGATTTTTTTCTCGGCAGATACATTCATGAAAAAAAAAGCAGACGCTGCAGTTACCCCATTCGACATGGCCGGATGCAAATATTTACTAACGGCCCTAATCTTTTTTCCAATTACTTTGATGACCTTTATAATGCACAGACAAGTATTCACGTACTGTTCTATATAGTAAAAAACGACCACTTCTGCCAACATTTTTTTGAAGTATTGATCGATCAGGCGAACAAAGGTCTCAAAGTGCGTCTCCTTCTTGACTGGTTCGGGAGCAGAGAGGTTTCGAAAAAACTTATAAAAAAGGCACGTTCCGCCGGAGTTGAAGTTATTTTTTGCCATCGTCCACGCTTTCCCTTTCTCTTTTACTCCATTCAACAAAGAAACCATCGAAAAGTCACTATTATTGATGGAAAAATTGGTTACGTAGGGGGGTTTAATGTAGGAAAGGAGTATATAGATCTTGATCCCGTTCTTTCACCTTGGCGTGATTATCATTTGCGGATCGAAGGTGATGGTATTGCAGATTTACAAAGAGAGTTTTTATTGGACTGGGAGCAGGCAACAGGTGACAATTATTTAAAAGACAAGTCTCTTTTTCCTTCTTTGGAGAAAGGACCGATAGCCTACCGTTTTTTTCCGACGCAGGGTGTTGATGCAGAAGGGGAAATCCTAAAGTTACTCGATCAGGCCGAGAAAAGCATATTTATCGGAACACCCTATTTCATCCCCCCGGAGACACTTGTAGATGGATTAGAGCAAGCGGTCCAAAGAGGAGTTGCCGTAACAATCCTTGTTCCGGACAAATCAGACCACCCAATTGTAAAGGAGGCTTCACTTCACTATTTACGGAAAGTCCTGGCAGCCGGAGGGAAGGTCTATCAATATGAAGCCGGCTTTTTCCATGCGAAGATCATTTTGATAGACGGAAGAATCTGCGATATCGGAACTGCTAACTTCGACTACAGGAGCTTCAAGCTAAACTACGAAATCAATTGTTTCATCTACGATCAGGCATTCATTCAAAAAACCGAAAGAATCATTCAGATAGATATCAACCGCTCCACCCAGTTATTCTTGGAGGAAATGGATGATCCGCCTCTTTCCATCCGTGTGAAAGAATGGGCTGGAATGTTGCTGAAAAGCTTTTTATAACTAAAAGAGGAACGCCATATCAGCGTTCCTCTCAGCGAAAAATATTACATTTTTTCCGGTGCAGACACGCCCACTAGTGTCAAGGCATTCTTCAACGTGATTTGTGCCGCATTCACCAGGGCAAGCCGGGCTTTCGTTTCGTCAAGCTGTTCCTCATTCAACACTTTTTCAGCATTATAATAGCTGTGGAAAACGGACGCCAAGTCAAAAATGTAATTGGTTATCCGGTGTGGAATTCTTTTATCTGCCGCTTCAGCAATGACTTGAGGGAATTCACCGAGCTTCTTCAAGAGATCGATCGCTTTGTCGCTGGACAAGGAAGATAAATCGGTGTTTGCATCAAAAGTGATTCCCTTTTCTTCCGCGGAACGAAGAATACTGCAAATCCGTGCATGGGCATATTGGGCGTAAAAGACGGGGTTGTCATTTGATTCGGCAACAGCCAGATCAAGGTCAAAATCCATATGCGTGTCACCGCTTCTCATGGCAAAGAAGTAGCGAACGGCATCAAGTCCGACCATTTCAATCAGGTCAGTCATCGTCACTGCTTTACCAGAACGTTTGCTCATCTTGACCCTTTCCCCGTCTTTATACAAATTGACAAGCTGGATAATTTCCACTTCCAGGCGCTCCGGGTTAAAGCCGAGTGCCTCAATGGCAGCTTTCATCCTCGGGATGTAACCATGATGGTCCGCCCCCCAAATATTGATGAGCTTATCGAAGCCACGGTTGATTTTATCCAGATGATAAGCAATATCCGGTGTAATATATGTGTAGCTGCCATCATTCTTGATCAGCACACGATCCTTGTCGTCGCCAAAATCGGTTGAGCGGAACCAGGTTGCCCCTTCCTTTTCATAAAGGTGGCCTTTTTCCTGCAATAATCCGAGTGTCTCATCTATTTTTCCGCTCTCGTAAAGGGAAGTTTCAGAATACCATACGTCAAAAGCTACACGGAATTGCTTCAGAACATTCTTTAACTTTTCCAATTCAAAGTCCAGCCCAAAGCGGCGGAAAAATGCAATACGGTCTTCCTCACTTTCATTGACAAACTTATCGCCGTGTTCCTCAGCAAGTTTTTTTCCGATCTCGACGATATCTTCGCCATGGTAGCCGTCTTCAGGCATCGGTTTGTCAAGTCCCAGCGCTTGGAAATATCGCGCTTCAACAGACAGGGCAAGATTATTGATTTGGTTCCCCGCATCATTTATATAGTATTCCCTTGAAACTTCATAACCTGCTTTATCCAGAATGTTGCATAATGAATCCCCGACTGCGGCTCCGCGCGCATGTCCAAGGTGAAGGTCCCCTGTCGGATTGGCAGAGACAAATTCCACTTGGACTTTTTCGCCATTTCCTGCCTCCGAGCGGCCGTATTCATCGCCTGCTTCCAATATCGCCGGAACAAGCTCAGTCAAATAGCTGTTGTCCATATAAAAATTAATAAACCCAGGACCGGCAATATCAATTTTTTCAATGGACGCAACTGACATATCTATATTCGCTTTGATCTCTTCAGCGATTGCTCTCGGAGCTTTTTTTGCAACGCGAGCCAACTGCATGGCCATGTTGGTGGAATAATCACCATGCGCCTTTTCTTTCGGTGTTTCCAATACAATCTCTGGTATTTGGTCTTCAGCAGCCAGTCCGGCTTTTAAAATGGCATTCTTGATTTCCTGCTTCAAAGTATCCTGCTTCTGCCCCACTACGTTCATAGACTTCCTGTTTCCTCCCTATACTGTATTTCCATATCATATTTTCCGGCATGTGTGCCTTGCATGTATAAATCATATCCAAGATTGATAGTGCCTTCACATTTACCGCCATGTTCAAGATGAGCCAGTCGTTTCGTATCCGTGGATAGTAATAGGCTTCCGTATTCACTGGCGTGGGATCCATCCTTTTGTTCATTCAGGCGGAATTTCATGCGCATGTTGATGATCCCTTTTCTGAAAATGATCGCTTCCTCACCATTGACCTTTACAAGAGTATGAATTGTCCCTTCCTCTTGAACTTCATCATATTTCAGAAAAACCGCATTGTTTTTGCGGTAATACTGGCCGAACAAGATCATTTCAAATGTTTCTTCTTCTCCATCAAGATTAATCTTTGTCGTTAGATGAATTTTGACCGGAGTTTGGACATCCGCCGTCAATGCCGCCACACCCTTTTTTTGTAATGTAACCTATTCATTATAGGAAAATTTCAACAGAAAGTCCATGCGTGGATAGCATGATTGGCCTAAAAACAGTTTCCTTTTTCTAAAAAGTTAACCTTTTGAAAACATACAACAATGGTATAATTAGCCCAATATTGTCTGACAGGTGAATTAAGATGTTTTTAAAACTTGCAACCAATTTTTGCATCCTATTTACTTTTACGGTTTTATCTTATTGGCCATTTCAAGATCATGTTCGAATCCGGGTCCCCTTTCCAAAGCTGCATCCATTGATGATTGGATTAATGGCCGGCTTTGCCGGTACCATATTGATGAAAACATCCGTTCCAGTTTCGGATGATGTTTTCGTAGATGCCAGAACTGCCGTCATCGTCATTTCAGGAATTTTTGGAGGACCTGGCGCACTTTTGGTTAGTGCCCTGATTATAGGCGTCAGCCGTTTTTTGATTGACGGTGCCACTGTATCAGCATTCGTTGCCGGGATGAATGTGATCATCGCCAGTTTTATTATCGTCTTATTTTCAATCAATAAACCGATGACGTTTAGGAATGCTCCCTATTATTTTTATTATTTGACACTTCAGACTGTGATTGTGCTCATTTTCCTAATGGGCTTATCTTGGGACACTATTATTGACACTTTTTATTTCGTTGTTTTTTCATTCATATCTTTTTTTACTGTTCTTGTCATTTTGCGTGAAATGAATGTACATTTCAGGAAAATCAGGCAGATCGAAGCTCTTTCGGAAACCGATCATTTAACAGGCCTGAACAACAATCGGAAATTCCAGGAAATTTCGGCGTTTTTTTCAGAAGCGGACAAAGGCCCGTTTTCGGTAATCATGCTTGATATCGACCATTTTAAAAAGGTGAATGATACATATGGACATCCAATCGGCGATGAAATACTGATTGAGCTTTCCTCTCGTCTGAGGAGAGAGGTCTCATCCATCGGCGGTCCCGTTTCAAGAATTGGCGGAGAAGAATTTGCAATGATCCTTCCAGGTTTCGATAAAGAAACAGCTAAGAAAACTGCGGAAAAAATACGCCTTTCCATTGCCGAACGGCCATTTGTCACTTCTACTAATCATTCGATTCCTGTAACTATTTCAGTCGGGATCAGTTCTTCCCCCCAAAATGGCAAATTGGTTAAGGAGTTGTACAATCTGGCCGACAAGGCGATGTACATAGCGAAACAGACAGGAAGAAATAAAGTCGTACATATAGATGATCCCAAAGAAAAAAGCAAACGTCATAGGGACTTACAAACTGGAGCTCCTCCGATGAGATAATAGATAAGGAAAGCGAGACACTTCCTGCTTATCGGAAAAACCCCTTATTTATAAATAACTTGATTGCTTTCATGCCGAGTAGTGCTTCCAACTTGAGCGATGCCACTTCTTTATATTATAAAATAGGACAATTTATACTCGCCCCATGAATAAATTCATGCTTTTTCTTTCATACTGTTGAATGAGATTGCTAGAATTCAGGGGGTGAGGAATTGGAAGCAGTCACGGGTTCAAAAAAAAGATGGAGAACATTTCGTTTGTTTTCGGTTTTATCGCTTTTAACTGCGACAATCCTAATTATCGTATTATTCTCTTTTTGGCTGTGGATCAAAATTCTCGGCCCGCCGCCATTGTCTATTCCGCAATCTACATTATACTACGCATCCGACGGCTCAATCATTGGAGAAAGCAATAGTGGGGAAAAAAGATATTGGATTTCATTGGATGAAATTCCTTCACATGTTTCGGATGCAATCATTTCGATTGAGGATCGTACTTTTTACAGCCATCACGGCTTTGACCTCAAAAGGATTGCCGGTGCCATGGCGGCAAACGTTAAAGCCATGGGCAAAGTTCAGGGAGCAAGTACGATTTCACAGCAATATGCTCGAAACCTGTTTTTGACTCTTGATAAAACATGGTCGCGCAAATTGCTGGAAGCCTTTTATACAATCCGCCTTGAGGTGAATTACGGCAAGGAGGAAATTCTTGAAGGCTACCTCAACACTATATCTTTCGGGCATGGAGCATACGGAATTGAGGCTGCCAGCCAGTTTTATTACGGAAAAAGCGCGAAGGAACTTACACTTGCGGAAGCATCCATGCTTGCCGGCATTCCCAAGGGTCCCGGAATATATTCTCCGCTCATCTCAGAAGAAAAGGCAAAGTCCAGGCAAGGACTTGTATTAAGTGCAATGGAGGAAACAGGGGCAATTTCGCCTGAAGAAGCGAAAGTCGCCTCAAAAGAACCGCTTTTCTTTATTGGGAAACACCCTCATCATCAGGCGGAAATAGCACCTTATTTCTATGATACTGTAAAAAAAGAATTGAAGGACAAGGTGGGACTGGATGATAGGAGCATAGCTCTTGGAGGCTTGAGAGTGTATACTGCACTTGATGTGAAACAACAAGATATTGCTGAAAAAGCGATAAGTGAAACGATATCGGAATCAACTGATATACAGGCCGGGTTTGCTGCAATGGATCCCGAAACGGGATATGTCACAGCTTTAGTTGGCGGAAGGAACTATAAAAACAGCTCTTTTAACAGGGCAACACAGACTATAAGACAACCGGGGTCAACAATCAAGCCCCTTCTATACTACACTGCATTAGAACATGGATTCACTCCATCATCCATATTAAAGAGCGAACCGACCACTTTTAGGTTCAGTGATGGGCAGTCTGAATATACGCCGCATAATTATAACAACCAATATGCAAATGGAGAAATCACGATGGCACAGGCGCTCGCTCTTTCTGATAATGTTTATGCCGTTAAAACCCACCTGTTTCTAGGACAGGATACGCTGGTCGACACAATCCGCAAGGTGGGAATATCCACCAAGATGAAGAAGGTCCCTTCCCTTGCCTTGGGGACTTCTGGAGTAAAACCGATTGAGCTGCTGAATGCCTACAGTATCATAGCGAACGGTGGCAAGAAAGTGGAGCCGGTTTTCATTGTTCGGGTGGAGGATTTCCGAGGAAAAGTAATCTATGAGGCACCGAAATTTAATGAGCAGGTACTGAAACCAGAGTTTGCCTTTGTTTTAAGCCATATGATGACAGGCATGTTTGATAAAAAGTTGAACGGGTATGCGACGGTCACCGGGGCATCCGTCATAAACCAGATGAGCCGGGAATATGCTGGAAAATCCGGTTCAACCAACTCCGACAGCTGGATGGCGGGGTTTACGCCGAAATTGGCGTCCGTCGTATGGACAGGGTACGATAAAGGAAAAGAAATCACCCTGACAGAAGATAAATTATACGCAAAAAATATTTGGATCCGCTTCATGGAGCGCGCACTGGAAGGAGAGGATGAAAAAGAACACGAATTTTCTCCTCCAGCAAAAGTCGTTGCAATCCCTGTCGATCCTGTAAATGGTAAAATAGCGACGAACTCCTGCCCTGTTTTCAGGCTCACTTATTTTGTGAGAGGCACCGAGCCTACGGAATATTGTACCGACCATCTGCATGACTCTCAAGTGGAACCTGCCCCCAGTAAAAAAGAAAAGAAAAAACGGTGGTGGCAGCGGATATTCTAATATTTCATGGCCTCTGGCGTTCAGATAAATACTGGGAAGCCCCCTCATTTACGAGGGGGCTTCATTATGAGCAAATATAGCCCTTATACTAGCAAAACGTGGTTGAGAGAAGGAAGACGAAACATCTTTCTGTACGATTTGCGGACCCGAATACGCTGCTTATTTAAATATCGGATATCAGAATCACTCATTTGTTCCAAATAGAAAATGATCGTTCGAGCAGACTATTATTGTGCAAACTGCAATTCGCCCAGGTTGACTCGAAAAATCATGGGTTTAAGCCGAGCAGTCTTCTTTTCAGCTTGCTTTTCCACTGAACTGGCTTTTATATAAATCGGCATAAAAGCCATTGAGTCTTAACAATTCTTCATGTGACCCTTTTTCCAGGATGTCTCCGTCTTTCATGACCAGAATGACATCCGCATCCCGAATGGTGGAAAGCCTGTGCGCTATTACAAAGCTTGTACGTCCTGCCATCAATTTGTTCATGGCCCGCTGTATATTCATTTCCGTCCGTGTATCGACACTGCTTGTCGCTTCATCGAGAATCAATATTTTCGGGTCGGACAGAATGGCCCTCGCTATTGTAACCAACTGACGCTGCCCCTGTGAAATGTTCGAAGCATCCTCTCCCAAAACGGTATCGTATCCATCAGGCAGCGTCCGAATAAAATCATCGGCATATGCACTTTTGGCCGCTTGAATAATTTCTTCTTCGCTCGCCCCATTACGTCCATATGCAATATTATCCCTGATCGTTCCGTTGAAAAGCCATGTGTCCTGAAGAACCATTGCAAACATGGAACGTGCCTGCTCGCGGGATAGGCAGCTGATATCGACTCCATCTATCAAAATACGGCCGCTGTCCAATTCGTAAAACCTCATCAATAGATTAATAATCGTCGTTTTTCCGGCTCCTGTCGGCCCGACGATAGCAATTGTTTGGCCGGGATTAACCTCCAGGTTTAAATCATTGATGATCGGTTTGTCTTTTTCATAACCGAAGCAAACATGGTCAAACGTAATTTTTCCTTTCAATTCATCCAAATTGAAATCAGCGGGTTCTTCCTTCCTCTCCTCTTTTTCATCAAGGAGATGAAACACCCGTTCAGCCGAGGCGAGCGCCGTCTGGATCATGTTGGCAATGCCCGCTGCCTGTGTCATAGGCTGTGTCAACTGTTGGGAATACTGGATGAATGCCTGAACATCACCAATCCGGATACTTCCGTTTAATACGAGCAGTCCTCCGCCAATGCTGACGAAGACATACCCGAGATTTCCTACAAAGTTCATGAGTGGCATCATAATTCCACTGATAAATTGCGCCCGCCACCCCGATTGATACAAGCGCTCGTTGATTTCGTCAAATTCTTTGATGGCAGTTTCCTCATGTCCGAACGCTTTGATGACCTGATGTCCCGAAAACATTTCTTCAATATGCCCATTTACATTTCCAAGTTCTTTTTGCTGACTGACAAAATGCTTCTGAGAAAAAGAAGCCACAAAGCGGATGACCAGCGCACTCAATGGAAAAGTGATGACAACAACTAGCGTCAACATAGGACTGATCACAATCATCATGATAATTGTTCCTATAATCGCAATCAACGACGTTATGATTTGTGACAGAGCCTGCTGAATCGAATTATTGATATTATCGATATCATTGATCGCCCGGCTTAATATATCCCCGTGCGGATGCTGGTCATAGTAGCTTAGGGGCATCCGGGCCAATTTTTCATAGACGTCTTTTCTTAATTCAGCCGTTGTTTTCTGGGAAACTCCTGCCATCATGTATTGTTGCAAATAGGTGAATAAAGCTGATATGACGTAAAGGGCAAGCAGGATAAACAGCAGTTTCTGTAAAAAAGCGAAATCAATTCCATTTCCCTTTGTTACACTTGAAAAAATAGATGATGTCGCATCTCCCAGAAGCTTTGGCGTGATGACATTAAAAAGTGTGGAAAAAATGGCTGCAATAGCAACAAACAACAGCTGGTATTTTCGTGGTTTTAAATAACTCGCCAATCTTCTTAGTGTCTTTTTGAAATCTTTTGGCTTTTCCCCAGGAGCCATTCCGTGCCTTGGTCCCCCTCCGGGTCTCATACTGACACCCGCTCTTTCGCGATGCTTGCTCATGCTCCTTCCTCCTCTGCCCGCTGGGAAGATACAATTTCCTGGTATATCCGGTTTTCAGCCAGTAGTTCTTGATGTGTACCGGTGCCTGCAATTTCCCCATCTTCCAGAACGATAATTTGATCGGCGTCCGTAACAGTACTCACTCTCTGTGCAACTAAAATAATAGTTGCATCCTTTGTGACTTTTGCCAACTCCGCTCTCAATGTTGCATCTGTTTTATAGTCCAAAGCCGAAAAACTATCATCAAAGAGGTAGATTTCAGGATTTCTGATCAATGCTCGAGCAATGGACAGCCGTTGTTTCTGGCCGCCTGACAAGTTTGCCCCAGCCTGTTCGATCATTAAATCGAGTCCCTCTTCTTTATCTCTTACAAATTCGGCAGCTTGTGAGATTTCAAGTGCTTTCCACATCTCTTCCTCATTTGCCCCTTCATTTCCATACAGCAAGTTTTCCGCAACCGTTCCACTGAATAAGGCAGCTTTTTGCGGAACATAGCCAATTTTTGATCTTAACGTTTCCTGTGACATGTCCCTTACATCGATTCCGTCTACTAATACAGAACCTCTTTCCACGTCATAAAATCTGGGAATCAATTTAATAAGAGTTGATTTACCTGAGCCAGTACTTCCAATGATCGCAGTTGTTTCTCCCTTTTTCGCTGTAAAAGAGATACGCTGAAGGACCGGCTTTTCCGCACCGGCATACCGGAACGTGACATCCTTGAATTCCACTGTCCCCTTCTGGTCCTTCTCCCTTGTTGGATTTTCAGGATCCGAAAGATCATTTTCCATTTTCAACACTTCATTGATTCTATCCATGGAAGCTTTCGCCCGCGGAATCATAATGAATCCGAACGAAAGCATGATAAGCGACATTAAAATCATCATGGAATACTGCAAAAATGCCATTAGATTGCCGACCTGCATGACTCCCTGATCAATGCGTACCGCTCCGACCCACACAATCGCGATACTGGTAAAGTTCATGACAATCATCATAACTGGAAAAAGTACCGCCATCATTTTGTTAACTTGAATTCCGGTATCGCGGAAATCAAGGTTTGCAGTATCAAAGCGGTTTTTCTCATATTCTCCATTGTTGAAAGCCCGAATGACCCGAACTCCGGTCAAATTCTCGCGGACAATCAAATTTAATCTGTCTGTCTTTTTCTGTAATGAAACAAAAAGAGGAATCGCTTTTCGCGAAATAATGAAAATGAGAAGTGCCAACAGCGGGAGGGCTCCTAAAAAGACCACTGACAAACCAGGCTCCCTTGTGACAGCCATAATGATGCCGCCGACTAGCATCAATGGTGCCCTCGTCATCATCCGCAAAATCATGTTCAAAACATCTTGAACCTGCTTTACATCGTTTGTCGACCTTGTGATCAAAGATGCGGTTCCAATTTTATCAAAAGCTTGAAGTGAGAAATTCTCTACATTAACAAACAGACTGCGCCTTATGTCTCTTCCGAAGCCGAGAGCTGTTTTAGAGGCATAAAAAGACACCCCTGTCATAAGAATGATGGCTGCAAAAGCAAAAACCAGCATCATACCACCGGTTTTCAATATGTAAGACATATCGCCGTTGACAATGCCAATATCCACAACATTGGCCATTAACGTCGGAAGGAACAATTCAAGCATAATCCCGCCGAGGGTTAACAATACAACTGCTGCTATATGTAAAGAATACGGTTTTAAATGCTTCATCATTCAACAGTCACTTCCCAATTTATTTGTTCTTAATCATAACTTTTATCAGGCAAAAAAACTAGGTTTTTCAAAAGGGACTCTAAAAAAAACACAAAAAACTTGAGGTGTGCGGCCTCAAGTTTTTTGCTGATTGGCGAAGGCTAAACGAGTTGCATCCGCTTTTCTTTGTCCAGCTTCGACGCCCAGCCCCTCGAGGTCATAAGCCTATTCCCTGTGGTGGCTGATAAACTGCCTCCTCGGGAATCGTCTTATGCTTGTCGGGGCTATGCAGGGCGTCTACGCTTTTCTTTGTCCAGCTTCGACGCCCAGCCCCTCGAGGTCATAAGCCTATTCCCTGTGGTGGCTGATAAACTGCCTCCTCGGGAATCGTCTTATGCTTGTCGGGGCTATGCAGGGCGTCTACGCTTTTCTTTGTCCAGCTACAGCGCTCAGCAACTAGCAGACTTCCTCCTCCTTCCTACGATAAGTCGACATCGGCTCGCCTTCGGCATCGCCGTGTCTTCTTTATCTCGTCAGGAGTCGTCCAGTCTGTACGTCGCTAAACGAGCGCTTCCGCTTTTCTGTGTCCCAGTTTGCCGTGCAAACTATATTAAGTTTACTTACTTTCCCATAAATCGGCAAGGTGGCAATGTTCCATTTTGACAACTGTCATAGATTGTTCAAAAATTAATAAGAACTATATTATTTACATCAAGTTATATCTCAAACTCTTCTTTCAATTCCACCCTTGAACGCTTCCACATGCCCTCGTCATGGCTTTTCAGAAATTCCATGAGGACTTTTCGAGACTCGGCGTCCATATTATGAACAACCACTTTTCCTTTCATCGCCTTGTCCATATGGTTAACGTGCTCAGGCATTGATTTATAACCACGGCGAGCCGCCCGGTTAATATATAATTCACATGCTGCGACTCCCGCATAATATGGTCCCTCTTCTTTTATATCCACTGCAACCCATATCACCCAATATTTTTTTGCCCCTTCCTCGGGGAATTCACTCCGATCTTTTACATATTTGACCCCACGCTCGGTTTTACTTCGGGCATGCATCGCTTGTTCTTCAATCCATGCCTCTCCTGCTTCCACGTCAAGCATGACAGGAGTGATATTCTCCAAGCTTAGCGATCCTACTCCGTACCCTTTATGCCCCATGGTTGGATCATCTTTTATAATATTAAATTCCAGCTTTCTCTTTTTTTGCTCCATACAAAAATTCCTCCCTTTTCCTTAACCTAAAAACATGACGAATACACTTTGTATGCTGTTTACAAAAAACGGGACGACTGTATTCAATATCGGCCTGATTGTATAATGAGATAATGGTGTAATCACCAGTATTAAAAATATGAGTGACCCGTACTGCTCATACCGTGTCATCTTCGCCCTAAGTGAGGGCGAAACCACATCCTCTATGATCCTATATCCGTCAAGGGGCGGTACAGGCAGTAAATTAAAAACGAAAAGCAGGGTATTCATCCATACGAACAAATTAAAAAACTGGGTCACAAAAATCGGCAGCTGCCCCGCAATGCCTGTAACCATCAATATGAACAGAATAGCCGTGCCCAAAACCGCCAAAGCAAAATTGCTGATTGGCCCCATTAACGAAACGATAATACCCGCCAGCCGCGGATTTTTAAAATGATAGCGATTCACAGGGACCGGTCTAGCCCAGCCGAATCCTGCGATAAAAATGAGCAGTGTTCCGATTGGGTCCAAATGCTGCATCGGATTCAAGGTAAGCCGGCCTTGTTCTTTTGCCGTCGGGTCCCCGAATTTATATGCTGTAAAAGCATGAGCGAATTCATGTACTGTAAATGCAATTAATAACACTGCCGCCACAAGCGGAATTTGTTCCAGAGGGAACGCGAGAAACCTCTCCACATATCCAGCCCCTTTTTTAATCTAGCTTCAAGCGCCATCGGTGTAAGAATCAAACCAAATTGCTATGGTGGTTGATTGACTGCCACTTGCAATTCATCTTGAACTTGCCGCCTAAGGATGTGCGCCTTGCGCTTTGCATGTATTTCTTTTTATCCATTATACAGAATTATTGTCCTCCGCTCATTTTATACATCTGATTCTTGCCCCTCATTTGAAAAAGGAATACAATTTTTATGTACAACAAGATGAATGAGGGAGGAAACTGTACATGCCAATCGTAACAGTAAAAATGTTTGAAGGACGTACGGAAGAGCAAAAGAAAGCGCTTGTAGAGAAAGTGACAGATGCTGTTGTTGATACAACAGGCGCTTCAAAAGAAGCAGTCACTATTGTAATTGAAGAAATGACGAAAAATCATTACGCCGTGGCCGGCAAAAGATCAAGCGACGAATAATAGAAACAGGATCTCCTTGCTTTGCCTGAAAAGATAATTCTTCAGCCACCAGAGGAAATCAGCTTGATTTCTGGAGCTGGACAGTTAAGAAATCCGGAAAAGACAGCCAGTCCGCAGTTAATGCGAATAAGCTGTCTTTTTTAATGATTCAATGTAATAATAAGCTTCGTCTATTTCCTCTTCAGAATAATTTTGCTTTCTTTTCAATTCCGCTACCTTCTCAATTACTTCGTCTTTGGCAAGTTCCTCAAAATACATAATTGTAGATACAAGTTCAAGAAAACGGGAACTCTGTTGATTCATATTGATCAGGCATTCCTTTAATTGGGGGATATCCATTGGCTCCGATTCAAAGAATTCGCACCCGGCAGAAGTAATGGTATAACGATATTGGCTGTAACCGCCCTTATCCTCTTTAACTTCTTCAATGAATCCAAAATTACATAATTCCTCAACCCTTAATGTCAATTCTTCCGAGTAAGGGCCGTAAAAATGAAATTCGAACTTTTCCTGAAAGGGAAATTTCATTTTTTTGGCGATATAGACCATTTTTTGCAGTTTTTTTCTTCCTGTAATTTCCCCTGCCAGAGCAAAGACACTCATTAGTTTTTGATGATCATGCAGCATAACTGTTGCTCAACCCCCGCTACCTATTTTTTCAATGGATAGTTTAAAATTTTTTCAGAATGGAGAGAATCCGTTGTTTCAGTTCCCGGTTGCCCGAATCATCCAGCAGGATATCTTCCGGATAATACAATTTATGATCCGTCCTTCTTTTCCCAGAAATGGCCTGAACGATAGTCGATTCCCTCGAAAGCTCGGAGAGTTCTCCATTCGGCATCAGTAAATGGATCGGAAGCCTCTCTTCTTCCTCTCCTGGTCGATAAAAATCATAAGGCAAATCAGACGAAGAATCAACAGCCAGATAATACTCGGGATCAATCCCGGCATTCCGGAATAATTCCTCAAGTTCTCTTAACGTCCTGTATTGCTCAGCAGGATCGAATTCCACATATTTATACAGATGACGATCCATAAATCTCCGGCACAAGTCACGGAGAATGGGATCCTCTTCTTCTTCCCACATGTGAAAATAATATAGAATTACCGGCTCATCCAACTTTAGATAATCTTCAAGAGTCACGTTGCCTTTAAATAATGACCTGAAATGGACAGGCTCTTTTTTAAAGGGATAATCAGCACGGAATAAAGCTTTTACACGCTGAAGAATCTTAGTTAAAATCACTTCGGCGCTGCGGGTGACAGGATGGAAGTATACTTGCCAGTACATTTGGTAGCGGCTCATGATATAGTCTTCCACCGCGTGCATGCCGCTCCATTTAAAAACGACATGATCTTCTTTTGGCCTCATGACCCGCATGATCCGCTGCATATCAAAATGCCCGTAGCTTACTCCCGTAAAATACGCATCCCTTTGGAGATAATCCATCCGATCCGCATCAATCTGGCTTGAAATCAGACTGACCACCAGCTTGTCATGATATGTCTTGCTGATAACCTCAGCCACCTTCTGTGGAAAATCAGGGTTGACCGACCGAAGAACCCTGTTAACCTCTGTATCTTCGAGGATAATTTTCTTCGTAAATTGTTCATGGTCTAGATCGAAAACTTTTTCAAAGGAATGGGAAAACGGACCGTGTCCCAAATCATGTAATAGTGCAGCACAAAGGGAGAGCATCCTCTCATTCTTATTCCAATCAGGCTGCCCTTCAAATACCTCGTCTATGATCTGTCTGACAATCTCATATACCCCAAGCGAATGACTAAACCGGCTGTGCTCGGCTCCATGGAAGGTCAAATATGTTGTTCCCAGCTGTTTGATCCGCCGAAGCCGCTGAAATTCTCTCGTACCGATGAGATCCCAGATAAGCTTGTCTCTAACGTGGACATATCCATGGACAGGGTCTTTAAATACTTTTTCCTCACTTAATTTGATGCTGGAATCAATCATCAGCTTCCCTCTTCCTATCTATCATGTTTCAATTATACCGGCTTTCCAAATGGAAAGAAAGGAAAGGACCAACCGTTTTTGCGTTCAACGAATTCATATGTTTACAGTAAAAACTATCATTTTTTTGCCATATTGGTATAAAAAATGACTGGTTTGTACATCCTTTGATTAATGACTTTTAAAAAGGGAGTTGAATCATATGAAAACACGCCAAGATGCTTGGACGGAAGAAAATGATTTGTTATTGGCTGAAACAGTCCTGCGCCACGTCCGGGAAGGTAGTACACAGTTAAACGCATTCGAAGAGGTGGGAGATAGATTAAATCGCACTTCTGCAGCCTGCGGTTTCAGATGGAATGCTGTCGTTCGCCAACAATATGAAAAAGCGCTCGATTTAGCCAAGAAGCAGCGTAAACAGAGACAGCGTTTACTCGGAAAAGATCAAGGTGGAAAGAAAAAGCTTTTATATCAGCCACCGGTACCGTCATTTCAAGATATCCAGCATCCGATTTTGGAGAGCGGCAATGAAAATGCCGAGTCCGAAATACCTATGGAAACCAGCAATGAGAACCTAATAGAAAAATTCACATCTGAAGCTGGTACACTATTACCTACTTTCACAGAAAATCAGAATTCAGCAGAACTAAACTTGGGACAAGTCATCGCTTTTCTGCAACAGCTTCATCATTCTGAGTATAATACGGACATCTTAAGAAGTGAGAATGAGAGATTAAAAAATGAAGTAAATGATTTATTAGAAGAAAATAAACAATTGAAAGCAAAAGTCGAAGAACTGGAGGACACTTCCGAAACGATGCAGGAAGACTATGAGACACTTATGAAAATCCTGAACCGTGCAAGAAAGCTTGTCCTCTTTGACGAAGAAGAGCGCCCTGCATCCACATTTAAGATGGACCGGAATGGGAATCTGGAGAAATTGGCTGAGTGATAAGTATAACGGAGGGCGCCATTTAACAACTTACCGCCTGGGCAGCTTCTGCCGAGATATAGGAAACATGTAGACGAAGAAGAGGGAGTCTGCTAGGCGCTGCTTGCCTATAGCAGTTCGCTCAATCGCCCGGGTTACGATTAAAAATAGAAGTTTTGCTCTGCAACGGATGTACACAACGTTTCAAAAAATACCGGGCCTGGCATCTCTTCAGAATGCCAGGCCTTCTCTCATGAAAACACTCTTTTATTGCGTTCGACCATCCGCTCATAATGAATGGGATATAGTTTCAGTTCACTCTCTTGAAGCTGGCTGGCACAAATTTCTCCGCTTACACTCTTCAGCACTGTTAAAAACCGGAGCATGACATCGTCGACTGTCAACTCGACACCGAGTAATTCAGAGAGGGATGCCATTACTTCAGGTCGAACTTCCGGGAAAACGACCCGCTGGGATTTACTGAACTTGGCACGGTCATAAAATTCCCTAACTAACTTAGCCCGCTCCTGCCCGCTTCCATTCACACAAAGATAAATTTGAACTGCTACTCCTTTTCGGATCCGGCGCTGGGAAATTCCAGCAAACTTTTTTCCGTAAATGCTCAAATCATAACTTCCCGGGCAATAGGAGCCGACGATTTCACGTGCTTCTATATGACAATCAAAATCATCGAACATGAGCCGGACAAGCTCCCACATCGTATCATAGCCCCGATTGATATCGATCCCCTTCTCCGTATCAGGAAAAATCAAGGATATATTAAGTACCCCTTCATCAAGCAGGACAGCCAGCCCGCCTGAGTTCCGGACAATCCAATCCACCTTTTTTTCTTCCAAGAAATCCAGTCCGTCCTGAAGTGCAGGCAATTTAGTATCCTGGATGCCCAGGATCACCGTCTGTAAATGGACCCATGCTCTTGCAACGGCAGGAGAGCAGCCGCTCCCAACCGATTGACAAAGCGTATCATCCATCGCAAAAGATTGAAGTGCATGAAATTGCGGATTGGGATTCGATTGATCGATGACCCGCCATTTCTTCTGATGTAAAAGTGATTTATTCTCGACCATTGGCAGATTCCCTTCAATTATTTCATCTATATGGATTGCATGGCTGTAATGAGCGATAGATTATATACGTCTTCCTCGCTGCTTCCCCGGGAAAGATCGTTCACCGGTGAGTTTAGACCTTGGAGAATCGGACCGACCGCTTCATACGCCCCCAAACGCTGTGCGATTTTATAACCGATATTCCCAGCCTCGAGGCTTGGAAAAACAAAAACATTCGCATCCCCCTGAATGTCCGATTCCGGTGCCTTCTTGTGGGCTACAGAGGGAACAAAGGCTGTGTCAAACTGAAATTCTCCGTCAAGTACAAGATCGGGATCGATTTCCTTGGCTATTTTTACAGCGTCTGATACTTTTTGTGTTTCCTCTGAAATTGCCGAACCTTTTGTGGAAAAGCTAAGCATGGCCACCCTTGGTTCGATATCAAACATTCGGGCGGTCTTGGCACTTGCAATAGCTATTTCAGCGAGATCCTGGCTGTTTGGTGCAATATTAATGGCACAGTCAGCAAAAATATACTTCTCTTCTCCTTTTACCATCAGGAAGGCTCCCGACGTTTTTCCGACCCCTTCCTTCATTTTAATAATTTGAAGTGCAGGACGGACGGTGTCGGCAGTTGTATGAGTCGCACCGCTTACAAGACCGTGTGCCTTGTTCAGATATACAAGCATTGTTCCAAAATAATTCGGGTCCAATAGCATATCAGTTGCTTCCCCTTCTGTAACCTTTCCTTTTCGGCGTTCAACAAAAGCCTGGATCATTTCATCCATCCCGATATATACTTCTGGATCATATACTTCCATTTTATCCAAAGAAACCTTTAAATCACGGGCTCGTTCCTGAACCACTTTCATGTTGCCAATTAAAACAGGTGTCAGTACATCTTCGTCCGCAAGCTTTCCCGCTGCGGAAAGGATGCGAGAATCATCCGCCTCAGGAAAAACAATCTTACGGTCCCACCCCGATACTTTTCTTTTCAGCTCATCAAACAAGTTACCCATACAGCCACCTCCATACTCTGAAGTTAAAATATTATTATTGAAATTATCTCATACTTTATTGTCTGAGCCCAATGTTTACTTTTCGTGTCATATTTTTAACAATTGATTTGAAAAAGGAGGTTATGGATAAACTGTGCTATAGTAATAAAAGAATGATACTGTATAGGAGTGATTGTTGTGAGTGAACCGGCACAAACACTGGATGGTTGGTATGCACTTCATGATTTCCGGACAATTAATTGGGCTGCATGGAAGCTATTGACGGCTGATGAACGGCAGGCAGCCATTCATGAGTTTAAGCAGTACCTTGCGAAGCTTGATGAAACCCAAGACAGAAAAGAAGGAAGCCATGCCCTTTATACGATTGTCGGCCAAAAAGCTGACTTTATGCTGATGATTCTGCGTCCGACAATGAGAGAGCTGAATGAACTGGAAAATGAATTCAACAAATTGATGATTGCAGATTATACACTCCCTGCCTATTCTTATGTATCTGTTGTGGAGTTAAGCAGCTATCTTGCTGGCGATTCTGATGAAGATCCATATGAAAACCCTTATGTCCGTTCACGTCTATATCCGATTCTTCCCAAAACGGATTATGTTTGCTTTTACCCAATGGATAAGCGCCGTGAAGGCAATGATAACTGGTACATGCTTTCAATGGAAGAACGGAAGGACCTTATGTATAGCCACGGAATGATCGGAAGGCAATACGCAGGTAAAGTCAAGCAGCTCATCACCGGTTCCGTCGGTTTCGATGATTACGAATGGGGTGTAACCCTATTTGCTGATGACGTCCTCCAATTCAAAAAGCTTGTCTACGAAATGCGCTTTGATGAAGTTAGCGCCCGCTACGGGGAATTCGGTGAATTTTTCGTAGGTCATCTGTTGGAAGACAGCGGTATTGACCGCTTTTTACACGTGTAAAATTAAGCATTAAAAATCCTCCTAACCTGAAGTGACCCCAAAAAGTTAGACACGGTTATTTCGTCAGGCGGCATGTTGGGCATGAACCCGGTATTGTATCGGGCTCATGCCTTTTAATTTGGCCTTAATCCGTTTGTGATTATAGTATTTTATATACTTTTCTAGTTCTAGTTTAAAGTGTTCCACACTTTCAAACTCCTTAAGATAAAGAAATTCAGACTTCAGGATACCGAAAAAGTTTTCAATAACGGCGTTGTCATAACAGTTGCCTTTACGTGACATACTTTGCGTAATCCCGCGTTTCTCTAGGGTATGCCGGTATTTTTTCATCTGATAATGCCATCCTTGATCTGAATGAAGCAGGAGTTCATCCTCTTCTGATAGTCGCTTAAATGCCTGATCCAGCATGGTGGAAACTAGTGAATAGGTTGGTCTTGGCCCGATTGTATAAGTGATGATTTCCCCATTAAACAAATCCAGTATGGGTGATAAATACAGCTTCTCCCCAAATAATTTAAATTCCGTAATATCGGTAACCCATTTCTCATTTGACTTTTCAGCCTGGAAGTTACGGTCTAAGATATTCGGCGCGATCTCACCAACCGTCCCTTTATAGGATTTATATTTTTTGATGCGGACTATACATTTAATCCCCAGTTCCTTCATGAGGCGCTGTACTTTTTTGTGGTTTACCTTATACCCACGATTTCTGAGTTCATCGCGTATACGGCGGTAACCAAAACGACCTTCATGTTCATCATAAATAGACTGAACCAATTGTTTCAGTTCTTTATCAGGGTCTGGCCGGCCAAAATTTTTTACGTTGTAATAATAAGTGCTGCGTGGAATACCTGCTAGTTTGATTAGTGCCTTTACCGGAAATTCATGCCTTAGTTCATAGACTACTTGTGCCTTGTCTTGTTTGGTGACTTTTCCTTGTTTTGAACTAAGGCGTTCAACTTTTTTAAATAAGCATTTTCCATACGCAAACGTTCTACTTCTGCCTGTAAAGATTCTACGGATCCTTCGGCTGAACGTTTTTTATTCAGTTGCTTTTCATCTTTTCTTTTCATGGCTGGACGCCCCTTTTTCTTTGGAATAAGGGCATCTATCCCACCAGACTCCAGGAGTTTTTTCCAGCTCCGTATCAAGTTGGTGGTAGGAAGGTTGAAAATCGCAGATGTTTCTCGGATAGACGTCCCGTGTTCATTTATATAGTTTAGTACGTCTAGTTTATAGTCTGCTGTATAGTTTGTATAGCTCTTTATAAATGCTTGTTCCCCATGGTACTCATAACGCTTAACCCAAAGACGAAAATCTCCACAATCAACTCCAAGAGAGTTTGAAATATCCTGATATGACTCCTTTCCTTCTAAATAGCGAAGAACAGCAGTATGTTTATTTGAATCTGATATTTTTACCATCTAAAAAAGCACCTCCAAATGTTCGAGTATGTGTCTAACATTCGGGGTGCAGTTCAA
>NZ_KB894702.1 GCF_000374565.1 Siminovitchia fordii DSM 16014 = CIP 108821 | reverse complement strand
TATTCTTTTTTGTCTGATCGGTTTCTCCGGATTGAAATCTTCCATGTCGGAATACTTTTTCACCGTCCGCCGATCTACCCCCATCTGCCGTGCTACTTCTGCATAGCTGCGACCTTTTGTATTCGTTTCGTATCTGATATAATTAACTTCAGCCATTGCTAACATCTCCTATACTACCTCCTGTAAAGATATGCCCAAACAGGAGTGTATGTATTTTTTCGGATGTTGGCAAGTGGCCTTTTTTATGTACATAAATTAGCTGCCGTTTCCTACATTTCTAGTGTGCCATAAACATTCCTATTCTTTACTTATTTCGCAAAGGCAAAGGAGAGAGGAAGTATGAAACGTTCTCAAGCAAGGTGGTTCTTTATAGCACCATCTATTTTTTTCCTATGGGCAGTTGGAAATTTGGACAAGGTCGGCATCTCGGTCATTGTAACAAACGATGACTTTTTACAAAGTATGGGGTTAGATGGGAAATCAACTGAGATTGGTCTTTTAATGACAGGCTTTACAATATTATACGGGCTTTCGAGTGCTTTTTGGGGCTATGTTGTAGATCGAATTGGACCGCGATTCACAGCAATCATAGGACTGATTATCTGGACTGTGAGCTTAATCATGGGAGGGTTAGCAGGCAGTTATGGTTCATTAATAGCTTCGAGGGTCATTTTAGGGTTAGGGGAAGGAATCATGTTCCCTATGACAAATAAATTTATTGCGCAATGGTTTCATCCAAAAGAATTAGGAAAAGCACAGTCCTCTTGGGTATATGGGCAATATCTCGGTCCGGCTTTAGGAATTCCCATGCTTGTATGGCTCATTTCTATATCAAGTTGGGAAGTCTCTTTCTTTGCTTTGGCTGGGTTTTCCTTATTGATTAACCTGCCTCTTATCATCTTCCTTACACGCGATACACCCGCGCAGCACTATGCTGTGAACAGTTTAGAACTGGAGTATATAGAAAGTGGGAAAACAGCAAAGTCAAAAGAAGTCCAATTGAAGAGTAATTTTCTGAAAGATAAACGCTATTGGTTGGTATGCCTTGCCTTTTTGATGATTACAGTATTATTTTACGGAATCAGCTTTTGGATGCCAACCTATTTAGAGAAAGCTCGTGGATTCTCCTCCTCTGAAATGGGATCGTTAACCTCATTGTCATGGCTTATGGCGATCATTGCCGTATTTATATGTGGAATCATAATAGATAAAACACGCCGTCCGGCATTGATCGGAGCTATTATTTTTATAATATGCGGATGCTCCCTATTAACCACTTCATTAATATCAAATGCAATCATCGCTGCAGTTATGCTTGGCATTGCATTGGCATGTGTTGCCAGCCAATTGCTTGTTAGCCAACTTTTAATTGTTAAATATTCAAATCCGAAAGATACAGGTAAAGCTGCTGGAATTATGGGGGTACTGAATATTGTAGGGGGATTTGTAACAACGATCATGGGTTATATAGTGGACAGTACTGGAGGAAATTATAATATTGCCCTACTCTTCTTGGTTCTGTTTCCTTTCATTGGGGCACTTAGTTATGCCGGATTATTCCGTAATGAAAAACAAGATCTATCCATTACAACATTAACTAATACGACAAGCCTCAAATAATCAATAAACTAATGGTTTAACGTCGTATAAGTGTTTAAAAAGCATTTCTATTGATTATGACACGATATATCAGATTTGGACTAGAGCAGAAATGAAACCATGCTAAAGATCATCTGTACAAGCAGATCCTGTTTTTTCTTGAGAGAGTCGAAAGAGCTATTCTATGATTGAAATGGCGGAAAATATTAGAGTTAAATTGGATTGCTGTTTATTCATGGGTATCTGTGGTTGGTATTCACAGATCTTGGAGTATTTAGGAACTCATATTTTGAGCACTTTAGCGGGCAATCAGTAGTTTCCTATAAGAAAAACGTCCTTAAATGTGCAATCAGGCGAGTTTATGTTCTCGCCTGATCTATTTACTACTCTTAGTATCTATTTTCCTTATAACCCTAAATGTTCCTTCAAACGGTTTTGGATTTTTGTGCGCTCCTCTTCAGGAACGATATAATACCAAATGCCGTCAATTTTTGCTCCGCTTCCCTCGATTTGCAGTTGTTCAACATGTTTTCGTGCTTCACTATAGTTCTTCTGAATACTCTTCATCTCATCGAAGGAGATGTTTGTCTCTACGTTGTTGCCGACAGCTTTCAGCATATCATCGTACTTCCATAAGGTAGAAACGTTCGCTCCTTTTTTGATGACACCTTGAATGACTTGGCGCTGCCGCATTTGGCGGCCAAAGTCGCCGCGAGGATCCTCTTTACGCATACGGCTGTATTTTAAAGCTTCCTCACCGTTTAAGGAGATTTCTCCTTTTGGAAAATGCGTAGCACTCACAGAAAAGTCCAAATCATTATTGACCGTGATTCCGCCAACAGCATCAACAATTTCCTCAAAACCTTCCATGTTCATCTTTACATAGTAATCGATAGGAATATCCAAATATTTTTCAACTGTATTCATAGACATTTCTATTCCACCGAAAGCATAAGCATGGTTAATTTTATCGTCAAACCCTTTTCCAACAATCTCCACGCGGGTATCACGGGGAATGCTCAGCATTTCCATTGATTGTTTTTCAGGATTAACTGTGATGACAATCATTGTGTCTGAGCGGCCTTTGTCCCCTTCTCTTTCATCAACGCCAAGCATCAGTACGGAAAAAGGCTCTTTCTTCTTCAACTCAAGGTCAGACGGTCTTTCCACTACGGGCTCACGATCAAGTGGAGCGTGTACACTTTTCGCCGTCTTTTGAAGATTATGGTAGATGGAGTAACCATATGCTCCTACCCCGACAATGCCTATTAGAATTAATAAAAGAATAACTTTTAACCAGGTTCTTTTTTTCTTTGTTCGGCCCATATGTATTTCCCTTCCAATTTTAAAATTTATAATTCTTGTCTTCTAATTATACTAGATAGTAATGATGAACAATGTAAATTCGTACAAATCGGTCCAACATTAAATTGACTAAGAAACAGTCACTGACCATAGAAGAATCAGTCACCTCGCACAGTAGAGGATGCTTATAAGGTGAACAAATCGATATAAATTTCGAATTAAGAAGTCAAGGACAGTCTCAGCTGTTTAGCTGTCATTTTCATGTCTCCTCCTGTCAGAGAATGTCCTCTTTCCATATGGATTGCAGTGACTACCCATTAACCAAATAAAGTTATTCCATTCTACCTTAATCTGACATTTAAACAAAGTCTATTTTCTATTGACGTATGTCCACAAAAAACAGTTTAATTATTTAAGTGCTTTTTTGTAGATAAGTATAATGCAATAGAATACAAATCATTATTTGAGAATCCTTCTTTGTAGTAAATTCCTTCATAAATAGGCTCTAAATCATCTAATACCTTTTCATCATACAAACCTAAAAAAGACCATCTTAGTGCTGAAAAGTAATAGTCATTTTCTTTTGGGGTATAATAAATTTGTTGTTCATCATTTTTTTCATGAATATATTTTCTTACCCTGGGAGGGTTTTGGTTATCAACTATTTTAAAAACGATATTCTTAAATTTTTTCATCTCTTTTTGACTAAAGACTTTAAAGCCAGCTTCTTCATGGAGAAGGTATATCCCATATGTAGTGAGTTCACCATGACTGATATCTTCCCAGTTCTGAGCATTATGGTTATCCCAGTAACTCCAATAATATGAATCATGCTCCTTATCATATTTGACCAACGAATTCTTAAAATAACGAAGACTTTTTTCAATTCGATTAGTATATTTTCCTTCTCCAGAAAGCTTATCATAGAGGCCACAAGCAGCTAGGTATGCAAATATTCTATTAGGGACTCCAATTTTATTAGCTTCTGAAACAACCCCTTCTCCATATGGATGACCGTAATAAAAGCCTTCAGTCTGGGAAATATCTCTCCACATACCAGGCTGATTATGAATGGCTAAGGCCCTTCCACTTTCTTTCAGAAATTTACTTGCAGATTCTTTGTATTTCATAATGTTATCTTCGTTAACAATATTAACAAACCTTAATACAGGGATAATGATCATTCCTGTATGAACAGGATAAGTATAATTAAATCTACCTTTTGTATAATACCCTCCATCTGACCAAGCAGGTAAATATAAACCAGAATTCGTAAAACTTTCTATTTTTAACTTCTCGTCTGTTTGTGAAAAAACATACTCAATTTGCGGAACGAGCAGGCCCAAATATTTTTCATCGCCTGTTGCTTTGTACATTTCCATTAAAGAATTAGCAACATAGCTCCAGCCCCACGCATACTCATGCCCCTTAAACTGTTTTCCTTGTTGAGGAAAATTTTTTATTGACCAGGATGATTTTATATACAAATCATCGTATAGTTTCGGAGTAATTAGTTCTTCGCTATCTTTATCTAAGTTTTTGTTATTTAGTATAGCTACTGATCCGAACAACAATAACAATAAAAGTAAAGGTATTACTAGCTTTTTTCTATTCATTGATTTAAAAAACCCTTAACTTGTAATAGTCAATTCATTGAACTTTTGCTTAATTACATTGATAACACGGTCCTGTTCTTCCTTTTTCATATTAGAGCCCGAAGGAAGACATAGACCCCTTGCGAATAAAACCTCTGATATTACAATATTATCATTGTGTGAATAAAAATCAGTCCCTTTAAATAATGGCTGTAAGTGCAACGGTTTCCACAATGGACGGGCTTCGATATTTTCTTCTCCCAGTGCATTAATTATTTCATATGGTGTAATTGGAATTGCTTTTGGATCAACCAGCAAAGTAGAGAGCCAGCGGTTAGAAAAAGTACCTTCCAGTTCTGGCATAAATTCAACTCCTTCAATTGATCCCAAGTTTGAGACATAGGTTTCAAATATTTTGCGTCGTGCAGACACACGATCATCCAAAACTTCTAATTGAGCGCGTCCGACTCCTGCCAAAATATTGCTTAGGCGATAATTGTAACCTATTTGGCTATGTTGATAATGCGGCGCTGGGTCTCTAGACTGTGTAGCCAAAAATCTAGCTTTTTGAAGAGCCTCTTCATCGTTAGAAACGAGCATACCTCCTCCTGAGGTAGTAATAATCTTATTACCATTAAAAGAGTATATTCCAAACTTCCCGAAGGTTCCACTCTTTTTCCCGTTATATAGTGATCCCAAGGATTCAGCCGCATCTTCAATAATTGGAACATTATAACTCTCACATAGGCTAACAATATCATCCATTTTCGCACTCTGCCCGTATAAGTTTACTACTATCACTGCCTTCGGAAGTTTGCCTTCCTTCTTGGCATCAGAAAATGCTTTTTGTAATGCAACTGGACTCATATTCCATGTTTCTGGTTCAGAATCAATAAACACTGGTTCCGCACCTTGATAAAGGATGGGATTAGCACTCGCTATAAATGTAAATGTTGAGCAGAACACCTTGTCGCCTTTTCCAACTCCTAACAGCTCCAACGCTAAATGAATAGCAGCAGTACCGGAACTTACAGCAGCCGCTCCTTTTGAACCAACATAATGTGCCAATTCATGTTCAAATGCATCGACATTAGGACCTAAAGGAGCAATCCAGTTCGTTTCAAACGCCTGATTTATATACTTTTGTTCATTTCCACTCATATGAGGAGGGGAAAGGAGGATTTTCAATTGATTAGACATATTCTCATCTCTCAATCTAATAATATTACGTTATGATTTTAGCAGGTACTCCAACAACCGTAACTTTGGAAGGAATATCACTTACAACGGTTGCACCTGCACCTACCATCGACCAATCTCCAATTTTAATATTAGGAATGACAGTAGCACCAGCACCTATTTGGGTACCTTCCCCTACATATACATTGCCTGTTAATACGGCTTTTGGAGAAATGTGAACATAACCATTAATTTGATTATCATGTTCAATAACTGAAGAACTGTTGATTATGACATGCTCTCCAATTACAGTATCTGCATTGACAACACAGTTAGGCATAATAACCGACCCTCTACCAATTTCAACTGATGGACTAATAACCGCAGTAGGATGTTTTAAAATAGCAAATTGAACTCCTATATCATCCAACATCTTTCCAACTTTCTTTCGTACACTATTGTCCCCGATCGCTATGTTAAAGTAAATCTCCTTTTCACTACATAAAACATTTGCATATGAGATAGGAGCGTAAATAATTTTATCCTTCTGTGTAGGTTTGTCGTATTTATCATCCAATAAAGCGTAAATTTGATATTCTTTTGAAGCAATAATGATATCTTTTATAACTTTGCTGTGCCCACCTTGGCCTACTATTACTATCTTCTTCATTTATGAACGCCATCCGTCCCAGTAAACTTCTCCATCGTTATATTTTCAGCTTGGTTGATGCCTTCAGACTTAAATACTTTTAATACTGTTAAAAATAATATTTTAAGATCTAACCAAAATGTACGGTTATCTACATACCAAACATCTAATTCAAACTTTTCTTCCCATGTAATTGCATTTCTACCATTAACCTGTGCCCAACCAGTAATCCCTGGTCTAACAGCATGTCGCCGTGCTTGTTCCGGTGTGTAAAGGTCTAAGTACTCCATTAAAAGAGGGCGCGGACCAACTAAACTAATATCCCCTTTTAAAACATTAAACAGTTGAGGTAATTCATCCAAGCTCAGTTTTCTTAGAAAACGCCCAAATTTTGTAAGGCGTATATGATCAGGCAATAACTCACCATTTTCACTACGTTCATTTGTCATCGTTCTGAATTTATAAACAAAGAAGGGTTTTCCGTTTAGACCAGGACGTTGCTGTTTAAAAATAATTGGAGATCCAAGCTTAATTCGAACTAAAATTGCTGTAAGAGCAATAATTGGAGATAAAATGATTAAACCGATAATTGAACATGTGATATCCAAGAAAACTTTCATTTATAACACCCATTCATTTTACATGCTTGTTAAATATTTTATTTATTAACTAACTACCTTTTAGCTATCTAGTTTTGATTGTATCTCTCAAGATCAGCCTCCATAACCCTTTGCAACTGAGCTGAAAGCTTTTCCCATGAATACCAGGAAGAAACGTAGTTTTTTAACTGATGACTGTCGTACCGCATTTTATCTCTATCGTTTTTATAATCCATAATTATTTTCGATAGGATATTTAGGTTTTGGGAAGCGTGAATTCCTCTTACTTCTTTAAAATTACCAACTGTAGATGGGTTCGCTACCATCATAACAGGAAGTCCTGCAGCCATATAATCATATAACTTATTCATACTAAACCCCCATTTATATAAAGGGGAGTCTTTCATAGAAATAATACTTAAATCAGCCTCGCATAATATCCCGGGTACATCTTCTTTTGGTACAGAAGAATGAAATGAAACATTACGAACATTTTTTTCTATAGCCTTTAGGCGGATTCTTTCTTTTTCAGGTCCATCTCCTACCATCAAAAGATGAATATCTTCAACTTCTCTTAACATTTCTATCAAGTCAATTACAGGATCTAAATGGTTAGCTATGCCATGAGATCCCAAATATATAATTTTAAACTTATTTTCTAACCCTTTAAAAATTCGTTCTCTTGCATTTGTTTGTCTAGGGGTTTTAAATCTGTTTAATTCAGCTCCATTAGGTATATAAACTACTTTTTCTTTTGATATTCCTTTTGATTCTACATAAGCAGGGGCTTTATCGAATAGTACTATAATCCTATCAGCCTTTGTATATAAGTATTTCTCAAGCTTATAAAGCATTTTAACCACGGGGTTTTTTTCAGAGACTTTTCCGAAATCCACAAATGTTTGCGGCCATAGGTCACGTTCTTCAAAATAATATAAACAATTAATTCTTTTAGAGATCTTATAACCAACTAAAGCAGCTAATGGATGTACACTTGAACCAATAACAAGATCTGGTTTAGTATTTCTTAGTACTTTCAGAGCATAATTATAACTTTTAAAAGAATAACTTAGGATATTCTTTACCCTAGCCTGAATACCTCCATAAGATGGTGTCCGAATCCAAACAAATTCAACCCCATTTAAAATTTGGTGGCTGTAATTTTCATCCGTATCCGTAAATATTGTTTCTTCGCGTGTAAAATGATTAAAGGATGAGGCAAAAATAGTGACTGAGTGTCCACTCTTTACAAGTTCTCTCGCAAGGTCATAATGCCTGGTACCACCACTTGATGCGGGACTAATTGCGTAATGGTTAAATATCCATATGTTCACCTATACATCACCCTTGATTCCTTAGCAGTTGATTTTCAGGTACATTTCTAATTTTTTTTGCAGGTGACCCTACTACTAGATCTTCCTTTTGAACATCATTAGTCACAACACTAGCAGCGGCAACAGTCCCATCTTCGTGAATTACTTTTCCAGGTAGTACAGTTGCATTTGCTCCAATGCGCCCCCCTGTTTGAACCGTGACCCCTTTGAATTTGTCAAAGCGCTCTTTACTTCTTCCCATAAAATTATCATTAGTTGTAACTACACAAGGGGCAATAAAAACATGATCTCCTAATTCTGAGTACGCAGTAATGTAGCAATTTGTTTCTAATTTACATCTAGATCCAACTTTACAATCATTTTCTATAGCAACTCCCCGTCCAACAATCGTTCGTTCACCTACAACAACACGTTCACGAATGGTAGCTAGGTCCGCAACGAAAACTTCATCAGCAATTTCAGCTTTCGCATATATGATAGAAGAGGTACCAATAGTTACTCCATTGCCAATAATTGTAGGTGGCAATTTTTTTGTTTCAGGAAGAATAGATGCCTTTGCCCTGGTAGGCTGCTTGCCAATTACTACATTATCTTGGATGATTACATTATTTCCAATTTGCGTTCCATCATAAATAACTACATTATTCCCTATGATGATATTCTCTCCAAAAACCACATTCTGTCCAATAATAACATTTTGTCCAAGTTGTATAGAAGACGTCATTTTACTCTCTCCCAACAAAAAAACCATCAAAAAATTGTCTGATGGTTTTTTAGTTTACTATTTTTTTATTACTGTTCATAGAATTCTACTATTTTGTCTATTACATAGTCTTGCTTTTCTTTTTCGAGTTCCGGATACATAGGCAATGACAATGCTTCCTTAGCGGCTTTTTCTGCGTGTGGTAAATCTCCCTCTGAATAGCCTAAACTACTAAACACTGGTTGCATATGAAGGGGAATTGGATAATAAATCATTGTAGCAATCCCTTGTTCTTTCAAATATACCTGCAAATCATCTCTGTTAGGAACCCTTAATGTGTACTGATGATATACATGATAATTCCCTTCTTTTTCTATAGGGGTGGTCACTACACCATTTAACTTATCATTCAAGTTTTGGGTGTAATAATTTGCCCTTTCACGTCGTGCCGCTGACCATTTATCTAAATAAGGGAACTTTACATTTAAAATAGCTGCCTGTAGTTCATCCAGCCTGCTATTATAACCTAAGACGTGGTGATGGTATTTTGGTTTACTTCCATGCACACGGATTACTCTTGCATTTTCTGCAAGCTCCTCGTTATCCGTAACAATCATTCCCCCGTCTCCATATGCTCCTAAATTCTTTGTAGGAAAAAAGCTATACGTAGCTGCTGTTCCTAATTCTCCTACGGTCTTTCCATTTTGTTTAGCTCCAATCGCTTGTGCAGCGTCTTCAATTACAACTAGATCATGTTTGGATGCAATTTCATTAATAGCCTCCATATCTGCCATTTGTCCGTATAAGTGAACTGGGATAATTGCTTTTGTTTTACTCGTAATAGCTGCTTCTAGTTTTTCTGGATCAATATTAAATGTAGTTGGGTCAATATCTACAAAAACAGGTGTTGCATTGGCCCTTGCAATAGCTCCACCCGTTGCAAAAAAGGTAAAAGTAGAAGTTATGATTTCGTCCCCTTCTCCAACACCGGCAGCTTGAAGAGCGATATGAATAGCGTCAGAGCCATTACCAACACCCACTCCGTAGTGGACATTACTAAATCGTGCAATATCGGATTCCAGTTTTTTTACATTTTCGCCTAAAATAAATTGAGATGACGTTATAACCTCATCAAGCTTTTCAACAATCTCTTTACTAATAGTTTTATATTGACCTGATAAATCTAACATTCTAATATTCATTAAAAATAGCACTCCACCTTTTAAAACTTATATGAGTTTTTCATAAATGTTTTTATATTTTTCAGCAACCTTACTCCAAGTAAATTGGATTGAACAAGCCTTACAATTATTTAAGATGTAATCTTTTTTATTTTGAATTAATTTTATTTTTGTTACTATATCTTTAGCATTCATAGGTTCTACAGCATATCCAACCTGTCCCTCTGAAAATAATCCATAAATCCCTTGCCCTCTAGAATAAATAACCGGGACCCCTCTGGACAAGGCTTCAATATATGAAATCCCAAAGGTTTCCTGTTTCGAAGGTAATACAAATACATCTGTTTGGTCCATTAATTCAATCAATTTATTACTGTTTATTTGCCCATGAAAAGTTAAGTATTTATCTATCTTTTTTCTTTCCGAATACCTCTCTAGCTTTTCCTTTAAAGGACCATCTCCTGCTATATGTAAATAATAGTGCTCCTCATTTTTATTTAACTCCACCATTGCTTTTAAAACAGTTTTTAGATTTTTGTTCTTATCAATAGTTCCAGTAAATAGCAATTGGTTTTTTGATGTGACTCTATTGATTTCTGGTTTTAGGTTGAACCAAATATCACTAATTCCGTTCGGAATAACGTGTACTTTATTTTTGATCTTTTTTACAAATTTATCTGGCAATAGATTAAATGTTTTTTCTTTGTATGCATTTGATATAAAAATTATAGATTCAGCATCTAGTAAAACTTTCATAATAAAACGTCTTAAGTGCAATCCGAATTTATAAAAGACATTAATGTCAGTACCCCTTACACTAAGAATGTATTTTATGCCAAACTTCTTTTTTAATTGATAGGCAGTTCCTCCATCACTATATAATGTATGAGCATGCATAATATTAATGGAGGACATATCTTTTATATAACCTTGTACTCGAGCAGTTTGCATTTTAATTTTTTCTTTATATAAAAATCTGTGTTTTTGTTTGAGTATGTTGTCATAATAGAGTTTGACGTTAGGGTGAAAAAAATAATTTTTATTGACTAACTCTCTGTTTCTAACTGGGACATAAATTTCTTGATTGAGAGAAGAATCCTTAGATAATTCTTGGAATAAATTTTTATAAAGCTTGTTGCCAATATAATAAGAGCACAAATGCAAAATATTCATTTAAGGGTGATCCTCACCTTCCCTTAATATTATTGTTGCCAAAATGTTTAACTTTTGTTCTGCTTTAATAGCGATAGACAGATCCCTAAAAAGTACATGAAAAAAACAGGGTAATTCCAACCGTTTAATGTGTCTGATTGATAGCCTAATAGTAAAGAGAAAAAAACATATTGAATACCTAACACTTTGATTTTAATGTGAGGTGATTTTAAAAAATAGATGCTAGCTCCTAAATAGAATATTAATGTAACAAGTGAGTAGATTAACCCATAATTAATGATCCCATATAGATAATCATTATCCAATACATTAATAATACCCGGTCCAATGCCAAAAATTAAAGAAAATATTAAACCCTTACTTTTTGCAACACTTAGCGCATCTTCCCACATGATAGTTCTAAAATCAAAAGAATTAACACTGGACAATGATTTTGTTTCCAATATTAATAATAATTGATTTAGGTAGGGGAAATACGATCCATATTTGATTAGGAACCAATATACAAGTAAAAATGATGATAACAAAATAATAATATACTTTGGAAACCTAAATAAGGCTAACTTTAAAGATTTAATTTCTAAAAAGAACTTACAAAACAAAAGAACTACCGGAAATAAAATTAATAATGAACGAGAGCCAGATAATAACACCAAAACTGCACTTAAAAATATAAAAATAAGCTTTTTTACTTTTTTATCCTCAAACAACATGATAATCACAGCTATCTGGATTATTACCCAAGCAAATAAGTTGGGATTATACATCGTTCCTGCAATTCTAACCAAAGCTCCTAACGGCCTGGTTTTGTCCATACTGTAAAGTGGAGAGAATGTAGTAATACCGAACAATTGTGTCACACCAACAATAATTTGAACAAATAATAAAAAGTATGCTACATTCAATAAATGTCTTTCAAGTTCTTTTAAAGTAAATAAATTAGAAAAGTGATAACTTGAAAATAAAATAACTATAAAAAATATAGGTTTAAATATATGTGTGAACGAATTAAAAGAAAGATCATTCGCATTTGACAAAATTGATAAAGCAATAAAAAAAGATAAGCTTAAAAGCACTGTTATTGATTTAAATATATGGTTATCAAATTCTATTTGTTTTTTAAGTGATACTACTAAAATTAATAATATAATCCAAATTAAAGGATAGGTAAAAAAATGTATATTTTCCCCACTTGGACGAGGCATTAAAACAAATAACAACGGCAATGCCATTATTAATAGATCATTTTTTTTAAAGAGGTATAATTTATTTATGACACCTTCACCACCTTTAAAGTTTTTCCGAAATAAGATCATCTATTATTAAGAGATTCAACCTGTTTCTTTATATTTTTCCATGTAAATATGTAATTAATTAAATAACTTATACTCATACTATATACATAAAATTTGATAGTCTCTTTAAAAGGTAGATCGAAGTATAAAGTATTAGTAGCAACAATTACAACTAAAATAAATCTTAATAAATCTAACAAAAACTGTTGTTCTTGTTTATTAATGCTATTCAATGTTTGAGAAAGTGGGCTAACTGTAAACTGAAAAACTAACAAAATAGACAAGTGTTTAATAACTCCAGCAGCTTCATTCCATTGTTCTCCTAGTAAGTTGCTCACAATAAAATCTGCACTCACATATATTATCAATGCGATTAAAGAACTCAAAGAAAAAAGATAAAAAGTGAATTTCACGAAAACTTTTTTAATTGCTTTAAAATCCTCTTTTTGAGATAAATTACCTATTGCACTTATATAATATTGACTTACTGCCTGTGAAATAAATAACATAGGACCTATAGTAATTCTTTGGCTTATAGTATAAATACCCAAAAAATATGGATTAAAATATGCCGCAATAAATACTGGAAATAAATGCAAAGTAGCACCATTAAGAAAAGAGCCAGGGACGGTATATTTGGGGAATTTTATATATTTTAAAGCAGCGTACTTAATTCGTCTTGGCTTTATCAGTTTAATATTATCTCTTAGTTCTGTTAATATTTTTTTTATTAATTTAAATCCGCCAAATGTTCGTCCCAAGACATCTCCTAACATTAACGATACTGATGTGTTGTTTAATATGCCAAAAGTAACCTGTGATGTAGATGTTATTAAACTTTTATTTACTTTACTCCATGCAATATTATTAAAATATTTATTTCTAAGTCCATAATATATAGAAATATTATAAAGGCCTTCTGCAAAAACAATAAATGGCAAAAAAATAAAAATGTACGGAGATAAGTTCATATTATTTATTGAAAGGAAACCATACGAAAGTAGAGCTAGAACGAAACTAAAAATAACCAAAGTTAATATGTTTAAAATTAATAAATTAATATATATATTTTGCTTTTTTTCAAGCGGTAGTGCCAATTCATACTTTAGAAGGCTAAATATATTAAATATTGACAATAAAGAAATGAGGAATGACAATTCCCCCATTTGCTCAGGATTGAAAATCCTTGCTAATATCGGCAAAGCTAATAATAGAATTAACTGTGAAACAATATTCGAGCCTATTAAGAAGGATAATTGACTGCTCTTAATTTTGTTTAAAATTAACTTCATTCTTATAGACCTCTAACATTTGGCAATTTTTCCTTTATAGCATTTTTAGTATCGTATATAACCTTTGCGTATTTTTTTATTTCATCATAAGGAAAGTTGGAGTGTTCAGTTGTAATAACAACTAAATCAGCTTCTTTAATAGTATTTATGTCTAACTTAGACGTACTATAAATGGTATTATTCAATTTAAATTCTGCAATATATGGATCGACCGCTTTCCACTTTACACCATAATCAACCAGCTTCTTTAAAATTGGCAATACTGGTGATTCCCTATAATCATCAATGTCTTTTTTATAGGCTATTCCTAATATTAATACATTCGATGACTTTAATGATTTTCCACTTTCATTTAAAATCTCTGTACATCTACGGACGACATATTCCGGCATCTCATCATTAATTTCTCCTGCCGATTCAATCAACTTAGTATGATAATTATACTCGCGAGCCTTCCAGGTCAAATACCATGGATCAATTGGAATACAGTGTCCGCCTAGCCCTGGTCCAGGGTAAAATGGCATAAACCCATAAGGTTTTGTTGCTGCTGCGTCAATGACTTCCCAAACGTCAATGCCCATCTTATTACAGAGAATAGCCATCTCATTTGCAAGCGCAATATTTATGTTTCGAAATGTATTTTCCAATATCTTTTCCATTTCTGCAACAGCAGGGCTTGATACTTCATGCACATCACCATCAAGAACAGAGCGGTACATTGTTGCTGCCACTTTTGTGCAAGTTGGTGTGATACCACCGACTACTTTAGGTGTATTTTTTGTGTTAAATGTTTTGTTTCCAGGATCTACTCTTTCCGGTGAATAAGCTAAGAAAAAGTCCTCCCCACAAACAAGTCCTGACTCTTCTAAGATAGGTCTGATTAATTCTTCAGTTGTGCCAGGGTATGTAGTGCTTTCCAACACTACTAGAGTTCCTTTTGTAAAATTTTCAGCTATTGCTTTAGCAGAGCTTTCTACATAGGACATATTCGGCTGCTTGTAAATATCAAGAGGAGTAGGCACACAGATCGCAATGGCATCTACTTCTTTGATAAAGGAGTAATCGGCAGTAGCCGACAATTTCCCGGAATTCACCAAGGTCTCCAAGTCTGCTGGAATTACATCCCCAATATAATTTTCTCCATTATTAACTTTTACCACTTTTTCCTCTTGAACATCGAAACCAATGACTTGATAACCTGCTTTTGCTTTTTCAACTGCTAAAGGAAGACCAACATAACCGAGCCCTACAACTCCAATGGTTGCAGTTTTTGTTTCTAATTTCTGAATTAACTCATCTGACATTTTTTTTGTATCAACTTCCGTTCTCATGCGAACGCTCCTTTTCAAAATTTGATTGGCATATTTTTGCTTGCAGATTCATAGAAAGCAAGTACAAGTTCTAATACATTTTTTCCATCTATTCCAGTAACAGTTGGCTGGGTATTTTCCTTAACTGCCTGTATGATATCCGAAATAATTCGTTGATGACCCGGTATTCCCCAAGGATCGGTATTTATTTTTTCTGTTATAGACTTTATTTTTTCTTCTCCATAACCTTCAATTTGAATATGATCAAAGTAAAGAGCATTAGGGCCGCCGATTTTAACGGTACCTTTTTCGCCAAAAATAGTAATTGATTCTTCAAAATTACGAGGATATACGGTCGTCGATGCTTGGACATTAGCCAGTGCTCCAGACTCAAAGCGGATTACTCCAGTCGATACATCCTCAGCTTCAATGTTACGTAACCTAGTTGCTTCCATACTGAAAACTTCTACTGGCTTTCCCATGAACCATAAAAGCAAATCAAGATTATGAATAGCCTGGTTCATTAACACACCACCATCGTGCTCTTTCGTTCCTCTCCAAGGGGCTTGATCGTAGTATTCTTGGTTTCGATTCCAGTTGACAATGCAATTAGCATGACTGATCTTACCAAGTGCTCCACTTTCGAAAATAGATCGGAGTTCCTGAACTACAGGGCGAAAACGGTTAGGATGCACAACAGCCAGCTTTACATCATTTTCATTTGCCGCCTTTATAATTCTGTCTGTTTCTTCAATGGTCATGGCAATAGGCTTTTCCAGTACAATATGCTTTTTTGCTGTAGCAACCTGCTCAGCAATTGGGGCATGTAATCCGCTCGGAGTACAAATGCACACAATATCTATAGAATGACTTTTTAACATATCACTTAGTTCTTCATACGGAATTGCACCATACTGTTCAACATAAGGATTCATAGCCTCTTGATATTTATCACATACAGCAACAAGCCTCGCATCTTCTATACTCTCAATGGCTACAGCGTGTTTTTTGGCTATAAACCCGCAGCCTACAATAGCAAAATTCATAAATGTTTTTACTCCTCACTATTTGGCAATATGAAGTTGTCTTGACCCTTTTTTGTTGGCTGTCTCTATAAGGGTTTCTTTCATTTCATCATCTGAGATTTCTTTTAGTTTATTTATCATATAATATAAATCCTCTTTGTTTATGGGTTCAGCCTTCCCGATATGGATTTTCGGGAAAACCTGCTCCTTCTGCACTTCATTCTCATTCAATAGTTCCTCATACATTTTCTCTCCCGGCCTGATTCCGGTATATTTGATGCCAATCTCTTCTTCTGTGAAACCCGAAAGAGTAATAAGGTTTTTCGCCAAATCGGATATTTTTACCGGCTCACCCATATCCAATACAAATACTTCACCGCCTCGAGCAAGTGTACCAGCTTGGATGACCAATCTTGATGCCTCAGGAATTGTCATAAAATAGCGTGTCATATCTGGATGAGTAACCGTTACTGGCCCTCCTGCTGCAATCTGTTTTTTAAACAAAGGAATGACACTTCCACGGCTTCCAAGGACGTTTCCGAAACGAACTGCGACAAACTTCGTTGAGCTTTCCTTCGCCATATTTTGGATGATCATTTCGGCAATCCGCTTGGTGGCTCCCATTACATTTGGAGGGTTAACGGCTTTATCGGTTGAAACAAGGACGAATGTATTGACAGCAAACGCCTCTGCTGCCTCTGCCACATTTTTTGTTCCAAAGATATTATTTTTTACAGCTTCCTTTGGATTGGCTTCCATAAGTGGGACATGTTTATGGGCAGCAGCATGGTAAACCACACTAGGCTTATATTGTTCCATGACTTCCATCATTTTTTCACGGTCCTGGACATCAGCGATGACCGGAATAATCCCTATATGTACTCCGTACTCCTGGCGCAGTTCCATATCAATGTTATAAATGCTATACTCCCCATGTCCAAGCAGGATGATTTCTTTTGGAGTAAATTTGCATATTTGCCGGCAGATTTCAGAACCGATCGAACCACCTGCTCCTGTAACAAGCACCGTTTCACCTGTAATAGACTCTGAAATGCTGCTGATATCCAATTCCACCGGATCACGCCCGAGCAAATCTTCTACTTCGACATTTCGTAGTGAACTAACTTCAATTTTGCCCGTCATGACATCTTCCAATAGTGGCATGATTTTGATTTCCACTTCAGTTATTGCACAAATCTCATAGATTCGGCGCACCTCTTTTTTGGAGAGAGAAGGGATGGCGATGATAATGTTCTCAATCCCTTTTTTCTTTACAATTCCCGGTATGTCTGTGATGGTCCCGCATACTTTGATTCCGTACATCTCCAACATGTATTTCCTCGGGTCATCATCCACAAATGCAATAGGATCCAACTCTACATCGTTGTTATGTAATAGTTGTCTAGCAACAGTTGTTCCACCAGCTCCGGCACCGACAATGAGTGTTCTTGCTTTTTTATTTATCGGCTTGATGTATCGGTCACGGTACATTCTCCAAGAAAACCGTGATCCGCCGATTAAAAGCATATGTAACATCCAAGTCAGGAATAAAACACGGACATGTACATGGCCAGCACCAACTAGTTGAGCGACTGCCGCTGTCAAGATGGAAAAAGTCACGGCCTTTGTGATTGTAACTAGTTCTCCAACGCTTGCATACTCCCATGCCTTGTGGTACAAGCGGTAGCGGAAAGCAAATATATGGTGGCTGATCAGCAAAATAAGCGAACTTACTAATAATAATTTCGAATTATAAAAATTTAAATATGGATGCAAAATAAAATAACCGACATAGATTGAAAACAGAACGATGACGGAATCTAGCAGCATCAACAGCGGTACACGCTTTTGATAGGTCAACGTGGATCCCTTCTTTTCTTTAAAATTTTAACAGAGGATATTAAGAGAACTTTGCCTGCTCATAATTTCACAAGTCTTTTTTCCTAAATAGCAGAATAAAGAAACCTACAAAATAAATGTCTAATGAAAACGCACAAGCTTATGCACTTTCATTAGACATTTAGCACCTTTAAGCTAATAATAAAGTAAAATAGGGGGCATCCAACCCATCCTCACACCACACCATTGACGACAGGCGTCTAAGGCTAGGATATCTGTCCCACCCACGGCATGGCCGAGTGTCTCCATTGATAACGGAAAGGAGGCATAACCGAAAACTTCCAACTCTTTGGTATTAAAAGAGGCCAAAGAATTTCTTCTTTTTAACTCGTTCAGGGATTTCTCTAAAGATATCTTGTCCTTCCACAATGGCTTCTGCATTATCCAAAAGCATAAATAACAAATCAGTTCCATATTGCTGCTTAACTGTCTCTAAAGCTTCTTCCATCTTAAACGTCCGATTGGTCGTATTATGTGCGTCTGATGCCAAAAAATGCGTAAGGTTGGCTTCGATTAGATCAGCGGTGAATTTCTGGATCTTTTTCCCGAAATAACCGACGAAACTTGCAGCAGTAATTTGTGTAGCCGCGCCGTTCTTTACCATTTTGTACAATTTATCCGGCTGCTCGATCAGCTCGGAATTCCTCTCAGGATGCACAATAACAGGAGTGAGTCCCTTCATCTGGAGATCGAACAAAAGCTGCTCCGTGTAACGCGGCACATGACCGGACGGCAGTTCGATGAATACATAAGATGAAATATTGGCTAACGTTAAGATCTCGCCTTTGTCGAAATCCTCGACCATTTCCCCGTAAATCCGGGTTTCCTGCCCTGGTAGAATTTCTAACTTGACCTGTTCACTTTTGAGGTAGTCATTCAACTCACTTGCCTTTTGAATAATATCCTCTTTGAAGTTGTTATATTTTCCATTTTGATGATGCGGCGTTGCAATGATCTTCTTAATGCCTTCTTCTTGAGCCTTTTGAGCCATGAGCAGGCTCTCAGTAAAATCAGCAGCGCCGTCATCAATACCGGGTAATATATGACAATGTATATCTATCAATGCGGTTTCCTCCTTATAAATAGATACTATATTCATATATTACCATTTTACTGGAATTTCCTTATCAGTAAATAGTAAAACTTGTCAAACGATCAGTTTGTCCCATAATAATAGTAATAATTGCTGTTTTTGTTCATCTTTTTATTGTTCAAAACAACGCCCAGAATTTTGCCGTTGGCGGCTTCCAACAACTCTCTTGTTTTCGTCGCGGCTTCTATTTCTGTTCTTCCGCTCGAAATGACCAGGACAGTCCCGTCACATTGATTCGAGAGAATTTGGGCATCTGTCACTGCCAAAACTGGAGGCGTGTCGAAAATGAGCATGTCATATGCACCTTTCGCTTCTTCAAAAAACTCCTTCATCCCTCTTGAACTTAATAATTCAGCCGGATTTGGCGGAATCGGCCCTGAAGGCAACACATGCAGAAGTTCTTCATTCGTCGTTTTGATAGCATCTTGTATTTCCATTTGTCGAGTCAATACATTTGTTAAACCGAATGTATTCGTGATGCCGAATGTGTAATGCACAGTCGGTTTTCTTAGGTCTGCATCAATGAGCAGCACGCGTTTTCCTTGCTGAGCGAATACGACTGCCAGGTTTGCCGTTGTAGTCGACTTTCCTTCACCTGGCCCTGAAGATGTGACCATAATGCTGCGAATCTCATCATCTATAGAGGAGAACTCAATATTCGTCCGTATTGTCCGATATTGTTCCGAAATTGGGGATTTTGGATTCAGCTTTGTTATAAGCTTTCGCCTCGTGGACTGCATACCTTTCTTACTTTTACTACTTCGAACCAACTGTCTCACCCCTCAGTCTTGGACTTCTTTCTGTACGAGACATTTTTTGCATATCCTGATCCTCAAAAGTGGCAATCGCACCAAGTACAGGAAGTTCCAGTAATTTCTCAACGTCTTGCTCTGTTTTCACAGTATTGTCAAGATACTCCAATAGGAAAGCAACTCCAATTCCTGCCATAAGTCCTACAATGAAGGCGATCGCAATGTTAAGAAGCGGCTTGGGTTTGACCGGTGACGGATTTCCCCCTACTTCCGCTTTTGCCAGGATGCTGACATTATCGACGTTCATAATATCTACAATTTCTTTTTGAAAAACCGTTGAAATTTGGTTGGCAATTTCAGCCGCTTTGTTAGGATCGGGATCCTGTACCGTTACATTGACAACCTGTGAATCTTTTTCACTTTGCACTATGATTTTTTCATTCAACTGACTTACGGTCATACCCAAGTCCAAGTCTTCATTGACCTGATCTAAGATGGCAGGACTTTTAATAATGACGTTATATGTATTGATCAGCTGCAGGTTCGTTTGAATTTCCCCTGGATTCACGATTGGTTGGTCACTTTTCGCCTGATTCACCAATAATTGAGTAGAAGATTGGTAGATCGGTGTAATAACGAAATAACTGACAATCCCGCTGATCAGGACGGCAGCCATGGTAATGAGCACGATTAAGTTGAGACGCTTTCGGATGGTCTCCATAAGCTCTCTGAGGCTGATTGTTTCTTCCATGTTATCCTCCTAGACAAACCTTTAAATTTGTGGCATGTTAATCATAGATTTTTTTGTAAAAATAAACCGCTAAATACGATTATATGTCGTATAATTGAAAAAAGCTATACCATTTCTATTTCACATTTATAACGTTTATTACAATTGCTTTACATATTTACAATTTATGGAGGATTCATATGCGTAAGTTTATTACTTTATTGGCTGTCATCGCAACGTTCCTTTTTCTGGTTGCCGGTCATTTTTACTGGAAAGAAAAGACAAGCGCTCATACTCCGGTGGAGAAAAAGGAACCAGTCGAGGCAAAAGAAAAAGCTAAAACCAAGAAGCCTGTTTCAGTGGATGAAGATTTGTTGACTGTGTCAGCAAACTGGCCAAAGGAAGCTCAAGATGCTTTCAAGAAGGCTACTTCGGAGGGACGACCTTATAAAATCGCATTTGTCGGTTCGGAGTCCATCGGCAAGGAGGATGGCGGATGGTCTGTCATGTTAAAAGATGCACTGAGTGAGGCATATGGCAACGCTGTAGAGGTCGGTATCTTCGAATATGATGAACAATCCGACGAGTTTATCACCAATGGACACGCTGAAGAAGTGGCAAAGTTCAAACCGGATTTTGTATTGTTTGAGCCGTTCACTTTGAATGACAACGGAAATATAGAAGTCGAAGACAACCATGAAAATATCAAAACATTTATTTCCGATGTAAAAGATGCCGTTGTTGTGCTGCAGCCGCCTCATCCGATTCATGGTGCTACTTTCTACCCTGGGCAAGTTGACCAGTTGAAAGCCTTCGCCAATGCGGAAGGGCTTGATTACTTGGATCATTGGTCCGAATGGCCTGATCAGAGCAATGAAGAGCTTCGTACCTATTTACAGGATCAGCAAAGTGCTCCTAATGAGAAAGGTCACGAGGTATGGTTCGAGTTCTTGAGAGATTATTTTATAGCAAAGTAAGGAGAGGTTCAGCCTGGGGCTGGGCCTTTTCTGTGGTTTTGGTCATATACCCCGAAGGAGTGCGGAGAGCGAAGTCAATAATTTTGCAAAAAACATAACATACATGTAAAACTTCAAGCTTTTTTATGGTACTCTTGTACTACCAACTATCTAGAGGTGCAACATGTACGGAAAACTAAAACGCGTTCTTTTCATTTCTATTGGATTAAACTTACTCTTTATTCTTATCATCGGTCTTACTTTTATCAAATTCGATAAAGTTGATGCCGGGGGAAAAAAGTCGATTGCAGCAAAGAGAACGGGCTTCCATTATTTCGAAAGAACAACTTTATTTAACGAACTCCCAATACCGCAGGGTTCCATTGTATTTTTAGGAGACAGCCTGACCTTCCGCACCGAATGGAGTGAGCTTTTTCCTGGAAAAAATGTGATCAACCGAGGCATTGGCAGTGATACAACAGCAGGGGTCCTTGAGCGACTGGACAACGTGGTTGCCGCTCAACCAAAACAAGTTTTCCTTTTGATTGGTGTAAATGATTTGAAGTACCATAGTGTTTCTTCAACGATCCAAAACTACTCAAAAATCGTAAACTGGATTCAATCAGAGTCGCCACGAACGGAAATTTTTATACAGAGTTTGCTTCCTATTAACAATAAGAAATACGGGAAAATATTATCAAATGATAAAATCAAGAAAATGAACACAGAGCTGCGGTCTTTGGCGAAAAATGCCGGAGTTCAATATATCGATCTTTACTCCATTTTTGCAGAGAATGATCAGCTTCCAGAAAAATATACGGTGGATGGAATCCATTTGACGGGAATAGGTTACATTCTCTGGAAAGAGGCCATAAAAGAGTATGTAGATTAGACTGGGTTCAGCTCCGCTGAACCCTTTTCTTGATGTTATGGTCTCCGATCATATTTGGCACTGTCGGATCATCCTTTACATCGTACAGATCATATACCGCCTTTTTCGGGCTATATTCATTTAATCCGGGCGGATTTCTATCTATTTTTGATAACAGGAGATTTAACATAAAAAAAGCCCTGGATGACTATTTTCCAGTGCCCATATAATCTCTTAACGATTCAACTTTATCCATCACTTCTTTTTCCAGCTTTAAGAGTTTTCCCCTGCTATCCGCTATGGACTTCCCTTTTACCCCAAAATAAAATTTGCATTTCGATTCGGTTCCTGAGGGACGGATGCATAACCACGAGTCATTGGCAAACTTGAATTTCAGCACATTTGCTTTAGGCAAATCAATAGGAGTCTTGGTTCCGCTTGGGACATGTATGGATTCACGGGCAAGATAATCTTCTAGCACCAAGGTTCGGCTTGGAGGCTCCGTTCGAAAAGCGTTCATTATGCGCCCGATTTGATCAAGGCCTTTCTTTCGTTCCAATTTTAAAGATTGCACCGATTCTTGGAAGTACCCGTATTGTTCAAAGAGGTCCAACAACACATCGTATAGGGACTTCCCTTGTTTTTTATAATAAGCTGCCATTTCTGCAACGAAAACTACAGACTGGATCGCGTCCTTTTCGCGAACGAAATCTCCTATTAGATAACCACAACTCTCTTCATACCCAAAAAGAAACTTAAATTCTTCCGTTCTTTCAAATTCGTCTATTTTTTCCGCAATAAACTTGAATCCTGTCAGTGTATCTAGAGTTCTAACTGAAAAATCAGATGTGATGGCTTTTCCCAACTCCGAAGTGACGATTGTTTTGATGATGGCACCGTTGCGTGGCAAGCTCTTTTGCTTGAGTAAATAGTGCAGCATAAGCGCTCCCAACTGATTTCCGGTTAAGACGACATATTCACCAGATGAATTTTTTACCGCGACTCCGAGACGGTCGGCGTCTGGATCCGTCGCCAATAAGATATCTGCATCAGATTCCTCTCCATACTGGATGGCAAGCTCAAACGTAGCATGGTCCTCGGGATTAGGTGATTCAACTGTAGGAAAATCAGGATCGGCGTACATCTGCTCTTTCACTAAAGTTACATTGTAAAATCCGGCTGCGTTTAAACCTTTTCGCACATGATGCATAGCTGTTCCATGCAAAGGGGTGAACACTATCCGTAAATCCTTCTGTACCTTTTTATTCAACCGAATTGCAGCGAGAGAATCGAGGTAGGCATTGTCGATTTGCTTACCGATATATGTAATAAACCCCTGCTGTTGAAGTTCCTTTTCATGTGGTGGTTCCAGTAAGCATTCAGATTCAACCGTTTGAATTATATCCGCTAATCTGTCTGCTGCTCTCAGTGGAAGCTGTGCTCCGTCCGGCCCATACATTTTTAACCCATTATAATCTGGCGGATTATGGCTGGCCGTGATCATGATGCCGGAATATGCGCTCAGATAGCGAACAGCGAATGACAGCACTGGCGTGGGACGGAGATCCTTAAAAAGGAAAGAGCGTATTCCATACATCCCGAAAATTTTCGCCGATTCCATAGCAAATTCTTGGGACAGGTGCCTGCAGTCGTGAGCAATCACCACGCCTCGTTTTATCGCGTCTTGCCCTTGTTCCATCATATATTTCGCCAAGCCTGCCGTTACTTTTCGTACGGTGTAAATGTTCATGCGGTTTGTTCCAGGGCCCATACGGCCGCGGATTCCGGCGGTACCGAACTCCAAATTTTTGCAAAAGCAATCTTCAGGGTTAGGCTCATTCTGTAATACTATTCTTAAAGGATCTTCAAGGGGCAGGTGCTTCAGCCAATGAGTCATGTTTGATTTCCAATCCATTGGGTTTCACGCCTTTCTTATTGGATTTTTTAGAGGGAGTAGATTCCCTTTATGTGGTTCTTTATAAAGAACAAAAAGTGATTAAAAAGGACACATTGGTAGTGTGTTAATAGTTTCTAATTTTTTGTTCTTAAAAAAGAACGTTTCATTTATTATAGTGCTTTACTTAGGAAAAAGCTATACATTTGTTATGCAAAATACTAGAGGGATTTGTCACATTTTGCATCCTTCGGGTTTTGAATTTTTATAATGTGACATATTTATAAGCTTGAATATTTTTAACAAAGAGGCAAAATCATATGTTGGGATTAAAAAATGGAGGAATACCCATAAGAAAAAGCCGTCCTATGAGGACAGCTTTATTCCCTGCTAAGATTTTTTAACTGTGATCTTTGCCGGCTTGCTCGTGTTTCCGGCTTGATCTTTTGCATATATTTTCAGCACCGTTCCGGCTTTTTGTTTTTTTATTTTGACAGTGAAACTACCCTTGTTATTAGCCTTGGATGTACCAAGTACCTTTTTTCCGGCTTTTACAGAGACAGTAGCTCCTTTCTCCGTTTTTCCCTTTACGGTTGTTGTTTTTATTGTTACTTTATTTACTGTAGGTACTTTGGGAGGGATTTTATCCACTACAATGACTTTACGCTCTTTACTGACATTGCCGGCCTTGTCAGTAGCAGTCACATATATTGCAGTTCCCGCTTTACGGGCTGCTTTCAAGTTCACCACAAATTTGCCGGCTTTATCGGCCGTGCCTGACCCAATGACCTTGCCGCCGGCCTTAAGCGTAACATTAGAGCCTGCCTCCGCCTTCCCAGTCACTTTCAGGTCCCGATTACTGACTTTGGAAACGGTTGGCCTGGCTGGAGGCGTTTTGTCGATCACTGTCAGAGTAGCAGGATCACTTTTGTTTCCAGCTTTGTCGACAGCATATACTTGCAGCTTGGCCCCTGCTTTTTGTTTTTTTATCGTAACCGAGAACGATTTTTTACTAGTAGAAACGGCTTTTCCTAAAGTCGTAGAGCCCGTATTTACATAAATCGTCGCTCCCGCTTCTGCACTCCCTTTTACAACAATATCCCGGTCACTCACTTTTTGTACGGCCGGCCTTGCTGGGGCCGTGTGGTCTCTCGGTTCGCCGGGCCCAAAAAATGTGTAGTCAATATTCTTTCCTTTAGAGGTCGGGATCGTTTCATAGCCCGTTGCTTCTTTGACCACCGCACCTCCGCCTCTTAAATTGGCACTTGATCCCTTGTAAATGCGAGGTCTTATAGTGTTGAAGCCCGGTTCGCTATTAAAACCGTACTTACCGCTTTTTTCTTTTAAAAGAAGGGCGGCACGGAAATTCGTCATTAACTTTCCAAATGTAAGTTTAGGATCCATGTACTTCTTCGCTGCTTTTTCAACAGCTTTGTAGTTGTTATTCGAATCTCTGATGATTTCTTTAAAAATGGCGTCACCCTGTTTGGATTGTACCTTCACATACTGAGCAAAAAGATAGGATAGAGAATAATTGGCAAGTACATCCCCATAATCATCCCAATATAAAAGGGAGTGACCGTTTGTAACGGAATAGGATGAGTTATAATAATCAATCCGGTCTTTTAACACACTGCCTGTATAAATTTGCTCTGCAGCCATTGCCAGACCTTCATCCAGCCATGGGTCCATCTCCTTGCCGCCTTCAACCAAGACATTTTGGTTAAAGTTCACCATATGCTGGAATTCATGGGCCAAAGTACTGTATGCCGCCGTGACATCTTTTTTTGAATCCAGGCCCATTGTCGGGTAGGTGTCGATATAAAAAATCTCTGATCGGTTCGATCCTGGTGCATCATACAGATCTCTCGAGTAAAAATAACCCGCTATATATCCTCCGCTATACTTGAATCCATCTTTTATATCATAACAGAGAATATTGATCTTACCGTCGCCGTCCACATCCGATTCATTGCCAAAATTATTAGTAACCGCGCTGTAGATTTTGTTATCAAATTCACTGCCTAGCATCTGCGCATGTTCTTTTGTAAAACTTTTACCATACCCCCACACATTCACCTTCTCTCCTGTATAAAGAAGCTGGGCCTGAATCTTATATTCTATGAATTTGTCAAAATCAAAAACATTAAAATAGCGATTTGATCCTACTTTATTGAGCGTTTTATACATCAAGGACTTACTCTCCATCTTCCGGTCTTCGAATTTCTCGGTATCAAACGGAAGATTTACATCCATCTTAAAGGCTTCCGGACTTAGATTTTTCTCCAAACGATATTTTTCATTGTTAATGACAGGTGTTCCTGTAAATTGTTTGCTGTTAGGATTCACCGATTCATTACTGATCAACATATAGTTTTTGGCAGGTTGATTTGAAACGGTAGTGGCCGGTTCCCCTGTTTCCGGGCTTACCTGCATACTCGGATTTGAATCCACCTCTATTTCAGTCTCCGCAGACGCTAAAGCAGGCATACCAAACAATATGATTAATAAACAAATAAGAGCTCTTTTAATATGTCTCATCCTCTCGACCTTCCATTGGAAAATTATGACTGTCTTATGAGGATTATAATCTAAATACTAGACGGTGAGACATACAATTTATAAATATTTTTTACAAAACTGGATTTTTTAACATTTCCCGTTGCTTAACCATCGCTTCTTCCTTATATGCTTCCTTTTCTTTCCCTGACAGCCTCTTAAATTCATTGAGGAATTCTTCATATTGGGGAAGCACTTCCTCAACAGTTCCATACTTTCTGATCATCCCATATTCAAGCCATAAAATTCTATCACAGAACCTTTTCATCTGCCCTAAGGAATGGCTGACAAAAATCATCGTCTTCCCTTCACTTTTGAATTCCTTCATTTTATCCAGGCTTTTTTCGGCAAACGCTTTGTCCCCGACAGAAAGAGCTTCATCGATGATCAATATATCCGGATTGACGTTGACTGAAATGGAAAATCCGAGCCGCGACCGCATTCCGCTCGAATAGGATTTCACCGGCTGGTCAATGAACTTTCCAAGCTCTGAGAAATCAATGATTTCCGGCTCCAGCTCAACAATTTCCTTTTTGGAAAAACCGAGCATCAACAGCTTCAGCTCGATATTGTCCCTGCCCGTTAAATCGCCGTTCAACCCGGCAGCCACTGCAATGAGAGAGGCCTGTCCGTACACCTCCACGCTTCCGGATGTTTCGGGGACAATGCCGGCAATGATATTCGCCAAGGTCGATTTCCCTGACCCGTTCATACCGACGAAGCCGACCGATTCGCCTTTTTCCGCTTGAAAGCTTACATCTGCCAACGCATAAAAATCCTCTCCATAGCTTTTTGGAAAAATAAGATCAAATATGCGTTCCTTATCATTGCTGTAGAGCTTATATTTTTTTGTGATATTTCTTGCGATGATTGCTTTCTCCATCTTCTTCACACCCTATAAATAATCAATAAAGTGCCTGCGGAATTTCACGTGAATTTTCGCTCCGAGTAAAAATAAGATGATGACGACTCCCCAGAAATAAAGGGAGTATTGCCAATGCTCCAAGAAATACCATCCTGTGCCAAACAATGCCGAGCGGTAGCCCTCGATCAAATAATACAAAGGGTTCACTTTCAAGATGGTAGGCAGAGGTTCTTCCAAAATGGAAAATTGCCAAAGGACCGGCGACAGATAGAGCAGCATTCGAAGCGTCGCATTCAAAAACATATGCACATCCCTGATGATTGTTGACAAAGTGGATGTAATAAGAGAAATGGCGAATACCAAACTGAAAGAAGCAACGATGAAATAGATCACTTGAAGAAAATATACACTGACATAAAAGCCGCCGAGCTGGAAAATCAAAAATGTGGCTCCAAGCAGTACAACATGTGTATAAAACTGTGAAAAAATCGCGATGGCGGGAATGACACTCATCGGGAAATTCATTCTTGATAGCATACGCAATCTTGTATAGATGGATTTTGACCCTTGAATTGTCGACTGATAAAAGAACGTCCATAAAATAAAGCCGCCCAACAGCCAATAAATAAAAGGAACCTCATATCCGGGAACCACCTCAATTCCGGCCCGCTGACGTATGCTTCCAAATACAAACCAATAGATCAATATTTGGATGAGAGGATTCAAGAATTCCCAGGTCATTCCCAAATAATTGCTTTTATTTTTGCTTTTCAATTCATACATTGACAGTCTTCTGACTAGATAAAAATTTTCAATGAGTTCTTTAATAACGGTAACGGCAGATTTCACAAAAATCCCGCCTCTTTACAATTGGAATATTTCTTTCACGACCTGTTCACTGGCCCTCCCGTTTTCCAGATGGCAAAATTTTTTATAAAAGTCTTCAGAAGGCGTAAAGCTATGTTGATCAATTGCCCTGATTTCCTTAATTACATCTTCCGTCGTTCGGACAAGCGGTCCAGGTGCTTCTTTTTCGAAATCAAAATAGAACCCGCGCAGTTGATCCCGATACTCTTCGATATCGTGGACGAAAAAGATCATCGGCCGCTTCAGATTGGCATAATCAAAAAATACGGATGAATAATCAGTTATCAATAGATCGGAAATGAGATATAAATCCCGGATGTCTCCGTAAGATGAAACATCGAACACGAAGCCCTCCATCCCTGACAAATCAAGATTCTCCGAAACGAGATAGTGGAGCCTGAGCAAAATGATATATTCATCTCCAAGCTCTTTTTTCATCGCATCCAAATCAAGCTGGAGGTCAAATTTATATCTACCCTTGGCATAAAACTGATTATCCCTCCATGTCGGAGCGTACAATATCACCTTTTTATCAATAGGAAGCCCGCAAGCGTTCTTGATCTTAGCGGACGCCACGGCATTATTGGATTGGATTAAAAAATCGTTTCTCGGATACCCGGACTCAATCACTTTTTTCTTAAAATCAAATGCCTGCCTGAATATTTCAGTGGAATAGCCATTTGGGGAAATCAAATAATCCCATTTTGCTGCTTCCCTCGTAAAATTCCGTTTATATTTCTTCGTATTTGTTCCCGGCATATGGACCTGCTCAATGTCCAAACCAAGACGTTTCAGGGGAGTGCCATGCCATGTCTGGACATATACGGTCTGGGGGGATTTGCTGACCCAAAGCGGCAGCCGGCAATTCGTTACCCAATATTTTGCCCTCGTCATTAAAAAAAGCCATTTGAGGGAGAAACGGCGGACAATTTTAATGTTATGATCTTTAAGATCATCAATTTTTCTTTTATCCACACTCCAGTACATGCTATAATCCGAGTAATGATTCTGAATATATTCATAAATCGCTCTTGGATTATCACTGTACTGCTTGCCTGAAAAACTCTCAAAAATAATGAGCCGTCGATTTTTTGGCAAATAAATGCTCATTAATTTGAACAGCTTTTTGTATATTTTTTTCAGACGTTTTTTCAACTTCTTTTTCATTTATGATCACCACACATACCCAAAGTATGTCCAATGAATAAGTACATAAACCTTTGATGTTTATAAAAATCGTTCAATGAAAATAATGATAGTGTTTATTATTATATGGAGGTCTAAGATGCTTACCTTTTTAAACCGTATCTTTTCTAAACAACCGGCTGAACCAGCCGATATTTCATTTAAATATAATGAAGAAGGTTATTATATTCATCCGACAAACAGGCCAACTAATCCTAAAGTCTCCTTGATCATGCCTGTATTTAATGCAGAAAAAACACTGCGGAAAACAATTGATTCTGTAATTGATCAAACAATCGGTTTTGACGAGATCGAATTCATTATCATTGATGACAAATCAAGGGACGCTTCCCGCTCGATCATTTTGGATTATGCTAGTGCCTACCCGAACATCGTTCCCGTTTTTTTCAAAAATAACAACGGCTCACCAGCGAAACCTAGAAATACCGGAATTGAGCTTGCACATGGTAAATATACAATGTTCATTGACTCTGATGACTGGCTAAGTCCTGGGGGGATCAAAGCCCTTTATGACTTGTTGGAGAAAACGGGAGATCCTTATGCAATCGGTCGGACCATAAAAGTTGAGGACAATAAGCATGTCATCACCGGCGAATACAACAGCTGCGAATACCGGGAATCGATTAATCCCTGCTCGATTCCGCATATTTTCCAGCATCTTGGACCGACAGCCAGGATGATGAGGACCCAATTTCTAAAAGACCACAATTGCCGTTTTCCAGATATGAAATTTGCGGAAGACAAACAATTTTTCATTGACGTCATAACGAGTTGCCCCAGCATTTCAACAACCAAGGACGTGATCTATTACGTCAACCGCTTTAAAGATAATAAGAGCCTTGTGGGAAAAACAAACATTTTCGAAAAAACCGATACGAATCTGGCCGTTATCAGACATGTCATCCAGAAGGGGCTCCCTGAAGAAGTAGAGCGGATGGCTTTGAACCGGCTGTATGAGTTTGATTGCATTACGCGGTTGTTTAACAGACACCATTTTCTAAGATCGCTCCAAAAAGGAAAGTATTATTCAAAATTTGCAGAGGTGCTCGAGACGACCGAGGGACTGCGCTACGACTTTACAGAGAATTTCTTTGAGCCATGGCATAGGGTGCTTGTCGACCTATTCAAACAGGAGCGCTATGACAGTATCGTTAAATTGATTGAATGGAGCTTGAAAGATACGACAAAAGAAATGGTGATCCGGGAAGATGGCCTGCCGTATTACCGGCTTCCGCTAGAGGAGCCCTATGAGTGGGCAAGAATCAACATGTTGGCGGTTTACAAGGAGCATATCAAAACAGAGGATCAATACATTTTACGTGTCAACATCTACGGTGACTACCTGGATAAGATCAACTGCTTTGTGATTCGCCAGAGGGACAACGAAATGAATGAACACGTGCTGCCTATTCATCGTATTGGGGAGAACCTGTTTGAAATCGAAATGCCCCTGGATCTATTGGCACAGTTGAATGTCGCAAGCCATACGATGTTTTTCAGATATTACGATTACAGGAAGCTGCATATCAAAATGAACACGCGGCGGATTTTCGAGTATAGTGGGAAGAAAATTGATTTTTATACAACAATCGGAGATAACTTTGGGGTGACTGTGAAGTAGTGGGGACATGGTGGAAACAAGAAAGCTGATAGGGGTATAGCGTAAGTATTTTCGGCATTTTATCATCCATATCGAAGCAAATTCGAGTGCTACCGAATATGATCTGAAACATGCTTTACAATCAGAAGTAAACCGCCCGTATGTATTTACATGCGGGCGGTTTACTTAATTAGACTTTTTCTAATAATGCATCTTGCTGCCTTTTCATTGCTTCTTCTTTATACTTATTTTTTTCTGCTCCTGAGAGCTTTTTGAAACGATTTAGGAAGGCCTCATATTTTGGAATAATTTCATTTACCGGACCGAAATCTTTTACCATTCCATATTCCAGCCAAAGGATCTTATCGCAAAACCGCTTCATTTGTCCTATAGAGTGGCTGACGAAAATCATCGTTTTTCCTTGTTTTTTGAACTCCTTCATCTTATCCAGACTTTTCTCAGCGAATGCTTTATCTCCTACTGATAGTGCCTCATCAATAATTAAAATGTCTGGATCTACATTTACTGAAATAGCAAACCCTAAACGCGATCTCATGCCGCTCGAATAAGATTTAACAGGCTGGTCAATGAATTTGCCAAGCTCAGAGAACTCAATGATTTCGGACTCCAGCTCTTTGATTTCCTCTTTCGAAAATCCTAACATCAACAGCTTCAGCTCAATATTATCTCTTCCGGATAAATCTGCCTTTAGACCGGCTGCTACAGCAATTAATGCCGCTTGTCCATTCACTTGGACAGAGCCTGATGTTTCGGGAACAATACCTGCAATAATATTTGATAGGGTTGACTTCCCTGATCCGTTCATTCCGACAAACCCGATGACGTCTCCTTTTTCAGCTTCAAAACTAACACCCGCCAGTGCATAAAAATCTTCCCCATAACTTTTGGGTAAAAGAAGGTCCAAAATCCGTTCCTTATCACCGCTGTATAATTTATACTTTTTTACGATATTTTTAACGATAATGGCTTTTTCCATTCTGATCCCAACCATCTATAAGTAATCAATGAAATGCCTTCTAAATTTCACATGAATTTTCGATCCCAACAATAGCAAAACGACAACAAGCCCCCAGAAATATAAAGAGTACTGCCAATGGTTAATAAAATACCACTCGGTACCAAAGAATGCCGCTCGATATCCTTCTATAATATAATACAGAGGATTCACTTTCATGATCGTCGACAGAGGCTCATCCAATATAGTAAGCTGCCAAAGGACTGGAGATAGGTATAGTAACATCCTGAGAGTTGCATTCAAAAACATATGAACATCCCTGATAATGGTTGATAAAGTAGAGGTTATTAAGGAAATAGCAAATACCAAACAAAATGTTGCAAAAACAAAATAAATAATTTGAAGAAAATACACACTTACATAGTAACCCGAGATCTGAAAAATTATAAAGGTAACCCCTAATAAAACCAGATGAGTGTAAAACTGTGAAAATATAGCAATGTTAGGAATCACACTCATAGGAAAGTTCATTCTTGATAACATACGAAGTCTTGTATAGATAGACTTTGACCCTTGGATTGTTGATTGGTAAAAAAAAGTCCATAGGACAAATCCTCCAAGAAGCCAATGAATAAAAGGGACTTCAAAACCCGGCACTACTTCAATATCTGCTCTCTGCCGAATACTTCCGAATACAAACCAATAAATCATGATCTGGATGACTGGATTAATAATCTCCCAGGCCATTCCCAAATAATTACTTTTATTTTTACTTTTTAATTCATACACGGATAATCTTCTAATTAAATAGAAATGCTCTATTTGTTCTTTTATTACTAGAAATGCAGATTTCATTAAATGTGTCCTTTCAAAAGCCTGATCTTCTCTTGATCCTCCCTAAAAAAGATCATTAGTTTTCAAGTACAAGCAAACCTCAATATCCTTATAAATTATACAAGTAGGAAGAGCAAAAGACAATTAAAGATTAGAGGCAGCTGCTGACTATACAACAACCGCCTCTAAATCATTAACTTTTAAACACTTCCTTTACAACTCTCTCACTTGCGCGACCATCTTCCAAATAACAGAATTTGTTATAAAACTCCTCATTATTTTTAGATGGAACGAACCCGAACTCATTTAATTTTTTCACTTCGACGATGAGTTCTTCTGTCGTTTTCACCAACGGTCCCGGTGCCTTTGCTTCAAAATCGAAATAAAACCCTCGAAGATTGTCCCGATAATCGTCTATATCATAAACAAAGAAAATCATTGGTCTTTTTAAGTTGGCATAGTCAAAAAAGACTGAGGAATAGTCGGTAATCATTATATCAGAGATCAAGTAAAGTTCTCTAATATCATCATGCATAGATAAGTCAAATACAAAATCTTCATAACCTGTTAAATCTAAGTTTTCTGCCACCAGATAATGAAGTCTTAATACTATTATATAATCGTTGCCAAATTCCTCTTTCAAGAGTTTTAAATCCAATTGCAAATCAAACTTGTACTTACCTTTGGAATAAAATTGATTATCCCGCCAGGTTGGTGCGTACAATATAATTTTTTTATCAGTTGGGAGTTGGCATGATTCCTTTACTTTCCTGATTGCAACCTCATTATTACTATTAATTAAAAAGTCATTCCTAGGGTAGCCTGATTCTATCATTGTTTTTTGAAAACCGAAAGCACGTTTAAAGATTTTGGTTGAATAAGCATTTGGGGAAACCAGATAGTCCCATTTACTTGCTTCAAACAAAAAGTTTGCTTTATACTTCTCAGTATTTGTTCCCGGCATGTGTACCTCTTCCATATCCGCTGCAAGTCTTTTGAGTGGAGTACCATGCCAAGTTTGGAGGTAGATTGTCCCTTTAGGTTTAGGCAACCAAAGGGGTAGCCTGGCATTTGTAACCCAGTATTTGGCTCTAGCCATTAATAACAGCCATTTTATAGAAAAGCGGCGGACCGATTTAACCCCATCCAAGTTATTAAAATATGAAACATGCCTTCTATCTGCGCTCCAATACATATCATAATCCATATTTTTACTTTTCATATACTCATAAATCGCTCTTGGACTATCACTATATTGTTTGCCATGGAAACTTTCAAAGATGATTAAATTCTTCTTAACAGGCAATTTCCCCAAGAGTTGAAAGGCATTCTTATATATTTTTTGTACAAACTTTCCTCTTCTAAATTTTACCCACTTTCTCTTAGCTTCATTAATAATCTCTTCTTTGAATTTATAATTTGATATTTGCAACGATAGAAACTTTGATTTCTTTGTCGGCTTTATTTGCACCTTAAGTTTACCATTCGTGGTTCGTATCACTTTCTTTTGAACTTCAATATTGTTCTTCAGCCACCGTACCCTGTTACTTCGTATATTCTTTTCCTGTCCATCCTTCTCATATGTCAGTACAAGAAAAAATTTATAAAATAGTTTTCTTTCTATATTAGTCTCTTTTTTTATCTTGACGGTACCTTTAAATCCTGCCTTGGACAATAATTCGTTACCACTATATTTTTCATAGAGATCAGGCCTATTTACTTCTTCTAGTGGAATCACATTTATCTCTTCATCCAGATTATTCGTCAGCACCATTTGAATTTTTTTAATTTCATAACCTTCTTCATTAAACATCGGGGGGTAATTCAAGTGACCGGAAAAAGCAATTTCGTTACCCGTATTAATTGCTTCTTCCACATTTGCGAATAGGCAGTAGTCGTTACAGTAAAAGGAAAGCCTCCTGTTTTTTGTTGTAAATGGATAAAACATTTTTTCCTGTTCTGGTAGTATAAGTGAATAAAATCGGAGGTAGTCATTCTCGCTGCGGACCCTTGACTGTAATATATCCTCCTCTTTTTCTCTATTAAAGTACAAATCCCAGATTTTTTTGCCAATTAACAGATCTGGATGCTTTTCGAGCGGAAGAGTAAGATTAAGAATTAAAAACTCTTCAGAGACCTCCCCCTTAACAGCAGAAGGTACTTCTATCTCTCCGACTCCACCTCGCTGTTTCAATGTAAAGAAATATTTATCCCAGTCCTCAATGTAGCTTTTTCTAATAGACAATTCCATGTTATATGAGTTATCATTTAAGTTTAAATTTATCAATTCATTATTTCTTAATCTATCTTTAGACATTATGAGAATCGGCTCCTCTCAAAAAACCTACAGCAAAAATTATATACTAAACGGTGCATTGTAAGCAATGAGTGGTCAAGTTTATAAGTTTACTTAACCCGTTTTATGGATATAATTTATTAATGAGTTACCTTGCTTTCAACAGAATCAAAACAGTATACTAAATTGACGATGGGTGTTAGGGGGAAGAAAAGTATGAGCTTTTTAAATCGGCTATTTTCACCTGTTAGAAAAGAGAGAGAAGCCATTAAAGAAGATCGAGATAACAAATTAAATTATCAGTATAATGAAAAAGGATATTATATTCACTCTTCAAATCTGGATGGAAACTATAAGGTTACTGTTGTTATGCCAGTTTATAATGCCGAGGATACAATGAAGAATGCTATTGATTCGGTCATCAACCAAACTATTGGCTTTGAAAATATTCAGTTGATTATTGTGGATGATCAATCAACTGACAGTTCCCGCAGTATTATTGTAGAGTACAGCGAACAGTATCAAAATATTATTCCGGTTTTCCTGAAAGATAATACTGGATCCCCAGCCACTCCAAGAAATATTGGTATAGAATTAGCTACTGGCAAATATATCACCTTTATTGATTCAGACGACTGGTTCAGTAAGAATGGTCTGAAAATACTCTATGAAATTCTTGAGCGAACTGGAGATAATTATGCTATTGGAAAAACGATAAAAGTCGAGGAAAAAAAAATGGAGGTTACTGGCGAATATAATAACTGTGCAACAAGAGATTCAATAGATCCCTTCACTATCCCTCATTTATTTCATCATTTAGGTCCTACGGCAAGAATGATGAGAACAAGCTTTATAAAAGAAAAGAATTTTAGATTCCCAAATATGAAATTTGCTGAGGATAAGCAGTTTTTTATTGATGTACTTACGAATTGCTCTTCAATTTCAACTTCAAAAGAAGTAATTTATTATGCAAACCGATTAAAAGATAACAAAAGCCTTACAACTACAACTTCTATTTTTGAAAAGACGGATTCAAATATTAAAGTAATTAAATATGTAATTGAAAAACAACTTCCGGAAAACGTTGAAAAAATGGTGTTAAACAGACTGTACGAATTTGATTGTATAACACGGTTATTTAATAGGCACCATTTTTTAAGATCCGACAAAAAGGATAATTATTTCAAGAAGTTTTCCGAGGTCTTAAGAACGGCAGAAGAATTACGTTATGACTTCACTGACAATTTTTTCGAGCCTTGGCATAAAGTACTCGTAAGCTTATTTAAGGAAGGTCGATATGAGGATATAGTCACCTTAATAAACTGGAGCCTCAAAGACAATACGAAAGAAACAATAATTAAAAATGGATTGCCGTATTATCGCCTCCCATTCAATGATCAATATCAATTTGCCAGAATCAATATGCTTGCTTACCATACTACCTCATTGAAGGAAAAAGAGCATTTAGTTTTGCGATTTAACATCTACGGTGATCAGATTAATGAAATTAACTCGTTTACTATTCGCCAAAGAGACAATGAATTAAACGAGATAGAGTTACCTATTCGACACATACAGGATCATACTTACGAAGTCAAAATTCCATATGAACAATTAGTGGAGCTGTCTTCATCAAGCTATGCAACGTTTATCAAGTATGCTTTATATAGGAAGCTCTTCATCAAAATGGACACAAGAAGAATTGTTAATCATGATAAGAGAAAAATTGATTTCTATACTACCATAGGGGACAACTTTGCTATAAGTATTAAATGATGATTACAAGTGCATTTTGTCCGTTACATAAGTAGAGACGCCCTGTTTCTTTCAAAAGAATCGTGGCGTCTCTACTTTTATATAAATCTCGAAGTATCAAACTCTAGATCATAGCTATTAGGAAACCAAGGAGCATTGCCTCTGTGGAAGTGCTGGAAGCTATCATGGAAAATTATTGTTGATTCATAACCTTACAATTCCTAGTGATGAACCTAGAGCGCCGGATCTGGCCTCTTATTTGGCGTTTTATCCAACGTTATTTTTTTATTTGAAGGTGAAGATGAACCAGCACTTATTTAACTCGTTCACACTCCCTATTTAGATTTTTAAATAAAAGGAGCTGGTCTATCCGAGGTTTCTTTAAAGTAATACCTAATAGCTTCTAAAATTCTTCTAGATGCTTCCCCATCACCATAAGGGTTTGCAGCGTTAGCCATTTTTTCATAAGAGTTTTTATTAGTTAATAGTTCCTTGGTTAATTGGTATATGTTTTCTTCTTCAATACCAGCTAATTTCAAGGTGCCTGCGTCGATTCCTTCAGGTCGTTCCGTTGTATCTCTAAGCACTAAAACCGGAACCCCAAGAGAAGGTGCTTCCTCTTGAACACCTCCAGAATCACTTAATATTAAAAATGATCTACTTGCAAAATTATGGAAATCTATGACATCTAATGGTTCTATTAAGTGAATTCTTGGGTTGTTATCAAGAATTTCCTTTGCCAACTCCCTAACGGTCGGGTTAAGATGAACCGGGTACACTACTTGAATGTCCAAAAATTCTTCAACCAGTCTCTTTATAGCACGAAATATATTCCTCATTGGTTCCCCAAGATTCTCTCGACGATGAGCAGTTAGAAGAATAAGCCGATCAGATCCTATCCTTTCTAAGACTTTATGATCATACTTTTCTTTTACTGTTGTTTTAAGAGCATCTATTGCAGTATTTCCCGTGATAAATATATTTGTTTTGTCTTTTCCTTCATTGATCAAGTTATTAGCCGCCTGCCGAGTAGGAGAGAAATGAAGATCAGCTATAACTCCGGTTAGTTGTCGGTTCATCTCCTCAGGATATGGAGAATATTTATTCCACGTTCTTAAGCCTGCTTCAACATGACCAACAGTGAGTTGGTTATAAAAGGCAGCTAGGCTAGCCACAAAGGTAGTAGATGTATCGCCATGAACCAGAACAATATCCGGTTTAATTTCCTTCATCACACGATCGAGTCCTTCTAGTGCGGCCTTCGTCACATCTACCAGTGTTTGGCGATCTTTCATGATATTTAAATCAAAATCAGGTTGAATCTTAAATATTTTGAGTACCTGATCCAGCATTTGCCGATGTTGAGCTGTTACAGCAACAATAGACTCAAAATGTTCGGATTGCTTTTGTAATTCAAGTACAAGCGGAGCCATTTTAATTGCTTCAGGTCTTGTCCCGAAAATTGTCATTACTTTTATTTTTGTAGGCATATTTTATCATCCTTTACCTGTAACTTTACTATCGTTATCATATAACATGCTAATACTTTTTTCAAAATGATCAACAAATATCAGACCTATTAACATTATTAAGTTTTCCTATAGGACTCAACTAAAATATACAGATCATTTGGATAAAATCAGTTGAAATATACTTATTCTTTTTTGTTAATAGGCATAAAGAGCTACTCGCGTTGTTTTTTTTATGTTCAACTTGTATACTTATCAAAGTAGGTTACAAACAATATTAATGACATATTTTCATAGAAGTTTTTTGTTAACTTTGCTTTCTAGGAGACGAGGTGTCTATATGAATACTCTTGATACTTATTTGGAGACTTTAAACGATGAGGTTTCCTTAATTAAGGTCTTTGATACTTCCTTGGAAGTATTTGAATATAATGATCAATATATTGAAGTCTTTTTTCAACAAGACAACAAATTAATTACAACAGAATTATCCTTAAACAATATTGACATGCCCAAGGCTGTTCACCCCTATGAGACAGCAGATAAGCTCTTGTTAATGTACCAACCAAATCCTCAAAACATTTTCTTTATGTATGTTAAAAACAACATGGCATACGCAGTGTTGGAGAATGTTGAGATTAAAAACAATTTTAGAAGTAATGATGGATTCAACTATAAAATTAATAACTTTTATGATGAAAAAGTGCAACTTGTTCAATATGGCTCTTCTAGACTCGTTCTAAAAAACACAGATGGAGAAGCTATTTTTTTTATTGAAGATTTTTTAACTGAGGCTGTTAACCGTTATGGAATACATTATGATGCGGGATTTACTACAATTGATTTCCGGTATACTGTTATAGCCACAGCCAATTATGATATATATAACATAGTAATAATCTATGACCTATTTAGAAAAGAATTTCAAATACAAAAAGTGCTATTAACTATAGAGAGAAAGCATGACGAAATAGATATTAACTTGATTGATAATAACAGTATAGAAATACGTAATAAATTTGAGAGCATTGAAATTAATTTTAAAAAATTGATAAGAGGTAAAAAACACAAGTTATTTAATATAGAGGCTGTACATGGAGCAAAAAAACAAAATATCTTGTGCATCCTTTATATAAATAAAGTAAAGTACTATATTTATACTAGTACAAATTATATCTTTATTATGAGAGGATCACCTTATAAAGTTACTGGTCATCACCCTAATTTAAAGGTATTTTTAACAAAGAAACATGTGATCCTTGCAGGGAGGTATACTCATTACGCTCACCAAGCAAAAGGTGTATATGAAAGCTTATATTTACACTCTAACAATCACAAACTAGGAAACTTCGTAAGACCGTTTAAATCTATAAAGTTCCTTCAAAGGTTTGGTTATTTTAAAGTGCCAATTGAATCCCTTATTATTAACGATAAAATTCATAATAATTTATATGTGGGCGACAACGAAACTATAATCCATAACCTTAGAAGAAAACACAAGGATAAAAAAGCAAAAACCCTTGCTTTTAAAAAATGGGGAAAACAATTACTGGTCCTCAGAACGAACCTTAATGGAAATTTGACGGTGACTTTAGTGCCTTTTAGCGAAGAATATACTTTAACCAATAGAATAAAAATTAATTTTGCAAAGCTCTTTGCAAAAATTTTTCCTAAGAGGGGAAGAAACACTAACCTTTATTTTGAAAAGAAAAGTGAGAGAGCAGATGAATCAGGGTTTAGGGTCTTTGAAAAAGTAATGTCTCATAACCCCCGTTCTTCCGAGAACTTTTATATAATTAACAAAAACTCTGATAAATATGTACCTTTAAAAGAAAAATACGGAAATAGAATAATAAAAAAATATAGTTTTAAACATTACCTAAATATTTTCCGTGCAAATTATTTTATTTCTAGTGAACTATCAAACCATTTACTAAATGACCGATTATATATAGATAGTATTCGTAGTAAAATAATGTCTGTGCCTCTTATTTTTCTTCAACATGGTATAATGTTTGCTAAACCTGTAGATAATCCCATGGCTTTTGGGTTTCATAAAGGAAAAAACCTATATAATATGTACAAATCAGTCATTAGTTCACAATTAGAGGCAAATGAGTTTTATAAAATGGGCTACGATGACAGAGATTTGATCTTAACTGGATTGGCAACATTAGATTATGCATACTTAGATAAAGATGCGGATAAAATTGTTTACATGCCTACGTATCGCTACTGGGAAGAAAGCTTAGTATACAATAACAATATTGAAAAAACTTCATACTATAAATCGATAATGAAAATAGTGGATTCGTTCGAGGAAAGAGGTTTAATTGATAGGCTATTAATCGTACCTCATAATAAATTTTCTGAATTCATCTATGAAAATATGCCCAAATACAAACATATTATTAGTAAAAACCCTACTGATGCCCTAAAAAAAGGTAGGATTTTTATAACTGATTATTCTTCAGCCATATATGATGGAATTTTTAGGGGTGCCTATCCTATTTTTTATTGGGAAGAAAAGGACTATCTAATCCAAAATTATAAGGCAATCCCCCCTGTTAATGATGGAAATGCACCTGGACCAATAGCTTATAGTTCGAAGGAATTAATGAATTTAGTACAGAAAGCAATAGATCAAAATTATTTCTTAGAAAAAGAATACCAAGAAAAATATCTAAAAATCAATGAATTTAATGATAGAAAAAATACCGAGAGGATTGTAAATTTTTTAAAAGACGAAAATATCATTTAAGAATGATAGAACGTTGACTTTTACATGGGACTGTTTAGAAAATAAGTGAAAACTTATTTTCTAAACAGTATTTTTTTCTCTATACTGAACGTTTGGGTCACTTCAAAAAATATGTTTTCCTCCAACTATTTATTTTAAGGGCTTCAACAATTTAATGGAGGTTTTTCCTTTGGGGGTAATGCTTTGTTTACGTTAAAAGAGTTGAAAGACAGATCGTTAGAGAAGAAAAATTCTTCGAACCGGAATCCCCGAACGGATTTCTTTTTTAATGAGCAGACCCTATAGAAAACCTGGGATGCTTAAAAAAAGACTTATCCGAGAAAAAATATCTACCAATTGACTTATACATAAATATTCATTAGCATCTATAATGTTTAATGATATAATTTGCAGGTATATACATGAAAAAGGTAAGAGATTAAGATCAATTGAATCAGCAATTACTTAATATTGAGCATAGACTCAGGCACAAAATAAAGGCTAGAAGATCACTTCCTTTGTTGAACACTCTTAGGCTTCGACTATACAGGGAATCAACTTTATAAAAAATTACTTCAGTCAAATGAAGGTGTTTATGAAATAGCTTCATTAATCAATTGAACCCTTAGCCGACCTATCAATCATAAAAGGAACTGGTCGCCATTCAAAAAATTATCAAAATATGAAACAGACTTTTTTGTAATAGGTTAAAAACTATTCCAATAAAAGTAGGAGATACAATACCCATCTTAATTAATATTTAAACTATTTTTAGTGTATGTTTCTATATCAAATATCTTGTTTATCCCAACTAAATTTTATAATTATGTTTCGAGAGAGTGAAAGATAGATGTCTAAGTGGAAAAAGGAAATTATTTTAGGATCATATTTTTTGTTGATTTGTGTAGTTATGGGGCTTAATTCTACCGTGATAGTTGAGTGGCTTAATAAAAGTTTATTCATAGATTTTTCTATGGATACAAATTTTCGTGTAAATGACTCGTTTTACAATGGGGTTTCATTTGTATTTTTAATTTTCTTAATTATGTATGCAATCTTCGGCACTTTTATTGTTAGTATATTAATGACAAATTTACTATTCGGTGCCCTTGTCTTTGCAAATCAAATTAAAGTAAAAGAGAGAAATGAATTTATTACATTTAAGGAATTGCAGACAATTGGCTCGCCTAAGGAACTATTATCTTTTATTGATGTGCCAATTGGAATAGCTTTACTCATTGTTATATCGGTTATTTCATTACTTGCTATTCTTCATTTCATCAGTAAAGGAATATCCAAAAAAATGAATTTTAAAATAGGGATTAGGACTAGGGTTGGGATTCTTTTAATTGCTCTTATCCCGTTATTCATCATTTTCACAGAGCCAGGCATTTATAATAAATACATGTTGAAATATGAAGAGGTACACGTCCATAATTGGAACCCTGTTTTACGGGCTCAGCAGAATGGGTTTATTCCGAGTTTTATTCAAACAGTTAAACCTGATTATATGAATAAACCAGCTCATTATCATAAGAAAAACATGCATAGAATCAACGATAAATATACTAAAATAGCAGGAAAAATTAATAAAAATAGAGATAATTTATTGAAAGATTCCCAAACCATTTTTTATTTAAGCGAAACATTAATTGATCCGATTGGATTGCCTGGATTAATAAAAAACGAAACGCCAACTCCAAATATTTCTAAAATGATAGAAGATCATATCGGTGGAAAGATGTACAGTCAGTATATTGGCGGAGGGACTGCAAATATAGAATGGTCAGTTTTAACTTCTTTTAGTCTAGAAGTATTTAATGAACCCTTGTCGGTTACACCTTATTCTGACTTCTATGTCCAGTCGAAGAACCACCATACTATTTTGGATTTTTATCAAAAGGATAAAGTGGCAATTCATCCTTATACAGCTCATTTATATAAACGGCGTTCTGTTTACAAAGCCATTGGCTTTGACGACTTCCTATTTTTAGATAATGGAATTAGGCATACCGAAAAACTCGGGACTCATAAGAGGGTATCTGACGAAGCGTTAAACAAAGATATATTAAGAGTTGCGAGTAATGATGAGACTGGCTTAATTCATGTTTTATCAATGCAAAATCATTCTCCATATACAGGAGAAATTCCCGATATGGACTATCGACCGGAGATTAATTTTCAGGTTTATCCTGAAAAAGAATCGAAAGGATTAGTAAATTATCTTCAAGGTTTAAGAGCATCGGATGAAGCTATAGATCAGCTTGTAAAGGAGTTTGCTTCTTCCGATAAAGAAATTAACCTGGTACTCTACGGGGATCATTTTCCAAGTTTGTTTAGAGGTTTTGAAGATCAGTTTCCGAATGACCAACTCCATGAAACACCATGGTTTATTTATATGAACCATGGCCGAAGTGATGGAGGTTTAAAATTGGATGGTATTTCTCCAATATTCTTTACGACTGTTTTATTAAGAGAAGGGAACTATTATGTGACACCTTTTCAAGGATTGATGGATGAGTTATTGAATCAGGGTGTAAAAAGGATAGGAAATAATTTCGTCGTAACAGACCAAGGCAAAGTCAAAGATGAAGACTTAGAAGACGATATTTTTGAGTTGGTTGATGATTACAGGAGCATTGTTTATGATGCATTATTTGGAGCAAATTGGTTACCTGATCGGTTTTTCACTTTTGACAAGGAATAACTTGAATCGCATCCAACATTCATCCAAATCCGGTTAACCAAGTATAAAACACACCAGGTGAATTTCAACCTCACCTGGTGGGCGATATTATGCAAAACCTACTAGCAAACAAATTACAGCTAATAAAGTATTATCGGCAAGCATTTGTATGATGCCAATTTGTGACAGCTCCAAAGTTTGAAGGTCTGTACGTTGAAAGCTGACTTTATAATCAAGCGAAACCCATGTCGAGAAACATCAAAAGGTTTGGCTGGCCATTACCCAAGAAAAGATTTTGAGGGATACCATTTACAGATATCCACATTTCCATATTAAAGGTACCGCGTTCCAGACCGAAATGCCTTAAAGTCATACAACTTTCAGTAAATGGCCTTTTGTTTTAAAAAGTGTGGTTTTTATTTTTAAATAAATCAAGTATAATGGATGATGAGGTTTTTAGACGGACTTTTATCGATTGATATAGTACCTACTTATTAACGGAGGGTCTATAATGAAAAAAGTAATCACGTATGGAACATTCGACTTACTCCATACAGGACATATTAATATTTTGCGTCGTGCAAAAGAGTACGGTGATTATTTAATTGTGGCCATTTCATCTGACGAGTTTAATGCCCTGAAAGGAAAGAAGGCTTATTACACTTTTGAGCAGCGAAAAGCGATCTTGGAAGCGGTCCGGTATGTGGATGAAGTTATACCTGAGCATACTTGGGAGCAGAAAGTGGAAGATGTTCAAAAGCATGATGTCGATGTCTTTGTAATGGGTGATGACTGGGAAGGGAAGTTTGACTTCTTGAAAGAATATTGTGAGGTCGTTTATCTTCCGAGAACAGTCGGGATCTCAACGACAAAAATAAAAAAAGACTTGAATAAAGCGAACAATGGTTAGAGAGATCGCCATCCAGTTCTATCTGTTTGTTTTTCGCTTTTTCTTTAATCTATTCAGCATTTGTCCCCAAAAGAAGAAAACAACTTTCGTTGCTTCCTTTGGGGACAATGCTTTGTTTGTGATGAAAGAACTGCAAAAACGGACGGAAGATCAAATTGTTATCTTGAAGACTGCTTCTTGCCGGGTAGACTTTGATGGAAAGGTATTGAATTTTGAACCAAGACATTTTCCTGATTGGATTCGCTCTATCTACCACTTGGCGACTTCACAAAATATTTTCATCGATAATTATTTCGGCTTTTTGGCAGCGGTCAAGTTTAAAGCAAATGTAAAATGCATCCAGCTTTGGCATGCTGCTGGCGCAATCAAGCAGTTCGGACTAAGGGATCCTTCCAATGAATCTCGCTCCCCTCATGCGATTGAACGTTTTAAAAAGGTATATATCCAATTTGATTACGTAGTTGTAGGCGGGGAAAAAATGGCGGACATCTATCGTCAAAGTTTTGGAATTGGAGAAGAGAATATTCTTAGAACAGGAATTCCTCGGACGGACTTCTTTTTTGACGAGCATGAAATGCAGGTAATTGCCGATACTTTAAAAAAGAAATACTCAGGCATTCGTGATAAAAAAGTCATTTTATATGCTCCAACTTATCGTGAAGATGATTTCAAAATTACGTCGCTTCCACTGGATATCGATTATATGTATCAGGAATTAAAAGATGAATATACATTATTGTTGCGGCTTCACCCTGCTGTCCGCTTTGATTTTGCCAATCAATATCCAGACTTTGTATATGATGTATCCGATTATCCGGATGTCAATCACATACTGGTCGTAACTGACCTTTTAATTTCCGATTACTCCTCTATCCCCTTTGAATTTTCGCTTTTAAGGAGACCGATGATATTTTTTGCATATGACCTGGAGGAATATTCTAAATCCCGGGGATTTTGGGAGCCTTACGATCAGCTTGTTCCAGGTCCGATTGTCAAAAATACAACTGAACTTGTAGATGCCATTCAAACAAATGAGTTAAAATGTAACGAAATTGAAACTTTTGCAAATGAGTGGAATGAATATTCGACAGGATCCGCAAGCCGCCGGCTAATTCAAGCGATATACGCTGAAACAAAAACAGTCGAAGGTACAAATAGTGGATAAATTTCTAGGTAAGGGTATGTACGGTTGAGCGAAATGATAGTATTATAGAGAGTAGCGCATCTATAATTGAAAAGGAGTTCAACCCATATGGGACGACATAATTCTACAGTAACTAAAAAACAAAAGCGCAGAAGGCGCATATTTTGGTTCGCCATCTTTCCATTACTGTTGGTTGCTGCAGTCAGCGCTTCCTACGGTACCTATTTATATAAAAAAGCTGAAAATATGATGAGCGGTTCCTTCTTTGATGATCGTGGCAAATCCGATCTTCGCGAGAAAAAGGTGGATCCTCATATTGATAATGTTTCCATTTTGTTTATCGGAATTGACGAGAGTAAAAAGCGCGGATTCTCTGACAATGCACGCTCCGACGCCCTTATGCTCGCCACTCTGAATGAAAAAGAAAAATCAGTTAAGCTGTTGACCATTCCTCGTGATTCTTATGTCTATATCAAAGAGGTTGGTTATAATACAAAGATTAACCATGCTCACAAATACGGTGGCCCTCGTGCTACCATTGAGACTGTTGAAGATTTGTTGGAAATTCCGGTTGACTATTATGTACGCCTCGATTTCGAAGCGTTCATGGCGGTGGTCGATGCTTTAGGCGGAATAGACATTGATGTTCCATATGCTTTTTCCGAACAGAACTCGAAAGATAAAGCAAATGCCATTTCGTTGGAGGAAGGCTGGCAAACACTTGACGGTGAAGAAGCTTTGGCCCTTGCAAGGACAAGAAAGCTTGACAATGATATAGAGCGCGGTAAACGCCAGCAGGAAATCATGAAGGCCATTGCTAAAAAAGCAGCAAGTGGAGCTTCCATATCCAAATATGGAAAAGTAATTGATGCAATCGGAGAAAACATGCGGACGGATATGACATTCGATGAAATCAAAGCATTTATTGACTATGCTGTTGCCGGCGATTTAAATATAGAAGCTTACACATTGGAAGGCCAGGATACTCGGATCATGAACAGCCAAGGGCAAAATATTTATTACTGGCAGCTTGATGAAGATAACCTGGCTGAAGTAAAAGGGAAGCTCAAAGAGCATCTGGACATTGCCACTTATGATAATACAGAGATGGCTAAACCGGCTGATCATGAGGAAAATTGAATGTAGAAATGGGGCTGCCCATAAAGTCAGCGAGATCTGATTTTGGCTACCGTTGAATATAAAAGCATCTAAGGTCATTTTCCATCGACCTTAGATGCCTTTTCTATAAGAACTTATTTGAACTTGGGAATTTCAAACTCCATATCCGGATTTTCCAACTGCTTGTAGAGCGACTCGATTCTTGCCGTCTGTTTTACTGCCCAGCCAATATCTGTTGCATACTGCTTTGACGGATTGACAAAGTTCCACCTCATTTTATAGACGGTATTTTGCTTGTATTGGTTATGGATATATTGTTGTCCAATGAACTCTGCTCCGCCGATTACGGCTTTTGACGGTGTATCCCATCCTTGTTCATAGGCGTGTACGGCGCCACACGTGTTTGGACAGGAATCAAGCGCTTTGATTCCAAACATATTATATACTTTTTTAATACCTTTTAAGTTTTTCCGATTACTGGACGTCACTAGGACAGGTTCGCCTTTTTTATCTTTTCCTACTTCAATTCCTGTAGCCAATTGGGATGTTCCTTGCCCTGTCTCCAAAAATGCATGGGAAATTAAATATATTTCATTTACCTTATATTTTTTTCCGCCTTCTATAAACGCCTTTCCAATCCCTTCCAAAGTACCCTTACCGGCTAATACTTTATTCAATTCTGACGCGGAAACGCCAGCGCTTGAACTTAATACTAAATGCTGATAACGGCTGTTATTATCAGGATTTACATGTTGTTTGACATCACTGGCCTTTGCATTTCTCCAAGTCCCATATTTAATTTCATGCCAGGTTTTCCCTTCTTTTACAATAGTGACTTTTGTCCCCTTCGAAAGTGTTGCATATACATGGCTCTGGGAATTTGCTGATTCCAAAACATTAACATTGGATTTGGTAGTGGCTGTTGTTCCCTTTAGATCAACCATTGAGGACTCTACGTAAAGTTCCTTGTTGTTATGTTTTATCTTATACCATTTGTTGGTTCCTTCAGATTGGTCTCCGGTCACAGTACCCAAAATGGTCACCTTGGTTTTATTTTTAACTGTTGTATGCACATTATCGCCAATTTTTGGCGAAGTCCGCAATCCTACTTTACTTCCTTTCACTTCTCCTGTTTTTACAATATTAATATTATTACTTTGAACAAATGCATTTTTATCACGGTATTTATCTGTTTGCGGCTTATTCCTCATCTGAATTTCGACTGCTTCTTTAAGGGTCAAATTATGCTGGATATAATTGTCTTTCGTTTCTTTTACATAAGAAGAATGAACCCATGCCGTTTTACCGTCCAAGGTTCCTCGATACCAAACATTGTTACCGACCTTTTCGGTAAGATTTACATCAAATGTTTTGTTGGTGTATTTCTTTAGGTCAGAATACACCAAGTCCTTTTTTCCTCCCCAAGCCTTACTGTAGGCGCGGCCGGTCCCTTTTATATAAAATTTCTTAACGATTTTATCAATACCTATATGGCGGTATGAAGACATATCTGTCGATTTTACCCAACCGATAACACCTTTTGTGCTGCTTGGCTGCTTACTGACTAAATAATAGGTCTGCCCATTAATAATGGACTGCTTCTTTATATAGTAAACTGAATTTGTATGTCCTGAACCTGCTGCTATGGAGGATGGAGAACCCAGTGTTTTATAGATTCTAACCTTTGAATTTTTGATATGACCGAGTCTGCTTGTCTTGCTTTCTTTAGCCTGAACAACATTGCTGCTCATAATCCAAACCGTTTTTCCGCCAAGCTTTCCTCGATACCAGACGTTATTTCCGACTTTTTCCGTCAGATGAACTTGAAAAGTTAGATTCTTATACTTTGACAGGCTGGAATATGTAAAATCTTTTTTACCGCCCCACGCTTTACTATAAGCACTACCGGTTCCCTTTACATAAAACACTTTTTTCTGTTTGTCTACTACTGTATGTTTCCGGGTTGACATATCTTTAGCTTTTACCCAGCCAATTACACCTTTTTGATCGCTTGGTTGTCTGCTAATTAAATAATAGGTCTCTCCTTTTATAGTTGCTTGTCTTTTAATGTAATAGACTTGGTTTGTATATGTCGATCCGGCTGCTTTAGAAGAATTCAATTTTTGATTAGAATAGATTTTCACTTTAGAGTTGCTTATATGCCCAAGTCTGCTTACTTTTTTCTCCTCCACAGATTGGGTTGATTTTACTGATTTTACTTGCAGTTTTTGTTTTTGAATTTTTGGTGCTGTCGGCTTTAAAGGCTCGTCAACTCTTGTTTTCTCAGACGCAGGTTCAGATGCAGCCTCTTTTTTCTCCACTGCTGTATCTTGACTATCCTGAATCACTTGTACAGGGGTATCTGTCCTCTGATCAGTGGCTTCCATGTTCTCTTCCATGTTCTCTTCTTTGTCCTCTGGCTGCATTGTATCTGGAGATATATTCTCAAGTTGGTCTTTTGGGACTTCCTCAGCATGTAATTGATTTGGATGTAAAAAGATAATTAGGATTATTACAATAATAATGGATATTTTTTTCATTTGCTCCCCCTAAAAAGTGTGTTATATGTAATCCATCTCATTCTAGCAAGTTCCTCACCCTCCCAAGCGCTAAGAAACTTATGGAAAAATATAGTCTAATTGTAACATGTTTAGTGAATTTCTATATTAAAATGGGAAAAAATTTACCATAATATGAGGATTATGTGTTATTCGTAAAAATGTGGGAAAACGGTGGATATTGATTAAATTCTTGCCTTTTAATTATGGGAATCATTCGAATGATAAATCTCAAGATACTCGTAAGTTCTATCAGTTCTATGTTGGTATACTTAAATAAAGCATTTAAAAAATTGGGTACTTCTTCGGTCATGAAACTAGTATTAGAATACCCTACGGACCTTCACATGAAGAATTCATCGGTAGATGAACTGTATAAGGCAATCTCTAAAGCAGGCGCTAAGAATGTAGAGAAAAAGGCAGCTAAAGCATTATCTAAAATTATGCCACAACTGTGGCTGTACCCGTAGAACATCTAGTAGGAAGGCAGAAATGGGTAATTGAAGTAGCCTTGAGGCTTGAGGAAAGCATTCAACTGATCGATGTAGAAATCCATTCTCTTCTTAGAGGAGACCCCGAAAAAGGAATTGAACCACATCCATATACGGAATTACTTCTTTCTTTTCCTTTTGTAAGTGAAAATATTACTTGTACTCTAATCGGTGTTTTTGGCGATATAGATCGATTTAAGACATACAAAGAATTTAAGAAATAGTTAGGTGTATCGGCTGAAAATTCTCAATCTGGCACTTCAGTACGGTCAGCAAAACAGACATATAGTGGTGTTCGAGAAGCACGTCGGGTACTTTTTCAGATGTCTATGATGATGTTAGCAAATGGGAAAAGAAAGCCTACTATGATCGTAAAGTGGAAGAAGGAATGATAAAGAAAAAGACAATTGGTCACCTTGTGGTAAAATAGCAAATTTAATCTATACAATTTTAAAAAGTGGCCAGAAATACGATCCTAAAATACAAGCGGCGGCTTGTGGAATAGAGTGGAATGAAGTATATGAATTAGAAGAAAAACAAGAGCCTGTGTTATTGAACTAACTGGCCGAATAGTTAAATACTTCATCTTTAATAATGTATAATTTACCTAATCAAAATTATAGTGTTAATCAAAGTAATTTAATAAGGAGATTATGGAAATGAGAATACCAATTTATCAGATTGATGCGTTTACAAATGAACAATTTAGAGGAAATTCAGCAGCAATATGTCCATTAAATGAATGGATAAAAGATGATTTAATGCAAAAGATTGCAGCAGAAAATAATTTATCTGAAACAGCTTTTTTTGTAAAAAAAGAGGATGAATATGAATTGAGATGGTTCACCCCAAAAGGGGAAATAGACTTATGTGGACATGCAACATTAGCGTCTGCTTATGTAATATGCACTTATTTAGATGAGAATTTAAAGAATATAAAGTTTAATACAAAAAGTGGACTTTTAGAAGTATCCAAGGATGGCGGTCTATTTACAATGAGTTTTCCTTCTAGAGAAGGAGAAAAATGCGATCCTCCAGAGGAACTTATTAAAGGTTTAGGTAAAGTACCTAAAGAGGTCTATAAGTCAAGAGACTATATGGCGGTATTTGATACAGAACAAGATATTTTAGGTCTTGAATTAAATATGGATGAACTAAAAAAACTGGATGGTTTTGGTGTAATAGTGACAGCTAAAGGAAAAGAAGTAGATTTCGTATCAAGATTTTTTGCACCAAAGGCAGGAGTAGATGAAGACCCAGTTACTGGTTCTGCTCATTGTACGTTAGTTCCGTATTGGAAGAATATATTGAATAAAAATGAATTTGTCGCATTGCAATTATCAGAAAGAGGCGGAAAGCTTTATTGTACTGATTTAGGTGAAACGGTAAAAATGTCTGGAGAAGCTGTATCTTATTTAGAAGGATATATTAATGTTTAGGAAAATTTGTTCAACAAATTAAAAACTTATTAAGCTAACAGGGGCTTTTCTTAAATAAGCAACAATAGTTTATTCATTTACCTAAGTCCATTAAAATGCCAAAAATCCCTGCTTTTTGATTGATATCAGGGATTTTTTCTATGTTTAATCATTATGGTTTATTTTGAAAACACTACATTTAAATTAATGTTTTACCGAACTTAAATAGTAACAATAAAGTCGTTTAAAAATCTAAGTTCTATTCAATGATAGGAGCCGATTTTTGGAAGTTTATCAAGACAATAATATTATATCGATACTCAATTTTGATTTTGATGATTAAATTTCACCACTGCATTGGCCAATACGTTCGGGGCCATCATAACTGCCGAGTGGTCTTGCCCTGGAAGCATTTTATATTTTACTAGAGGTAAATTAAACAACTTTATTATCGCTCAACATGAACAAACTAAAAGGCGCCTGTCTCAAGGCGCCCAAAGCTAAGTAAAAGAGCAGATGCTCTCGTATCACTTTCTTGTAAAATTCACCTTATTTAAGCCGGCTATCTGGATCCTATCCCCTGACTTAAGTGTAGTTGTTACACTTTTAACAGAGTACTTATCAGACTTACTTGAAAGGATTTCATTTACAAGCAAGCTTTTTCCCCTGAACATAATTAAATTTCCAGATCCTTTCGGTGTTGTTATCTTATATTTTCCAGGAGCTATATCTTTGCCAACTGTCCAGTAGCCGGAATGCAATGTATTGGCTTTTACATTTTTTACACGGGTAAACTGGACACTGTTTAACCCCATTATTTCTATTTTGTCCCCGGCCTTTATATCAGTCGTTACACGAGTGACACCAAATCCATCGTCTTTACTCGATAATATTTCATTAACAAAACGGTCATACGATTTCATGGTAATCACTAAATTCCCGCTGCCGGATTTCGTTGTAATCAAATAACGCCCAGCCGGTAAATCTTTTCCTGCTTTCCAAGTCCCTGCACTTAACGTTTTTATGTAAGGGACTGTAATCGTTGCAGTAGCTGTTTTGCCATTGGTCGTTCTGGCCGTAATCTTGGCAGTTCCTGCTCCTTTTGCCGTTACTTTTCCTTTACTGTTGACAGTCGCTACTTTTGTATTGGATGATCTCCACTTGACTGTTTTATCTGTGGTATTTTTTTGGACTTATGGTAGCAGTTAAAGTTAAGCTTTTTCCTTTACTTAAAGTAGCAGACTTTTTGTTTAGTTTGATTGATTTTGCTGCAATCGGCGATTTGACAGTGACTTTTGCTTTTACGGATTTTGCGCCTTTGACAGTTGCTGTAATCGTAGTCGAACCCTTTGATTTTGCTGTTACTTTTCCTTTACTGGTCACTGTTGCAATTTTCGGATTGGATGATTTCCATGTTACCGATTTATCGGTACTGTCAGATGGTGAAACGGTCGCCTTCAGTGTGGCTGTCTTACCTGCCGTTAAAGATAAACTGGACTTGTTTAATTTCACTGTTTTAGGCGAAACCTTTACGGTTACCTTTTTCGAAATTTTGGGATTATCTTTGGCAGTTGCCGTAATAGTCGCGGTTCCGCTGGCAATTCCTTTGATATTCCCTTTTGAATCAACGGTTGCCACTTTTGTATTTGAACTTTTCCAATGGACCGTCTTATTTGTCGCATCCGACGGTGTTACGGTTGCATTTACCTTATATGTTTGTTTTGTTGCGATATTTAGGTTCGTTTTACTTAACTTTATTCCAGAAGGGATGACCTTTGTCACAGTAACTGGAATGTTTGTCTTAACTGAGTCAGCACCTTTTGCTGTAACGGTAATTGTAGCCTTTCCGGCTTTCAGTGCTTTGACATTACCTTTTTGATCCACAGTTGCGATTTCCGGATTACTGCTTGACCAGCTTACGCTTTTATTAAGTGCAGTGTCTGGGAGAACAGTAGCGCGGTTAATTGAGCAGTCCGGTTTACCATTAGGGATAAGCTGGACTTATTTACAGTAATACTTTGAGGTACCATTATTTCTTCTTTAAGATTAACTGTACCTGTTAAACCATGAATATAAACCTTATCTCCTTCTAAAAGCTGCTGTTCAACCGACTCATCAGGATTTACATCAATATGAGCCTTTTCATTATAATTGTTATCAAAAATATTAATTGAGGCCTTATTACTTTCTATTGAGTACGTTCCGGAATATCTGTTCCAACCTCATAATATCCAGCTGAAATCTTTGTTAAATCCAACTTTGACATTTCTTGAACGTTCATATTCTCAGCTTCAGTATGCAGGATGACCTCAATTGTATCTCCATCATTTAAATTGGCTGTCAATTGATCAGGAGAATTATTTTGGTCACTATCGAGAGTTTCAGAAACCAACTCGATATTTCCCCTGCTTATTGTAATATCAGCTTCTCCCTTTGAAATACTGAACTTATTCAACCCTTCGGAAATGTCTTCTCCAACTGTGTATGTACCATCGCCTAACGAACTCAAATTTGCAGCATATGCCTTATTTCCCAATACAATTGGAACAAATAACATCGCTATGAAAAGCACTTTTATCCATATGTTTTTTTTCATTCCATAACCCCTTCCTCATTTTAATTTTTTTAGATCTAGCAACCCCCGCCAGTACAATACTATTCGCCCTAAAACAGGTTAATAGCCCCCTTCTTGATCCCTCCTTCGAACAAGTTCAATCATATTAATCAAATTTTACAACAGGTTTACAAATTTTGAACTTTGAAAATATGCAAGATGGGTAAAAAAGCATAAAAACACCATACTAATTTCCGATAATAAAAGAGTGAAAGATTTTATTAGTATTAAAGTAACAAGTCAGGTTTGAAGGGACGTTTTGCCGTCTTACGAGGCAAGAGTATGTAAGATGCGACGAACTCCGGTTCAGCTTTTTTCATAGATGACTAAACTGAAGGAGAGTATCAATGAAAAGGAAATTATTAGTGATTTTGATGGCAATGAGTTTAATTTTCGTTCCGCTTGTCCAATCAGCCAGTGCACAATCGTTTAAGAAAGTCGTCATCGACCCAGGACATGGAGGATCGGATTCAGGAGCAATCGGATACGGGCTGCGCGAAAAGGATCTCACCTTAAATATTTCCCAAAAAGTCAACCAAAATCTACTCAACCACTATGATGTTCATACGAAAATGACTCGTAATTCCGATGTTTACATATCATTGAAACAACGGACAGATCTTGCAAATGCCTGGGGAGCCAATCTGTTTCTTTCCATTCATATCAATGCTGGTGGTGGAACGGGCTATGAAGATTATACTCATAATAAAAATGCAACAGCAGAAGATAAAAAGGTCCAGGCTGCGATAAACAAAGAAATCAACAAAGTTCTGGAGAGTTATAAAAAGAAAAACCGTGGACAAAAACAGGCAAACTTTCACGTCTTGAGAGAATCAAAGATGACTTCCATATTACTGGAGATCCTTTTCATTGACAATAAATCAGATGCGGATTTATTAAAAAACGAAAGATTTCTAGAGGATGTAGCTGAAGCGATCTCTACAGGTGTGGCGAATGCAATGGCTTTGCCAACAAAGGGAAGTAGTGCAGATGGAAATTCCTCTGCCGATACTCCAGCCAAAGATAAAATTGCTGTTTCCAAAGCGAGTGGAACATACATTGTAATCGCAGATTCTCTTAATGTTCGAGCAGGTGACGGTACGAACTATCCATCAGTGGGTTCTTTAAAAAAGAACACCCAAGTGAAAGTAACAGGGAAAACCTCTAAAGGATGGTACCAGTTCACCTTTAAAGGAAAGCCGGCATATGTCAGCGGTGCCTATTTGAAAGTGAAACCTGCAGAGACTAAACCAGAAAACGAGCCCATTAAGGTTTCAAAAGCGAGCGGGACATATGTGGTAACGGCCAACTCTTTGAATGTACGTGTAGGGAACGGATCTCAGTACGCATCCCTGGGTGCTCTTAAAAAGAACAGTCAGGTGAAGATAACCGGTAAAACTTCTAACAATTGGTACAGAATCAGCTTTAAAGGCAAAACCGGCTATGTCAGTGGGGCTTATTTGAAACTCAAGACGGCTGCGGCCAAACCTGCTCCTAAGCCTGTCTCCAAACCAAAAAACGATTCAAATAAGGTCACTAAAGCGAGCGGGACATATATTGTAACAGCCAACTCTTTGAATGTACGTGCAGGAAACGGCTCTAAGTACGCTTCCCTGGGTGCTCTTAAAAAGAACAATCAAGTGAAGGTCACTGGTAAAACTTCTAACAATTGGTACAGAATCAGCTTTAAAGGGAAAACCGGCTATGTCAGTGGGGCTTATTTGAAACCTAAGACGGCTGCGGCCAAACCTGCTCCTAAGCCTGTCTCCAAACCAAAAAACAATTCAAATAAGGTCACTAAAGCGAGCGGGACATATGTTGTAACGGCCAACTCTTTGAATGTACGTGCAGGAAACGGGTCTAAGTACACCTCCTTGGGTGCTCTTAAAAAGAACAGTCAGGTGAAGGTCACTGGTAAAACCTCTAACAACTGGTACCGAATTACCTTTAAAGGGAAAACTGGCTATGTCAGCGGGGCCTATTTGAAACTCAAGACGGCTGCGGCTAAATCAAATGCTATCAAAGTTACCAAAGCCAATGGAAAATATAAAGTTACAGCAAGTAAGTTATACGTTCGCTTGGGCAATAACACAAATTATAAGTCCATCGGTTATTTGAAAAAGAATGCCAAAATCAATGTAACAGGAAAAACTTCAAACGGTTGGTACCGTATCAATCTTAAAGGTAAAGTCGGATATGTAAGTGGAAAATATTTAAAACGATAAAATGAGGCTATTTTGAAATTGGTTGGGCTAATAGTGAATGCTATTTGCCCAGCGCTTTTTTCAAATATGTAAGTCATAACAAAAAGAGCACGAGTTCGGATGAAATTCCACATCCGTTCTCAAGCTCTTTTTCTGCGTTCTATGCGTTCCGACTGTTTCCCTGCCATAAAGCGAAGGAGCGGTTTATAATCTTTGCTGACGAGTCCAACAATTTCTACAAATATTTCGATACCGAGGATCAATACTACAAGCAGGAGCAGTGACCCCCACACGGTCGACATTGAGAAAATAACCGCGGCAAGACTGAACATCACTGCGATTCCATAGATGAGCAGCACTGTCTGCCGGTGCGAAAATCCGGAATTCAGCAGGCGGTGGTGCAGATGGTATTGATCTGGCGCCAGCAAAGGTTTCTTATTGATCAACCTTCTTATAATTGCAAAGAAGGTGTCCGAAATAGGGACTCCCAGAATAATGACTGGAATAACCAATGAGAAAAAGGTGATATTTTTAAAACCGAGTAGTGATAGCAAAGCAATCATATAACCAAGGAATAAGGCTCCTGTATCGCCCATGAATATTTTTGCCGGATAGAAGTTATGGACCAAGAAGCCCAGTGTACTTCCTAAAATCATCATGGCGATGGTTAATACAAATAGGTCCCCTTGTAAAAAGGCCATAAAGCTGACCGTTATGAGCGCAATGGAGGATACACCTGCAGCTAGGCCATCCAGACCATCAATCAAATTGATCGCATTGGTGATTCCGACAATCCAAAGGATTGTAATAGGGATGCTTAAATAGCCGAATTGCAGTTCTCCTCCGAAGGGAAGGTTGATAAATTCCAAATCAAATCCACCGCTAATCGCAACCATTGCAGCAACGATTTGGCCAAGCAGCTTATATTTCGGGGAGATGTCATATATATCATCAAGTACTCCAGTGGCAATAATAATCAAACTGCCGATGACCAGATAAAACATATGAGGGTCCTGGGGTCTGAATATCAGGAGCCCGATCAGGAAACTGATATATATGGCCAAGCCGCCCAGTCTGGGCATCAAGGTTGTATGCACCTTCCTGTAATTCGGCTGATCCGTTATTTTATATTTGAGCGCAAGTTTTTTTACAAAAGGGGTAATGAGCACTGAGGCTAAAAAACAAAGTATTAAATATAAAAATCCCAACTTTGTACCCCTCCTTACTATACAGGATTGCTAAAAACCATCCGTTCTATCCAGTCCATATTCATGGAAAACATCCAAAATAAGGATTTGCTAGTTTGCTATATTTAAAATACATCATATCTCTATCTTATCCAGTTTTCAACTAAGTTTGGAATCTAATTTCTTGTCCGCAATATTTTTAAAATAAATAATGGAAGGAACGCCATCCTTTTCCACCTTTGCGGCTGTTTGATCAATCGATACAACCATTCGATGTTCAGCTTTCGCCAAAGTTCAGGTGCACGCTTAATTGTGCCGGACAGTACATCGAAACTGCCCCCCACTCCCATAAAAATTCCTTTTTGAAACAGATGATAGTTGTTGTGAATCCATCTTTCCTGTCTTGGGAATCCCAAGGCGACAAATACCATATCGGGAGACGATTCTTTAACCATAGAAACGACTTCTAAATCATTTTCTTCAAAAAAGCCATGATGACAGCCGGCAACTTGAATGCCGGGATAATCACGCTTTACATTGTCAATTGCTTTATTCAATACCTCTTCCCTGGCACCTAGAAAGAAAACCCTCAAGGATTCCTTATTCGCTAAATGAAGGAGGTCTTTCATCAAATCAAAGCCTGGAATTCTTTCTGGAAGCGGATTTTTTAATAGTTTGGCTCCCATAATGACACCAATGCCGTCAGGTATTATGTAATCTGCAGACTGAAGAGTCTTTTTATACTGCGGATCCCGCTGAGCATGCATTACGATTTCAGGGTTTGCCGTGACAATAAACGTTTTTTTGTTTTCCATTATCCGTTTTTCTAACGTATGGATTGTTTCCTTTTTGGTTGTATGATCAAACTCGATGCCGAGTACGTCCACTTTTTTTGACATTGTTTGCTCCATTATGAAAATCATCTGGACTGATGATTCATTATATCAGATTTTGCAAATAATTTGTTGATATTTTCTATAAGATCAACATTTATTATACCACGGTAGTCAATTATGAAGGTTAAAATATTATTTCAATTCTTTTTCAGCCGCTAGGCGCCCGCCATTAGGCTAATCAAACGTTTGATTAGTTTCATTTTTTGGATGTTTTTGTCGTTTTGAAGAGCAAACACTTCGGTGCATGTCCACCATGAAAATTTGGGATCCCTTGATGATGACATTATCTTTGTAAAGATGTATTGGTCACTTGATGGCAAAAAGTTGTTCGGGGCCCTTGATGACATCATCTCCGTAAAGATATTAGAGTCCCTTGTTGACATCATCTCCGTAAAGATATTAGAGTCCCTTGTTGACATCATCTCCGTAAAATTGTTCGGAACCCTTGATAACACCATCTCCGTGGATGTTCGGTCCTGTGAAATATTCGTGAACCATCTTCCCACTACATTCTGCACTGATTTTTCGAAAACTACTCATACTGTTCTTCTCAATGTGATGAGAGGGTGTGATACCCAATCACTGAGATAATGATCCACCATTTGAAGAGACTTCGCGGACAAACTCCAAAAAGGTATCCAATGCTTTTGTACGATACGGACTGGATGTAACGATAGAAAATAGCCTAATGAAAGGAAGCCCGTCGACCTCGATAATTTTTAACGTGCCCATGGCAAGTTCTTTTCTTATGGCCCATTGTGACAAGAGGCTGATACCAAGCCCTGCCTCGACTGATTCTTTAATAAGCTGAATGCTTCCGAATTCCATCATGTTCTGGGGTGAAATTTTCAAGGATTTGAACATATTGTCCGCTGCTTTTCTTGTCCCGGACCCGATTTCCCGGACAATCCATTTTTCTTTTACAAGGTCTTGCGGTGTTGCTTTTTTCTTTTTGACGAGTTGATGATCGGGAGATGCGACTATAAACATCTTGTCTTCGGCGAGCGGCTCGATCACCAGCTTATCATGCTGGAAATCCCCTTCCACGATCCCGACGTCCATTTGATGCTTCAAAACAAATTCAGCAATGTCGCGAGTGTTTCCTATGGAAATTGTGGGATTAACCAACGGATATTCCTCAAGCATGTTCGCAAGGATGTGAGGCAGGATGTATTCCCCGAAGGTATAACTTGCTCCAATCGCAAGCGGACCGCTCGTCTTATTCGTCAGGTCGTCGACAAGCCGTTGCATTTTGGTGTAAAGACCGAGAATCTCTTTTGCATGATCGTAAACGATCTCCCCCGCCTTGTTCAGTTTGACATATTTATTCGTCCGTTCCAGGAGCCGCGTCCCTACTTCCCGTTCCAACGCCTGAATGTACTGGCTTACTGCAGGCTGTGTCATATGGAGTTCTTGCGCAGCCCGTGAGAAATTTTTCTTTTCTGCCACCGCAATAAACACTTCCAGCTGCTGATCCATGCCTCAATCACTCCCTTATGGGATCTTCTTTTATGGGTCATCTCTTATGGGGTCTGACCCCTTTATGTGTTTTACTTATCATTACTATTATAATGATTTATTTTCCTTATACATGCAAATCACTTATTCTAACATTAAGAGAAGAATGGAAGGGTGAGTCATTTGGGCATATTAAGAGAAAAAAGGGATGATCAGGCAGCAGTGTATGAGAAAAAGGCAGCTCCATCACCTAAAAATCATTCAACCGGATTGTGGATCGGCGGAATAGCCTTTACCTTTTTTATTGCCTTTCTGGGCTTTTTGTTGGCGAAAGTTCCAGGCTTCAGTCTGGTAGGACAGATGGCATCAGCCATTATTATTGCGGTCATATACAGACAGTTGTTCGGATATCCCGAACCATTAAAAGCCGGAATCAATTTTTCGTCCAAGATATTGCTTCGGGCTGCGATCGTTTTATACGGATTGAAATTGAATATCCACACAGTGTTGGAAGACGGGATTGGGCTGCTCGTCCGTGATATCGGAATTATAATCGTTGCGATTTTATTAACTGTATGGCTTGCAAAAAAATTAAAGGCAAACCCGACTATTTCAATGCTGCTTGGGGTTGGAACTGGTGTATGTGGAGCGGCAGCCATCGCGGCTGTGGCACCTATAATCAAGGCGGAAGACGACGATACAGCAATCAGTGTCGGAATCATCGCTTTGATGGGAACCATTTTTGGAATAGCGTATACGATTCTACGGCCAATTTTGCCATTGACACCTGCTGAGTACGGCGCTTGGACAGGAATGAGCCTCCATGAAATCGCACATGTGGTACTTGCAGGAGCACCCGGGGGACAGGAAGCACTTGGAGTCGCGCTGTTGGCAAAGTTAGGACGCGTCTTCTTATTGGTTCCCCTCTGCTTCGTTTTAATGTATTGGATGAAACGGAAATCTGGAGCGGGTGAAGCGGATGGAACAAAAGTAGGATTCCCCATGTTTCTGCTTGGTTTCATTGCGATGAGCTTGATCGGCACATATGTAATCGGCTCTGTTGTGGTTGTTCCCGACGGTGTAATGGAGTTTATCGGAAGCATGACTACGTGGCTGCTGACTGCTGCGATGGTCGGGCTTGGTTTGAATGTCAACTTGCGGGATGTCCGGAAAAAAGCATTAAAGCCATTGATCGCCATGGGCGTGGCGTCGGTTGTATTGTCAGTGTTGGCGTTTGTAATGGTGTAAGGAGAGGGTTCAGCGGGGCTGAACCCTTTAATATTTTTCGCAATTTTGAAGAGTATCCTGACAAAGTGAAGAGTATTTTTGAATTTTGAAGAGTATCCCGGCAAAAGTGAAGAGTATTTTTGAATTTTGAAGAGTTTCCTGACAAAGTGAAGAGTATTTTTGATTTTTGAAGAGTATCCTGACAAAGTGAAGAGTATTTTTGAATTTTGAAGAGTATCCCGGTAAAAGTGAAGAGTATTTTTGATTTTTGAAGAGTTTCCTGACAAAGTGAAGAGTATTTTTGATTTTTGAAGAGTATCCTGACAAAGTGAAGAGTATTTTTGATTTTTGAAGAGTTTCCTGACAATGTGAAGAGTATTTCTGATTTCTGAATAGTATCCCGGTAAAAGTGAAGAGTATTTCTAAATTCCAAAGAGTATCCCGACAAAGTGAAAAGTATTTTCGATTTCTGAAGAGTATCTGAACAAAAATAAGAGTATTTCTAAATTCCGAAGAGTTTTCTGACAAAGTGAAGAGTATTTCCGATTTCCGAAGAGTATCCTGACAAAGTGAAGAGTATTTCTAAATTCCGAAGAGTATCCCGACAAAGTGAAGAGTATTTCTGATTTTTGAAGAGTATCCCGGTAAAAGTGAAGAGTATTTCTAAATTCCGAAGAGTTTCCTGACAAAGTGAAGAGTATTTCCGATTTCTGAAGAGTATCCCGGTAAAAGTGAAGAGTATTTCTAAATTCCAAAGAGTATCCCGACAAAGTGAAGAGTATTTTTGAATTTTGAAGAGTATCCGAACAAAGTTAAGAGTATTTCTGTTTTCTGAAGAGTATCCGAACAAAGTTAAGAGTATTTCTGTTTTCTGAAGAGTATCCTGACAAAGTGAAGAGTATTTCTGTTTTCTGAAGAGTATCCTGACAAAGTGAAGAGTATTTCCGATTTCCGAAGAGTATCCTGACAAAGTGAAGAGTATTTCTAAATTCCGAAGAGTATCCCGACAAAGTGAAGAGTATTTCTAAATTCCTAAGAGTATCCCGACAAAGTGAAGAGTATTTCTAAATTCCTAAGAGTATCCCGGTAAAAGTGAAGAGTATTTCTAAATTCCGAAGAGTATCCTAGTAAAAGTTAAGAGTATTTCCGATTTCCTAAGAGTATCCCGGTAAAAGTGAAGAGTATATTCCCAAAATCCAAAAAGTATCATGTAATAGTCCGCATACTCCTTCCCACCAAAATGGAAAGGAGCGGTTCCCACCGCTCCCTCCTATTACAACTGCCTCACCTTGAGGACTCCATTCGCCTTGTTGATCGTTTCTTTATATTCGAGTTCCACTTTTGAATCATGGACAATTCCAGCACCGGCCTGCAAATATGCACGGCTATTTTTGATTACAAGCGAGCGGATGGCGAGAGCGAAATCGACATCTCCATTTGCGTTAACGTACCCGAGTGCACCGGAGTAGACACCGCGCTTCACGTCTTCCAGTTCGTTGATGATTTGCATGGCGCGCACTTTTGGCGAACCGGACACGGTTCCTGCCGGAAGACATGCGATCAATGCGTCGAGACCGGTTTTTCCTTCAGCCAAGCTTCCTTCCAATTCGGAGACAATGTGCATCACATGACGATAGTATTCGATTTTCATTTCCTTTGTCACCTGGATTGTTTCAGGATCGCAGATTTTCTCCATGTCCTCGCGGCTCAAATCGATAAGCATTCGGTGTTCGGACAGTTCTTTTTCATCGGATAAAAGTTCCTCGGCAAGAGCCTTATCCTCTTCTTTCGTCCGCCCCCTTCGGCGTGTCCCCGCAATCGGGTTGGTGCTCATCTGCTGTCCTTTCGATTTGATGAAGCTTTCTGGCGATGCCCCTAACACAACGTATTCGCCAAAATCGACAAAGAACATATATGGCGACGGGTTGGAATTTCTGAGTACCCGATAAAAATGAAACGGATCGGCCTTCACTTCTCCGCTCATCCGCTGCGATAGAACCACTTGCTCTACTTCGCCGGACACGACGTGATCCTTCGCTTTTTGGATTCTGGCCATAAATTCATTTTTTTCAAGCTGCGGTTGAAACTTGATTTCGCACGCAGACAAGGTTTCATCCACTTTCCCTTGAAAGATCTGCCCCTCGATTTCCGTTACACGTTTTTCAAGCTGCTCTTCCTTCCGTTTTCCATCCAAGTCGATGGCCAGGATGTAGATGGTCTGGGCCAAGTGGTCGAACACAATGACATCTTCGTAGATTAGAAAATGAATGTCTGGCATCCCGATTTCATCTTCTAGAATTACTCCAATGTCAGCATATTGCCGGATGGCATCATACCCAACATAGCCGACGGCTCCTCCATAAAAAGGAAACGGCAGATCAGTTTCTATTTTGGGCATGACGTTCTGTATTGTTTTGAGCGGCAGCCCCTTCTCTTCCAGCAACACCTTGCCGTCTGCAGTAACGACCTTCGCAACTGCACCTTCACCCGTGATTTCCTTAATCGGATTCACCCCAATGAACGAATAACGCCCCTGCTCATTATGTTTAAGCGAGCTTTCCAATAAAAACTTCTTTTTCCCCTCCAGACGTAAAAAGACGGTGATCGGCGTTAACACATCTGCATTTAACTTTATCATTTTCATATTTACATTTTTTACAGTTGAGGTCATAATCCACTTTCCTTTCTTTTTAATTTCACTTGGGGTCTGACCCCCAGTGTATTAACGCGTTACTGCATTGAGGGGACAGACCCCCCCAATGAAAAAAGCCCCCGAACAAGCAAAGTTTGCTTGCTCGAGGGCGATGATAACCGCGGTGCCACCTCGTATTGGAGAATGAATTCTCTCCATCTTATTCAGACACGGGAAATTTGCCCATACTTTTCCGATGTCCTATCCATATAACGGTGGAATTCCGTGTTTCCCTACTGTCATTCAGAAAACAGCTCGCAAGCCCATTCTGGCCGACCTTTGCCACCGGATTCACACCACCACCGGCTCTCTGATTGCAAAAAATTTCGGCCATACTCCTCTTGCTCAACGCGATTGCTATATGATGTTTTTACTGCAAAAGACAAAAAGGCCCCTCATCCGAAAGGACGAGGGACCGCGGTGCCACCTTTTTTAGCTTTTAAAAAGCTCTCTCTTCACGCACAAGACTTCTATGCATGTTCCCTTTTAACGATGGGATGTTCGTCAAAGCCTACTGCTGTCTGATCAGGTTCGGTTTGAAAGCTCGGAAGCCCATTCCCCTGACGCTCCACACTGGTTTGCACCAACCACCAGTTCTCTAAGGTTTCACGGAGGGTACTCTTCTTCGTCAACGCTCGATTTACGAAAGTTCATTTTGATTGTATTTGATATTATAAAAATTCTGCCATAATGTCAACATGTTTTTAAAGAAAAATTTTATTTTTGATCAGGGAGGTCGCAACTCCCATCTGCGCAAGCACCGCCTTGCGGATTATCTCCGGAAAGATCCTGAAGCACGGTTCCTGACTGCTCCTCCTGCCACACTTTTTCAAGCGCGCTCAGAAAAGTTTCGGTCGGCTGGGCACCGGAAATACCATATTTTTGATTAATAACGAAAAAAGGGACGCCGCGCACGCCCATTTGCTGAGCGGCCTGTTCATCTCTGCGAACTTCATCGGCCAAGGCTTCCTCATCGGCTAAAAAAGCCAATGCTTCGTTACGGTCGATTCCTGCTTCCGCGGCTATATCGGCAAGAATCCTATGGTCGCCAAGATGCTTTGACTCCGTAAAATAGGCTTGCAGCAGTTTTTCGGTCAACTCTTTGTCCTTGTTTTGTGTTTTGGCAAAATGGGTCAGGCGGTGGGCATCAAATGTGTTTGTCGGGATCATCGTATCAAAATTGAATGTAAGACCAACTTCCGCTGCCTGCTGACGAATCCCCTCATTCATTCTTTTAGCCTCGTCCACGCTTACTCCATACTTACCTGCAATGATTTCATGAATGCTTTGGCCAATATCGCGCGGTGTGTTTGGATCCAATTCATAACTATTAAAAAGAACCTCCACCTCATCTTTGTGTGCGAACTTTTCCAAAGCCATCTCTAAACGTCGCTTCCCAATATAGCAAAACGGACAAACATAATCCGACCAAACTTCAATTTTCATGTCGAGCACCCCATTTTATAAAATTTCCTTGGCGGAACTTACAAAAAGGTTATACCAAATAAACCGGGGCCACAATCTTTTTGCTTTGGCGGACATGAAAGCCCGGATGCCCCAAAGAATACCCCTTTTGACATGAAATCCGAATTGAAAAAATTACAATTTCTTCGCGTCAAAGCTTCCAAGTATGCGTACATCATGGCCATATGTTCTTAAAATGGTGATGGCCTTCTGCATGTGGACTTCTTGCACACCCATCCGCGCTTCAATAAAAAAGCGGTATGTTCCAAGTTTTTTCTTGGTCGGACGTGATTCAATCCATGACAAGTTGATATCGAGTGATGAAAAGACATTCAAAATGATCGCGAGCAAACCAGGCCTATCTTCTCCGGGTGTAATGAGCAGCATCGATTTGGACGCCTCCGGAATCTCGGGCTTTTCATTCGTCACGATGAGAAATCTTGTTGAATTCCCCTCAAAATCCTGGATATTCCTTTTTGCCATTTCAAGTCCAAATGTTTTTGCTGCCAGTTCCGATGCGATGGCACCAACGTTTTTATCATTGGCTTTAACGAGCGATTCCGCTGCGTTCGCCGTACTACTGAAATGTTTTGTCTTCGCCTGCAGCTTCCTTGTAAAGTCTCTGCATTGTGCAAGAGCAGGGCCTATCGACCAGATTTCACGGATATCGTCTACATCCGCCCCTTCGACTGTCAGCAAATGAAGGGCAATCGGCAAAATCGCCTCCCCTTCGATCCATACATCATAATTGACCAATCCGTCCGTTGTCATCGTGATCGTGCCTTCGATCGCATTTTCGATGGGTACAATCCCCTTATTGACTTCACGTTCTGCCACCGCTTCAAGCACATCGACAATCCCATCGTACATCACTAGCTCAGTACCATTCGGCGGAAAAAAACGTAATGCGGCTTCCTCTGAAAAAGTCCCCTTTGGACCTAAATACGCAACTTTCAAAATATATGCTCCTTTAATTACAAAATTTATTCCTTGTGCCTTTTATAAAAGTCATCGTTTGAATTTGAAAAAGTCGGATTATAGAGATCAGATCATTCGGTCCAGGTCCAGATTTATTCTTATTCTTGTGGATCATATCTCCACTTACTATCCGAACTCAGATCGGATTCCACACGTGTTGGTTCCTATCCTCACCAAACATCGTATCCCACAGTGAGTTCAGAACTTATCACAATGAATCCGGATCATCCCCCACTGAGCTTAAGTCTATGAGTCTACCAAACCGAACTCATACCCCGTGATTGAGATTGTAACCTTCTGAATTGGGCTCGCATTTCCCGCCCCATATCAAATAAAACCTTCCCTATCCGAAAGAAGTTCCGGCATGCAGCCGGAACTTTCCGCTTTTCCTTATTTGCTTAGTGCTTCTGTCAATGTTGGGACGATCTGTTTCTTGCGGGAGACGACACCTTTCAGTACGCATTGGTTTTGATCCAATGAGACATTGAATGCCTGCTCGACGCTTTTTGCCGCTCTTCCGTGGGCGATTGCCGTTGAGTCGTTTGTTAGAATATCAGTGACAACGAACAGGAACAAGTCCAATCCTCTATCTTCAACTGCACGCTCCAATGCTTCTTCGATTTCGGCTTTTCGTGCAAGGACGTCTTCGACTCCAATGGCATTCACCTGGGCGATTTCCACTTTTGCCTGTCCCATTTGGAATGGCTTTGCATCCAAGGACAGCAGTTCCTCCGCAGTTTTATCGCTGATGTCTGCTCCCGCTTTCAGCATGTCCATTCCATATTCTTCAGGATTTACGCCGGCAATTTCAGCAAGCTCGCGGGCAGCCTGAACGTCACGTTCTGTGCATGTCGGAGACTTGAAAAGAAGCGAGTCTGAAATAATGGCAGACAATGCAAGTCCCGCAATGTCTTTTTCAATTTCCACGCCGTTTTCTTCATACATTCTTTTTAAAATGGTTGCCGTGCATCCGACCGGCTCCGCACGGAAGTAGAGCGGGTCGCTTGTTTCGAAATTAGCGATCCGGTGATGGTCGATAACTTCCATAACTTGGACTTTCTCAATATCATCCGCGCTCTGCTGGCGTTCGTTGTGGTCGACCAGGATGACTTTGTCCACTTCATTCGACACTGTGCTCACCTCACGCGGAGCTGCCACGTTAAAGTGTTTGAGTGCGTATTCCGTTTCGCCATTGATCTCTCCAAGACGGACCGCTTCCACGTTTTCACCCAATTTAGTTTTTAAATCAGCATAGACAAGCGCTGAACAAATGGAATCTGTATCAGGATTTTTATGGCCAAAAATGAGAATTTTTTCCATGACTCTACTCCTTGTTTTCTGATGGTTTTTTATGATAACTATTTTAACATATCGAGGTATCTTAGTGGTAAAATGACAAAGTGAGGAGGACATACATATGAAAAAATGGATTGGAATTTTGTTTTTTCTGCTTATTGCATTGTTGGTTGCCGGCTGCAACAAGGAGCCGAAGCCGGAAGATCGTTTCACTGGCTATGTAAAAGAGTGGAACGAACAGAACTTTGACAAGATGTACGATTATCTTTCGGAAGAGGCACAGAAAAAAGTTTCAAAGAAAGATTTCACAGATAGATATGAAAAAATTTATAGCGACCTGGAGCTCAAGGATGTAAAAGTCGATTTTAAAGCTCCTGAAGAAGTCAAAGAAAAAGATGGCGTGGTCGAATTTCCATTCCACGTAAAAATGGACAGCCTTGCGGGTGAAATCGCATTTGACCATACCGCTGTACTGAAAAAAGAAGAACGGGACGACACTAAAAACTGGTTCGTGAATTGGGATACGACCTTTATTTTTCCAGAGCTGGAAGAAGGCGATAAAATCAGCCTCCCTACTACTCCTGCCAAACGTGGCGATATCGTGGATAAAAATGGAGCAGAGCTTGCTGTGACTGGGAAAGTGACCGAAATCGGCATTATCCCCGGAGAGATGGGCGACGATGAGGAGGAAATTATTAAGAAGGTTTCCGACCTGCTCGAATTGAGCGAGGAGAAAATTAAAAATGAATTGTCTGCATCTTGGGTTCAGCCGGAACATTTTGTACCGCTCAAGAAAATCCCGGGTGATGACAATAAAATATTGGAAAAAGCGACAGCCATCCCCTCTGTCAACAACCGCTCAGTCGAAGCAAGAGTATACCCTCTCGGTGAAGCGGCTGCCCATTTGATCGGATATGTAGGTCCGATTACAGCTGAAGAACTGAAAAAAGCGGGTGGCGGCTACCAAGCCTCGGATGTGATTGGCAAAAGAGGATTGGAACAGGTTTTTGAAAAGAAATTAAAAGGTGAAAATGGCGTCAAAATTGTCATCAATAAAAAAGATGGTACGGAAGAGGTATTGGCAGAAAAAGAAGTCAAAGACGGGGAAGTTGTCAAGTTGACGATTGACGCTGCTGTTCAGATTGAAATTTTTAACGAATTAAAAGGTGAAGCGGGCACAGCTGCTGCGCTTAATCCGGTAAGCGGCGAAACACTCGCATTGGTGAGCAGCCCAAGCTTTGATCCGAACGTCCTGTCTTTAGGTGCGACGGCGAAAGATTGGGAAAGGCTCGATAAAGACAAGAAGAAGCCACTTCTGACAAGATTCAAAAATGGCTATGCCCCAGGTTCTGTAATGAAGCCGATCACGACGGCGATTGCACTGGAAGCGGGCGCGGTGGATTGGAAGAAGACCTACGATATAAAGGGGTTATCCTGGCAGAAGGATTCCTCTTGGGGTGGCTATTCCGTGACAAGGGTCAGCGATACAAATGGACCTGTCGATCTGGAAAAGGCGCTTGTGCTTTCGGACAATATTTACTTTGCTAGAGCAGCATTGGACCTTGGGAAGGATAAGTTCGTAGCAGGATTGAAGGCGTTCGGATTCGAAGAGGATATCCCAGATTATGCTTACCCGCTGGAAAAATCAAAGATCGGTGACATTGATTCGGATATTGCGCTGGCGGACTCGGCTTACGGGCAGGGACAGATTGAAATGAACATCCTCCATTTGGCGACTGCGTATACGCCGCTTGTTAATAAAGGAAATATGATCAAGCCTTTTCTGGTAAAGGATGATAAGGACAGTGCCGTCTGGAAAGAAAGCGTCATGAGCGAAAAAACGGCTGCCGACATCCAGAATGCTTTGTTAAAAGTGGTGGAGGATCCAAAAGGAACAGCACGGGAAGCCCGGATAGAGGGCAGGCGGATTGCCGGAAAGACCGGTACGGCAGAACTGAAGGTAAAACAAGGTGAAAAAGGAAAAGAGAATGGCTTTTTCGTCGCATACGATAAGGATAAACCGGATATGCTCGTGGCCATGATGGTTGAGGACGTACTGGGCCGTGGCGGCTCGAAGCCGGCGGTGGATAGAGTGAAAAAGGTATTTGAGAAATAAGCAAGGAAAGAGGGCAGCCCCGGAGGGCTGCCCTCTTTTAGGGGTCTGACCCCCACTGCGTTAATGTGTTACTGCTTTAATGAATGTGCTGTGGCTCAGACCCCGCGATTTTTTAAGATTTTTTAATAAAAACTTTCCAATCGACACCTGTGCCGATTTTATATTTTTTCGCGAAGGATTGCTGGTTGATGGCAACTGCGATGTTGTCTAGCGAGTTGATATAAATAAGCGACTCTCCTTTTTCAGTGGCTGCGAATGACCTCCCGTAAACCATCTCCTGCTCGAACACGATAGCGGATTCGTGTTTGATGGTGACTTTTACTAAATTACCATACTGAACCTGCAAATCAGCGAGCTGCAAGCGGCTGATGTTAGTCCAAACATTTCCATAGCGCACATCGAGCACATCGATGATTCCATGCAACACATCATCCTCCATAAAAGCGTCCATTGAAGGAAGCTTGATGAGCTGATCTACATCAAGAAGCGGTCCCACCTGTTCAAAATTGATAAGTCCCGCTGCCAGGCGAGCGCCTGTATAGGCATAAATATCGCGGCCATGAAACGTATGGGAGGCGCCTGAGTTTGGCAGGCGGTTGACGGTTTCATCGATCAGCCTCATCTCTGTGATCCCGATTTCTTTATTTACATGCGTAAGCGTCCCATTATCAGGTGTGACGATGAAATGATTGGACGCAGTACGAGCGACAACGCTGCGGCGGTCGGTGCCAACTCCCGGATCAACGACAGAGACAAAGACCGAATTCTGCGGCCAATAGGCAATTGTCTGCAGCAGCCGGTAGGAACCTTCCCATATATCAAACGGGGGGATTTCATGTGTCAAATTATAAATTTTCAGATCCTGGTCCACGCAATTCGCCACGCCGCACATGGCACTGACCGCCCCGTCACCCAAGCCAAAATCCGATTGAAGTATTAAAGGGTTGCCCACCGTCTTCTTCCTCTCTTATATGAATTTTTCAAAAAATGACTGTTGGAAAAATATTGATACAAATAATACGCTATCTTAATACACACAAAGGTATTTGTCAAAGTTCTCTGTTAGTTTTATGTGAATTTGAAAGGGGAATAACACTGTAAAAGCAACTGAGAGCCAGGTGAATGAAATGAACAAACGGGCACTTTTTATATTTATTTTATGTATGATGATCTTTCCTTCCATTACATCAGCCGAGACTCAGGTGGTTGTGTCTTTTGACGGAATGCGTCATGACTTTTTAGAAGATTTTATGAAACAAGGCTTCATGCCTCACTTTAAAAAAGTGGCTGAGAAAGGAATGTATGCCGAAAATATAGAAACGGTTTTTCCCTCTTTGACTTCTTCCTCCCATGCAGCGATTGCAACCGGAGTACCTCCTTCTGAAACTGGCATGGTCAGCAATGAAATCCACAAGCGAGGCAAAAAATTATGGTTTCGGGACAACGCGTTCTATTCAGCGCTTGATTCAGAGCCGATCTGGTCAGAAATACGCAAAGATGGAAAGACGACGGCCACCATTCTTTTTCCAGGCTCAAATCCCATGTACGGACATCAGGCTGATTACGCTGTCTATTATGGTAAAACATTCGCGGAAAGCAATTTAGTTCCACTTCGTTTAATTGATAATAAAGCAGAATTTACTATATTCAAAAATCAAAAAGTCTATATTCGGGCGGCCGGTGCCAACACTTTTAATTTATCACTTGACCCGGAGATGAAGGAAGCGGAAGAGGTTAGCTTGAATGAATGGGGATCTCTCTCCTTTCTTAGCGATGACGGGGATTTGGCGGGTTTTTCTTTTAAACTGACATCTTCTAAAACGGATTTGTCCGATGTTAAGCTTTATCATACAGCTGTAACAACAGCCGAAATTGCCGGCCCTCCCGGTTTTAAGAAAGAGATCAATGAAAAGTTCGGTTTTTTTCCAATGCAGGATGATGATATTGCGCTTGCTAAAAATTGGATCACACGCGAGGAATACGAGGAAATCAGCGAGCGATTCGCACAGTGGACAACAGATGTATCATTATATATCAAAAAGAAATACAAGCCGGATTTACTCTTTTTTTACTATCCGCAAGTCGATCATGAATCGCACAAGTACTTGCTTACAGATCCGCGTCAGCCAGGCTATTCAGAGGAACGATCGAAAGAATATCTGCAATATATCCGCTGGTCATACCATTTGGCCGACAACATGCTTGGAAAGGTTCTTCCGAGGCTGGGGGCGAAAGATCGCATTTTCCTCATTTCCGACCACGGTATGGAGCCAGTACATTCGAAGCTGTCCCCCAATGAGGAGTTAGAGAAGGCAGGCCTCCTCGTACTGGGAAAAAACGGGAAAGTTGACGAAAAAAAATCAAAAGCTTTTGCCGTTGCGAGCGGCTCCATTGCGCATGTGTATATCAACCTGCGAGGTCGGGAAAAAAATGGGATCGTCAGAAAAGATGAATATGAAGCAGTCCGGCGGGATATCGTCAAGATTTTTGAAGAAGCGGAAGTCAACAAAAAGCATTTCCCCCGCCAGGATTATGCATACTATGGATTCGCCAGATGGTGGGACAAGCTTGTTCATGAAAAAGGAAATATTTCCGGTGCAGTCAGCGCTGTTAAAGAGGCATTCCGCTTAGCCACTGAGAAAAAGATCAAGCCCTATGAGGATGTGCTCGTTACCGGCCGCAGACGAACAAATAAAGCCGACCACGAAAACGCCGGAGATATCCTGTTGGTGGCAAAAAAAGGATACTATATGACCCAGAATGATGAGGCTGAAGTCATGCAGCCTGATGAGCTTGGAAACCATGGCGGCGACCCATCGAGACCGGAATTGTTTCCGATTTTTATCGCGGCTGGTAATGGAATTTCTGAAGGTACTATCGAAACTCCCGTTTCCACACTGGATATCGCTCCAACGCTGTACGAACTGATCGGCGTCAAGCAGCCGAGTTTTGTGAAAGGGAAGGCGATTCGAGAGTTGGTGAGTGAGTAGGGATAAATCTGGTTAGGTCCAGCTATTGTGTGACGCCTTATGGTAAAATCTGTGATTTTAAAGGCAAGATTGTAATACAGCTGGAATGTAGAAAGGGTGTTCAAAAAGTCACCAATCGATAAGCGCGAATCTCTTCAATGGCTTGTTTCTTTAAAAGCATACATTGAACTGCCTTTTTGCTTCTAATTTGGCAACTTTTTGAACTCGCATTCCTGCCTCATTTTGGGTTTTAAATAAAACCCTGGTTTGCACTTCGGCTGCCCTTTGGATGAAAACCTGGTTTGCTTTTCCGGCTGCCCTTTGGATGAAAAACCTAGTTTGCATTTCCATCTACACTTTGGATGAAAACCTGGTTTCCCTTTCCGGCTGCCCTTTGGATGAAAACCTGGTTTGCTTTTCCGGCTGCCCTTTGGATGAAAAACCTAGTTTGCATTTCCGTCTGCCCTTTGGATGAAAACCTGGTTTGCTTTTCCATCTGCGTTTTTAATTGTTAGTTCTGCGAGCGGTTGATCTGCCTTTCTTTTTTTTCTGTTCATCCGGTCGCTTGCCGTTTCCGTTTCTTGGTTCTCTGTGTGCTTCTGAGTCTTTCACCATATTATTACCTCCGATGTCACTTTAGTTTTACAGCATCCGGTATTATCATGACCGAAATATGTTCGATTATTCTTGTGATAGCAAACGTTAAGACGGCTTTCCCCAATTGCTTTCTTCCGTATTTCCAGCATGGCCGCATAAAGTAAAAATACATGGCTCAAGTTGCTTAATTCCGAAAGGGCCGTCCCTTAATAAAAAACGCCTCCCGGCGCTTTTTCAATTAACCTTATGAAAGTTCCAACATACGCCCCAGCGCCAGCTTTGCAAATTTTGCCGTTTTATCATCTACTTCGATTACGTTGTGCTCCTCACCTTCTGCGATCGTTTCGAGACACCAAACAAGATGCGGCAAGTCGATCCGGTTCATCGTCAAACACGGGCACATATGAGGGTTTAACGAAATTATGTGTTTGTCAGGATGATTTTGAACCAATCGATTCACGAGATTCATCTCCGTTCCAATTGCCCAGGCTGATCTCGGTTCCGCATTTTCAATCACTTTGATTATATAGCTTGTCGACCCATTCATATCCGAAAGTGCCACGACTTCACGTGAACATTCTGGGTGGACAAGTATTTTCATTTCAGGATACTTGCTCCGAACGTCCTCGATATTCTTCACTGTAAAATTTTCATGTACAGAGCAATGTCCTTTCCAGAGCAGAACTTTCACTTTCTCAGCCGGCCCGTCGAACTCCAGTTCATCCGTGATCGGGTTCCAGACAGCCATTTCATCCAGGCCAACGCCCAAGTTATGCGCAGTGTTTCGCCCGAGATGCTGGTCTGGCAAAAACAAAATTCTTTCTTTTTGCTCGAACGCCCACCGAACCATTTCTTCAGCGTTGGATGATGTGACAGTTGCACCGCCATTTTCACCGACGAACGACTTGATGGCAGCGGTCGAATTGACGTAAGTGAGCGGCAAAATTGTATCTCCGAATTTGTCAGTCAGCTTTTTCCACGCCCGTTCGGTCTGATAAATATCAGCCATGTCCGCCATTGAACAACCCGCCCGCATGTCCGGCAGATATACTTTTTGCTCTTTCCTGGTCAGGATGTCTGCGGTTTCCGCCATAAAATGAACCCCGCAAAACACGATACGCTCTGCCTCCTTATTCTTTTCACAAAGCTGTGCAAGCTGGAGCGAATCGCCAGTTGCATCGGCGAACTGGATAATCTCGTCCTTTTGATAGTGGTGACCTGGAATAAAAAGCTTGCTTCCAAGCGCTGCCTTTACAGCACGCACCCTCCCCTCCAACTCCTCCGTTGGCATATTGCGATATTTTTCAGGCAGCACATTCGTCTTCATTTCCCACATTTGAAAAATACTCATACCCTATCATCCTCCTTCAATCCCTTGAATATTTACCTATTCTCCATATTTCATAGAATTTTAAATCCAATAGCCGTCTGAACTAGGAGTACGCCTCTCTTTAGTACAAATTCTTTGACTTATTTTGTTGTTGGCAGTTGTCATCGTCCCGTGTATCGGATTAACCAATAGTATTCTTGGTTGTGAATAGGGCTTAATGGCAAACAGATTCATGGTGACCTATCAGCGAACTTCTGTGAAATTGGGCACTTTTACGCTCGATT
>NZ_KB894701.1 GCF_000374565.1 Siminovitchia fordii DSM 16014 = CIP 108821 | reverse complement strand
TTCAAGTGCTTAATTTGTGTTACGAACGGCGAAGTGTAATCGTTACGACAAATCTTCAGTTCGGACAGTGGAATCATATATTCGGAGATCCGATCTTGACGGAAGCGTTTATTGATCGCTTAATTCATTACTCACATTTACTGGTGTTCAATCGAGAAAGTTTTCGACACAAAGAATCATTACTCAATCATTAAAAAAGGGATGTTGGCAAGTAGCTACAATTTTAACTGCCAAATCATACATATTCTACTTGCCAAATACATACAGAGCATTAAAGAGACGAGTGATCATTATACTGATACCGTTGAATCAGAATATGAGCTAGCTATTTACGACGGTGAAAATCTTATCAATTATAATAGCGGTTCTTCAGATTACAAAACAACTGATGTTACTAAAGGTTCTGAACTGGTTACTACTAAAGTGCAGACATCAAAAGTGACCCAGGAAGAACGGAATTACCTAAAAGGAACTACTATAAAAGACAGAGTGGTTGTTGAAGAGGACGGAGAAAAGGCATTTTACTTTAGAGTGGATCCAGCTTATATGGGAATAGCAAAAACATCTTTATTACCCGAGGATATTGCGATTGGACTACTGGAAAATAAGAAGAATTGGGAAATCATTGGAAAAGAGGAAATAGCAGGGGTTAATACTGTGGTCATAAAAGGAAAATTGGAAAAATACTACGCTGATAAATGGGAATCTGAAAGCTTTAAACTGAATATAGATCCTGGAACAGGTATTATGCTTGTAATGGAGACTTATGATTCCTCCGGTAAGATGAAGGATCTGATCAGAACACATGACATAAAAATAGATGAAGAGTTAGACGAAAAATTATTTGAAGTTTTTTAAGGCTTGTAGACAATCAAATGCAATTTAAGCGTTTTTATCATCTATGAATTTTTTCTATTTTTTATTACGACTTATTTCATGTTTACTTTCAAATAAAGTCAAAAGGCAGCTGCAGCTAATGCTATCTTTTTAATTGGTCCAAAATATCTGTGACGGGAATGGTGGATTTCGAGAAAAAGGCTAATCGATCAAAGGATATAAATGGATAGGACAATTGGTTACAGATAACGTTTAAGAAAAGGAGCAGTGATTTTGGTTGCAAGGATGTTGGGCCTTATCATCATTGTTGCTATTCTTGTGTTCAATGGTTTGAACAGAGAAAGTCTGCTTATGGGGCTCTTTGTATCTCTGTTTATGATCGGAAAACCTTGGTACAAAAAGTAATAGATGAATTCATTGAGGGGATTCTTAAATTTTTCTTATGAGAAATTTAAAATGAGCCAACTTTTTACTCCTGAAGTCCAATAAAAATGATGTGATAAGATCATAGACAGGCTGTCTCTTTTACTTTCAAAAGGAGACAGCCTTATTCTTTGTATCAAATCAGTCTAATTTAAGCTATGTTGAGACCATCCGTGAGATCTACACTGGGCCATTGAAGATAAGGGAGCCGCACTTCACTGTTCTTATTGTTTAACAAGTTCATCATTCTTCCAATCAAACTGTAGTAATGGAGATTTTCCCAGGGCCAGTAAAACAAACATGATGGAAAGTCCATATTTTCCATAATTGTTATGGTCACTATCATTAGCGTTAAAATAACTTCCTAAATGAAAGGCGGTGAAATATTCATTCCAATTTAAGTAAGCATGTTGGGATAGTTGGGCTGACTTTAACATAAGCTCCTTAGCCTCTGTTTTTGATAAGTAACCGAGCCTTCTGCCAATACGACATAAGTAAATACTCCATCCCCAATCCGCTGCTGCAACTCCTGCTTCAGTCAAAGTATAAAGACCACGATTAGCTAAAAGGAATTTTGGATAATTGGAATCATCCTTTATAGATTCGATGAATTGGGTTCTTGCTTCTTCGGTTAAAGGCATCAACTGATAGAGATAGTGATTAAATTCTTCACGTGTTCCAACATCGATCAACCAGTGAATTTTTTCTTTTAGCTCAGCCGGGCTGGAAATTTCCCATTTCTCTAAGACCTTATTTAGGAATTTTTTCCCGATCAGCCGATCCCTAATGTAGGTAAAATCAAATGCGGTAAAATAGTGATCTAGAAAATGACTTTCAATACATGGCGCTGAAAGACATCGGAGATAAAGTGCTTGTTTTTTTTTCTTTGATTTTCGATAAATTGCAGTTGGAGCAAAGACTACCATTAAAACTCTGCCAATCTCCCATAGAATGGGAATGAGTAGAAGGGCAGTATATTTAAAAGGGATTGGGGTTAACAATGTTATCATGAAAGCGAACACGTATATCCATGCCCTTCGTAATACCACAAATGTATAGAAATATGTATTGTTCAGTCGCCTTTTATGTTTAGGCATATGTTCAACTATTTCAATCTGATCACTTTTTGTTTTTTCGTTCAGGACCTTTGATTTATATGGCAAAAACTCAGGACGATCAGGATGTAATTCAATAGCTTTCAAGATCCATTTATGTGCTTCTACTTCTTTATTCAATCCCAAATAGCCTTTGATTATTAAAAATAATCCATCTACATGGTCGGACCGTTGAGCAAGAATCTGCTCACAGTCAGCAATTACTTTCTCAAAATCTTTAAAATGAAAATAAAGCTGAGCCCTGTACAGCAATCCATCTAGGTCTGCAGGAGATAACGCCAGCTTTTCCTCAAACATTTGCAAAGCAGCGTTATAATTATTTTTCCGTAAATAATAAACACCCTTTAAATGCAATAAGTCAGGGTCATGCGTAAACATTTGAAAGGCCTGATTCATCGCTTCTTCGGCAGCCTCTAATTGATCGTCGCACAGATAGGCTTGAGCATCCGCCCGCAATTGAAGATACCACTCATAATCTATATCTACTTCTTTTTTGAAAAAATCATAGCCTAATTGGTTCCGAATGGATATATTTTCCATCAAAAAGCGCGTTGTTTCTTCTCCATAGCGCTCTTCTAATTGTTCTTTTTGTTCCATCCAATGGAAAGTTTGCTCAAGAAGCTGCCAAACGGAGGGAGGTAAATAAGGATGCTCTTCCAAAAACTCAATTAAATAGTCTTGGAGATGTTCGGAATGTTGAACATCCCAGATAATATCTGCCTGTAGTAATGTTTCCCACTTTTTAATATCCAGACGCGAGAAAAAATCATTATATAGCATCTCAAGTTTTTGAATAAAATCTTCGACTGGATTTTTTTGAATGATCTCCTCAGAGTCATCTATTTCCCAAGCCTGTTGAGATTCAATATCTTCTATATGTATGTGTGTATTTATAAGGCCACGCTTAGCCTGCTTAATTGCAGAGTCATAAGCTTCCCTAAGAAGCTGATAGCCTTCCGGATCCTCTTCCGGATGATGTATTTTCAAGCCCTTTGCATAGGCTTTTTTTATCTTCGTTAAATCATCCGTTGGTTCAATTTCTAAAGTTTCCCAAGCGGTCATCGAGAGTATATCCACCTTTCAATCGTTTCCAACTGTTCATTGAATAATTTCGCTGCTTTTTTTATTTCTTTTTCATTTTGAGTCATTAAAACTCGTTCAAATTGTCGTAAAAGGAAGGCGATTTTCTCCCGTTCCTCTCCTAGTATTTCTTCATAGAGACGTTCTCCTTTGGCAAGCAGTAACCGGTTTTCAGTCCGGTCTCTCGGATGAATTTTAATATTTTCCAGTTCCTTTAATCTTGCTTCAATCTCTTGCTTTGTAAGGTCCCCGGCATTTTGCTCAATGACCACACTTTTTTTAGCTCCGGTTGCTTTACTCACAACCTCAACCTCAAGAATCCCATTTATATCGTATGTATAGCGGACATCAATTGCTTGTTCCCCGGCAGGAGCTGGAGGTACTTGAATGGATATTTCACCTAGTTTGATATTATTGACGACTCTCCTGCTTTCTCCTTGATAAACCTCTACGTTAAGTACTTTTTGATTGTCGCGGATCGTGCAAAGCTGCTCTACCCGGCTTACCGGGATTGGCGTGTTTCGCTCAATAATGGGAAAGAAATAACCAGTTTCTGTTTTTCCGTTTCCTAAGTCTTCCACAACATGTGTTCCAAGGGTATAGGGGCATACATCCGTTAAAATGACTTCTTCCAAAGTTTTATCTCTCTCTTTTAAAGCCACTTGAATGGCTGTTCCTATAGCGACTGTTTCATCAGGATGGATATGTGCATACGGCATCCGGCCAAACATCTTGGCGACAACTGATTTTATCAGAGGCATGCGTGTTGCTCCGCCAATTAAAATAACGGCATCCATGTCGTCTGGTGATAAATCAGCATCACGTAACGCCCGCTCTATAGGATAGCGCAATCGTAAGAGAAGCTGATTAGATAATTTTTCAAAATCCTCTTTGCGAAGTGTTGTTTCGTATGTTTTTCCATCAATGACTACATTCATTGAACTGGAGGCTGACTCGCAGAGAGAGAGTTTACAACGCTCAGCCTGCGTGTAGAGAAAGGATATTGTTTTTGGATCTAGAGAGCTTTTATCTAATTCATGTGTGTCAATAAAATGAGTGATTAATAGATTAGTAAAATCCTCTCCTCCAAGATAGTTATCGCCAGCAATGGATTTAACCTCAATAATACCTTCGAACAATTCAAGAATGGATACATCAAATGTTCCACCGCCAAGATCAAAAACTAAAAATTTTGTTTCCGGCTTTTCTTGGTTTAGTCCGTAAGCAAGTGCTGCAGCTGTCGGTTCACTGATCAGTCGCTCAACTTTTAGTCCGGAAATTTCAGCTGCTCGTTTGGTCGCTTTTCGCTGAGCGTCATTGAAGTAAGCGGGAACACTGATCACAGCACTTGTGATTTCCTCGTGCAAATACGATTCTGCATCAGATTTTAAGACCTTGATAATAAAGGATGAAAGCTCTTCTGGAGTGAAAGTGTAAGAGCCTAAAGTATACTTTTTATCTGTGCCCATAAACCGCTTAAAGATGGAAGCAGTTAAATGGGGATGGGTTAAAAGCCTTTCCTTTGCTATTTGTCCAATGAATATTTCGCCATTTTCATCCACACTTACGACAGAAGGAGTAAGATATTCTCCTAGAACATTAGGAATGAGGCGGGGCTGATCTTTATCCCAGTATGCGACTAAACTATTTGTTGTTCCTAAATCAATTCCGATTGTCACCATGGAAACTCCTCCTTAATCATCATTGATATCTTACTATAATTGTAAAAAAAGTGGAATAAAAAGAAGATAATGCCATGATTTTAGCAAAAAAGCATTCTATGGCAACGGAGGGCGGCAGACTTTAGTAAAATACATTTAGAGGATTAACAGATGAAACAATTTTTATCTATAGCCCAAACATTTCAGCTTTCGGATGAGAATGAGTATTTTTTCATATCCAATTAGTGCGTAAGGCAGGGGGATAAACTGTATATTTTTCGTTTTTGTTTATTTCTATCAAAAAGAATGACGAATGTATTCCAATCAGCTCGTCATTTCTTGCATTTTTCATTTTTAAATATGCAAATTAGTTTTTAAAAATTTCTTTAACAGGGCTCCCGGCTAACCAATCCCAGTTCTGGTTAACTCTTTTTAATTCTTTTAGATTAGGGAATTCAAGTAGACGGGATTGTGTCGTAACTCTGTTTAGGAAGGCTTTCATACGTGTGTTTATCATGGAGTTGCATCAATTTTGTAATGAAGGGTAGCAGTATGTTTATTCGTTCTTGGGTGAAAACTAGTGATATGAAGGGAAATACATATGAACTTTAACTAAAACGGACCTGTTGCTACTTGTGGCATTATACCATTAAAATACATAGTAGATTTCTCATCTTTGGAAGGAGGGAGTTGGATGCTTTATCTGAATCCAGATGACTTTTTGCTGAAACCAGCAGTAGCCACCATTCATTGTGAACCGAACTGGAAGTGGAGAAAAAGAGGCACCCCCATGCCTAACTATGATTTATTTTATGTTTGGAGTGGTGAGGGTACTGTACTGCTAAACAAAAAGCCATATAATGTAGGGAAAGGTCATTGCTTTTTGTTTAATCCAGGTGATGAGACGGAAGCAACACATAATCCCCAAAACCCCCTAGTATTAACTTATATTCATTTTGATTTAGCCAAAAAACCTCGATTGATCCCTTCCTCACATCGAATTCTTAAAAATACAATTAGCTTTGAATCACTATTAACGCAATACGTTCGTTTGTTCTTAGTCGAAACATATGGTGCCGAAATTGAGGGGAAGTTAATCTTAAAGCAATTAATGATCCATTTATTAAGGGAGGAACAAGAAAAGGAAGAGGAGTTGAAAGGTACTAGCAATAGCTTATTGGAAACCATTCGTGAAATAGCCAATTATGTCCAACAACATCCTGGAGAGCCGCATACGATTGAAAGTTTATCGGCACGCGCCAATCTTTCACCGCGGTATTTTTCTCGAAAATTTAAGCAAATTATTGGGCAGACGGTTAAATATTACATCGTTTATTCTCGTATTAAACTTGCAGAACATTTACTCCATTTTAGTGGTATGTCAGTAACGGAAGCTGCATATGCCCTTGGCTATAATGATTTACACTTTTTTAGTAGACAATTTAAACAATATACCGGTAAAAACCCCTCTGAAGTGAGGTGAAATTTTCATATTAACATGAAAAGAAAAGGTTGCTAAGGGATTTAATTAAGATCCCGCAGCAACCTTTTCTTATATACAGATATTCGTAATATACCTATTGTTTTTCCTTTATCATCAAAATATCTAAATCTACAAATATTTAAGAAATGCAAGATAGAAACCAAGGAATATCTGGTTAACACGAACGTTTACAACCAAATGTTAAAGATGTCAGCTTTAGGATTTGTCGAAAAATGCAAATGATCCACCAATAACTCTAAATAATTTTTGTTCTCATTGTATTAACATTTAATGTAAATAATTTAGACAAAGACGGAGTCGGACATGGGCCATAGAAAAACAATGGATATATGATCCTCAATTTGAACATGAGGCGTGCCGGATTGTCATGCTTTCTAAAACACACTCGATTATACCTCATTGCACTTGAAAGGCTTGATCATCCCCCTCCACCTTTACCTCAACGCTTACAACACACCCACTGCTTTAATCGTAAGCCGGGTTTTTTCGCATACATGCGATCAAACGTAAATTTTCTAATAAAAAATCTGTTAAATATGCGAACGTGGATATGAGCGAACCGAGAAGCTATTAAAAGGAAAGATCTCAATGGAAGGTGACCTATTGATTGCGGCAATAAATGCCCCCCATACATTCGGTGAAAATAAGTATCATCTTGCCTGTGTATCGATGGGCAATCCGCATGTGATCATCTTTGTTGATGAGGTGGATGCAGTTCCGTTAGAGATAGAACATGCATGTATATTCCCAGATCGAGTAAACGTAGGAATTGTTGAAATTAAAGGCCATCAAGCGATTATTATCGGGTGTGGGAAAGAGGATCAGGCATTAAATCGCTTGCGGTACAAGTGCTTGTGCTGAATTCGTTGGAGCTACAATGAATCAATTGTAGCCCAATCATCGTTCATCTTCCTATAGGGGATTTACTGTAAGGTGGGATGAACAGAGCCATGTTTGGAAAAGAGGAGAAGCTGCCTATATATGCCATATTAAAATCTATTTTCCTAAATAAATGATCATAAACAGCAAGGAGAGATGAAGGGAATGAACAGAGAAAGAGTACTGAAATTGGTAAAGGAACAAAATGTCCGTTACATTCGCCTGCAATTTACTGATTTATTTGGAACGATAAAAAATGTCGAAATTCCGGTCAGTCAGTTACCGAAAGCTTTAGACAATAAAATGATGTTTGATGGTTCATCCATTGAGGGTTTTGTACGAATCGAAGAATCAGATATGTATTTGTATCCTGACCTAGATACGTTCGTCATCTTTCCGTGGACAGCAGAAAAAGGCAAAGTAGCCAGGTTGATCTGTGATATTTATCATCCTGATGGAACTCCTTTTGCAGGAGATCCCCGAAACAATCTGAAAAGAGTTTTAAGAGAAATGGAGGAACTAGGATTTACCAATTTAAATGTTGGTCCTGAACCTGAATTTTTCTTATTCAAACTTGATGAGAAAGGGGAACCAACACTAGAATTGAATGATCGTGGCGGTTATTTTGACCTTGCGCCAACAGATCTAGGGGAAAACTGCAGACGTGATATTGTGTTGGAATTAGAAGAAATGGGCTTCGAAATGGAGGCATCCCATCATGAAGTTGCACCAGGACAACACGAAATAGACTTTAAATATCAAGATGCCTTAAGAGCTTGCGATGATATTCAAACCTTTAAACTAGTTGTAAAAACCATTGCTCGTAAACATGGTTTGCTGGCGACTTTTATGCCAAAACCATTGTTCGGTATAAATGGGTCAGGCATGCACTGTAACTTAAGCCTATTCAAAGGCGGCGAGAACGCTTTTTATGATGTAGATGGTTCGTTGGAAATCAGCGATTCAGCGAGAAACTTTTTGGCAGGAATATTAAAACATGCACCAAGTTTTACTGCCGTTACAAACCCGACTGTTAATTCTTATAAACGGTTAGTTCCTGGATATGAGGCACCATGTTATGTCGCATGGTCGGCAAGAAACAGAAGCCCGCTTATCCGCATCCCAGCTTCACGCGGCATGAGCACTCGTGTAGAAGTTCGCAGCGTTGACCCTTCCTCTAACCCTTATCTGGCCATGGCTGTCCTATTAGCTTCGGGTTTGGATGGAATAAAAAATAACTTAACAGCTCCAGAACCAGTAGACCAAAATATTTATGTTATGTCTAAAGAACAACGGATAGAGCATGGCATTATTGATTTGCCGGCCACGCTGGCGCAAGCTCTCGAATTGCTGAAGACAAATGAGGTCATCACGAATGCGTTAGGGAGCCATTTGTTTGAACGTTTTATAGAAGCAAAAGAAATCGAATGGGATATGTTCAGGACGCAAGTACACGCATGGGAACGCGAGCAATATTTGACACAGTATTAAGGAATGGCGTCTTAAGGAAAATTCTAAAAGAAATAGTGAATGGCGATATGCCCATATGTTGACTTATCAAATAAGCACTGATAAGGTACAGCTTTTTTTATGAATTTATCTTAATGAATGTGTTTCAGATTGCATTAAAGGAATACAGACCATCGTCTTGTAAATTTTTCTGGTTTGTAAAGGGCAGTCCAGGAAGGGTGGTCAGACAGTCAGGTCATGGCATATCTCTAAAAATAATCATGGGTTTGCGGCTTCCTATTTCTTAGTCTAACCTAGATAATTATTACCGGGCCTTGCGATTCGAAATCGGCTTTAGATGATACACTGCGGCGGAGCTCTAGCAGCTTTATATTAAGAAACTCAAACATAAAGGCTGTTACACAAAGAGATGTGTATGAATGCATAGCAACATTATGAAACCCAAGGTAATCAGCGTTACCTTGGGTTTCTATTAAGTATGTTAAATGCTGTGATAGCGTATAGGGACGTCATGTTGTGACAGGTATTTCTTAATATCCATTACAGTTAATTCTCCATAATGCAATAATGACGCAACTAAAGCTGCATCTACAAGTCCATCTTTAAATGCTTCCAGAATATGTGCCATATTCCCTGCACCACCTGAAGCGATAATCGGAATGTTAACGGTCTTTGTTAGTGATCGCAATAGTTCAATATCATAGCCATTTTTCATACCGTCACGATCAATACTTGTACAAACTATTTCTCCGGCTCCTAATTCCTCCGCACGGCAGGCCCATTCAATCGCGTCCATTCCACTGCTTTCGTGTGCTGAATGGGTATATACTTCCCAGCGGATAATTTCACCGTCGTCATCTTTAATCGGTTTGGCATCAAGTGCTAACACTACGCATTGACTGCCAAAAATATTTGCTGCTTCAGTTAATAATTCAGGTTTCTTGACAGCAGCTGTATTCACACCAACTTTATCAGCACCGGCACGTAGTACACGCTTGAAATCATCGATCGTCCGAATTCCGCCTACTACAGAAAACGGAATGTATAATTCTTCGGCTACACGGCGAATCCATTCATATTTAACGTCTTGACTGTGTAAAGAAGCCGTCGTGTCTAAATACAGGATTTCATCGGCTCCTTGTTCAGCATAATTCCGACCCAGCTCCGCTGGATCCCCAATAACAGTAGGGTTCCGAAATTGCACATACTTGACTGCTTGGTCATTCGTCACATCAATTGCTGGAATGATTCGCTTTTTTAGCATGAAAATGCTGCCTCCTTAAAAGTTGCCGCAAAAGTTTTCTAATATCGCAAGTCCGGCTTCTGCACTTTTTTCGGGATGAAATTGCACACCAATGACATTATCCTTTCCGATCACTGAACAAAAATTTTGGCCGTAATTGGTGGTCCCAAATGTATCCGTCTCATTCTTTGGCTGAACGTAGAATGAATGGACAAAATAAAAATCAGATGTATCTGGAATATTTTTGAAAATCGGATGTTTGCTTTTTTGATGAACTTCATTCCAGCCCATATGAGGTACCTTTACGCTATTTTGAAAGGGGTGAACAGCTCCTTCGAAGATTGATAAACAATACGTATCATTTTCTTTACTATATTCCATTAAAAGCTGCATTCCCAAACAAATGCCGAGAAATGGAATTCCTTCTTTTATCGCTTCTTTGATTTTATGATCTAATCCATGTGCTCTAATGATTTCCATCGTTTTTCCCGCACTGCCAACACCAGGGAAAATAATTTTATCAATTCCGATAAAATCTCGGGGCTCAGCAATAATTTTAGTTGGAAAATTGAGCAATTTCACTGCTTTCTCAACGCTATATAAATTACCAGCTCCGTAATCTATGATTCCAATCATAAAACGACCTCCAATTACCTAACAAATATATTTTACTTTATTACTCTAATGAAATAAAGTGTTTTTTAACACTGATACTTAAGTCTTTAAAGTGCTTTCACCTTGGCGGGCAGATGTGTTAGTAGAAAGGATGAACACCGTTTACCGTATTCTGCAATTGTTCGAAGTGTTCTTATCAGTTTCTAACATGTTAACCAATATGCAGTTAGATAGGTATTCCGCTGTACTAGTGGCTTAAGTTCTTGAAAGTCGGAAAGGTAGAGAACAGAATAAGCGAATGCTGCAACAAAAGAAACTATAAGGTCAGGGAGAGAGGATGACGCCACACAGGGCAGTCAGGGGAGAGGTTTCCAGGTTAATTAGCACAAATTGTGAATTTTAGGTTATAGATTAAATAAGGCAAGATCATTGGATTGCTCTTGAGACTCTATCGATATAGCACTAAATGTGGTTTTGCCTGAATTGTAAAACAAGCACGGTGCTGACCGGGCTTGTTTTATTTTGGATATTTCTGAAAAAAGTGGTGGAAAATTGCAAGTTTGTTATTATAAAACTAAAGGTGCAGCTTAGTAACTGCTTTCGTGTCCATATAGTTTGTTATGTGGTTGATTTAAAGAACATAAAGAAGAGGAGAGATGGGAAATGGGAGCTAATCAAAAGTTCAGCCAAACGATTGAATCTGAAGAAGAACTTCGTACAATTATAGGGTTTCCTAGTAAATTAGTGAAAAATAAGATAATTACATATTTAGATGACCATTGTTCAAATTTTATTTCTAAATCATCATTTTTAGTTATTTCTACAGCAGATAAAGCTGGTTATTGCGACGCTTCTCCAAGGGGAGATATGCCAGGATTTGTTCTTGTCTTGGATGAAAAATATTTAATTATACCTGAAAGGCCGGGAAATAGAAGAATTGATTCTATGCGTAATATTTTATCAAATCCCAGTGTGGGTCTTCTTTTTATAATTCCTGGCATGGAAGAAACGCTTAGAGTGAATGGAAAGGCAACCTTAGTGAAAGATGAAGAACTCCTTGAAAAAATGAAAGTAAAAGAACGAAAACCACTATTAGGTATTGGTGTAGAAGTAGAAGAATGTTTTATCCATTGTGCCAAAGCATTTAAACGTTCACATTTATGGGAACCGGATTTTTGGGAAGATAAAGAAACATTGCCTTCTGCTTCAAAAATTTTATCTGCTCATTCGAAAATATCAAATCAAGATGTTGTTGATATTCTGGAGGAAAGTTACACGAAACGGCTTTATTAAGTTCTGTGGATGATGAAGTTTTAAACTACGAATATGTATTTATCTTCACTCCTGTAGTTGTTGGAGAAGGTAAGGCATTAAATAAGAGGTCAACCAATTTTCTTTGCTATTTGTCCACTGAACATGTCGCCATTTTCATCCACACTTATGACAGAAGGAGTAAGATAATTCCCTAGAACAGAATGAGGCTGGGCTAATCTTTATCCTGGTATGCGAATTATTCTTAAATCAATTCCGATTGTCGTCATGGAAACCCCTCCTTAATCTTCAATGATAACCTGTCATTGTAAAAAAGGTAATAAACGGAAGATAATGCCGTGATTTTTCAAGAAAACATCATACGGCTTTAGGGGACTTTAATTGCTTTTGAATGTGAAGGGTCAAAAAATACGATAGGGGAAACTGATAATTTTTCGTTTTTGCTTATTCATTACAAAAAAATGACGGACATATTCCAATCTGCCTGTCATTCTGGTTTGAGCCCTTTTGGCTTTGATACAGATTCACACTGGAAATTGGCGCTTTTTGACATTTTTCCATCCTACTCTAATAAACAGCACAGACCTTTACCGTGGTCTGTGCTGTTTATTTTTGTATGTGTTATTTTGAAAAACCAACAAAAGTACTATGGTTTTCGCCTGTCCGGATTGTAGACAAGACGCATTTTATATAACAAGGAGGAATTTATTATGGTTGCTATTAAGCAGCAAATTGTATCACAAGATGTCATGAACAAACGATCATATGGACATGGAAACCCTTGTAAATATATCACAATCCATCAAACAGGAAACACCAGCAAAGGTGCAGATGCACAGGCTCACGCAAACATCCAATCAAGGTTAAATCCACGGCAAGCCAGCTGGCATTATCAAGTTGACGATAAGGAGATTATTCAATCGTTCCCTGACACTGTCAAATGTTGGCATGCTGGTGATGGCGATGGACCGGGCAACACTTCATCAATCGCTATTGAGATTTGCATTAATAGTGACGGCGACTATAAAAAAGCAGTACAAAATGCTGCAAAACTCACCAAGTACCTGATGGATAAGCATAGATTGGGAATTGATAAAGTTAAGCAGCATGGTGACTGGTATCGAAAAGACTGCCCAGCCCAATTACGTCATGGGTATAAAGGTATTACCTGGGATGATTTTATCACCATGGTAAAAGGGGAGGCCCCGGCAATTAAGCCGACTGAGAAACCTACTCCTCCTTCCAAAAAGCCATCTGGCACCTACACCGGCAACAGCATTGTTGATTACCTAAAAAGCATAGGTACTAACTCCAGTTTTGCCAATCGGGCTAAACTGGCCGCACAGCATGGGATCCGTAATTACAAGGGTACAGCTGCTCAAAACCTTGACTTGCTAAATAAGTTGAGAGCCGGCAAACCCGCAGCACAAAAAGGTGACATGAAAACGAACTCTATTGTTGATTATCTCAAATCGATCGGTGTTGACTCATCTTTCGCTAATCGGGAAAAACTTGCTGCTAAACACGGGATTAAAAATTACACTGGAACAGCTTCTCAAAATACTCAGTTGCTTAAGAAATTGCGGGGATAAATCATTTACAAAAGGGCAAAACTGTTTATTGCTTCCACATAGCTCCCTCTGGCTTGAGGGGGCTTTTTTGCATTTATCTCGTCGATTTATTATAAAAAACCCTTGGATTACATTTTGAGGGACTGAATCCAAGGGTTTTCACGGGTATACAAAAAATCTGACGTTTAAATTATAACTCGAAATATTTTAAAGGCAAGTGGTTATCTATAAAAATTCAAAAGGCCATATACAGAAGATCTGACTTTAGATAATGGAAATCACCCCTATTTGTGATCTTAAGTCTCCAAAATGGAGGACTTTCTTCTTGTAGTAAAATCATCGTTTATACCAGATAGACTGTCCAATCGATTCCGGCACTTTCCAATATATTATTAATAAGTCAGTCGGTTTCTATATTTATAATAAGGAGAGGTGTTAAATGTGTTTTTTTGAGGAAAAGTTTGATTATGGGAACAGACGCAGAAGGCGCCGGGTGACTTGCAGATGTCGAGAAGTATGGGATAATGATTGTCACCACCATCATCACCACCACGATCGTGATCGGGAAAGCGAGAGATTTATTTGTCGGTGTAGAAAAATCGACAATTAAAACAGCCCGGCACCGGCCGGGCATTATTCAATAGAAATACATAACCCTCAAACCACCACGAAGTATGTTTATCTTACTTTACAATATTGATCTCCCAGCAGTAGGTATACAGATCGTTTTGAGGTTTTACTGATCACACTTCCCACAACTAAGTCTAATTCAAAGCGTCCGCTTCACAAGCTTTTTTATATTTTGACTGGATATTTGTACAAGATTAATGAGTTAGGACGTACAATACATCTTTGAAAAAAAGGAAAGCAAAATTGAATATGCCATAAAATAAAGAATATAATACTACAAAAATAAACAACTCTTTTGTACTAAAATTCCAGGATTGTTGATCTGTCATATCAATTCCTCCCTTATACTCCCGTACAAATTCGCCTTTAAATGTTATTCCAGGTTAAAATCATGGATTTTTCAAATGGAAGTACATCACGCAGAAAGTACGTATTACATTGATTATATAATTAAAAAATTCTAATAACAATACACCTTTGATTGGTGTTGTTTCTTGTATGCGGGATAGGATCGGATATGAAGGCTGATAAAACATTCTTCTCAAAGTTCCTTGTAGAGTATGCTTGTATACCTTAATCATCTTTTTTACATATTAAAGGCAATAGAAACAAAGTGCTAAAAAGCAACGTAAAGGAGGTCGGTCTAATAAAGTCAGAAATCAATTATAAAAATTTTTTCGTCAGAGTGCTGTACATAAGTAGCGGTATTATACATGTATAACCTCCCCGCTGTTTTTGGGTAAGGGTGTTGTTTTTCAAAAGCAACGGTATCGAATTTATCTATCCACACATACAACTTTTTATGTATTCGAGAAAATCTTTCTAGGTTATACTTCCACATTCCCTTTGAGATATATTTTTTTTGGAAAAATACTCGTTTTGACTAGAAAGTTTGTCCAAGCAGTATGGATAATCTCTCATATATTATTAGTGAAATATGTAATGTTGTAGAAATTTTCGTACACCCACAGGGAGTAGCCTGTTACTTTTTTACAGATAATAGAAAAAAGAGCGCTTAAAAAAGCGCTCCAGGAGGTTAAGATGAGTCGAAATGCATTTGGAATCGCTTCGGTTACACGGAGGCTAGTTAGTAACGAAATGCTGTGCCGACAATAATCAACAGAATGAAAAGGACTACGATTAATACAAAGGAATTACCATATCCTCCGCCATATCCGTAACCGCCGTACCCACAGCCAAAGAATCCCATGAATATCACCACCTTATAGGATTAATATAAATTATGCAGGTCCAAGTAAAACGAGCTAGGGATATGCGGACAAAACTAAAAAATGGGTGGATTTTGTCATATTTACATATTTGTCTTGCTCTGCTCTCGTATAATGATTCATTTGAGAATGGAAATCTCCACCAAAAATCCTCAATACTACCTACGGTCAAATCAACCAATTCAATTTTCAATAAATTCCTATCCAGCCTGCTTTAATAGGGAGAACGGGAAACAAGTATGAGGTATATGCCACGATTAGTTAATGTAATTGTGAGAGAGCCCATACTTCCCATGAGTTTTCAGTAACAGAATTAATTTTTACTATAAATTCTTCAAGCTTACAAAATTTTACTTACCAGACACCTTAAACTGTTGTACAATATGTTTATTCACTGGAGGTGATATAAGATGGCGAAGACTTTTCCGCCAGAATTTGCGGCGTCTCATGCAAAGCCTCTTATAAAACAGGCGATACTTTGCATGAGGTAGATTGTGATCCATTCATCGCCTAACTTTTATAAATGGCTTTGTCTCCTATCCCATTTTTTATACTAAAAATAAGGAGTTAATGAGTATGACAAGCCATATTGAAGTACAACCGTTTATCAGAAATGACCAATTTAACTTTATTAAATTTCAAGTGAAACATTTGGTAAATGCCCATTCTACAGTTAAAGACCCAGACGTTCTGAAGGCCGTTCAATACGGAGCGCTGGACAATATCATAAATCTGTTTCCTGAGATGGAGGAGCATTACCGGATTTTCGATGAAATCGTCGAGATTAAAGAAGAAATTCAGGCAGAAAATTTTCTGGCAGGCCTAAAACCTTACATTATTCCGTTTAAGCAATTAACGGAAAAAACGGTGGGGAAACTATTTCCTAAAGCCAAGAAATTGAAATTGCAGTTTTTAAAGGATATCGATTTTAAAGAAATAACTTATTTGGGCTGGTATGATATTCGTTCCGAGAAAAAGTTCCTCATTTTCGATTACAAAGGGAAATTGATGGGAGTTCAAGGAACGTTTAGGCATAAAACAAAAGGGGTTTGTTCTTTATGCAATCGCCATGGAGAAGTGGGAATGTTCATGGCAAATGTTAAGAGCGGGAAAGAAACGTATACCAACCGCGGGAATTATATTTGCGATGACAGTCAAGAGTGCAACGGGAACTTGCAATCCCTGGATCGGCTTGAAAATTTCATAGAAAACCTAAAAAACTGAGGATCTCCCTCAGTTTTTTTGTATTTACAGAAAATAGTTACTATCAGCTATTCCACTAGAATGGCAGGTAGGAGTGATGCTTAGGGGTTCGATATCCGCTTTTATGGAACGTACCTGGAGAGGAGATCCACTTCTGTATAGGCTCTTTTTAATGGTCTCAATGGTTATTTGCATCAGTGAGATATGACCAACATAAAAAAACAGCCCAACCCGGGCTGTTCCTCATCTTTCACAGGCATATCCGTCTTTATCCCTGTCCATTTTTGGCTGATAGGCCGAATGGCCTTCAGGTACTCCATTCGGATAAACCTTTCTTAGTTCCGTACAGTTTTGAAAATATTCCGTGCCGTTGTTAGGTTTAGAAGCTGGGCTGTCACTAGCTTGCTCCTGTGATTTACCGGGGGTTCCAGTTGAAGATTCTTTAAAACCTGAATCTGTAGCATAGTTTTCAATAGACCATATGCCGATCCCTTTCTCTTTAGCTCGTTTTTGAGCTTCCTCGTATGGAGTCAAATGCCTTGTATTTGGAGGATAAACATAGGCAACCCGGGCTAAGCCTTCCTCCAGTAAAATTTCTTGCACGCTCTTTCCATCGACGTACACATAGGCCAACAATCTCCCGTATTTGTCAACACGTTCCCCGATATCGAACTCTAGTGTCAAATCACCACTATTGACCAATTGCGTATTTAACTCCTTTGCCTCTTCCCCAAACGGTTGCTTGCCTAAACGAGGGTGGTTGGTTTCGGGAGTATCAATGAGCAAGTAGCGTACATTTTGCTCTTTACCATTGTAGCGGACTTTAATCGTATCGCCGTCTATCGCCTTCACAAGTGTTACGGGAACATGTTCGATTGTACCGGATGTTCCAGTAGATTTTTCTTCTTTAGTTTCTTGTTCTGAAGGAGATGCAGCTTGTATCTCATCCTTTTGGTTCTCTGTGCTAGCTGCATGAATCTCATCTTTTTTCTGATTCTGATCTGCAGAATTGACGTCTGTTTCGGAGCAGCCCACTAAACCCATCAGGCTGATCGTAAGGATGTAGACAGTAATATTTGGCCTGATTTTGGCTATTGTGACCAAGCCCAATAAAAATAAGGTGAAAATGATTCCCATGATAAACTCCTTTGATGAAATTAACGCTCCATAGAAGGAACAGTCAAACAAGGTTTATTTTATCATCATGGATTGTTTAATCAAGAAGAAATTGGAAAAGAAGCAGTTTTATCCAAGTAATAAAAGCTGGATTTACGGTTCGAACTCTTTTGGTTTAAACATAGAATGGATAAGAAAAAGGGAGGGAGCTCGTTGAAAATAGCTGTATTGGGTGCAGGGCTGATGGGAAAGGAAGCGGTGCGTGATCTTGCAGGTTCGGCAAATGTGAGAATGGTTGGTGTGGCGGACATCAATTTAGATCAGGCGAAGGCTGTATGCAGAAAGGTCGGTTCTCCAAAAGTAAAAGCTTTCCAGTTGGATGCAGGAAATTTTCAGGCGCTTGTTCAATTCCTTCAGGGGTATGACGTTGTCATTAACGCTTTGTTTTATTCTTTTAATGAGGAGGTAGCAAAAGCTGCTATTCGGGCGGGTACAAATTCTGTTGACTTGGGAGGGCATATCGGACATATGACCGATAAGGTACTCGCCCTTCATGAGAAAGCGAGAGCCGCCAACATTACCATCATTCCGGATCTTGGAGTTGCCCCTGGTATGATCAACATATTATCTGGATATGGGGCCGGCAAATTAAACAAATTGAACTCGATCAAGCTGTATGTAGGAGGAATCCCTCTACGGCCGGAGCCTCCTTTGGAATATAATCATGTTTTCTCAATGGAAGGAGTCTTTGATCATTATACGGATCCTTCCTTGGTGATACGTGATGGGAAGGTACAGGAAATTCCGTCATTGTCGGAAGTGGAACATGTGTATTTTGATAAATTCGGGCCATTGGAAGCCTTTCACACATCGGGCGGTACCTCCACACTTTCCAAATCGTTTCCAGACCTTCAAACCCTGGAATATAAAACAATTCGATATCCCGGTCATTGTGAAAAGTTCAAGCTCTTGGTCGACCTTAACCTGACACGTGATGATTATACCGTGGAAATGGCGGGGCAAGAGATAAAGCCTCGTGATGTATTATTGAAAGTTTTACAACCGATTGTGGACTTAAAAGATAAAGATGATGTTGTCTTACTCAGAGTAATCGTTCAAGGAGAGACAGACTCAGGAAGCAGAACTTACGAGTACGAAATGGTCACTTATAAGGATCGCTCCCACCAAGTGACAGCGATGGCGAGGGCGACGGCCAATACAATCTCTGTCGTCGCTCAGATGATAGAGGATGGAACCATTACCAAAAAAGGGGTATTTCCACCAGAGCAAATAGTTCCTGGAGAAAGATATATCCAAGAGATGGCCAAAAGGGGAGTCTATATTGTGGAGAATGATCATTAAGGTCAAATAGTTCAATTATGAATAAGGTGGATTGAAGAGAATGTGTTTTTAAATAGAGTTAGGTGTTCGATGCCTGTAATCAGCGTTTGCCGTCAGAACCGGTCACTAATAGGGGGAAAGTGCCCGCAACTAGCGTTTTCCGCAAGAATCGGTCACCAATAGGGGAAATAGTGCCCGCAACTAGCGTTTGCCGTCAGAATCGGTCACCAATAGGGGAAAGTGCCCGCAACTAGCGTTTTCCGCAAGAACCGGTCACCAATAGGCGATAATAGTGCCCGTAATATACGCTTTCCGTCAGAACCGGTCACTAATAGGTGGGGAAAGTGCCCGCAACTAGCGTTTTCCGCAAGAACCGGTCACCAATAGGGAGAAATAGTGCCCGAAATTTACACTTGCGGAAAGAACCGGTCACTAATAGGGGGGAAACGTACCCGCAACTAGCGTTTTCCGCAAGAACCGGTCACCAATAGGCGATAATAGTGCCCGCAACTAGCGTTTGCCGTCAGAACCGGTCACCAATAGGTGGGGAAAGTGCCCGCAACTAGCGCTTTCAAGGCAGAACCGGTCACCAATAGGGAGAAATAATGCCCGCAACTTGCACTTGCCGCAAAAACGATCATCAATAATTAAATAGAACCTCCGATTACTAAGAGAACCGCTAACTAATCACGAAAAAAGCTAACCAATGCAGGAGATCAGTGCCCATGATGGGATCAGCTCTTTCCGGCAAACCCGGTCATCAGTGTAGTAAATTCCATCTAAGGGTTTTTAATTTTAAAATAGCCGCCCAGAAAATTTACTTTCTCCTAATTTTCAGGACGGCTATATTTTTTATTCTTCAAACGGCCACGGAGGCAGCATTTTGTTCAGTTGTTTATCTTCACGGTAGCCCAGGACATAATCAGCCTGCATGATTGTATGGATTTCGCGTGTTCCTTCATATATTACTGGCGCTTTCGAATTTCTTAAATATCGTTCCACCGGATATTCGTTTGAATATCCGTAGGCTCCGTGAATTTGAACGGCGTCGTCTGCCGCTTTATTGGCGAAATCACAGGCTTGCCACTTGGCAAGAGATGTTTCTCTTGTGTTTCTTACACCTTTGTTTTTTAACTCTCCTGCACGGTACACAAGCAGCCGACTCATTTGAAGCCCAGCCTCCATGTTGGCAATCATCTGTTTGACGAGCTGATGCCCACCGATTTTTTTGCCGAAGGTTTCCCGCTCATGGCAGTATGTGACACTTGCTTCCAGACAGGCCATGATTTGCCCACAAGCACCTGCAGCAACCGTAAAGCGCCCGTTGTCCAATGCCGACATGGCAATTTTAAAACCTTCCCCCTCTTCTCCAAGCAGGTTTTCTTTGGGGACTTTCATATTTTCAAAAAATATTTCACCTGTGTTTCCTGCCCGGATTCCTAATTTTCCTTTGATTGCTTTAGAGGAGAAACCTTCCATTGTCCTTTCCACAATAAAGGCCGAAATCCCATGATGTTTTTTACTTTTATCAGTATATGCAAAAACAAGGAAGTGATCGGCTACATCGCAAAGGGAAATCCACGTTTTTTGCCCATTCAGTATATAATAGTCGCCTTCCCTAACAGCAGTCGATTGAAGTGCGGCCACATCCGAACCTGCATTAGGCTCCGTCAATCCGAAAGCCCCAATCTTTTCACCCTTTGCCTGTGGAACAAGATAGTTTTGTTTCTGTTCCTCCGTACCCCATTGAAGCAGGGTCATGCTGTTTAACCCGGTATGTACAGACACGGCTGTTCGAAAAGCCGTGTCGCCTCTCTCCAGCTCTTCACACACAATAGCTAGGGAATTATAGTCCATTCCACTTCCGCCATATTTTTCCGGAATGCAGACTCCCATCAAACCAAGGCGAGCCAAATCTGTAATAACTTCAGCGTGAAATTCGCCTCGTTCATCCCATTGGGCAATATGAGGCATAATTTCCTTGTCTACAAAATTCCGCACAGTTTTTCTTAACATGATTTGTTCATCGCTAAAGTCAAAATTCAATTACAACACCCCTCGTCAAATGATTTTGTTTTTCCTTAAAAATCCGATTAAGTCTTCATCGAATCCGAGTTCCATCAAAATCTCATTTGTGTGTTCTCCAGCATCTGGCGGGTAATACCGTACTTTTGCAGGGGTTCGTGAAAGCTTTAACGGGCTACCGATCAGTCTGATTTTTCCAGCAGTTGGATGGTCAATAGAATGAACGATGTCTCTTTCTTGAAGCTGTGGATCAGTCTCTAATTCATTTACAGTTTGTATCGGACCGCACGGAATGTTGTTTGCACGGAAAGAACGGATCCACTCATCGGAACCTTCTTCCATCATCCGTTTTTGTAAAATGGGTACAAGTACTTCCCGATTCTCCACTCGCTTTGGATTGGTTGCAAATCTTGGATCGTCCGCTAAATCTGTAAGTCCCATTAGTCGGCATAAAACCGCAAATTGTCGGTCGTTGCCGACAGCAACCACAATATCGCTGTCTTTAGTTTGAAAAGTTTGATACGGAACAATATTAGGGTGGCTGTTCCCCAAAGGCTCTGGGGTTTGCCCTGACATTAAAAAATTACTTGCGACGTTGATTAGAGCACTGACCGCACTGTCATATAAAGCTATGTCAATTTTTTGTCCGAGTCCTGAACGTTCGCGTTCAAACAGGGCTGCTTGAATTCCAATACAAGCATATAAGCCTGTCAATACATCAGTAATAGCAATTCCGACTTTTTGGGGACCGGAATCTTTATCACCCGTTATGCTCATGAAACCGCTCATTGCCTGAATGATAAAATCGTAGCCAGGCAAGTTTTTGTAGGGGCCGGTTTCGCCGAATCCTGTAATGGAACAAAAAATAATGCTGGGGTTAATGCCTTTAAGGGTTTCGTAACAGAGTCCGAGACGTTCCATCGTCCCAGTCTTAAAATTATGGATAACCACGTCGTTTTCTTTGACAAGCTTTTTGATGATGTCTTTTCCTTCGGGTGATTTTAAATTCACTGTCAGGCTTTTCTTGTTTCGGTTTGCACACAAATAATAGGCGCTGACCCCCTTTTGAAATGGCGGCCCCCATTTTCTTGTGTCATCACCTCCATCAGGAGTTTCCACTTTTACTACTTCTGCTCCCAAGTCACCCAAAATCATCGAACAATAGGGGCCCGCAAGTACTCTTGACAGATCCAACACCTTGACACCTTTCAGTGCATGACCCAGTTAGTACCACTCCTTTCCCGTTTATATTACGAGGCTGCCTTGCCAATAAATAAAATGGTCTCTATGATTAAGCATTGGACAAAAAGGGTATAAGTAAGAGAACGAAAAAATTGTTTTATTTTGTCCTACACATATTTACATATATTCTATAAAAATTTGAAATATTCCTTCTTATCAAATCAGGTTTTTCCTGATGTTTGTTTTTCAAAGAACCACATGCTAAACTAATTTACATTAAAAGGTTGAGCTCGTTCTGCTATCAGGAAGGGTATTATTATGAAAAAAGATAACATCATTATATTTCCAGGGTTAAAAAAACGACTTTTTCAATTTGGAATGGAACGATTGAATGACCGCCAATTTGAAGAAGCGGCGCATTTTTTTGAACAGGCAAGGGAAATCGACCATGAAGACGATGAAATCGATATGGCTCTTGCGGTAGCTTATTACGAAAGCGGCGATTATCAAAAGGCGAAAGAAAGAACGGAGGACATGCTTCATAAAGGTATCGGTGATTATTATGAACTCATCGATCTTTACTTGATGATATTGATTCAATTAAATTTGCATGACGAGGTTGTTCATACGTTGGAAACCCTTTTTGAAGAGCAGCATGTTCCGCCGGCAAAACGGGAGCATTATCAAACATTATTAAAGTTCAGTAAGAGGACTTTGAATAATGAAGAGGATTCAAGCGGCATATCCCGAGCTTCTGCTGGAGCCGACCTTAAAAAAGGTGATTTTAGGGAACAATTAGTATTTATAAGCGGTTTGGCGGATAAAAATATTCATCCATACAAGGATTCTTTAATGAATCTCTTGAAGGACAGCCAGGTTCATCCGTTTTTACAGACTGCCGCATTGAATGTATTAATGGAGCATCAAATACAATCGCCTGTACAAGTAAAGAAGTTTGATTATGACGGTGAATTTATTCCCGCTGAACTTCCCGATTTGATGGAGATGCCCCTTTATCAGGCTGTCATTGCCAAATTGGATGAAGAGCTGGAAAATGAGAACCCTGTATTGCTTGAGCAATTGATGGAAATGATCCGCCGGCATCAATTTCTATTGTTTCCCTTTGAATTTACTCCCGGCAATCCTGCACTGTGGGCGGCAGCATACAGAGCTTTTGGGCATGAGATGTACGGAGAGAATTGGAGTAATGAAAAGACAGCCAAAAAATTCCAAGTGGATCCATCCGAATTGGATCATGCCATTTCCTTTGTATTTGATCTTGAACAGCATTCACCTTCGACTGTTTAATATTTCTTCCCTTTAAATAGTTGAAAACATATGTTATAATATAATGGTTATGCCATCCATTGTAAGATCAAATAAATAAGATTTACATAAGAGATTTATCGAAGATATGTAGTTGGAGGTAATAAATATGTCAGCAAAATGGGAAAAGTTAGAGGGTAATAAAGGAGTCCTTACAGTAGAAGTGGATCAGGAAACTGTTAATAAGGGGCTTGATACAGCATTCAAAAAAGTTGTAAAGCAAGTACATATTCCGGGTTTCCGAAAAGGAAGGATTCCCCGCTCACTTTTTGAAAAACGTTTCGGTGTAGAATCCCTTTACCAGGATGCGTTGGATGCGATTCTTCCGGAGGCTTATACTTCTGCTGTGGAAGAAGCAGGCATCGAGCCGGTTGATCAGCCTGAAATTGATATCGAGCAAATGGAAAAAGGTAAAGAGTTGATCTTCAAGGCAACAGTAATTGTGAAACCGGAAGTGAAACTTGGTGATTATAAAGGCCTTGAAGGCGAAGAAATCGATACAGAAGTGACAGATGAAGATGTGGAAAATGAATTAAAAACTCTTCAGGAGCGCCAAGCTGAGCTCGTAGTTAAGGAAGACGGCGAAGCGAAGGAAGGCGACACAGTGACAATCGATTTTGAGGGATTTGTCGATGGTGAGCCGTTCGAAGGCGGCAAGGCTGAGAACTATTCGCTTGAACTTGGTTCAGGAAGCTTTATCCCTGGATTTGAAGAACAGCTTGTAGGTGTAGAAGCTGGAGCGGAAAAAGAAGTATCTGTTACTTTCCCTGAAGAATACCATGCGGAAGAATTGGCAGGAAAGCCAGCTGTGTTCAAAGTGAAAGTTCACGAAATCAAAACAAAAGAACTTCCTGAGCTCGACGATGAATTTGCAAAAGACGTTGACGAGGAAGCTGAAACACTTGATGAATTGAAAGCTTCCATCAAGGAACGCCTGACAAAGGATAAAGAACATGAGGCAGATCATAAGCTTCGCGACTCTTTGGTTGAAAAAGCAACAGAAAATGCAGAGATCGATCTTCCTGAAGTGATGGTGGAAAATGAACTGAAGAACATGATGAAAGAGTTCGAACAACGCCTTCAAATGCAGGGCATGAACTTGGACCTTTACTACCAGTTCTCAGGACAGGACGAAGAAGCTCTTAAGAACCAAATGAAAGAAGATGCTGAAAAACGTGTCCGCATGAATCTGACGCTTGAGGCGATTGCAAAAGCTGAAAACCTTGAGCCTAGTGAAGAAGATGTGGATAAAGAGCTTCAAAAAATGGCCGATATGTACAGCATGTCTGTTGAAGACATTAAAAAAGCGTTCGGAGGCAATGCCGACCATATCAAAGCAGACCTCAAAATTCAAAAGGCAGTCGATTTCCTTGTTGAAAACAGAGCTGCTAGTGCATAATATATAACAAACATAACGTTGTAAAACTCAACATATGATAAAAACAAGGCGCGGGTTCACGTGCCTTGTTTTACAATAAATAGAGGTACAGGCTCCCATACATAATAATCTTTACTGCCATTCAATAAAATAATTAATCACCTATACTGAGCGAAAAAGTGTATATTTGTTCATGAAATATGCTACAATGCAATACATAACTATTTAACACCTGCAACTTTGCAATTGAAGCTAAGGTATAGTTATTAAAAGGGGTGAGAGTTCATTGTTTAAATTTAATGAAGAAAAAGGACAGCTGAAATGTTCTTTTTGCGGAAAGACTCAGGAGCAGGTCCGTAAACTGGTCGCTGGACCAGGTGTATATATATGTGACGAGTGTATTGAACTCTGTACGGAAATAGTTGAAGAAGAGCTTGGTACAGAAGAGGAATTAGAATTCAAAGATATTCCAAAGCCCCGTGAAATCCGTGAAATTTTGAAGGATTATGTCATCGGGCAGGAGCAGGCAAAGAAAGCGCTTGCTGTTGCCGTTTATAACCATTATAAGCGGATCAATTCCAACAGTAAGATTGATGATGTCGAATTATCCAAAAGTAATATTTGTTTAATAGGGCCGACTGGGAGTGGTAAGACACTTCTTGCGCAAACGCTTGCCCGTATTCTAAACGTTCCGTTCGCAATTGCGGACGCCACTTCGTTAACCGAAGCAGGCTATGTAGGTGAAGATGTTGAAAACATCCTTTTAAAATTGATTCAGGCCGCGGATTATGACGTGGAAAAAGCCGAGAGAGGCATTATTTATATTGATGAAATAGATAAAGTTGCCCGGAAATCCGAAAACCCTTCAATTACCCGTGACGTTTCAGGTGAAGGTGTTCAGCAGGCGTTATTGAAAATTCTCGAAGGAACAACAGCAAGTGTTCCACCTCAAGGTGGACGTAAGCACCCTCATCAGGAATTCATCCAAGTGGATACAACAAACATTCTCTTCATTTGCGGTGGAGCTTTCGATGGGATTGAGCAAATCATTAAGCGCCGCTTGGGACAGAAGGTGATCGGCTTTGGCTCAGATAATAAGCCGGAAGAGCTTGAAGAAAAAGGACTTTTATCCAAGGTTCTTCCTGAAGACCTTTTACAGTTTGGCTTGATTCCAGAATTCATCGGCCGTCTGCCTGTCATTGCAAGTCTGGAACAGCTTGATGAAGAAGCACTTGTTCAAATATTGACACAACCGAAAAACGCGTTAGTCAAACAGTACCAAAAAATGTTGGAGCTTGATAATGTCGAACTTGACTTTGAAGAAGACGCTCTGCGTGAGATTGCCAAAAAAGCCATCGAACGGAAGACAGGTGCACGTGGACTCCGCTCCATCATTGAAAGTATCATGCTCGATATCATGTATGATCTTCCGTCACGTGAAGATATTAAGAAATGTATCATTACGAAAGATTCGGTGCTTGACGATAAGCCGCCAAAGCTTGTTCTTGAAGACGGAACCGTGTTAAAAGGAACTGCATAATCTAAAGAATCCAGGAGGGAGACAGCTTCCTGGATTTTTTTGTTGTCTCTCAAAAGGGAGATGGTCAGCTGCGATAGATAAAACTCTAGTGCGGCAGTCATTGATGTACTACCGCCGGGTTTCGCTTCTAGAGCCTGTTGAAGTTACTTCGGTTAAAGGGCCAAGTTGATTTCCTTTGAAGGCAGAGGAGCTGTCTGTTCCTTGGGAACCGTCCTATTAACTGTTGTGAATCCTTCCGAATTTTCTAATTAGCCTGTACCTACAGTCCTTGTGTTTTTGTTCCATAAATATTTCGTTTATTCCTGATCTTGTACGGAGATACTACCCATATGCGAAATAGAAGTGATCAGGAGGGAATATGATGAATTGGACTGCCGTCATCTTATTCATTCAGTTGTTTTTTGGAACAGTCATAGGGCTGTATTTTTTTAACCTGTTAAAAAATCAAAGATCGCAAAAGGTAACCATTGACAAGGAATCTAAAAAAGAAATGGAACAATTGAGAAGGATGCGCTCGATCAAGCTCACTGAACCTTTATCCGAGCGGGTACGGCCTTCGAGCTTTGACGATATTGTAGGGCAGGAAGACGGAATCAAGGCTTTAAAAGCTGCACTATGCGGTCCAAACCCGCAACATGTCATTATTTACGGGCCTCCTGGTGTTGGGAAAACCGCTGCCGCTCGGTTGGTCCTTGAGGAAGCCAAGAAGTACGAAAGATCCCCTTTTCGCCAATCTGCGGTTTTTGTTGAGTTGGATGCAACGACTGCCCGCTTCGATGAACGGGGTATTGCAGACCCTTTGATAGGATCGGTCCATGATCCGATTTACCAAGGAGCAGGAGCAATGGGACAGGCAGGTATCCCACAACCAAAGCAAGGAGCTGTTTCCAATGCCCATGGAGGAGTATTGTTCATAGATGAAATCGGCGAGCTCCATCCTATTCAGATGAATAAACTGCTGAAAGTTTTGGAAGATCGCAAGGTTTTTCTGGAAAGTGCCTATTACAGCGAAGAGAACAATCAAATTCCAACACATATCCACGATATTTTTCAAAAAGGCCTTCCCGCTGACTTCCGACTTGTCGGTGCTACAACTAGGACACCCAGTGAAATTCCGCCAGCCATCCGATCTCGCTGTATGGAAGTTTTTTTCCGGGAACTTGAGCGCGATGAAATCAAAAGCGTGGCGGAAAAAGCTGCCAGCAAAGTCGAGCTTACAATTCATGACTCCGGTTTAACCACACTGGCCTCTTATGCTTCAAGCGGGAGAGAAGCGGTCAATATGATTCAAATTGCTGCAGGTTTGGCCATTACCGAAAAAAGAAAACAAATACTTGACGCTGATGTTGAATGGATTATTGAAGCGAGCCAATTGGTTCCCAAATATGAGAAAAAGATTGCTAAAAATCCTTGCATAGGGATTGTTAACGGTTTGGCGGTAACAGGACCCAATAGCGGAGCCCTTCTGGAAATAGAAATGATGGTCATTCCTGCTCAAGAAAAGGGGACCATCAACATTACGGGAATCGTTGAGGAAGAGAGCATCAATGGACAAGGAAAATCGATCAGAAGAAAAAGCCTGGCGAAGGGATCATTGGAAAACGTCCTCACGGTACTCAGGTCAATGGGGGTACCTGCGCATCAATATGATATACATGTGAATTTTCCCGGCGGCATTCCGATTGATGGTCCTTCAGCAGGAATTGCTATGGCTGTCGGAATTTATTCTGCCATTTATAAAATCCCGGTCGATAATACAATGGCCATGACGGGAGAGATCGGTATTCAAGGCGATGTCAAACCGGTGGGTGGAGTTTTGGCAAAAGTAAAGGCTGCAAAACTAGCCGGGGCACGGACAGTTTTCATTCCGGCTGATAACATGCGTTCGATTCTTGGAAGCGTTGATGGTGTTAAAATTATTCCAGTAAACAGAATCGAAGAAGTGCTGAAAAAGGCATTGATAAGTAATAATGGACATGATTTCGTTTTTAACGACTTGCTTCAGGGAAAGGGTAAAAGGAGCGTTTAGACAAGAGGTAAAAGTCATCGACACCTGTCCCTCGACATGAAGTGTCCATATAAGCTAAAATTGTGTTAATGTTCAAGTCCTTCTTTATAATAGAAGGAATAATACTGGGAGGTGTACGAATGTGACAAAACAAAAAGAGGCGTTCGTTCCCCTGCTGCCATTGCGTGGAATGCTGGTTTTTCCGACGATGGTCTTACATCTGGATGTCGGAAGGGAGCAATCCGTTCAAGCATTGGAGCAGGCGATGCTCACCGACCATCTTATTTTTTTGACGACTCAAAAAGATACTGCGATTGATGAGCCTGGTGAGGACGACATATATAAAGTTGGAACATTGACGAAAGTCAAACAAATGCTTAAACTTCCAAACGGCACGATACGGGTCCTTGTAGAGGGCTTGTCTCGGGCAAAAATGAAAGATTATATTGTGAAAGATGATTTTGCTGCAGCCACCCTTGAGCTTTTTGAGGATGATACAGAAAAAGATGTGGAAATTCAGGCTTTAATGAGGACGATGCTTGAATACTTTGAGCAATATATAAAGTTATCCAAGAAGATCTCGGCTGAAACGTTTGCAACAGTTGCTGATATGGAGGAGCCGGGGCGAATTGCGGACATCGTTGCATCCCATTTGCCGTTAAAATTGCAAGACAAGCAGGACATCCTGGAAACGTTTGATGTGAAAGAAAGGCTAAGCAACGTTATTGAAATCATCCATAATGAAAAGGAAGTCCTCAATCTTGAGAAAAAAATTGGCCAAAGGGTCAAACAATCCATGGAGAGGACCCAAAAAGAATATTATTTACGTGAACAGATGAAAGCCATTCAAAAAGAGCTTGGTGAAAAAGAAGGGAAAGCCGGTGAAGTTGCCGAGCTGACCGAAAAGATAGAAAATGCAGGAATGACGGAACATGCAAAGATGGCTGCATTGAGAGAATTGGACAGGTATGAAAAAGTGCCTGCAACATCTGCGGAGAGTGCTGTAATCCGGAATTATCTTGATTGGCTTGTTTCGCTGCCATGGACGAAAGCAACGAAAGATGATTTAAACATCCATAAAGCGGAGAAAATCCTTGAACGGGACCATTACGGGCTTAAACAGGTGAAAGAACGTGTTCTTGAATTCTTGGCAGTCAAACAATTGACACAATCTCTAAGAAGTCCGATTCTTTGCCTTGCAGGACCTCCAGGCGTTGGAAAGACAAGTCTTGCTCGTTCTATTGCTGAATCAATGGGGAGAAATTTCGTTCGGATTTCTCTTGGGGGAGTCAGAGATGAATCTGAAATCCGAGGACATAGGCGCACGTATGTTGGCGCAATGCCCGGACGAATCATTCAAGGGATGAAAAAAGCGGGTACAGTCAATCCGGTGTTTTTGCTGGATGAAATTGATAAAATGTCAAATGATTTCCGTGGTGACCCATCATCTGCCATGCTTGAAGTATTGGATCCCGAACAAAACAAGACATTCAGCGATCATTATATTGAAGAAACGTATGATCTTTCAAAAGTGATGTTTATTGCTACATCGAACGATTTGGCGACCATTCCAGGTCCACTTAGAGACAGGATGGAAATCATTACTATATCCGGTTATACAGAGTTGGAAAAAATCCATATAGCCAAAGATCATTTGCAGCAAAAGCAGATGGAGGAACATGGGTTAACGAAAAACCAGCTACAGATCAGAGACGATGCCTTCAAGGCGATTGTCCGTTTTTATACAAGGGAAGCAGGCGTGCGTGAACTGGAACGCCAGCTTGCATCAATTTGCAGAAAAGCTGCAAAAATCATCGTAGCTGGGGATCGAAAAAGAGTTGTTGTAACTGAGAAAAGCCTTGAGGAACTACTCGGAAAGAAAAAATACCGATATGGCCAAGCAGAGCTTGAAGACCAAGTCGGCGTAGCGACTGGGCTCGCATATACAACTGTCGGGGGAGACACCCTTCAAATTGAAGTTTCCTTGACCCCGGGGAAAGGAAAGCTGATTTTGACAGGGAAACTCGGCGATGTGATGAAAGAGTCAGCACAAGCCGCGTTCAGCTATGTCCGCTCAAAAGCAGAAGAGTTGAACCTTCCAGATGACTTTTACGAAAAGAGCGATGTCCATATTCACGTACCTGAAGGGGCAGTACCGAAGGATGGCCCATCCGCGGGGATTACGATTGCTACGGCGCTTGTGTCTGCTTTGACAGGCCGTCCTATCAGAAAGGAAATCGGGATGACAGGGGAAATTACCCTTCGGGGAAGGGTATTGCCAATCGGTGGAGTCAAAGAGAAGTCTATGAGTGCTCATAGAGCCGGATTGACGACAATTATTTTACCGAAAGATAATGAAAAGGATATTGATGAGATTCCTGACAGCGTAAAGGGTGACCTGACATTTCTTCCAGTGACACATATGGATGAAGTGCTGGAGAAAGCTTTGATGGGAGAAAGACAATGAAAGTAAATAATGTGGAAATGGTGATCAGCGCCGTTAAGCCTGACCAATATCCCGATGATGGGCTGCCGGAGTTTGCACTTGCCGGCAGATCCAACGTTGGAAAATCTTCGTTTATCAATAAAATGATCAACCGCAAAAGCTTGGCCAGAACATCTTCCAAGCCGGGTAAAACGCAAACATTGAATTTTTATAAAATCGAGGATATGCTTTACTTCGTGGACGTTCCAGGATATGGGTTTGCTAAAGTATCCAAACGGGAGCGGGAAGCTTGGGGGCAGATGATCGAAACGTACTTGACAACAAGGAAAAATCTTAGGGCTGTCATGCTGATCGTCGATCTTCGCCATCCTCCAACAGAAGATGATGTCTTGATGTATGACTTTCTGAAATATTATGAGATTCCATGTGTCGTCATCGCTACAAAAGCGGATAAAATCCCAAAGGGAAAATGGTCAAAGCATTCGAAAATAACCAAAGAAAAACTGAATATGATACCGGAAGATGAACTCATTATTTTTTCTTCAGAAACAGGTGAAGGCAAAGAAACTGCATGGAAGGTATTGACCAAAAGGTTTGCGTAAAAATTAAGAGGGGTGCTGATTTTTTTTGGCACCCCTCTTTTTTTATGAAACTATATAAAAAATTTGATAATAATAATACTGTGGGATAGCTTTTTTTCATTAGCCCTTCACAGCTTTGACATTAGTCAATGATACTAGAAATCGGTCAATGTCTATCGAACAGATTACGATCAAATGCGAGTGTTGTTCCAAGTGCTCAAAAACGGGGATTTCCAATGTCTTTCCCTGTTTTGGTTGCCTTTCAGACAATCATAACACCTTTTAAATGTAGATGGGCCACTCAGTGAGTGAACCAGTTCATTAGTCATTCTGATTGAATCGCAGTCTGATCATTGTATGTAGATTCAATTTGTTTTAAATGGGGTTGTCCAGATGTTGGGCCCCCTTATTTTTTTCTCTGTGCAATAATAAAATATGCGCCGGCAGCAATGAAGAATAATGGCCAAAAATTGCTGATCAGAGATATATCGTGACCATGTTCAACAGCCCAATTTTCGAGTCGGTCGAAAAATAACAGCAAGGAAGCAGCCGCCAAAAAAAGAATCCCCATCATGAGTCCAGCGCCTGTTTTTACATATGTGAGTAAAATGCCCACTGCGGCCAACAATAAGAATACTCCGGCATGATCCTGCCACATATCAAGTTTATTGACAACGTGAAAGTGTATTCCCATTCCTGTTATGACAGCACCCGGTAATATTGCTTCATGGTCTTTGCCTAAGTAGCCCTGTGCAAGGAAGCCGCATCCAATAATGATAATCAAGGTAGGCCAAGTATATAATCCCTGCAGAATTTGTATGTTATATTGCTGTAAAAGAAAGTAAAGGCCGAACCCTAAAAAAATGACACCAGAAAACATTCCTTTTTTTGCCAAAAAAAATCACATCCAACTCGTTTGCTTGTATTTCATCCTTTTATTTGCTATGGTACAAAAGGATTGAAAATAGAATTAATATAATTAACCATGGTTAAATTTATTGCAAGGTATGCTTGTCAGGTTTAAGCAGTCGCCTCGCACTAAATGATATCCGGCTGCGGCTCCTAGTCCCTCGAGGTCACAATCTGTTTCCCTGGGTGGCAGAAAAGCTGCCTCCTCGGGACCCATCTTGTGCTTGTCGGGCCTAAACAGTCGCCTCGCACTTAAATATACCATAGGTTTCGCTTTCTGTTCACATCTTTTTAGAATTCTTCTAATGTAAAGTGGTATACTAAAGATAGTGAGCAATCATTTGGAGGTGCCTATTTTAATATGCACATCATCGTTGTTGGTTTAAATTATCAAACAGCGCCCGTTGAGGTCAGGGAGAGGCTTGCTTTTGCTGAAAGTGATCTTGCCCCCGCCATGACGGCACTGAAAAATAAAAAAAGTATTTTGGAAAATGTTATTGTTTCCACCTGTAATCGAACAGAAGTATACGCGGTGGTGGATCAGGTTCATACCGGCCGTTATTATATAAAAGAGTTTCTGGCAGAATGGTTCAAAATAGATCAAAAGGATTTTTCAGATCATTTATTTATCCATGAACATGACCGTGCAATAGAACACTTATATAAAGTGTCTTGCGGATTGGATTCCATGATTCTTGGAGAAACTCAGATCCTTGGTCAAATAAGGGACAGTTTTCTGCTTGCCCAAGAAAACGGGACAACAGGTACGATCTTTAATCATCTAATGAAGCAGGCTGTAACATTGGCCAAGCGAGCCCACTCTGAAACGGATATAGGGGCCAATGCTGTTTCTGTCAGCTATGCGGCAGTTGAGCTTGCCAAAAAAGTATTTGGCGATTTGAAGGACAAGCATGTGCTTATTATCGGAGCCGGAAAGATGAGCGAACTGGCCATCAAGAATCTTTATTCCAATGGGGCAACAAAGGTCACTGTTGTAAATCGTACGTTGGAAAGAGCTAAGAATTTAGCGACTCAATTTGATGGACAGGCCAAGTCACTCAGTGAACTGCAATGTGCAGTTATGGAAGCTGATATCGTCATTAGTTCCACGGGTTCACAGGAATATGTTCTGACTAAGGACATGATGGTACAGGTTGATAAAATGAGGAGAGGGCGTCCGCTTTTCCTTGTCGATATTGCTGTCCCCCGGGATTTGGATCCCGCTATTTCAGAAATCGACAGTTCCTTCCTCTATGATATTGATGACCTGGAAGGAATTGTGCAGGCGAATTTGGCGGAAAGAGAATTAGCTGCAGAAAAAATCATGAATATGATTGAAAAAGAAATCAATGATTTTAAAGAATGGCTGAACATGCTTGGTGTCGTCCCCGTCATCACGGCTTTACGGGAAAAAGCACTATCCATACAGGCTCAGACAATGCAAAGTATTGAAAGGAAACTTCCGGACCTTACGGATCGTGAAAGAAAAGTTTTGAGCAAGCATACAAAAAGTATCATCAATCAATTGTTGAAAGATCCGATTCTGCAAGTGAAGGAGTTTTCGGGAGAGGTAAATGCTTCCGAGAAAATTGCTATCTTCAAGCAAATTTTTGATTTGGATGCTGCAGTAGAGCAAGCAGATCCACAATATGCAAAGGATCCTGCAAATAAGAAAATGAAGTTTGCGGCACCGCTGCATACATTCCAGTCCTAAGAGGAATGAGTCTATGTTCGATCTTGTATTGGCAAGACTTCCAGAATTGGTAATCGTCATATACGCCTTATCCATTCTGCTTTATTTTATCGATTTCGTTGATCACAATCGGAAAGCAAATATTTTTGCTTTCCGGTTGCTTTTGATTGTTTGGGCACTTCAAACAATCTTTTTGTTTATGTACATGCTCAATACTGGTAGATTCCCAGTATTGACTCTTTTTGAAGGACTTTACTTTTATACTTGGGTACTTATTACAATTTCATTGGTCCTTCACCATATTTATAAAGTAGATTTTACGGTGTTTTTTACAAATCTGATAGGGTTCTGCTTCATGGCCATTCATGCATTTGCACCCATTCAACGTTCCTCTGTAACAGCTGAGCAGTTGATGTCCGAATTATTATTGATCCATATTACAATGGCAATTCTATCATACGGGGCGTTTTCCGTGTCATTTGTATTCTCTTCCCTTTATTTACTTCAGTTTAAATTTCTGAAGGAGAAAAGGTGGAAGAAGAAGTTATGGCGCTTGGCCGATTTGGCGAAACTGGAAAAAGCATCACTTGTTTTCAATATGCTCGGATTCCCAATGCTTCTGTTAAGTCTTATTCTGGGTCTCAGATGGGCATTGATCAGGCTTCCGGTTTTTCATTGGTATGATCCCAAAATTATCGGGTCCTTTTTTTTATTAATGATTTACGGGCTTCTACTATATGCTTTTGTTAAACGGGTCTTGTTCGGACGCAAACTTGCATTATGGAATATAGGAGCTTTTTTATTTGTATTGATCAACTTTTTCCTTATCAGCAGATTATCCATGTTTCATTTTTGGTTTTCATAATGGTGGACCAACTGGGCATTTAAGTGCAGTATTCACAGGAGGATTTTATATGAGAAAAATTGTAATTGGTTCGAGGAGAAGCAATCTGGCAATCACACAGACAAACTGGGTTCGGGAACAGCTTGAAAAGCTTGGTGCTCCCTTTGAGTTCGAGGTGAAGGAAATTGTGACAAAGGGTGACCGGATTTTGGATGTTACTTTATCCAAAATCGGTGGAAAAGGGTTGTTTATCAAGGAAATCGAACAGGCGATGTTCGATGGTGAGATCGATATGGCCGTCCACAGTATGAAAGACATGCCGGCAGAGCTTCCAGAAGGCCTGGTGATTGGATGTGTACCTCCACGTGAAGATCATCGTGATGCTTTTATTTCAAAAAGCGGACTCAAGCTGAAAGAGCTTCCTGCAGGGTCCATCGTCGGAACCAGCAGCTTGCGTAGAGGAGCCCAAATCTTGTCTCAAAGACCGGATTTGGAGATAAAATGGATAAGGGGCAATATTGATACACGTCTTTCGAAGCTTGAAAATGAAGATTATGATGCCATCATCCTTGCAGCAGCCGGGCTGATCCGCATGGGGTGGAACGAAGATACTGTTACGGAGTACTTGGATCCGGACTTCTGTTTGCCAGCCATCGGCCAAGGTGCGCTCGCTATCGAATGCCGGGCGGATGATAAAGAGCTGCTGGATGAATTGGCGAAGCTCACTTGTGAGAAAACAGCAAGAGCTGTTGAAGCTGAACGTGTATTCCTTCATAAGATGGATGGCAGCTGTCAGGTTCCGATTGCGGGATATGCTGAAATTTTACCTAATCATGATATTCAACTAACGGCTCTTGTTGCATCTCCTGATGGGAAAACCGTTTATTCGGATATGATCAAAGGGACTGATCCGAAGAAAATCGGTGAAAAAGCTGCAGCAAGCCTCATTGCACAAGGTGCGAAAACATTAATTGAAAACGTAAAAGAGGAGCTGGATCAATGACAACGGATCGCCTTCCCTTACGAGGCAGGCATGTGTTGATCACTAGGGGTGGAGAACAGGGTGAAAAATTCTGTAATCATGTTGCTTCCTCTGGTGGGATCCCGTATATGGTCCCGCTCATTGATTTCCGCCCGCATGAAGATTTAAACGCTAACCATTTTATACAATCACTTAGTAAATACGATTGGATTATTTTTACAAGTAAAAATGGTGTCAAGTATTTCTTTCAGCAAATTGATTCCCGTCGGGAACAATTTGAAATGATGAAAGATCAGATCCAGTTTGCAGCTGTGGGCGAGAAAACAAGGGCGGAATTAAGCCGTTATCGGGTAGAATCGCATTTTATGCCTAATATTTATACAGCAGAGGATTTCTCAAGGGAATTTTTTGAGAAAGGATTTACGGCAAAGCGGGCATTGATCCCAAAAGGGAATCTAGCAAGAACCACGATAGCCGACAGTTTTCGCAGCCATCGTATTGTAGCTGATGAATGGATTGTCTACGAAACTTTTTATCCGACAAAGGATATTGGCAGGCTGGTCAACATCATAAAGGAAGACAGGCTTGATGTTGCTTGTTTTACAAGTCCATCCACTTTTCATCATTTTAACAAAGTAGTGAAGCAATACCATTTGGAAGAACACGTTCAGTCTATTACATTTGCAAGCATCGGCAAAGTAACAAAAAGTGCAATAGAGGATGAGGGCCATTTGGTCAAGGTGTGCCCCGAAAAGTATACAATAGATTCTATGTTCCATGAACTGTGCCAGTATTTTGGCCAGAAAAGAAAGGAAGAGTAGCATTGGACCAAATTCTATTTAAACGCCATCGCAGACTGCGTAAATCCGCTGCTTTACGGGAAATGGTAAGAGAGACTCATTTACATCCGGAAGATTTGATCTACCCCCTTTTTATTGTGGAAGGCGAAAATACACGCAATGAAATATCATCCATGCCTGGTACTTTTCAAATTTCATTGGACCTTTTAAAAGATGAAATTGAGGAAATCGCACGACTTGGCATCAAGGCAGTCATTCTTTTTGGGGTGCCGGATGAAAAGGATGATTGCGGCACAGGCGCCTACATAGATGACGGAATAGTCCAGAAAGCCACAAGAGTCATAAAGGAACTTGCGCCTGAGATGCTGGTCATTGCCGATACATGCCTGTGTGAATACACTGACCATGGTCATTGCGGTGTGGTTGAAGAAGGGTATGTTCAAAATGATCAAAGCCTGGAACTCCTAGTAAAAACGGCGGTCAGCCAAGCTAGGGCGGGTGCAGATATTATCGCTCCATCCAATATGATGGACGGATTTGTCGCTGCGATCAGAAAAGGTTTGGATGAAGCGGGATTCCAAGAAATACCGATCATGTCTTATGCTGTCAAATATTCTTCCGCTTTTTACGGACCTTTCCGAGATGCGGCAAACAGTACCCCGCAATTTGGAGACCGAAAAACGTATCAAATGGATCCTGCCAACCGATTGGAAGCTCTCCGGGAAGCGCAGTCCGATATGGAAGAAGGAGCGGATATGCTGATCGTAAAACCGGCACTTTCCTATTTGGATATCATTCGTGATGTGAAGAATGATTTCAATGCCCCGCTTGTTGCTTATAATGTGAGCGGAGAGTATTCACTCATTAAAGCAGCAGCTTTGAACGGCTGGATAGATGAAAAGGCGATTGTCATGGAAATGCTGACAAGCATTAAACGTGCGGGAGCCGACATGATCATCACATACTTTGCCAAAGATGCGGCAAAATGGATGGATTAAGAAAAGCGCAAGCGCTCGATAGCGACGTACAGACTGGACGATTCGTGACGAGATAAAGGAAACACGGCGACGAAGAAGCCGATGTTGACTTATCGTAGGAAGGAAGAGGAAGTCTGCTAGTCTCTGAGCGCTGGAGCTGGACAGAAAGAAAAGCGCAAGCGCTCGATAGCGACGTACAGACTGGACGATTCGTGACGAGATAAAGGAAACACGGCGACGAAGAAGCCGATGTTGACTTATCGTAGGAAGGAAGAGGAAGTCTGCTAGTCACTGAGCGCTGGAGCTGGACAGAAAGAAAAGCGAAAGCGCTCCGATAGCGACGTACAGACTGAGCCGAAATGCGGAAACGCCTTGGTTTGCCCCGACAAGCATAATTCGATTCCCGAGGAGGCGTACTTCAGCCACCACAGGGAAATGGCTTATGACCTCGAGCCGATGGCACTCGGCAGGCTCAAGCAGCGACATCCTGCCGCTTCGCCTGCACTAGCACATCCCTGTGCGTCGCAGCCAGACAACACTGTGACGAATGCCCGCCTCAACTCGCCACCTTTTGTGGCTTCGGCAGGCTCGGTACACGACGTCCTGTCGCTTCGCTTGCGCTAGGACATCCTATCCGTCGGAGCAGGGCGGTCAAATGTAGTCTTAAAAATCATATTTTTTTCTAAATAAAGCGGAGGTTATGTTCATGCGATCTTTCAAAAAATCAAAAGAAGCGTTCCAAGAGGCTGTAAAGCTTATGCCTGGCGGCGTAAACAGCCCTGTTCGTGCGTTCAAGTCCGTTGACATGGATCCGATTTTCATGGAAAGAGGAAAAGGTTCACGCATCTATGACATTGACGGGAACGAATATATTGACTATGTCCTCTCGTGGGGACCGCTTATTTTAGGCCATACTAATGATCGTGTAGTGGAGGCAATCAAAAAAGTTGCAGAAAGCGGGACGAGCTTCGGGGCACCGGCGCTCGTTGAAAACGACTTGGCCAAACTTGTAACTGAGCGCGTTCCTTCCATTGAGATTATCCGAATGGTATCATCAGGTACGGAAGCTACGATGAGTGCCCTCCGTCTGGCAAGAGGTTATACAGGCCGTAATAAAATCATGAAGTTTGAAGGCTGTTATCACGGTCATGGGGATTCTCTTCTTATCAAGGCGGGGTCCGGGGTCGCTACTTTGGGTTTACCGGACAGCCCGGGTGTTCCTGAAGGTGTGGCGAAAAATACGATTACAGTCCCATATAATAACCTTGAGAGTGTTCGCTATGCTTTTGAACAGTTCGGAGATGATATTGCCGGTGTCATCGTTGAACCGGTTGCAGGGAATATGGGTGTCGTGCCTCCGCAGCCAGGATTCCTTGAAGGGCTACGTGAGCTGACAACGGAATATGGAGCTTTGCTCATTTTTGATGAAGTAATGACTGGTTTCCGTGTAGGTTACCATTGTGCACAGGGTGACTTTAACATTACCCCAGATATCACTTGTCTTGGAAAAGTGATTGGCGGTGGACTTCCTGTAGGAGCCTACGGCGGCAGGGCTGAAATTATGGAACAAATCGCTCCGAGTGGACCAATCTATCAAGCTGGAACACTTTCCGGAAACCCGCTTGCCATGGCAGCAGGGTACGAGACTTTGATTCAATTGACTCCAGCATCTTACGATGAGTTCAATCGTAAAGCCGAAAAATTGGAAGAAGGATTGAAGTCCGCAGCGGCTAAATACGATATTCCTCACATGATCAATCGTGCCGGATCAATGGTTGGATTCTTTTTCACAAATGAAGATGTCCATAATTATGATCAGGCAAAAACAAGTGATTTGTCCCTGTTTGCTGCGTATTACAAAGAAATGGCGAACAATGGCATCTTTTTACCACCATCCCAATTTGAAGGAATGTTCCTATCAACAGAGCATTCCGATGAAGATATTGAAGCGACAATCGAAGCAGCTGAAAAAGCTTTCGCTGTTATTACAAATAAGTAAATACTTTTGCAGGGAACCGTTCTATAACGGCTCCCTTTTTTATTTCATAAATACTTAATTACAGTCATAGGATGTAATTGACCCATATATTTTGTTCGGAGTGAAAGGAGGAGCTGTCTTGTCTGAGAACGGACATTCATCTATCAAGTTTTCATTGGAAGAATCTGTCTTGTTTAAAAAAGGACAGGAAGTCGATGAGCTGATTTCAATATCATTAGATCCGAATATATCGATAGTTGAAGAAGATGGATTTGTTATGCTGAGGGGAAGCCTGAATCTGACGGGGGAATACAAACGCGTAGATTCACAAGAAAATGTGGAAGAAGAATCTGCTTTAGAAGGAAGGTATGTGCAGCAAGTCGAGGATAGGGAAGAGGGTGACTGTGAGTTCTTTCACCAGTTTCCTGTAGATATCACCATTCCTAAAGATAGGGTACATCACTCTAACGAAGTTTTTGTTGAAGTTGAATCGTTCGACTATGTCATGCCGGAAAACTCGCGCCTGAATATTGAAGCTGAAGTACACGTGTATGGTTTACAGGAGGAAAAGCAGGAGGATAAAGGTGAACAGGTTGAAAGTGTGGACACCTCCCCAAAATACTCGCTGGATGAACGCGATGAAGAAATGAGTATTAATGAAGAAGAATTGATGAATGAAGAAAGTACGGTTGAAGTGGAATTGGAGGAATATACAGAGGAAGAAGAGCCAGAAATAATCGAAAGTAACGAATATAAAGAGGAAGACGAGGAAGCGGAAGAAGACCTTTATACTCCCTTTACAGCCGAAGCCCGGTCGTCAAATGACTCTCAGCAAAGACCTCCTCAACATGACCATCAGAATCAAATTCCGTTCCCATTTCCAATGCTCCCGGAAATGGACATGGATGAAGTCGCCAACAGGCTAAAGGGTTTTTTTCAAAAGCACAGTATGGAATCCTCCTCTACTTCAGGCGCTGAACTTTCCTCATCTTCAAGCGCTGCCGAGGAACTGCCGGCACAAGAGTCAAGCAGCCATGAGAGCGTTGAAGTGAAAGAAAGCCCTGATGAAAAGCCCAAGAAAAAGAAGGATAAGTACCATTCGATGTCTTTTGCTGACTTTTTTGCCAGAAAGGATGAAGATGAACCTGCAAAGCTGAAAGTCCGTCTTGTTCAGCACGGTGACTCATTGGAACGGCTGGCGGATAAATATGGAGTAAGCGTCCAGCAAATACTAAGGGCGAATCAACTGGACCCAAGTCAGGAAGTCTATGAGGGCCAAGTCCTATATATACCCGGCAAGACGGCATATAGAAAATAAATGGCCAATAGGATCTGTTTTTTAACGGGAGGATAGGGTGGCCGTAATCCTCCTTTTCTTTATTTAATTTTTAGTGTAAAACGATGAAAGCCATATTCAGAGCCGCAGGAATATGTTCACATTAAGTTCTAAGCGGGTGATCAAATGACTAATTATCATGGAACGGATATCCATTCAATTGTTGAACTATATGGCTTACATTTGAAATTCTCAGAAAGGTATGGACGTGTCCATAAGCTATACACTGACAAGGGGACGTTTGCTTTAAAAAAGATCAAAGCTAACCATGGAATCGATTTTTTACAGTATATCCAGCTGCTTTATCAGCGGGGATACCACCGTATTGTGCCGATATACCCGACGATGGATGGGCGTTACGGAGTATTGGTCAAAGACAGTTTATATTATCTAATGCCTTGGCTCGATGATAGGGAAAGAGAAGGGCATACGAAAAAAAGCCAGGAACTTTTTCGTGAACTTGCCCGCCTCCATACCATATCTGCAAAGGAAGTAGAGGTTGCTGAACATGATAGGAAAGAACATTATGATCTGACGGTTGCACGATGGGAAAAAGAAAAGGAAGCCCTGGAGCAGTATGTCGAACGAGCGGAGCAGGTTTGGTATATGTCCCCTTTTCAACTGCTTTTTTGCACATTTTATCATGAGATCACATTGGCCCAAAACTATTCAATTCGAAAGTTTAATGAGTGGTATGAAGTTTCAAAAGAACAGACTAAAGCCAGAAGCGTAATTGTTCATGGAAAAATTTCACCCGAACACTTTTTATATAATGAAAATGGGGCAGGCTATTTTGCGAATCTTGAAATGGCAAGGACAGCTTCACCCATTCATGATCTTTTGCCATTTTTGTCCAGAACATTAGACACGTATCCTAGGCGCTTTGATGACGGGCTTGAATGGTTATCCATATATTTCAGGTATTTTCCGTTTAGAAAAGATGAGATGCTCTTGTTTCTGAGTTACCTTGCGCATCCGGAGCGGATTTTCAAAGTAGTTGAAAAATACTTTTCAGCAGGGGGAGACAAAAACGAATATAAGTTTGTCCGTCAATTACAGAAACAGTATTGGTATATGAAAAACACGGAATATTTAGTGATGAATCTTGAGGAAATGGAACAGCGGAATAATGAAGCAAGCGATCCCCCTCCCGGTTAAACAGTGGCAGGGGTATTTATATTAACTCATAATGGTAAGAAAGGGCCACTATTATAAATACTGTCAAAAGCAATACATCGAATGTGGAGGGAAAAAGGATGGTGCGAATAGCCTGAAAAATCGTGAACGGAATAATCAGCTGTTTACATACATCTTTGAACGTCCTGATCCATGACCGGAATGTATACTGGTTCAGTTTTCTTTTCACTCTCCGTACCTCCCCAAAAAATCTTCTTTGATAAAATATGTGACAATGTCCGGTTTTGTGCATTCATCAATTTTTTTGCCTTGATATTTGACTTCAAACGAATCTTTTCATACTATAATAAATATATGAATGATCGACACATGCGTTGAGAGGGAAAAGTACATTGCCATCTGCTTTCAGAGAGGGGAATCATTGCTGGGAGATTTCCTAAGCGGGAACAATGGAAAGGTCACCCTTAAGCAGCATTCGTGAACGATTCAGTAGCGAATGCCGGAGAAAATCCGTTAGACTTATGAGTGCCGGGCTTCTATATAATTGAAGTCTGTGAAAAAAGGTGGTACCGCGAATATGCTCCCTTCGTCCTTTTAACGAAGGGGGCTTTTTATTTTGAATTCAAATATATGAATGCCTAAGGAGGATAACCATGGAAAATAACCATATTGATATGCCAACGAAATATGATCCGTTAAGTATTGAAAAAAACAGATATAAGTGGTGGATTAAAGGGAAATTTTTCGAGGCGGAAAATAATCCGGAAAAAGAGCCGTATACCATTGTCATCCCGCCTCCGAATGTAACCGGACGGCTGCATTTAGGCCATGCATGGGATACAACGCTGCAAGACATTTTAACTCGTATGAAAAGAATGCAGGGCTATGATGTTCTATGGCTGCCTGGTATGGACCATGCGGGGATTGCTACGCAAGCGAAGGTCGAAGAACAGCTTCGCAAGGAAGGAAAAAACCGTTATGACTTAGGACGGGAAAAGTTTTTGGAAGAAACATGGAAATGGAAGGAAGAATATGCGGATTTTATCCGGCAGCAGTGGGCAAAGCTCGGATTAGGGCTGGATTATACACGCGAACGCTTCACGCTGGATGAGGGTCTGTCGAAAGCCGTCCGTGAAGTATTTGTCCGTCTATACAACGAGGGTCTCATTTACCGTGGGGAATATATTATCAACTGGGATCCGTCAACTAAAACCGCCCTTTCCGATATCGAGGTCATTTACAAGGATGTACAGGGTGCCTTCTATCATATGCGCTATCCATTGGCAGATGGAAGTGGGTCGATTGAAATTGCAACAACGCGTCCTGAGACAATGCTGGGAGATACTGCTGTTGCTGTTCATCCTGAAGATGAGCGATATAAGCACTTAATTGGTAAAACGGTCATTTTGCCGATTGTTGGCAGGGAAATCCCGATTGTTGCGGATGATTATGTGGATATGGAGTTTGGTTCGGGTGCTGTAAAAATTACACCGGCCCATGACCCGAACGATTTCGAAATTGGAAACAGGCATAATCTTGAGCGCGTACTGGTGATGAATGAAGATGGCACAATGAACGAAAAGGCAGGCAAATATAATGGAATGGACCGCTTTGACTGCAGAAAGCAAATTGTAAAAGACTTGCAGGAAGAAGGTATCCTATTCAAAATTGAAGAGCATATGCACTCCGTCGGCCATTCTGAGAGGAGCGGTGCAGTTGTCGAACCATATTTGTCCACCCAATGGTTTGTAAAAATGCAGCCTTTGGCCGATGAAGCGATCAAGCTCCAGCAATCAGAAGAAAAAGTTCAATTTGTTCCCGACCGTTTTGAAAAGACATACTTGCACTGGATGGAAAATATCCGTGATTGGTGTATTTCACGACAGCTTTGGTGGGGCCATCGGATTCCGGCTTGGTATCATAAAGAAACCGGAGAAATATATGTAGGGCAGGAAGCGCCTGAAGACGAGGAAAACTGGACACAGGATCCAGACGTACTTGACACTTGGTTCAGCTCGGCGCTATGGCCTTTTTCAACAATGGGCTGGCCTGATGCGGAATCAGAAGATTATAAACGCTATTATCCGACCGATTGCCTGGTGACGGGGTATGACATCATTTTCTTCTGGGTATCCAGAATGATTTTCCAAGGTCTGAAATTTACAGAAAAGCGTCCATTTGATGATGTATTGATCCACGGTCTCGTCCGGGATGCAGAAGGCCGTAAAATGAGCAAGTCCTTAGGAAACGGAGTCGACCCGATGGATGTCATTGACAAGTATGGGGCGGACTCACTAAGATATTTCCTTGCTACAGGAAGTTCACCGGGGCATGATCTCAGATTCAGCATTGAAAAAGTTGAATCCGTTTGGAATTTCGCCAATAAAATTTGGAATGCATCCCGCTTTGCATTAATGAACATGGATGGCTTTGAATTTGATGAGATTGATTTATCTGCTGAAAAATCAGTAGCAGACAAATGGATCCTGACAAGAATGAATGATACGATTGAAACCGTGACGAAGCTTTCCGATAAATACGAGTTCGGTGAAGTGGGAAGGGTGCTGTATCACTTTATTTGGGACGATCTTTGCGATTGGTATATTGAAATGGCGAAACTCCCTCTTTATGGTGAAGATGAAGCCGCAAAGAAAATGACCCGTTCCGTTTTGGCCTATGTGCTTGATCAGACAATGAGACTCTTGCATCCATTCATGCCTTTCATCACTGAAGAAATTTGGCAGAACCTGCCTCATGAAGGTGAATCCATCACGGTTGCTTCGTGGCCAAAGGCGAAAGACGAATTATCTGACCGGGATGCGGCAAATGAAATGAAAATATTGATGGATATCATTCGGTCTGTCCGCAACATCCGGGCGGAAGTGAACACACCGATGAGTAAAAAAATCACACTTATGCTGAAAGCACAGGATGAAAAGGTCCTTGAAATTTTACAAAAGAACAAAAGCTATCTAGAAAGATTCTGCAATCCTGAGCAGCTTGTTATGGAAGTCGATATGAAGGCGCCGGAGAAAGCGATGACTGCGGTAGTCACAGGGGTTGAGCTGTTCCTTCCATTAGCCGGTCTTTTAAACATTGAAGAAGAGATCGCAAGACTGGAAAAAGAATGGGCGAAGTGGAACAGTGAAGTGGAAAGAGTTCAAAAGAAATTAAGTAATGAAAGGTTTGTCAATAAAGCGCCGAAGGCGGTAGTTGATGAAGAGCGTGCGAAAGAGAAAGATTATTTATCCAAGCGCGCAACAGTTGAAGAACGTATCAAAGAACTGAAGTCTTCCAACTAAAAAGCCAGGTGTACCAAAATACCGTATTTCAAAAGGGGAAGTGAGTCCGGACGGATTTGCTTCCCTTGTTTAACGAAGTGGAGGGATACATAATGAATACATATTCTGAGTCAATTTCCTGGATTCATTCACAGTTGAAACATGGGATCAACTTGGGCTTGGCGAGGATGGAATGGCTGCTGGAGAAGATGGGTAACCCTGAGAAGGAATTGAAGGCCATCCATGTGGCCGGTACAAACGGAAAGGGGTCAACTGTCACTTTTCTTCGCTCCATTTTGAATGAAGCGGGTTATGAAGTTGGAACTTTTACCTCTCCATACATTGAGACGTTCAATGAGCGAATCAGCATCAACGGAAATCCAATTGCCGATAATGACTTGATTGAACTGGTCCGAGTTGTTAAACCCTTGGCGGAAGAATTGGAAAAGGGGGAATTGGGGCCGCCAACAGAATTTGAAATCATTACAGTCATGGCGATGTATTACTTTGCAAACATCCGTACGGTTGATTTCACGATATTGGAAGTGGGATTAGGGGGACGTTTTGATTCAACGAATACAATCCAGCCGCTCATGACAATCATCACCAACATAGGAATGGATCATATCCATATTCTCGGTGACACAATTGGAAAAATTGCATACGAAAAAGCAGGGATTATCAAGAGGAAAGTGCCGTTATTTACAGGAGCAAAGCAGGACGAGGCCCTTTCTGTCATTCTGGAAGAAGCTGAAAAGAAGCAAGCGGAAACTTTCCAACTTGGAATGGACTTTTCCGTTGAAAATTATAAATCAGCCCCTGGTGGGGAAATGTTTACCCTTTCAACAAAAGAAACACGGTATGAAAACCTGAAGGTTTCCCTTTTAGGACGCCACCAGACAGAAAATGCAGCGCTGGCAGTTGCGAGTCTCCTGTATATGAAAGAAAAAGGGCTTCTTCAACTGCATGAAAAAGAAATCAGAACGGGATTGAGAAATGCGTACTGGCCGGGAAGGATGGAAATCTTACAGGAAAATCCTACAGTCATCTTAGACGGGGCCCATAATACTGAAGGACTGGAAGCCCTCCTTTCCACACTGCAAGAAAGGTATAGAGAAAAAAAGATCAAGTTGATTTTTGCGGCACTTGAAGACAAAGATCTGTCCCACATGCTTCCATTGTTTAAAAATATCAATGCGGAGATTTATTTGACAGAGTTTGACTTTCCAAGGGCAGCTCCCGCTGCGAAATTGAAGGAAATCGGAAAAATGGATGATGCTTCGGCTGAAGGTGACTGGCGTTCGCTCATGAGGAAATTATTAAATGAACTGGCCCCTGAAGACGTTTTGGCTGTAACAGGGTCTCTCTATTTTATATCCGAGGCTAAACCATTCATTATAAATTTATTGAATGGGTAGATACCATTCGAATTTTCCCATAAGGGATAACGAGAAGTTGGCAATTTGTTATCATGATTGGAGTGCGACAGCCTCTGATCACAAACGGGGAGCGGTATCTTTGATCAAGTTAGCTGATCGTGTCCTCTATATTGGCGCGAAACGGGCAGGGAGAAAAAATTGCAGAATCCAAGAAAGACTATGTAATTTTTTGCCGTGAAAAGGAATAAATGGATGATAATGCCGCCTATGATGATAGTCAAAGGCGGCAAAACTTAAAGTATTTGGACAGCTGAGGTCAAATCAGCTCTTCTTTTACTGTTGTGCTTTCTATAGCAGTTGTTTCAGGTATAGTAATACGGACTGTAGTTCCGCTGCCTGGCTGACTATTAATGATAAGCCCTTTTCCATAGATCTTTTTTAAACGTTTATTCGTATTGGGAATTCCAATTCCTTTATTAGAATTTAAAGCGGTATTTAATAACTTAATTGCCTGTTGCTGTTCCATACCAACCCCGTTATCGGAAATCGTTATGTCAACAGCATTTTTAACCTTTTTAATCCGAATAATGACTGTGCCTCCTTCTATTTTCTTTAACACTCCATGCTGCACTGCATTTTCCACCAATGTCTGGATGGACAAAGGCGGAATGGTTGTGTTTATTTCATCTATATCCCAATGAATGGTTAACCGATCTCCAAATCGTTCTTGTTCAATATATAAATAAGAGCGTACCAAATCTAATTCAGCATCTAGAGGAATTAACGCATCCGAATTTGATACGTCAAAACTTCTTTGTAGGTAGTTGCCAAACTCGTCCAATAAATCGACCATTCTTTCCGAATCCAATTCACTTAAAGAGACAATTGTATTAAGGGTGTTAAATAAAAAGTGTGGCCTGATTTGTGCTTGCAGCCATGCGGCCTCCATTCGAAGCTGCTCATGAATTGACAGCTTTAAGTTGATGAGCGACCTTACCCTCGATTTCAATTCCAAGGAATCGACAGGTTTCACAACATAGTCATTGGCGCCCGAACGGAATCCATTATATATATCCTCCAACTGATATCTTGCAGTCAATAGCAAAACAGGTAGCTCTGAAATTGAAAATTGTTCCCGGATGATCTGGGTTAATTCATATCCTGACATATACGGCATCATAACATCAGAAATGATCAGATCCCATTGACTGCTTTTTATCATATCTAATGCTTCTTCACCACTCAAAGCAACCGAAGTATGGTATGTTTCTCCAAGTACTCCTTGGATCACTTGCAGATTCACAGGATCATCATCGACAAGAAGGATTCTTGGCTTATTCTTGTATACTTCACGATGACTAATTGCAGGTAAAAGTTTTTCTACTTGATGGTTTATTTTAATAGAAGAATTAAAGCGCTCCACCTCATCCTTTTCATACTTATCTTCTCCCGTTTCATCCGCTAACGGGAGGGTAAAATAGAAGGTGGCCCCTTGTCCTAAAGTAGAATGTACTTGAATCTCCCCACCATGCAACTCTACCAATTGTTTTGTTATATGCAGCCCTAGACCGATTCCACCTCTCATCGATGACATTCCGGAATCTTTTTGCTTATACGGTTCAAATATAGTTCTCATTGTTTCCACATCCATACCGATTCCTGTATCTTCGATAGAAATTTTAGCTGTGATCTGATCATGTTCGGCGTTAATTGTAATAGATCCAGATTCAGTATATTTAATGGCATTATGGATGAGATTGAAAAATATTTGAATCAGCCGATTTTCATCTGCACGCACAGGCGGAAAATCATCTTGGATCTGAAGATGGAACTCAATATTTTTCCCTTCTGTCATGAAACGAAGCATATCTAAAACACCAGAAATGATGGCGGGAAGGTGAATGTTTTTCTTGTTTAAGAGGAATTTATCTTCTCTTAGTTGAACAACATCAAGCAGATCATTTAAGGTAAATGACATTCGCCGCGCCACATCCATTAGAAGTTTCAAATTACTTTCATTTTTAGATGATAATTTTTCATCTTCGTCATCCAAAATGGATTGAGTAATATTGATAATGCCATGGAGCGGGTTTCGTAATTCATGGGATGTATTGGCAAGAAACTCATTTTTAGTTTCATCCATCTTTTCCAATATAAGAGCTTGCTGTGTATTTTCTTTTTTTAACTTCAAAGCATTACTTATTAAAAGGAGGATAAATAGAGTAATGGCTATTAAGAAATCAAAAGGATAGTAAGGTATATCCACTATTTTAAGGTTAACCAAAATGCCCCATGCAAGATTGGAAAAATTACTGATTAATGCCAATAAAATGAATAGGGCGCTCTCCAGCCCTTTTCGGATCATAATATAAGTATGTATGACCATGACCAGATAGGATACTATATTTAAAGATACTTGAAATGAAAAAAAGTATGGAAAATAAGTCAATGGTATACATATACAAGTAATCAACAACATCCCATACAATGTATATAAGACATTATATATACGGTGTCTGGAAGAGAAATAATATTGATTGAAACGAAGCATGAAAAATATGACAAAAATGAAGCTAATTGCTTGTAATTTTACAGACCATTCTACATTGACGCTAAATAGGTTGAATAAGACTTTATCATCATCCACTAGAATGGAAACAGCTCCAAAAAACAATAAACAAGCAAAGTAAATAATTTCTTTTTGCTTAAATCTATTAATGATTAGCAGAAAGAATGCATAAACAACGTGCAGTAATAGCAAGCAGGACACAATTGTCTGCAGTATAATGTTGGAATTTACCTCTTTATGAATAGCAGATTCTTTTCCGAATTTGATCGTTTTTGTAATGCCACCAGTATGTGAAAGATCGAAGTTCGCTGCGTGGACTACAATATTCAATTCCTGACTGTCAACTTGGAATGTTGGAGTAAATGGCTGTAAATGACCGGTATAAGCACTTTTAGACTCTCCTGGTTGCCCAGCTTTATAAATAGATTCCCCATTCACATAGACTTCCGAAGATGCAGCAATTTCTTTGAAGTAGAGACTGTACAGCTGCTTTTCCTTCTTAGGAAGGTCGATACGTAATTGATAAGTCCCAAAGCCATAGGGTGTTTTTTGCGGGAGTGAATTTTCCCAGCTATCAGGGACGGTTATGTACTGATGATGTTTGTTTGGGATATCAGGGTTAAGGAGAGTGTTAGGATAAAATACCCAATCCCCGTCTAGTGAAATGGTTTCATTCTCGCTCGGCTGCCATGTTCGTAAGTCTAAAACTCCACGTTTTACAACCGGTTGCTCTGGCTTTTGATGGTAAAACATCCACAGTAAACGAAAGCTGGTCAGGAGCAGAAAAAAAGTACAAACGATTAATAAAATTTTTCTCTTTGAAAGTTTGTTATTAGACAGCATTTTTTACCCTTTCTTTTAAAAAATACTATGTATTCCTAATATTAATTTAAACTAAGTAGGAAATTAAAGTAAGCAGATGATTCTTGATGATTGATAAACTTTTTTGGCTTAAAAGGAGTTTATCAATAAATGTCGAATTAAACTAATAATAGATATATTTAAGGGAGGAATGAACTATCTTAAAAGTTAGTGGAGTTTGTGTATGCTTGCGGTCAAAAACGAAGATGCATGATATCCATGTATTAATGAAAAAAGCTGGAATAAGACCTTTGTGCAGATTTCACGGGTACATTTAAATAATAGCTATCCGGATTATAAGAACATATCCATATTATGCTCTACTGGATACGGAAAAGGAAAAGAACCTCAAAATATGTTCCTCTAAAGTTCAATTCCCAATTCTATGCTCTAGCTCAGAGTTAGATCAACAAGAACCGTTGGGGCCACGGCGGTCGTCGTTGGCAAATAAGAGAAACCGCTGGTGTCGTGTACGCCATGACGTATCTAGCAAGCTCTCTTCCCAAAAATCTCGTGACTTTTAGTCATAAGCGGTTCTGAAGGGTCATGCTATACATCAGTTATTGAAGGTTAATTGAAAGGGTTTGCTAAATTATGGCATTCATCATTTTTATCTACGGTCTTCTTTTCGGCTCCTTCTTTAACGTTGCGGGGCTGAGAATCCCTCTGAAACAATCGGTCATTTTTCCGGAATCCGCCTGCCCTCACTGTGAAAAACGTTTATCAGCAATTGAAATGATACCGGTGATTTCTTTCCTTGTTCTAGGTGGGAAGTGTCGTTATTGCAAAGTACAGATATCACCTGTTTATCCGGCAATGGAGCTCTTAACAGCCTGTTTATTTACGTATGCTTTCATCCATCTTGGATGGACAAATGAATTAATCATTGCTTGGACGCTCATCTCGCTTTTTATGATTATCACAGTGTCAGACATCACTTATATGCTCATACCGGATAAAGTGCTGTTGGCTTTTTCCGTGATTTTTTTGCTTGAAAGAATAATAGAGCCGCTTCATCCATGGTGGTCTTCCCTTGCAGGTGCCGCAACTGGCTTTGGCCTGCTTCTGTTTATTGCGATCGTTAGTAAAGGAGCAATGGGTGGCGGGGATATAAAACTTTTTGCAGTCTTAGGATTCGCCATTGGAACAAAGGTTGTCCTGCTGTCTTTTTTCTTGGCAACTCTAATAGGAGCCATTGCAGGCGGCATTGGAATGATGGTGGGTTCTGTCAAAAAGGGGGAAGCTATTCCTTTCGGTCCATTTATTGCTACAGGAACCTTATTTGCTTATTTCTATCATGAAGAAATTTTACTCTGGTATTTTGGTTTTCTATGAGTACATTTCTCAATGAAAAGCGAATTTTTCATTGGGTTTTTGGCATGTTTTAGCCAGAAAACTCGCTTTTTCTATGCACAAAAGAATAGAATATGAGGAAATTCATAACGCGCAACTGACAAAATACGAAATATCCATTCGTTTGAACTTTTAGAAAGTTGGCATTAAAATTGCAATAAATTTAAGTAGTAATTTTTTTCTAAAGGAGAAGAGTCCTTTTTCAGAGAGAATACGCTATATAGAAAGCGCATTCATTATCCGCAGTATATAGGTGGTAAGAGGAGTGAGAGAATGGAATCATTATCCATGTGGGAAGCAACGGCTAATAAAAGGAAAGAACGGGAACAGCTTCAAGGGGAAGAACAGTGTGATGTCGTGATCATCGGCGGCGGCTATTCCGGGTTGTCCTCAGCCTACCATCTGCAGAAAAAGAATGTAAATACTATCATTCTGGAAAAATGGAGAGTGGGGAGCGGGGCCAGTGGGAGGAACGGTGGTGAAGTACTGACAGGGTATATAGGATCCATGGAGGCCTGGGAAAAAAAGAAGGGCCTGGAAGCGGCTAAGAAAATGTGGCAGCTTTCTTTGGATTCAATTGATCTAATTCAGAATATTATAAAGGAGCATTCCATTGATTGTGCTTTTAAAAGAAACGGAGATTTTTTTGCCGCTTACAAACCTGCACATATGGATGCTTTAAAGCGTGACCAGGAATATATGGCAAGAGTCATGAACTATCATGATATCAAGGTTGTGGAAAAAAAAGACTTGCATTCTGAAATGAATACGGACTTTTACCATGGCGGCAGGATTGATGCAGGAAGCGCTCACTTTCATCCGCTCAATTACGCTATAGGTCTTGCGGAAGCCGCGGAAGGATTGGGTGCAAAAATATATGAACAGTCCGAGGCTTTAAAGGTGGAGAGGGACGCGAGAAATAAGGTCATTGTCACAACTCCAAATGGACGGGTCATTGCCGACCAGCTTGTCATCGTGACCAACGGTTATGCAGGGGATATCAATCAAACAATCAAAAGATCGGTGATTCCGATTGAAAGTATCATGATTGCCACAGAGCCGCTGCCAGAAGAGCTCGTGGAGGATATAATCAAAAAGGATAGAGCTATTCATGACACAAAGAGGTTGTTGTATTATTTCCGCAGGACCGCCGATAACAGGCTTGCTTTTGGAGGTTCAGGACGTGCATCCAGCAAGAGAGATCAAAGAAATCTTTTTGATCATCTGCATGCTGGAATGCTTAACGTATTTCCTCAACTGAAAGATACCCGTATTGAATACAGATGGGGCGGCAAGGTTGGATTCACAAAGGATATGATCCCATATATCGGCCAGCTTGAGGATGGAGCACACTATGCTTTTGGTTATTGTGGACACGGGGCGGCCATGTCCTCGTTGTTTGGAAAAATGATTGCAGATAACATAACGAATGAGGAAGTAGAAGACAATCCTCTTATTGTCAACCAATTAAAACCCATCCCATTTCATAGCCAGCATGCAAAGGCTGTTGGAATATTAAAGTTTTACAAGAAACTTCAAGATGCCATTTCGTGATAGTCTTCCAATTTAAAATCACATATTGTGGTGAAATTCTAAATATATTTTCACATTACAAATAATCAAAGGAGAAATTGGCGAAATCCTTTAAGGGCGAGACGACAAAAGTCTTGTCCTTTTTTTATTTTTGCATGCTAGCATATGAACTAACCTAAAGAGCGGGAGGATTGATGAGATGGGGCGCAAAAAACGACAGGTTAAAAAAGAAATGAAAGTTAAAATCAATGGCAAAGAGCAGCCTTTAAAAGAGGAAGTCGTCATCAAGGATTGGAGTAAAGCCAAAAAGGAAACCGCAGCCGCCGAGGAGAGGCTTGAAAATGATGAGTTTGAGTGGGTATTACCAGAAAAGAATATTCCGGACGTTCCGGAGTTTCAAACTGTACAAAGTATATCGGAAACCAAAAGCCAGGAAAAGAGACCGAAAATCAACTTACCTAAGTATATTCAAAAAAAGTTTTCACCCAACAAAACTGGACTTTTAATATCGAGTATATTGGCAGTGGCGATTGGCCTTGGATTCGGTTTGTTCATATTGAAGCTTGTCATAAATCCCGAAAACAGCACAACATTGACAGACGCGGCGCCGGCTGTCGCACCAGATAACGGTAAAGAGCAGGGGACTGCGTTGACAGCAACTATGCCGGGATTATCAGCAGCAGTTATCCAGGGCGGTGTTTTTTCTACTGAAGAAGCTGCAGAAAGTTACTCGGAGCAATTTACTGGCCAGGGATTGCCGACTATTTCATTGAACGTAGATGAACAACAGTTTTTATTCATCGGAATTACAGAAGATCTGTCATCTGCGAAAACATTAGCGGAGGATTATAAATCTCAGGGAATAGATGTTTATGCAAAGGAGATCAACATTCCTGAAAACCAGTTAAAAGTTGACACAAAGACAGAGGCTGAATGGATGAAAGAAGCACCAAAACTTTTTGGGACCCTTGCAAAAGAGACTGCCGATGCACGCTCCGGCGGTCAAATAAATGAGCAGGCGTTGCAAGATACGGAAAAAACAATTAAAAGTTTTGAAGAGAAAAATATCCAACAAAAAGTTGCGGTTGATTTAAGAAACCAACTGGAAGAAGCTATGAAACAGTTGAGTGCTTATTCGGCCTCCCAAAACGGGGAAAGCTTGGCAAAAGCGCAGCAGTCCCTGTTGCAGTTTTTTAAAGTGTATTATGACGCGTCCAAGGGGTCCTCTGTTTAAAACAGGGGATTCTTTTTTTATGAACAGCATACCCTCGTGTAGGTGGTGCTTTCGATTTTGCTGCTATTGTTTCTTTGCTTCTGATTTGATACGATGAAATAGTATCTCCCAATCGATTAGAAAGGCAGGATTAGTTTACATGCCCAACCTCGTTTTAGCTTCTTCATCACCCCGACGAAAAGAACTTCTGGAAAGATTATCCATTTCTTTTGCCATCTATTCACCAAATACAGATGAATCTGTCGACAAGAATCTAAAGCCAAGTGAAATAGTTTCCACATTGGCTCACAGAAAGGCCAAAAAAGCTGCAGATCATTTTCCGGACTCGTATATTATCGGATCTGATACAGTTGTGTTCCATAAAGGAAAAGTGCTTGGAAAGCCGGCTGACAAAGAATCCGCCAGACAAATGCTTACGAGTTTATCTGGCTGTACCCACTCGGTATTTACGGGGGTTTCCATCATTTATGGAAAGTCTTACAGGTCTTTTTATGAAAAGACCGATGTAACGTTCTGGGAATTATCCAATGAGGAGATTGAGTGGTATTTGGACAGTGGTGAACCGTTTGATAAAGCGGGAAGCTATGGAATCCAAAGCCGAGGCAGCCTTCTAGTAAAATCAATAAAAGGCGACTACTATTCTGTTGTTGGACTTCCTGTCGGGCGTCTATACCGGGTATTGAAAGCCATGGGCTTTCCATTTTCAAACAATAATATTTGAAAAGGAGGAAGCAATGGGCAAAACAGATACATTAATGATAAGGGATTTTCCGACTGAGGAACGGCCAAGGGAAAGGCTGATTAGTCATGGAGCTGTCAGTCTTTCCAACCACGAGCTTCTTGCCATACTGCTAAGGACAGGGACGAGGGATGAATCAGCCATTCAATTGGCCAACAGGCTGCTGACGCAGTTTGACGGGTTGTCATGGCTGAAGGAAGCGGCTTTGGAAGAAATCATGAGTTTAAAAGGGATTGGAAAGGCAAAAGCCGTTCAAATTGCCGCTGCTGTTGAGCTCGGAAGAAGGATCAGCAATCTTTCATATGATGACCGCTATATCATCCGAAGTCCTGAAGACGGAGCAAATTATGTCATGAATGATATGAGATTTTTAACACAGGAACACTTCGTATGCCTCTATCTGAACACCAAGAACCAAGTCCTCCACCGACAGACCATTTTCATCGGAAGCCTGAACGCTTCCATTGTTCATCCGCGAGAAGTATTCAAGGAAGCCTTTCGAAGGTCTGCTGCATCCATCATTTGCTTTCACAATCATCCATCAGGTGATCCATCACCATCTAGAGAAGATATAGAAGTAACAAAGAGACTTGCCGAATGCGGAAAAATCATGGGGATAGAAATCCTCGATCACTTGATCATCGGCGATAATAAATATGTCAGCATGAAAGAAAAAGGATTAATGTGACACTACCTGTTTTAAAGTAAAATGATCACTCTTGTCATTTTTGTTGGTACGTTGAATTAACAATAATTCCAGAACTAGAAACTCAATGGGGTAGAAAGGGAGATACATGTCCTTTAATAGGTAGCAAATAGTTCCACCTTCCAATTATGTTATCGCTATCAAGATGTGTGCATTTAAAGGAGAAACACAGTTCTATCCCCATCTTTTTAAAGTTGGGGATTATTCTTATGTAATGAAAAGAACATCTAGCCATATCAAAAGAATAAAATCTGACCTATCTTAAACATTGAAAAAATCTCGAACCAAACATCCATTGAATTTATGTTGGACATTCTAATTCAGAAAATGTGTTTACATAAATTTTATGATGAATGAAGTTATTTTTCATATACCTATTAATTTTTACTCCCATATAGCCTATACTAGTTATAGGATCAATGCTTTCTATGTGTGTTTATGTGATCTATACATGCCTCTATCTTAACACCAAGAAACAAGTTCTCCATTGACAAACCGTTTTTATCGGATACGTTTCGATTATTCATCCACGAGAAATATTCAAGGAAGCTTTTCGCAAATCTGCCACATTCATCATTTGCTTTACAATCCATCCGGTGATCCATCACCATCCAGAGAAGATATTAGAGTGATAAAGAGACTTGCCGAAAGTGGAAAAAACATCGGGATAGAATCCTCGATCACTTGATCAACGGCCAAAATATAATATGTCGGAATGAAAGAAAAAGGATTCATGTGACACTATGATTTTTACAAGCGATAAGATATAATAAGTCTTGTGATTTTTGTCGATTAAATATGGATATTACCAAGCTTATTTCTTTTAAAGCGTTAAAAATAGAAATGCAATGGGGTTAGAAAGGGAGATACATATCATGTTTGGATTCGGTACGAAAGATTTAGGAATTGACCTTGGTACAGCCAATACCCTTGTTTTTGTAAAAGGAAAAGGGATTGTTTTACGTGAACCATCTGTTGTGGCCATCAATACGGAAACAAAGAAAATAGTTGCAGTCGGAAATGACGCCAAAAATATGATCGGGCGTACACCCGGTAATATTGTAGCCATGCGCCCAATGAGGGACGGGGTCATCGCGGATTATGAAACAACTGCTACAATGATGAAATATTTCATTAGACAAGCTGCCAAAGCAAAAGGCTCATTTAGTGGAAAACCTTACGTTATGGTATGTGTACCTTCTGGAATCACTGCTGTTGAGCAAAGGGCGGTGCTGGATGCTACAAGAGAGGCTGGAGCACGAGACGCATACCCTATCGAAGAGCCGTTTGCTGCGGCCATCGGGGCGAACCTTCCGGTCTGGGAACCGACAGGCAGCATGGTTGTGGATATTGGAGGCGGAACGACAGAAGTGGCTGTAATTTCTCTTGGAGGAATCGTCGCAAGCAACTCTATTCGAATTGCAGGGGATAACTTTGACGAATCCATCGTCAACTACATCCGCAAAACCTACAATCTGCTTATCGGAGAAAGAACAGCAGAAACCATCAAAGTGGAGATCGGCTCAGCCGGTGATACCGATGAAATCGAAAATATGGAAATTCGGGGACGCGATTTGTTAACGGGACTTCCAAAGACGATCGAAATTACGGCTGAAGAAATTTCCGGTGCTTTGCATGACACTGTTTATTCAATTATTGACGCAGTGAAAAATACGCTTGAGAACACTCCACCGGAACTTGCGGCGGATATTATGGACAGAGGGATCGTTTTGACAGGCGGAGGCGCATTGCTTCGAAACCTGGATAATGTAATCAGTGATGAGACCAAAATGCCTGTACTTATTGCTGAAGAACCGCTTGATTGCGTTGCAATCGGTACAGGAAAAGCGCTTGACAATATCAATCTGTTCAAAGACCGGGCGTAGACCCCAATTTTAAAAAGCAAGAGGCCGCTCACTTAGCGGTTCTCTGTTTTTCCATGCATTTTACCGCCTGGTTTTTCACTAGAAACAGACAGGCTATTAGAAGTTAGAGGTGGATATGATGCCGAATTTCTTTCTTAACAAGCGTCTCATCATCTTGCTGATCGGAATCATTATTCTCGTTTCACTGATTGGTTTTTCTCTAAGGGACAGAGAAAATATTTCCCGCCCAGAACAGTTTGTAAAGGACATTGTGGGTTTCGGTCAATCGCTTGTAGCAAAACCCGCGCATAAATTTGCTGCATTCTTCGAGAATATTGATGGTTTGCAAAATACATATACTGAGAACAAAAAACTAAAGGCCCGCCTTGAGGGACTTGCAAAGCTTGAAAAGGAAATAGCGGATTTAAAGAAAGATAATCATGAGCTTAGGGAAACTTTAGATAAAAAAGAGGATTTAAGAGAATTCACACCCATCCAGGCGACAGTCATCGGCAGAACGCCTGACCGCTGGTATGAGCAAGTCATTATAGATAAAGGGAAAAAGAGCGGTATTAAACCTGATATGGCTGTTATCACAGCAAAAGGTTTAATAGGGAAAGTTGTCAGTACCTCAGAAATGACATCTACAATTGAGTTGCTAAGTTCCGATAATGCGAGATACCGCGTTGCAGCGGAAATTCAAGGGAAAAAATCAGTTTACGGATTAATTGACGGCTATGATAAGGAAAAGAAAATGCTCCTTATGAAAGATTTGCCAATTGATCAGAAGACGTTAAAGCCTGGCCAAAACGTTGTTACATCGGGCTTGGGAGGGATCTTCCCAAAAGGGCTTGATATTGGTAAGGTCGAAGAACTTACCCTTGATCAGTTTGGTTTAACACAGACAGCTTATGTAAAGCCGTCTGCTGATTTCTATGATTTCGAGCATTTGATGGTAGTCGCACGTTCAATGCCGAGCGCGGAAGATAAGGGTGAAGAGTGATGAAACGGTACGTTCTTCCACTTATCACCATTATTTGTTTTTATGCAGAAAGCTTATTCGTGGAGTTTTTTCCGGCCATTTCTTTTTTAGATGGCAAAATTGTGGTTCCCCGTTTTCTGCTAGTTGTCCTGATCATGATGGGGATCTACTATTTTCGAAATGTAACCTTGATTTATGCTGCAATCTTCGGGCTGTTATTCGATATATATTTTACAGGAGTGATAGGAGCCTATTTATTTATATTTCCTATCGCTGTTTATGCAGCTTCCAAAATGATGAAAGTATTTCAAATCAATATACTGACGTCTGGATTGGCCATCCTGATCATCGTTGCCTTGGCAGAGACACTCATATACGCCCTGAATATACTTTTATTCGATGTCAAAATAACAACAACTCAATTTTTATATAACAGACTGATACCGACTTTGATTTTGAACCTTATTTTCTATTTGCTCATTTTCTTCCCACTTTCGAGGTGGCTGCAAAACAGACAGAAAGAGCTTCTCTCTGAATAACTCAGGCAGGTAAAATATTTAGCAAAAGAGGGGATTTGCTGCTGTTTGTCGAAAATAGAGAAAATGGATCTTCTTTTTGCTTTGTTAAAGTGATGTTTGTCTTTGAAAGGAGAAATAGGGCATTCCTCTGCGATCTATGATGGTGCCCGCTTGACATGAAAATACAAAACGTGATGATTAAAGGCACAAAAAGCGGCCTTTCGCTCCAATTGAATGATCGTTGCTCCTATGATGAGATTTTATCAGAGCTGGAGGAAAAACTCTCTGAATTTCAAGGTTCAGAGGAAGATCAGCTGATTTCGGTCAGGGTCCAGACAGGTAATCGCTATTTGACGACTGAGCAGGAGGAAGAGTTAAAAGAACTTATCCGCCAGAAGAAAAACCTGATCGTCGAAGAAATTGAAAGTGATGTCATCACAAAAGAAAATGCCCGGAAGATGATAGAAAGTCAAGAGGTGACATCTGTTGCTGCGATTGTAAGGTCAGGACAGGTATTGGAAGTTGAGGGAGATTTATTGCTTGTAGGGGATGTTAATCCCGGTGGAACTGTGAGAGCTGGAGGAAATATTTTTATCATGGGGGCGTTAAAGGGGATTGCGCACGCCGGTTATTTTGGACGGAATGAGGCTGTCGTTGTTGCTTCCTTTATGACTCCTGCACAACTTCGGATCTCTGATTGCATCAGTCGTGCACCTGATCAATATGATCAGGAGGAGCAGCATCAAATGGAATGCGCCTATATTGATCAAAACCATCAGATTATTATAGACAGGCTCCAAGTGCTCAAGCATTTAAGGCCGAATATTACTAGATTCAAAGGGGGACATTATTATGGGTGAGGCGATCGTGATTACTTCCGGCAAGGGAGGAGTCGGAAAAACTACCACCTCCGCAAATCTCGGTACAGCGCTTGCCTTACAAGGCAAAAAAGTCTGCTTGGTCGATACGGATATCGGACTCCGCAATCTGGATGTAGTACTGGGCCTGGAAAATCGGATTATATACGATCTCGTTGATGTAGTAGAAGAAAGATGCAAACCCCATCAAGCGATCGTTAAGGATAAAAGATTTGAAGATAAACTGTTTCTCCTTCCGGCAGCACAAACAAGCGATAAAACAGCTGTGAGCCCGGAGCAGATGAAAAATCTTGTTTCCGATTTAAAAAAAGATTACGATTATGTATTAATTGATTGCCCGGCAGGCATTGAGCAAGGGTTTAAAAATGCGGTGGCGGGTGCTGAGCAGGCGATTGTCGTGACTACACCCGAGATCTCCGCCGTAAGGGATGCCGATAGGATTATCGGCCTTCTTGAAAAGGAAGAAAACATCGATCCGCCGAAATTGATCATTAACAGAATCAGAAGCAGGATGATGAAAGAAGGAGAAGTGTTGGATGTTGATGAAATCACCCAGCATCTATCTATCGATCTATTGGGCATTGTTCAGGATGATGAAGAAGTCATAAAGTCTTCCAACCAAGGAGAACCGATTGCTCTTAACCCAAACAGTAAAGCATCTATAGCATATAGAAACATAGCGAGAAGGATTCTTGGTGAATCTGTGCCCCTTCAATCTTTGGAAGAGGAAAGAGCGGGTATGTTTGCACGGATAAAGCAATTTTTTGGTGTACGTTCATAACAAACGTTAACGTTTGTTATGTTTGGAAAAATTTTACTCGTACAAAAAAGAAGTTCTTGTTCGAGTTGATAACTTCAAACTTTATAGGTCGCTTGATGCCGAAACCAGCCGATTTCTACTACATATATAACCTATAAAAGAGGGAGCTTTTGCCATGCAACTGGCATAGCTTCTTTTTTTTGCCTTATACCCCCCATACAGTCATAGCAGGTGTCATTGTACAACAGAATCAAAAGAGCCATCTGTAACCCGATTCCGTCCACTTTTCTGCGTCATATTCATCAAGGACAAGTCATAGGTTAGTAGAAACTTAAATCAAGGGAGATGGTGGATGATGAGCCATCGGGTCAACAAAATAAGAAAGCGTATTGCCAAAAGAAGGCGGGAAAGCGGCCGGAACATGGAAAATCCTAATCAATTCATGTATGATGTTCCTGATTCTTTTTCAGATAATGACCGGAGTATTTATGAACCGAAAACAACCATACACCCTCTATGGCGGAAAGAAATTTTCATGTTAAAGCTGCTATCGTCTATTGCCCTCATTCTGGTTGTTGGAATTCTATTTCAATCACCTTCTCCTGCATTTGATCATGCTCGGTCCACTGTCAAAAAAGCAATGGGAAAAGAGTTTCAATTCGCTGCAGTTGCAAACTGGTATGAGAATCAATTCGGCAAACCGCTCGTCCTTTTTCCTAATGACAAGAAGGAGCAAAACATTCAGCTTGGCCAAGAGGGAGATTATGCCTTGCCTGTTGGAGCGAAAATCTCAGAAGGCTTCTCACAAGATGGGAGAGGGGTCATGTTTCAGACCGAAAGTGCAGCTGAAGTGAAGGCGGCAGCGGATGGAGTAGTTATTTTTTCAGGTAAAAAAGAAGATATCGGCCAAACGGTCATCATCCAGCATAGTGATCACACTGAATCATGGTATGGAAAGATGGACCAAGCGGCTGTAAAGCCTCACGAGCATGTCAAGGGAGGACAAATCATCGGAAGAGTATCCTCTAATGAAGATCAGAATTACGGAGAATATTATTTTGCGATTAAAAAAGAGGATGAATTTGTCGATCCGATCCAGGTGATGAATCTTGATTAAATATGGGAGGCTTCTGGGAAAAGTCAGGATCCATCCTCTTTTTTGGTTTGTAGCCGGAATTGCCATTTTGACAGGCTATTTTTGGGAACTCTCTATCTTATTCATGATTGTTTTCATACACGAGCTGGGACATGCAGCAGCTGCACACTTTTTCTCCTGGAGAATCAAAAGGATTTTGATTCTTCCATTCGGAGGTGCATGTGAAGTTGATGAACACGGAAATCGTCCGGTTTTTGAAGAACTGATCATTGTAGCAGCAGGGCCGCTTCAACACATTTGGCTTGCGGCCGGTGCAGTGCTTTTGGAAACTGCCGGATTGATTACAATGGAGTCTGCACTTCTGTTCCATAAATTCAACTTGATGATTTTTTTGTTTAATCTTTTGCCTGTTTGGCCCCTTGATGGGGGCAAATTCCTTTATCTCATTTTATCGGTAAGGAATCCTTTTTTACATGCGATGAAAAAAACGCTTATCAACTCGGTCATTATGTTAACGATCATGCACCTTATTTTGATCATTGCCGCACCGTTCAATCTGCACATATGGATTGTTGTGCTATATTTATATTTGAGTCTCTGGCTAGAATGGAAACAGGTCAGGTACACCTTCATGAGATTTTTGCTTGAAAGATATTATGGTAAACAATCGGGTATAAAGAGGCTTGAAGTCATTGAAGCGAGAGGGACTGATTTTATATATCAGGCGATGGAAAAGTTCCAGCGTGACTGTAAGCATTTAATTCAGGTGGACAGTGGACGCTCTTTGGACGAAAATGAAATGCTTCATATATACTTTACAAAAAAACTGGTGAACGCCCGTTTGAAAGAAATCGTGTCAAGCGATTAAGATTAAAATGGGGTCTTAAAAGGGGGCTGACCCCCGACACGTTAAAGTGATAAAGGCATTTGAAATCATTCATTGACAGACAATAGTCCTTGTGATAAAATTTCAATGTTAGTTTGTAGCACCTGTGCTACAACCGCACGGACCAGGTTTTCAAGTTCTGTCTTCTGATAGACACCTGCTTTCGGCGAGTCTTAGTTAATAAGGAGGTGCGGCATATGTACGCAATCATTGAAACTGGCGGAAAACAAGTCAAAGTTGAAGAAGGCCAAGCTATCTACGTGGAAAAAGTGGATGCGGCTGAAGGTGATACATTCACATTTGATAAAGTTCTTTTCGTTGGCGGCGATAATGTCAAAGTGGGAAGTCCTTTCGTTGAGGGAGCTACTGTGACAGCCAAAGTTGAAAAACAAGGACGTCAAAAGAAAATCGTTGTTTTCAAATATAAGGCTAAAAAGAACTATCGCAGAAAGCAAGGGCATCGTCAGCCTTTCACAAAGCTTGTTATCGAAAAAATTAACGCTTAATGGGATGAAGTCATGATTTTTGTTAAGATTTGCCAAGATGATAAGGGGAAAATCGCATCATTTACAATGAGCGGTCACGCAGAATTCGCGGAAAAAGGCCAGGACATCGTGTGTGCTGGGGCCTCTGCCGTTACTTTTGGAACAATCAATGCAGTCATCAGCCTGACAGGAATCACACCAGACATTGAACAACAGGAAAGCGGCTTTCTTTCCTGTTCTGTCCCGGAAGATTTGCCGGCGGATACATCTGAACGGATTCAGGTCCTCCTTGAAGGGATGGTAATATCTTTGCAAACCATTGAACGTGATTACAAAGATTATATCAACATTACTTTTACAAACAGGGGGTGAATCAACATGTTAAGATTGGATCTTCAATTTTTCGCATCCAAAAAAGGAGCAGGTTCCACTAAAAACGGCAGGGATTCCGAAGCGAAGCGTTTAGGTGCGAAACGTGCGGATGGTCAATTTGTATCCGGCGGTTCCATCCTTTACCGTCAACGCGGAACAAAGGTTCATCCTGGTGAAAACGTGGGCATCGGTAAAGATGATACTCTTTTTGCAAAAGTTGATGGCGTTGTCCGTTTTGAACGATTCGGCCGCAGCAAGAAAAAAGTGAGTGTCTACCCAGAAGCTCAAGAAGCATAATAAACATAAAGCTCTAACCGTAACTCCGGTTGGAGCTTTTTTGTTCAGAATACATAAAAGCAGCACCCTATTCCATACAGTTGTTGTAATTTTGTTATAATATATAGTTAATAAGTCTAACTGAGGAGAAAAGGGATGAGTAAAAACTGGACGATTCTTGAAACGTTAAAATATGCGCGTCATGACTGGTTAAATAGACTACAGCTCATAAAAGGAAATATTTCGTTGGGGAAAACGGAGCAAGCGGAACGGATTATGGATGAAATTGTAATGGAAATGCAGCAGGAGGCCATGCTGTCCAATATCGAACTTCCCCGATTTGCCGAAATATTATTGACACATAATTGGAACGGATACCATTTCATTGTTGAGTATGAACTTGTCACATTGCCTAAAAAATTACCTCTGAATGATGATTTGCTCACAGAATGGACTAGTAACTTTTTTGAACATCTGAATAAGGCGGTTTTACCCTTTTACGAAAATTGCTTATTTGTAAAAATTGAATCCACAGAAGAAACAATACGGTTTCTTTTTGAGTTCAACGGTATAATAGAAAATGAAACGGAACTGAAAAATTGGCTGCAAAGCAATGATAAATATCCTGATCAGATCTCGTTTGATCAAGTGGGAGAAAACGATTGGCTGATTGAAGCGTTATTTTATCAAGTGAACGGTTAGTTGGCAGATTGGAGTGTCAGATATGTTTGTAGATCAAGTAAAGGTATATGTCAAAGGCGGAGATGGCGGAAACGGCATGGTGGCGTTCAGGCGTGAAAAATATGAGCCTATGGGTGGTCCTGCTGGTGGAGACGGCGGAAAAGGCGCCAGTGTCATCTTTATGGTGGATGAAGGCTTGCGCACTCTTATGGATTTCCGTTACCAGCGGCATTTCAAGGCACAGCGTGGTGAAAACGGCATGTCCAAAAGTCAGCATGGAAGAGGGGCTGATGATCTCATCATCAAGGTTCCACCGGGAACGGTGGTAACAGATGAACAGACCGGAGAAGTCATCGCCGATTTGGTTCAAAATGGCCAGAAAGCTGTAATTGCGAAAGGCGGACGAGGTGGCAGAGGAAATATCCGCTTTGCCACACCTGCAAATCCGGCACCGGAGATAGCAGAAAATGGTGAACCGGGTCAAGAGAGGGATGTTATCTTAGAGCTGAAGCTACTGGCGGATGTGGGGCTTGTTGGATTTCCAAATGTTGGAAAATCTACTCTTCTTTCTGTCGTCTCTGCGGCTAAACCCAAAATTGCGGATTATCATTTTACAACAATCAAGCCGAATCTTGGTGTTGTACAGACGGATGATGACAGAAGTTTTGTCATGGCCGATTTGCCGGGGCTTATTGAAGGTGCGCACGAAGGTATTGGTCTTGGCCATCAATTCCTTCGCCATGTAGAAAGGACAAGGGTCATCGTACACGTAATTGACATGTCGGCGGCTGAAGGGCGAGACCCTTATGAAGATTTTATAACAATCAATGAAGAACTGGAGAAATACAATCTTCGCCTGATGGAAAGACCTCAAATCATTGTCGCGAATAAAATGGACATGCCGGAAGCAGAAGGCAATCTGGAGGAATTCCAGGCAAAGCTTCAAGAGGACTATCCCATTTTCCCTATCTCTGCATTGACTAGACAGGGATTGCGTCAACTGTTGTTTGCCATTGCTGATAAGCTTGAAGTGACTCCGGAATTCCCGCTTTATGATGAGATTGATATAGAAAAAGCGGTAAACCGTGTGGTTTACAAGCATGAAGAGACAGAAGTTCCATTTACAATCACACGTGCACCAGATGGAAGCTTTGTAGTCAGCGGGGCGAGAGTTGAACGTTTGTTTAAAATGACAGATTTTTCTCGGGAAGAGTCCGTACGTCGATTTGCACGTCAGCTCAGATCGCTGGGAGTGGACAATGCTCTTCGACAAAGAGGGGCAAAAGACGGTGATACAGTCCGATTACTTGACTATGAATTCGAGTTTCTTGATTAGGTCTTCTTTGCTTGGAGGGATATACCTTGGAGAAAAGAGAATTTGACCAAAAGTTTTTTTTGGTAAGGGAAGACGTACTGCCGGAAGCAATGAAAAAAACATTGGAGGCAAAGGCATTGCTTGAAAGAGGTTCGGCAGAATCCATTTGGGACGCGGTTCAGCAGGTGGACTTGAGTCGAAGTGCTTTTTATAAATATAGAGATACGGTTTTTCCATTTCATACGGTTGTAAAAGAAAAAATAATTTCGCTGTTTTTTTTCCTTGAAGACAAGCCGGGAGCGCTCTCCAAGCTGCTTGAAATCGTAGCAACTTCTAAATGTAACGTATTGACGATCCACCAGACCATTCCATTGCAAGGTCGGGCAAATGTCACCTTGTCACTGGACGTTACTGAAATGAATGTCGATATGGATGAACTGCTTGCGACATTCCGCAGGTTGGAATTTGTTGCCAAAGTAGATGTCCTAAGTTCTGGGGGGTACTGAGCAAAGCGGAAGAGCCGTTAATAGAGGGACTGGACAGAAATGCGGGAACATTTTCATTAACTTGGAGCAAAGGCGATTCTGAAATTAGTGGTGAATCGCTATTTCAATTATTAGTAGCTATTCAAGATGGGGATCTGTCATCATAGATAGACACGATTGACTCCGGAGATATAAAGGGACGTTGCCGACACAAGTGAGGTGAAATGCTTCATCTTGTAATAGAGTTGCTGGCGATAACAAATTTTAGCAAAAATTCTCAGAGTCGCATTTTAGGCAGCTTCCCGACTAGGTGATAAGTTTTGCCGCAGGATCATCCCAGACGAATGGTAGTGGATACCCCAAATGTCCTGTTCGTCGATTATATTGAAAAGCGTGCATGCAGCTCAATAAACATCTTTAGAATTAAAAAGCGGGATGCCTCATTTGTGAGACAGTCCCGCTTTTTTAGTCTTCCTCTACAAGAATACCGGCTGCTTTAAGATCTTTCTCCGCATTCAATATCAACTGCTTATCAATTGCAGTCAAAGTATGCAAATGCAATCCTGATGTCAATTCGGACAGAAGGGATGCATTCGTTTTCCGGATACTTTTCAAAAAAGCCTGGACATCCTTTCTGTTTGAAACCATAATCGATGCAGTCAAATCTCCATACACAGGATGTTCAACAGTTACATCCTTAACAGTTACTCCATGATCAACGATTATATTCAGCTCTTGTTCCGCCTGGCTCCGATTATGTCTGCAGGCAATGATTTTTTCCACGAGTGGTTGGTTTTCGAGTCGCATATATAAATATCCCTGGCTAGTGGCAATAATGGGTTCATTGCGTGCCTTCAATAAAGTGATGTCTCCCACGATCACCTGTCGACTCACATTGGACATCTTTGCCAAGGCCGTGCCGGTAACCGGATCGGAGCTACTTTTTAAATAGTCAAGGAGCCATTGCCTTCTTTCTTCCCCGAGCAACTTTTTTTCTTTTTCTTTACTCACGTACCCTTCCTCCGTTCAAATTCATTATATAAATCTTAGCACATTTGATCCCCTGCATAAATAAACTTCCACTTTCATATGTATTTTTGAGAAGATGAATAACAATTTGCCCAATTAATCATACACTGTATGGACTTATGCCTGAGGAGGGGAAACGAGTGAAGATCCATATCGTGCAAAAGGGGGATACTCTGTGGAAAATCGCCAAAAAATATGGCGTTGACTTCGAAGAGTTGAAGAAAATGAACGCACAATTGTCAAACCCGGATATGATTATGCCCGGTATGAAAATAAAAGTACCGGCAGGTGGGACACATGTAAAAAAAGAAATGCCCCATGTGCCGCACGGAGGTCATAAAGAAATGCCAAAAGAGCACCACCATCCCCCTAAGAAAGTTCCAAAGGAAGTGAAGAAAGAAGTTCCTAAAAAAGAGGTACCGCAAAAAATATACCAGCCAGTGATGCCGCAGCCACTCCCAGAGATCGATATCAGCAACTATTACATGATGAATATGAATCAAATGCAAGCCCAAGTGCAACAGCAACCACCGCCACCGAAGGAAGTAGAGTCAGTAAAAGAAGAAAGCCCTGAAGTAGAAATGATGCCAATGCCCATGCCAATGCCTATTCAAGGAGGTTGTCCACCCGTGTATCCACAATTTTGTTGTCCGCCGCCAGTCATGCCATTTTGCGACCCATGCTACCCTTACCCGATGATGCCGCAGGTACAGGGGATGATGGGCTATCCACAAATGTCTATGGGCGGATATATGCCTCAGATGCCTATGTATCACCAAATGCCAGCAGTCATGCCGGCTGCAGAGTATGGAGTAATGCCTCAGCACTGGGGAGATGAATCGTCCAGCTCATCATTGGAGTATCACCACCACCATCATCATGGGCACCATCACCACGGGCATCATCACCATGGACATCATCATTCCCATTTGGCTGGGGAAATGGATGATCCGCCGCCATATTCAGCCATGCCGATGCAGGGGTGGTCTCAGCCATATGGAGGATATCCTATGATGCAGGGCTTCCCGCAAGGCCAGCAAATGGGAATGCCATCCGGAACGATGCCATATGGCCAGCAGCCTCTTTACGAACAGGGTATGCCGGGAGCAGGTGCCCCTTACCCGATGATGCCAAGGGTTGACGAAGAAGAAGATGACTAAAATATTTAATCCAAAGAGAGACGGATTTAACTCCCGTCTCCTTCTTTATGTCAAAAGAAGAACTGGAATTGACTTCGAAAAAGTTTCCGATATTAAAAAAGGAGTCTGGATTGCCACATCCGCAAAAGAATCCTGGATCATCAAAGAATTTCCCAACCCTGTCAAGCTGAAACACCAAATCTTATTGACGAAACTTTTATCCGAGTACGGATTTAACAACACCTATCAATTTCACCGTGTTCATGAGACCGGGCCGTGTTATTTCGAAGGCAGATTTCTTGGGATTGTACAGTATATTGAACCTTCCAGTAAAAAGCCTTTCTATTATAATAGCGCCGGGAACCGTAAAGATGCTCTTGACCTTTTATGTCGGTATCATTCAATTTCCTTAAAATGTATACCAAAGTTAAAGGATAAATTGGCTACATTCAATCTGTTGGAGAAATGGGAAAAAAGACTGGAAAGCTTTAAAAAAAATTTTGATTTTATCAAAGGACTATCTATGTATCCCTATTTGGAAAAATACACTTTGTTAGGTGAGGGTGCCCTTCAGATAATGCAGGCTCACGAAAGCTATTTCTCCGTGGAACCGCACTGTGTATTGCATGGTGATCTGGCCCACCACAATTTTATACGAAAAGTCGACGGCAGCCTTTATATGATTGATTTTGATCTCGCGAGCATCGGTCCTAAGCAGATTGATATCCTCCAATACTGCAACCGCATATTACCTGAAGTCGGCTGGTCGCCAATTCGGCTGTTTTCTGAAGGAGAAGCTATCAGCCAATATAGAAAGGACACTCCATTCCTTGCTGCACTTTTATACCCGGCTGATATTTTTAGAGAATGGAATTACTTCATTCATTATGATAAAAAGAGGCAAAAAAAACATTGGAATCACCTAAAGGATATAACATTCCGGCAGTTTGAAAAAAGGATGGGATTTTCTAAGTGGATCATCAATCAAATTGAAGATGTGATGAAATAAAATACTTGGAAATTTTCTCATTTGCTATGCCACGCCTTTTCAATATATGATATGATAGAAAGGTTTGTTAGAGGGAGGATTTCAAATGGCTGGACATTCCAAGTGGAAAAATATTCAAAACAGGAAAAATGCCCAAGATGCAAAAAGGGGAAAAGTATTCCAGAAACTTGCCAAAGAAATATATGTTGCTGCAAAAAGCGGCGGAGGAGATCCGGACACGAACCCTGCGCTTCGTCTTGTAATTGAAAAATCTAAGTCGGCAAACATGCCTAACGACAACATTAAAAGGGCTATTGATAAAGCGGCCGGCAATCAGGACGCGGAACATTACGAAGAAATTATATATGAAGGGTACGGTCCTGGCGGTGCAGCAGTCATGGTAACGTGCTTGACCGACAATAAAAACCGGACTGCTTCCAACGTCCGACATGCTTTTACTAAAAACGGAGGAAACCTTGGAGAATCCGGTTGTGTTTCCTATATGTTCGATCGGAAAGGGTACCTTGTGATTGAAAGAAACGAACTGGATGTTGACGAAGATGAACTTCTGCTACAAGCCATTGAAGCAGGTGCAGAGGATATGGAAACAAGCGAAGATGTTTTTGAAATATATACCGAACCGGAAAATTTCATGGCTGTAAAAGAAAGCCTTGAAAAGGAAGGGTTTGAATTTGCTTCAGCTGAGGTCACAATGGTACCACAGACGGAAGCCGACTTGAATGAAGAACAGCAGGATAAACTGGAAAAACTCATCGACATGCTCGAAGACGATGATGATGTTCAGGACGTATACCATAATTAAAAAAAGCTACTCCAAAAGATGTGAATTCTTTTGGAGTAGCTTTTTTTAATGGATAATCATGTAAAAGAAAGGTCACACTAAAATTATGTATAGAATTTTATAGGCTGTAGAGGTGATCTGAAATGAGGGCCGTATTAGCATTCACTCTTTTAATCGGCTTAATTGTCGGCACGGTTGAACAAGAACCCGCACAAGTACAAGCAAAACAGACATCAGATGATGCCACTGTTGTAACTGAACAGCCCCTGGAACTGACTGTCCATTTAAAAAGGGTTTACTTGGATGGTGAGGAAAGCGAAGAGGTTGTAAAAGAATTGATATTTGCCCTGGAAGACTTTTGGGCAAAGTATGAGACGTGGCAGCTTGTCGACATGGATGAAGACCGCCTTATATTCGAAAAGAAGATCGATGACATTTCACCTTTGTTAAAAATGAACGGCTATTTTGGTATTACGGATGACGGAACATTGTCTCTTTTTAACGGCAAGCCCGAAGAATCGGATGTCATCCAGTCATTTTTTCAAATTGATGTGAAGAAGCTGGAAAGCAGCCAGCATATGAAGTTGATGCAGGGGATTCCTGTGAAATCGAAAGAGAAATACACCGAGGTTGTCGAAAGTATGAAAAAATATTCAATCGAAAAAGCTCAATAAGATAAAGGCCGGGAATTTGTCGGAATCCCGGCCTTCCCTGATTCATCCGCTTGTTTGCCAGTAAAAAGAATGGCACAATAGGTGAGAGGATAATAGACAAAGGGAGAAAGTCATCGGATGAAAATTGTATCGTGGAATGTGAATGGACTTAGAGCTTGCGTACGCAAAGGTTTCTTAGATTACTTTAACCAAATCGATGCTGATATTTTTTGCATACAGGAGACAAAGCTTCAAGAAGGTCAAATAGATCTGGACTTGCAGGGATATCATCAATATTGGAACTATGCAGTGAAAAAAGGCTATTCAGGGACGGCTGTTTTTACAAAACACGAACCATTGTCCGTGACATATGGCGTTGGGGAGTCCGAGCGTGAAGAAGAAGGCCGTATCATTACATTGGAATTTGAACAGTTCTATTTGATCAATGTTTATACACCAAACGCCCAAAGAGATTTGGCGCGTTTGAGTTATCGGCTGGAATGGGAAGACCGAATGCTCTTATATTTGAAAGAATTGGACCGAAAAAAACCTATTATATTATGCGGAGACCTTAATGTGGCCCATCAAGACATCGATTTGAAAAATTACAAGTCAAATAGGGGCAACTCGGGGTTTACAGATGAGGAGCGAGGGAAATTTTCCACCTTGCTGGAACATGGGTTTATTGATTCTTACCGCCATTTTTACCCGGACAGAGAAGGGGCATACACCTGGTGGTCATACATGAATAAAGTCAGGGAAAGAAATATTGGCTGGCGGATCGATTATTTTCTTGTTTCCGAAAGGTTTAAAGGCCAATTGGTAGATGCGCATATTCAATGTGATGTAATGGGCAGCGACCATTGCCCCGTTGCTTTGGAGATTAGCGTATAGGGGTCAGACCCTCTTTACTATACTAAAGAGGGTCTGACCCCTCAGTTTATTTTCATCCATCAAGATTGTGTTTTTTGATGTACCTCTTTTTGCCGACAAAATTGACGACAAACACACTGGAGATGGCAATCGCACCACCGATAAGAGATAGTGTGTTCGGCCATTCGTTTAACCAGAACCAGGCTATAACAATAGCAAGAGCTGGCTCAAGGTACAGCATGCTTGAAAGAGTCGTGGTATTCCCGGCAGACAGCGCAATGGCCCAAGTGGCGTAAGCAATAGCTGCCGGAAAAATGCCGACATATAATGCAGAAATATGGGCTTCCAATGATGCTGCCTGAATGTTATCCCATAATCCCGGAAGAAATATAAGCATAGGCAAGGTACCGGCCCATGTAAAATAAGCTGTCAGATCGATGGGATTATATCGTTCCAGTAAAGGTTTTTGAAAAACGAAAAAGATCGAAGTCCCGATCGTAGCGATTAATATGTATATGGTTCCTTTTGTAATGGTAAAGGATGCTCCTGATGAACCGATTGTTATCAATACAATACCAATAAAGCCGATGCCCAGGCCGATCCATCCAAATAAGTCCATTCTCTCTTTTAAGACAATCACGGCAATAATGGAAGTAAATACAGGGGCAGATCCTATAATCATGCTGGCAGTCCCGGCGGAAACAGTTTGTACGCCGAATGTTAGCCCGATATGGTAAACGCTAATACCCATGAAGCCGAGCAAAATAATCCTTGCTATATCCTTTTTATGAGGAAGCCGCATATGTATTCCAGGCCACATAGCGTAAAGGAGAAATACGCCGGAAGCGATCAAAAATCTAAGTAGAACAAGATGAGCAGCGGTATATCCGCCTAACAGACTTGCTCGAACACCAGCAAAACCAGATGACCAGACAATAATGGTAATAGAAGCCATCCAAAACGCTTTTTTGTTCATACACATCCCCCTCTAATAGCAATGAGCAGCATAATAGCATAAAAATAAATGTAAAGATTATAAAACTAGTTCATGATTATATTGATTTTACCATTGACCGTAAAAAAAGGAATATAGTATGATATTCATGTTTCAATTTTAAGTCTGAATAGAAAGGAGCATAATAGAAAATTATTTTGTAAAGCGCCAGAACTGGTGGATGTACATGAGACAACAGATCGCCAGTTGACGAGGAGGAGGTTTATCGAACGTTCGGCGGATACCTCCCGGCTGCGGTACACAGTCGAATTTTCTTTCGTAAATCATGCGAGGCGACTCGATGGACAAAGGAAAGGAAATGTACCGAGAAAAATGAATATAGAAATAGAGGGCAAGTGTGCCCTCGTGCTGCTTGCTCTCCTTTTACAGGAGGAAAAAAGATGTGCGGAATTACGGGTTATATAGGGTTAAATGATGCGAAGGAAATATTGTTGAAGGGCCTGGAAAAGCTTGAATATCGCGGATACGATTCAGCTGGAATTGCGCTTGAAAATCTGGACGGCATTCATATATTTAAAGAAAAAGGAAGGATTGCCGATCTGCGTGCGGTCGTGGATGCAAAAGTTGCTGCAAGGACAGGAATCGGCCAAACGCGCTGGGCTACCCACGGGGTACCAAGCAAAATTAATGCTCATCCGCATCAGAGTTTTTCAGGACGTTTTACGTTAGTTCATAACGGAGTCATTGAAAACGAAGCCGAGCTTAGGGCGGAATTTTTACAAAATGTGGAATTCAAAAGCGATACAGACACAGAAGTGATCGTTCAGCTTGTGGAGAAGTTTGCGAAAGACATGGAGACGGAAGAAGCTTTCACAAAAACCCTTCGTTTACTGAACGGTTCCTATGCGATCGCGATGCTGGATACGGAAACGCCTGACACCATTTTTGCAGCAAAAAATAAGAGCCCACTGTTGATAGGGGTCGGAGAAGACTTTCATGTTGTGGCAAGTGATGCCATGGCAATGATTCAAGTCACAGATCGATTCATTGAGTTGATGGATAAAGAAATCGTCATTGTAAAAAAAGACCGGGCGGATATTTATAATTTGCAAGGTGAAGTGAAGCTCAGGGAACCTTACAAAGCGGAACTGGATATGACCGAGATCGAAAAAGGAACGTATCCTCATTTCATGTTGAAAGAAATTGATGAGCAGCCTCTTGTCATGAGAAAAATCATCCAAGCATATCAGGATAGGAACGGAAATTTGAAGATAGAGGATGAAATAACAAAAGCAATGCTTGATTCTGACCGACTTTATATTGTGGCGTGCGGCACAAGCTATCATGCGGGATTGGTTGGAAAGCAGCTGATTGAAAAAGTGGCAGGAATTCCGGTAGAAGTGCACCTCGCCAGCGAATTCGGGTATAATATGCCATTGCTCTCAGCAAAACCACTCTTCATTTTCATTTCACAAAGCGGAGAAACAGCGGACAGCAGAGCCGTATTGATAAAAGTGAAAGAAATGGGTTACAAAGCATTAACGATTACGAATGTAGCCGGCTCCACGCTTTCAAGAGAAGCGGACTTTACTTTGCTTCTACATGCAGGTCCTGAAATTGCCGTCGCTTCTACAAAAGCATACACTGCCCAAATAGCGGTGTTAGCTATATTAGCATTCGTAACAGGCACTTCGAAGGGGGCCTCTGTAAACATTAATCTGGTAAAAGAGCTGGGCATTATCGCCAACGCAATGGAAACATTATGTGATGCAAAAGAAGAATTCGAGCAGATTGCCGCTGAATACTTGCCTGCAGCTATCAACTGCTTCTTCATCGGCCGTTCCATCGACCATTCCGTAGGCTTGGAAGGTGCGTTGAAGCTGAAAGAAATCTCCTACATCCAGGCGGAAGGATTCGCTGGAGGAGAACTGAAGCATGGAACCATTGCCTTGATTGAGAAGCAAACTCCAGTGATTGCCCTTGCTACACAGGCAGGTGTCAATGGAAGTATCCGAGCAAATGTAAAAGAGGTAGCTACCCGTGGCGCCAGTACTTGCATCATTTCGATGAAAGGCCTGGAAACAGAGGGAGACCGGTTCGTATTGCCGGCAGTCCATGAACTGCTCACACCACTCATTTCAGTTATTCCGTTGCAGTTGATTGCCTACTATGCTGCATTGCATCGCGGATGTGATGTTGATAAACCAAGGAATTTGGCGAAGAGTGTGACGGTGGAGTAAAAAAGCGGGCTCATGTGTTGTTGTTGTGGATTTGAAATAAAGTTTAACCGTTTATAAAAAAGTTGCACCGTTTTACCCCTGATATGCTCCCCAATAGGTGACAGATGAAAAAATAAAATCTGTTTGCCTACTGGGGAGATTTTTAATGGAAAATATAGCTTTTCAAAAGAAATAAAAATGGAGATTTTAAATTTTTATTACATGTACTGTAGTTTGTTTAAATACCACTTGAACCTCCAGTTGCTGGAGGTTTTATATTGAATGTATACCTTTGTAGGGAGGAATTTTAATGAATAATCGTAAGGGGTTTTCCATTGGAGAATTTTCGGAAAGGACAGGAATATCCATTCGCAATTTACGTTACTATGATGAGATTGGTCTATTAGTACCAGGGAAAAATCCTATATCAGGACATCGAATTTACAAATATAATGACATTCTAACCTTACAAAAAATCCTTAGTTTAAAATTTCTTGGGTATAGCTTGGATAAAATTACAGATTTACTGGAAAAATCTAGTTTTACCCTTGATTTGAATGAAACATTAGTCCTTAGAAGAAAATGACCAAATAGAAAAATCAATGAATATGATTAAGCGAGTGATCCGTTTACTGAAAGAAGAAGGGGAATTAAATAGCAATCTATTATTCAGTCTCATTAATGGTCTGCCGACGGAGCATGTGCAAAAAGAATGGATGGAAAGTCATAAGCTAGCTGATGTTGTGGAAGAATTGTCCAAGAAATCGGACTTACCATTCCAACGATAAACACGGAACCACTGGGCAAGTGGGTAACATATCTGGGCCTTGGCATAGGCTTTCTTTATTTATTGTTTACCTTGTATTATATAGTGGGCTTTAAATTTAGTGATAAGATTGGAAAAGAGTTGTCAAAAAAGAAAAAGGAAGAACTGGAAAAGTCAGTTATTGAACCATTATTGCCCATTACTGAAAAGGAGAAAAAAAGATGGAATTATGTTTCATTAACAGCAGGGATAACGGAAGAAGTGATATATAGGGGTTTTGCTTTATTTGCTTTTGCATATTTATTTCCAAACCTTTCAATTTGGGCAATTATACTGTTCTCTTCTCTAATATTTGGTCTTGCTCATACTTATCAAGGGTTTGTAAAAGGATTTATAAGAACTACTATCTTAGCAATTATATTCTGTATTAATTTTATTGGCATGGATTCCATAATACCTCTTATTGTTCTTCACTTTTTAGTAGACTATATAGCTAAATTAGGTGATTGAAAAAGTAAGATATTTACGTTAGGTTCAATAATCCCTTCTGCATTTGAAGGGGCGATTGGAATAGGCTTCATACAAAAGAAATGAAGGGACAAAAAATATAGTGAATATTGTGAAAAAATTTCGTCTACAATTTCGGAAACCAGAAGGATTATTAGGAAGTATTGCTGGAAAGTTAATGGCCAATGTGGGTACGGAAAAGAACGAATGGACCATTAGGCTATTAAATATCCAAAAAGATGATACAGTGTTAGAGATTGGTTTCGGACCAGGGATTGGAATCGAGTTTACTTCCAAAATTATTCAAGATGGGAAAATTGTAGGGATCGACTACTCAGAAAAAATGTTACAACAGGCTCGAAAAAGAAATAAGGATGGGATTAAAAAAGGAAAAGTTGAATTAATACTAACTGATGTTCAGGACTTGCCACCATTTAATCTGCCTTTCGATAAAGTTTTTTCAATCAATTCAATTATTTTTTGGAAGGATCCGGTTAAAACTCTAATGGATATTCGTGCCTTAATGAAGGAAAATGCGGTAATAGCTATAACAATACAGCCCTTTACGAATGGAGCAACAGAAGATACTGCAAAACAAATAGGAATGGAGATTACTAATTATCTTGAAAAAGCTGGTTATACTAATATTAAAATGGAATTAAAGAATATGAACCCCGTGGCAGTGTTTATGGCACACTAGAAATGTAGGAAACGGCAGCTAATTTATGTACATAAAAAAGGCCACTTGCCAACATCCGAAAAAATACATACACTCCTGTTTGGGCATATCTTTACAGGAGGTAGTATAGGAGATGTTAGCAATGGCTGAAGTTAATTATATCAGATACGAAACGAATACAAAAGGTCGCAGCTATGCAGAAGTAGCACGGCAGATGGGGGTAGATCGGCGGACGGTGAAAAAGTATTCCGACATGGAAGATTTCAATCCGGAGAAACCGATCAGACAAAA
>NZ_KB894700.1:34485-80885 GCF_000374565.1 Siminovitchia fordii DSM 16014 = CIP 108821 | reverse complement strand
TTCCATGCCAAGATCCAGTCTGGACAATCCGGCAAGGAACTGAAAAACATTGCGACGGTGGAAGGTGAAGAAGTCCCACCAACCCACCCAGAAGTTCCGATCAAAGTGGATCCGAAAGATCCAAAGCTCGAATCAGACAAAACAGCGGTCAACGCTGAAGAAGGAAAAGAGAAATTCGAAGTGGGCGACACGATTGTTTACACAATCCAAACGCGCAACACGGTATCCGATAGTTTAGTGAAAAACCTGACGATTGAAGATACCCTTCCAGAAGGACTCGAGTTTGTAGAAGGCAGCTTAGAAGTAAGTCATGAAGGTAAAGGCGAAGTCAAGGATGGCAAGATCACGGCGACCTTCGGCGATGTGATTGATACGGAATGGCGTACCGTTACCTTCGAAGCGAAAATCAAGTCCGGCCAGTCAGGCAAAAAGATCAGTAACGTAGCTAATGTTGGCGGAGACAACATTGATGAGCCGGATGAGCCAGAAAATGAAACGACAGTGGATCCAAAAGATCCGCAGCTTGAATCTAAAAAAACAGCAGAAAACGCTGAAAAAGACAAAGAGAAGTTTGAAGTGGGCGACACGATTGTTTATACAATCCAAACACGTAACACTGTATCTGATAGTTTAGTGAAAAACTTGGCAATTGAGGATACACTTCCAGCAGGACTGGAGTTTGTAGAAGGCAGCTTAGAAGTAAGCCATGAAGGCAAAGGCGAGTTCAAAGACGGCAAGATTACAGCGACCTTCGGCGATGTGACTGATACGGAATGGCGTACCGTTACCTTCGAAGCGAAAATCAAGTCCGGTCAATCTGGCAAAGAAATCGAAAACACCGCTAAAGTAACGGGTGATAATATCGATAAGCCAGATGAGCCAACAGAGAAAGTGACCGTTGATCCGAAGAATCCTGTTCTCAAATCCGAGAAATCTGCGAAGCTGGAAGCCAAAGCGGAAGGCAACAAAGATAAAGATCATCCAGAGGTGGGCGATACACTGCTCTATACAATCAAGACCCAAAACACGATTGAAGACAGCCTGGTGAAAAACTTGGTGATTTCCGATGACATTCCGGAAGGTCTCGAGTATGTCGAAGGCAGCCTGAAAGTAGACGGCGAATCTGTCACAGATGCCAAAGACAATGACAAAGGCCATGCAGTTGATGGCAGCATTACCGGCCAATTTGGCGACATCAAGGATACAAACTGGCATACAGTGGAATTCCTGGTAAGCGTCAAATCCGGCCAAGCAGGCAAATACATTCAAAACATTGCGGTTGTCGACGGAGACAATGTCGGCGAACCTGACAAGCCAGAAGAGGAAGTTCAAATTTATCCACGCCATTCGGTGTTTGAATCTGAGAAATCAGCAGAAAACGCTGAAAAAGGAAAAGAGAAATTTGAAGTAGGCGATACGATTGTTTACACAATCAAATCACGCAACAAAGTATCGGATAGTCTAGTTGAAAACATGACGATATCAGATACCCTTCCAGAAGGACTCGAATATGTAGCCGACAGCCTGAAAGTGAGCCATGAAGGCAAAGGCGAGTTCAAAGATGGCAAGATCACTGCGGCATTTGGCGATGTCAAAGACACAGAATGGCGCACCGTCACCTTTGAAGCAAAAATTAAGTCCGGCCAGTCTGGCAAAGCGATCGAAAATATCGCGACCGTTGATGGAGATAATGTCGAGGAGCCAGATAAGCCAGGAGAGAAAGTGACTGTCGATCCAAAAACGCCGAAGCTTGAATCTAAAAAATCAGCAGAAAACGCTGAAAAAGGCAAAGAGAAATACGAAGTAGGCGATACGATTGTTTACACGATCCAAGCGCGCAACACGGTATCCGATAGTTTAGTTAAAAACCTATCGATTACAGATAAACTGCCAGAAGGACTCGAGTACGTAGCCGACAGCTTGAAGGTAAGTCATGAAGGCACAGGCGACGTCAAAGAAGGCAAGATTACAGCAACTTTCGGTGATGTAACTGATACCGAATGGCGCACCGTCACCTTTGAAGCAAAAATCAAGTCCGGCCAATCTGGCAAAGCGATCGAAAATATCGCGACCGTTGGTGGGGATAATGTAGATGAGCCAGATAAGCCAGGAAAGAAAGTGACCGTTGATCCAAAAACGCCGAAGCTTGAATCTAAAAAGTCGGCAGAAAACGCTGAAAAAGGCAAAGAGAAATACGAAGTGGGTGACACGATTGTTTACACAATCCAAGCTCGCAACACGGTATCCGATAGTTTAGTGAAAAACATGACAGTTGCAGATACCCTTCCAGAAGGCCTCGAGTATGTAGCTGACAGCCTGAAAGTGAGCCATGAAGGCAAAGGCGAGTTCAAAGATGGCAAGATTACCGCGACCTTAGGTGATGTAACCGATACGGAATGGCGTACCGTTACCTTCGAAGCGAAAATCAAGTTCGGCCAGTCTGGCAAAGCCATCGAAAATATCGCAACCGTTGGTGGGGATAATGTAGATGAGCCAGATAAGCCAGGAGAGAAAGTGACCGTTGATCCGAAGGATCCTGTTCTCACATCCGAGAAATCTGCGAAGCTGGAAGCCAAAGCGGAAGGCAACAAAGATAAGGACCATGCGGAAGTAGGCGACACTATTCGCTACTCGATTAAAGCAAGAAACACTGAAGAAAACAGTCTTGTAACAAATCTCGTTATTTCGGATGAACTTCCGAAAGGCCTGGAGTATGTGGCAGGCAGCCTGAAAGTAGACGGTGAATCTGTCACAGATGCCAAAGACAAAGACAAAGGCTATGCAGCTGATGGCCGCATCGCTGGTCAATTTGGCGACATCAAAGATATAGACTGGCATACAGTGGAATTCCTGGTAACCGTCAAGTCTGGCCAAGCAGGCAAGGATATTAAAAACGTTGCCGTTGTCGAAGGAGACAATATCGACACACCGGATAAACCGGAAGAAGTGGTACAAGTGTACCCAAGGAACTCTGTTCTTGAGTCTGAAAAATTGGCTGCCAACCTGGAAAAAGACAAAGAGAAGTTCGAAGTGGGCGACACGGTTGTCTATACCATCAAAGCTCGCAACAAAGAATCTGATAGTTTGGTAGAAAACCTGACGATTGCCGACAAACTGCCAGCAGGACTGGAATATGTGGACGGCAGTTTGGAAGTGAGCCATAAGGGTTCAGGCGATTTCAAAGATGGTACCATCACCGCAACCTTCGGAGATGTAAAGGACACCGAATGGCGTACCGTTACATTTAAAGCGAAACTTCAATCCGGTCAATTTGGAGAATCGATTAAAAATATTGCCGAGGTAAGTGGTGATAATGTACCAGATCCAAATCATCCGGAAGCGAAAATCGAGGTGGAGCCAAAGGATCCGGAACCGACTCCAGAGGAGCCAAAAGATCCAAAGGATCCGACACCAACTCCAGAGGAGCCGAAAGAACCAAAGGATCCAGCACCGACTCCGGACCAGAATGACAATCCGGGAGTGAAAACACCTCCTTCTGATACAGCTAAAGGAGATGGCAAAAAGCTGCCGAATACCGCTACAAACCTATTTAATTATGGTTTAATTGGTATACTCGCAATCCTGGTAGGAGGATTATTGGCACTAAGAAGAAAAAAATCCAACAACAATTAAAGTAAAAGAGAAGACATCTTTCAGGTATGAAACGTGCCCGAGAGACTGTCTTCTCTTTTTTATTTACTACTAAGTCTTTGACCATTTTTTATAGGCCGTACTTTTAAGTGTTTAAATGACAAACAGTTATTTTAACATAGGGAGGAAAAGGCTTTTTTACTACATCATCCGATCTGATACAGCACGAACCATACAAAAATTGGAAGCAAAGTGGATGGCTGGTCAGGAACCAATTATTCCCTCATACCGAGCTTTAAGAGAGAGTTTAAAAGCTTTCTCTCTACTGCTCCATCGAAAGAGTTACAAATTTCAAACTTCAAGTGACCTATAAATAACTACGTTTACATGATAATAATTGAACTTTAACCAGCTTAATTATTTCTACACCTAGTATCTTTTTACCTTTTAAAGATACGTCACTCTATTTGATGGGCTTAGCTTCCATGTTCTCCGCCATTACTTTCTTAATATCCAAAATGGTTTGCAAATGCATTCCCTCATGAAAAATCGTGCGAGTTAAAACTTGTTCGATCGTATGCATCCCCATTTCTGTTGGTGGGAATTCCTCTTCCAATCTATGGCCGTACTCATTTTTAATTTCATGGGGCTGCTTTTCCAGAAGATCTTTTAATTCAACAAAGGAAGGAGTTTCACTTGTGAAATCCTGCGGGGATGTCCCAAATCCAAACCATTGATTGAATTCTTTTGGTACAACCGTCTCTTCTTTCGTTGCAGCCTGGATCCATAAATATTGGTCAAGATATAGATGGCCTAAATTCCAGCGGATATTATTGTTGAACCCCTTTGGTATGATCTCAGCTTTTTCCTCTGAAACATCTTCCAGGACGCCCAGAACTAAACGTCGATACGATTCCAACTGCTTAAACAATATTTCATGCCGCTGCTTCATCCTATAAACCCCTTTACATTTGATACAAATACATTCAAGCAAAACATCTTTTTTTCCTGCAAAGGTTGTTTTTTACACTTTTCTATCCTATTCTATGATTTGTTTCCAATAAACAAGCGGAAATCGCTTAACTTATCTCATTGTGTTGGAAGTAGAGTCCAATATATTAAAAGCCACTAATGACATTTGGAAAAGAAGTTGGTCCTTGATATTTTTAGGATCCAGTTGAGTTAATTCCTCAATCATCTTTAGGCGATATCTAACCGTATTTTTATGGATATATAAAGCATCAGCCGTATGGTCAAAGTTTGCGTTGTTAGCTAAGAATGTTTTTAAAGTATGTAATAATTCACTGTTCTTTTCATTATCGTACTTGATAATTTTTTCTAAGCAATCTTCTACAAGCTTTTTTGCTTCATAATGGGGGTTGCTGGAAAATAAGATGCGTTCTACGTTCAATTCTGAAAAGCTTTGGATATATAACTGGCCTATTTTGTTTTGAGTATCACCGGGGATGTTTGCGTAGGCAACTTTTATGGCCAGTAAGGCTTCATTATAGCTGACAGATAATTTTTCAACATTATTAAGTCGTCCAATCCCACCATAAAAGTTTATATTTATCTTTTTTACCAGTTTGGTTAAGTTATTTACAAGTTCGTTTTGATTATATTTATTTGGAATTAATAAAGTGAATATATTATTCTTATCAAAACCTATGAGTGCTTCAGGAAGAACCCACTTTAATTCATACTCCAGCATTTCTAAAATGTTTTCTTTCCGTTGCCAGATAGATATGTTATTTGGATTGTTAACCGGTTGCTGTCTTTTTGTATCAAAATCTAGCAATACTACATTATAGTGATCCTTCAAATGCCAATTTACCTCTTCTGCACGTCTTGATAAGGTATCACGTGATTCCACTTTTTCTGATAATAACATGGACAAAAAATCATTTCTAAACCTTTGAAACACTGAGGATACCGTTCTCATTCTCTCAATTTCCAAAGCAGATATTACAGCCGTCTGCTCAATGGCTGCTTTTTGCCATGTGTGAAGGCGGCAATGCTTTTCCCATAAGAAAACTCCACCTTCTAACCGGTTTGAACTGTATATCCACCTAACGGTAAAGATTTTTTGTTGCCAATTTAATCTCTGTATAGGTTTTTCTTGATCACAGGAGAATGCCGATATAATATTCTCGATCTCTTCCTTTGAAAAGTAAGACTCCTGCACATCAATTTTTTCATTGGTGTTTCTGATATAGATAGTAACTGGAATGTCTAATATCTTATTAAGTAAATGAGCAAGGTCTTTTAATTTGCCTTGCTTTTTAAGGTGATTATGAAACATTTCGTAAACAGTGTGATTCATTTTTAATTCGCTTTGATGCTGTTTGTTTATCCTGGTTACGATGGGCATGATAATTTCTGACCAAGAAACCTTATTCGGTAGTGAAAGGACGGGAAAGTTATTCTCATTTGCAAAAGAAATGGCAGCTTTAGGCAGCCCTGGGATATAACGTCCTAATTTTATCCCCAAACCGGAACAATTTTTTTCTACAAGAAGTTCTAATAACTTTGTAATACCTTCTTCCCAATGCATATTTCTTGTGAATGGATATCCGGTTGTTATGATAAAATCGCCACTGGCACACCATTTATAGCCATCGGGTGCATCAATTATTGTGGTATTTAAGACAATATTTTTTAGACCTTTTTCTCCGGCAAGGATTTCTGTATTTTTGAGTACATTTAATTGTATGACATCGTTTATATCCATTTCACATCATCACCCTGCTTCAAAAATATATTTTCAGTGTCTGCTTTGAGAATGTCGCCAAAATGAATTTTAAAAATTTACTCTATGCATAAAATTTTACATATTCTTGTTCGTATGTACAAATGGTTTAATCATTATTTGTACCCATCTCCAAATAATCACATGGTAGTATTGTAAACAATTACAACCAATTGACTATCAGATGGTTGTTTCTATCAGGAGATTCATTTTCAAAATATTAAAACAGGCGGTAGATCTCATGGTTAATCAAGAAAGAGCAATTCATTTTTTACGAAAGTTGATCAGTATAAAAAGTGTTAACCCTCCGGGGAATGAATTTGCCGTTGCAAATGCAATATCCGAACATGCTAGCAAGGCTGGTTTATCCACAGAAATTAAAGCGTTTTCAAAAGGGAGGGCAAATATCGTTGTTCGTTTGAAAGGGAGGAATCCAAAAAAGCCTTCGCTCATATTCAGTGGACACCTCGATACTGTGCCGGTAGGCGATAATTTATGGAAATACCATCCTTTTTCAGCTGAGATAGTAGATGAAAAGATGTATGGACGAGGTGCTTGTGACATGAAAAGCGGTGTGGCCGCATTGATTGAGGCAATGATTCTTTTGAAAGAAAGAAATGACATGCTTGAACATGATGTAGTTTTTTGTTGGAACGGCAGGCGAGGAAGTTGATTGTATAGGAGCTTCGTTAATGGTTGACGAAGATGTATTGAAAAACGCAGGAGCGATGGTGATTGGTGAACCTAGCAATGGAAAGGTTTTCACGGCCCACAAAGGTGCGTTGTGGCTTGAAATTAAACTATTCGGTAAGACAGCCCACGGCTCCATGCCAGGTGAGGGAATCAATGCAATCGTACATATGAGCGAGCTTATTGAAAGATTAAAGAGGTTTACATTTTCTTATGAAAAAGAACATCCTTTATTGGGAGAACCGACACTCACAATTAGTACTATTGATGGAGGTGTAAAAACAAACGTAGTTCCTGACCAATGCAAGTTAACATTGGATATACGGACAATTCCGGAGATTGAGCATTCAGAGATAATTAAGGAAATGGAAGCTATACTTAAAGACTTGGAAACTGAAATAGATCACTTTCAAGCTGAACTGAATGTTATCAATAATTTGCCAGCACTTGAAAATGAAAAAGATGATCCGTTTGTACATATAGCTTTAAAAACCAATAAGGATCTAAATAAAGTCAGCGTTGAAGAGTGGGGGGCAAACTATTATACAGATGCGTCTGTCTACTCTCCCAGTTTGAAGATACCGATTATCATTTACGGGCCGGGGAATGAAAAGCTGGCTCATCAGCCTGATGAATATGTTGACTTGAATAGCTATATTCGCTCCATCTCTTATTACGCTGAATTAGCCAAAAGATTTCAATTTAAGGAGGTGATTGCCTAATTGACTTTAGTGCTTAACGGGGACCTTACAAGTAGGCAATTTGTGTCATGAATCTCTTTGAAAAAGTATACCTGAGGAAGGCTCAGCCAAATTTGAGGGAGGAATTAACATGAGTGCAAACAAATTAACGGAATTCCTAGCGAAAACAAAATTGGTAACTGGTTCCGGTTGTGTAGAACAACTGAAATATGAAATAAATCAGAATGACTGCAATACAATGCTGATAGTAACAGACAAAGGAATAAAAAATTCTGGGATACTTGAAAAGGTAGAAACAATATTGAAGTCTACTAATGTGGAAACAATCGTTTATGATGAGGTTAAACCAAACCCAACTGTAACGGCTACTGATGAAGCATACAATTTATTCAAAGACAGAGGCATTAAAAGTATCTTGGCTGTAGGAGGCGGAAGTGTAATAGACAGTGCTAAAGCACTTTCAGTATTATTTACAAATGGCGGCTCTATTGCAGATTATTTCGGGTTCGATATCTATAAGAATGATCCGACCCCACTGTTTGCGATTCCCACCACGGTTGGGACCGGAAGTGAGGGAGGGCATGCAGCAGTGATAACGGAAGATAATACAGAGCTAAAAACTAAAAAACTTGTTTTTGGGCAAACGTTGTTTCCTGCCGTAGCCTTTTTAGACGGTGAGCTATTAAGAGGTATGCCGGGGGCACTGGTAGCATCAACGGGGATGGATGCATTAACACATGCTATTGAAGGGTATGTTTCTAGAAATGGCTCGGTTATTACAGATGCATTAAATTTACACGCAGTACGGGTTATTGGGTCCTCCATTCTTGAAGCTACAGCGAATACAGATAACATAGAGGCAATGAATAAGATGGTTCAAGCTAGTACGTCTACAGGTATTGGAATGGCAAACGGCGGTCTGGGCTTGGTTCATGGGATTTCACACGCGATTGGTGCTCAGTACGACGCTCCCCATGGAATAGTGAATGCCATTCTTCTCCCATATGTATTGGAGTTTAATTGGATTGCAGACCCTTATAAGTTTGCGCAAGTTGGTGAAGCTTTACGTGTAAACACTTGGGGCCTGTCAGTGGAGGATGCGGCAAAAGCGGCGGTTGAAAAAGTTAGAACTTTAACAAAAGAAGTCGGTATTCCTGAGAAACTTAGTGCGATTGGTGTGGATAAGGAAAACATAGAAGTTTTAACGGATATTGCATTCAACGATGAGCTTTATATGGCACCAAATCCACGAAAAGCAACCAGGCAGGACATATATAATATTTTAGAATCAGCTATATGATTTATCGCGCTTGTAATTTTTGATAGGAGGTTTTGGAATGACTCAAACTATTGAACTTTCAAATAAGGTAGTAGATTTTTTAAAGGGTACCAAGAAATTGTTTATAAATGGCGAATTTGTAGATTCACAATCAGGTAAAACGTTTGAAACCTATAATCCGGCGAATGGTGAAGTTTTGGCATATGTAAATGAAGCTCAGGCTGAGGATGTTGATAAAGCCGTGATTGCTGCAAAAAAAGCATTTGAAGAAGGCCCTTGGTCTAAAATGAGCGGTGCAGAACGAGGAAGATTGATGTATCGACTTGCTCAATTAATAGACAATAATAAACAAGAGTTGGCTGAAATTGATTCTCTCGATAATGGCAAGCCCATAAATGAAGTCTTAGGGAATGATATTCCAAATGCGGTAGGTCAATTTGAGTACTTTGCGGGTTGGACAACTAAAATTGTTGGACAGACAATCCCGGTTTCAGGAAATTATTTTAACTATACACGCCATGAACCTGTTGGCGTAGTTGGGCAAATCATCCCGTGGAACTTTCCGCTTATGATGGCTGCATGGAAAATCGCCCCTGCACTAGCCACAGGCTGTACGGTGGTATTGAAACCGGCAGAACAAACGCCGTTATCAGCGCTTTACCTTGCCCAGTTGGCAGCAGAGGCCGGCTTTCCAGAGGGAGTTATAAATATTATACCCGGTTTTGGAGAGACTGCAGGAGACGCGTTAGTTCAACACCCTCATGTGGACAAAATTGCTTTTACAGGTTCAACAAACGTTGGTAAAGCGATTATGAAAAAAGCAGCGGATACAATGAAACGTGTCACTCTTGAATTAGGTGGAAAATCTCCGAATATTATTTTGCCAGATGCTGACCTGTCTAAAGCTGCACCTGGGGTTTTCTCAGGCATAATGGCTAACCAAGGTGAAGTTTGCAGTGCGGGATCCAGAGTTTATATTCAAAAGAAAACATTTGATAGTGTAGTGTCTGATTTAATGAACTTCGCTCAAAATGTAAAACAGGGAAGCGGTATATCCCCTGACACAGAGATGGGGCCGCTTGTCTCTAAAGAACAGCAAAATCGCGTAGTTCAATATATAAACAAGGGAAATGAAGAAGGAGCTACTATGCTTTGCGGTGGAGGACATTCAGATAGAGGTTACTTTGTGGAGCCTACTATATTCACTGATGTAAAAGAGGAAATGGCCATAGCAAGAGAAGAAATTTTTGGACCGGTAGTTGTTGCCATGCCATATGAAGATTTAGATGAAGTTATTGATAGGGCAAATAACTCAAATTTTGGACTTGCAGCTGGTTTATGGACTGAGAATGTTAAACATGCCCACTATGTTGCTAATCGCCTAAAAGCTGGATCGGTTTGGGTAAACTGTTATAATGTAACAGACCCCGCCTCACCTTTTGGTGGTTATAAGGAATCTGGATTTGGTAGGGAAATGGGTTCGTATGCACTAAACAATTATACGGAAGTAAAGAGCGTTTGGATCAATTTGAATTAATTGTATTATTCAATCCAGTGGTGGAAACTAATTTGTTTCCCCATTGGATCATTACAACATTTGTCACCCATACGGATATAAAATCCTGATAATTCAAAATATTATAAAATCGGAGGCTTGCATGGGGATAAAATATTTAATTTTAATGTTATTCCTATTGATCTTGGGATACGTCGCATACTCATCTTATAAAAGGATAAACAATTATCAAGATTACAATCTGGCAGGAAAAAAGACCGGGTTGTTCGCTTTAACAGCAACATTAGTAGCAGCTGAGTTTAATACAGCAACGTTAATAGGCGGTGCTTCAGTGGCCTATGCATTCGGAACCGTTGGGGTTTGGTACACTTCTTTAATCTTTATTGTGGTTTTTTTAGTATATGCTTTCACAGTAGCAAAAAAATATAGAAAACTAAATATATCCACCATACCTCAATTTTTTGACAGAAGGTTTTCTAATGAAAAGTTTTCTGAAGCAATACGTGTAATATCCACATTCATTACTCTGTTTTATACTTGGTTGGCCCCAGCTGCGTATTTAGCTGGTATATCAGTAATTGGACACGTGTTGTTAGGTGTAAATCCGATAACATTTTCTGTGGTTATTGTCACGATTTGTTTACTTTTAGCAATAACAGGAGGTTTGATAACAGCTATTGGCATAGACGTTGTTGCTTTTATTATGATACTAATTGGTATTCCTGCTATTTTCTTTATTGGCTTAGATGCAGCAGGCGGGCTTTCTAACCTAAGCCAAGTTTATGAACCGAAACTTTTATCTCTGAAACCTGTTTGGGATACAGAGGTTAACTTTCCAATTGCGCTGACTTGGGGATTACAAATAACGTTTCTTTATATAGCAGCCCCTTGGTATGGCCAAAGAGTCTTCTCGGCTAAAAATGAGAATATTGCCTATAAGGCGATGCTATTTAATACAACATTTATTGTACTTCTGTATGGATTTGTGGCAGTTTCTACCATGCTTGCAAAAGTAGCTATGCCCAATTTAAGTGAACCAGAACAAGCGTTACCATTGTTAGTGGCAAATTACAGTCACCCTATCATTCAAGGTTTACTTCTAGTGACACTGTTGTTAGTGGGGATCAGTACAGTTGTGGCTGTTTGGAATTCGGCCGTTTCGATCGTAGTTAATGACCTACTCAAGAGATATTTCGCAAAAGATAAGAGCGAAAAATACTATATCAATGCAAGTAGAATTGGGTTAGTGGCGATAGCTGTCTCTACATTAATTTTTGGAATCATTTTTGTTGGTAATATCCAAAATTCACTGCTATACCTCTCTATCTTTACAGGAATGGTTGCAGTTCCTATTTTGACGTCTCTCTATTGGAGAAGGTACAATGCAACAGCTGCAATCGCTTCAATGTTTGCAGGATTGATATATTGCACTATTGCTTTAGCTAATGGTTTCCCAACCTATTTTGTCAGCCCAATTGGTGCCGTAATCTCTCTTCTGTTTGGAATAGCAGTTACTCTTATGACAACAACAAAAGAAGATATGAATAGAAGCCATGAATTCTTCATGCTAATAAATCCTGAAAAGAATCGCGATGAAGGATTCCAAAAGAGCAGCTAGGATATAGGACTCAACTTTTAAACATACAGCTTATAGATTCAGGTAGCATTCAATTGTCATATGATCTTAGAACTTGGCACCCTCTAATAGGTATGTGCTCATAAAAATTTTTTATCGATAAGCATACAGATAAATGCGTATATTCCAGTTTATTACCGAAGTATTAAATGCTTCGGGTTTTTTATTTTTCTTATAGTTCACTTATTTGAGATTCATAGCCCGATAAATTTTAGTATGAGAAGTGGCAATTGGGGGCGGCTGAGGTAGGATCCAAGGGCAAGAAGGCGGGAATTATGAATGAGGGTGATTGGCATAGAATCTAAGAGGAATCGAAAGAAGATTTCAAGGAGGGAGGTTATCGATATTGAGAGTAGCTTAATTGGATTCGCAGGAACGCTGTTAGATAGAAGTCTTTTATAAAGTGTCAGTGGCCATTCCTTTTGGCTCGTAGATATGCCGAACGCCTCGGCTGGGGAAATGTTATAATAGAAGATACATATATTATGGGATAGAAGGTGGATTCTATGGAAATTTCCATGGACCTGGCACAAACCATTGTAACGGAAATGAAGGAGATTATCGGGCAGAATATTAATTATATTAATACCGATGGTTTTATCATAGCAAGCACTAATGAAGATCGAATAGGTACTTTACATGAAGGCGGCAAGAAAGTAGTAGAAACGAAAAGCGATTTAGTCATTGAATTTGATGGGGAATTTGCCGGAGCAAAAGAAGGAATAAACATGCCGGTATATTTTGAAAGTGAAATTGTAGGCGTTATTGGGATCACGGGTGAGAGAGAGGAAGTGGAGGGATACGGAAAGATTATTAAACGGATGACAGAGTTATTGATCAAGGATGCCTATGCAAACAGGGTGATCAGTCAACAGAAGGAAACACAGCGTATGATGGTGGAACAGTTACTTATAGCTGCCAGTGAGGAAGAGAAGCAGGACATCTTAAAAAGACTTAATATTTCTAATGTGGACACAAGTGTTCCAAGGATAGCAGTTGTGGCTAAAATGGAAGATGATGATATGATCATCGATAAGACAGAACAGATCTTCCAAATTTTTCACGAGAGATTAGTGAAATACTATGACAATCTGATTGCCCAAATCTACAACAATATTGTCATTATCCTTCGTGAATTGCCCCAACAAGAATTGAATCAGATTTTATTCAATATTACAAATGAAGTAGAGAACAAGCTGAATCTTAATATAAAAATTGGTGTCGGAGCTGTAGTGCAGGATATATTACATGTGAAACAATCATATGAACAGGCATGTATTTCGCAAAGCTGGGCTGACGTCTCAAGTGATGATGGGATTGTCCATTATAATGACTTGGGGATAGAGTTGATTCTTGAAGAGGTTTCAAAAGAAATATCCGATACATTTGTCCATCAAGTGATCGGCTCCTTGAATCATAAAGACTTAAAAGAGTATGAAAAGATTATTTCTCTATTCGATACGCATAACGGGTCCATTAAAAAGATTTCTGATGTACTCTTTATTCACAAAAACACACTACAGTATAAGTTGAATCGATTGTACGAGAAAACAGGGTTTGATATGAGGAATTACCAAGATTTTTTAATGCTGAAAATCGCATTTTTGTTATATAAAAGCCATAAATAGAGAAGCCAAATTTGTTACCTGTAACAAATTTGGCTTCTTTCATTTATAAAAAAATCGTTTTTAGAGACATAGATAGGATCATGATAACCTTCTATAATTGATTTAAATACGTTTTCGGAAAACGTTTTCTTTTTTTACAGCTTGAGAGGGTGCAATAAATGAATATTGTTATCGCGACTGATTCTTTTAAGGGAAGTGCATCTTCTTTGGAAGTTGCTGGCTTCATCGAGAAAGGGATTAGAAGAGTTACACCAGGTGCAAATATCGTAAAGCTGCCATTAGCAGATGGAGGAGAAGGAACTGTGGAGGCGCTCACTTCCACACTGGAAGGGAGATATGTAGAAAGAGAAGTAACTGGCCCTTTGGGAGAAAAAGTAAAAGCAAAATTCGGAATCATCAATGACCGGATTGCTGTTATAGAAATGGCGGAGGCGTCAGGACTTACATTGATCAAGGAGGAAGACAAAAATCCTTTTATCACGACCACATATGGTACCGGAGAACTGATTAAGGCCGCCTTGGACTTCGATGTGAAGGAAATCTTAATCGGTATAGGAGGCAGTGCAACGAATGATGGCGGGGTTGGAATGGCGCAAGCCTTAGGGGGATCATTCAAAGATGCTGATAACCTTGAAATTCCGTTTGGAGCAAGAGCGTTAGAAAAAATCCAATATATCGATTTGGCTGGTCTGGATAAAAGACTCGCCCATACTAAAATAACCGTGCTTTCTGATGTGACCAACCCTTTATGTGGGGAAAACGGAGCATCCTTTGTATATGGGCCTCAAAAAGGTGCTTCTTCGAGCGAGGAAATTCAAGAACTTGATTCTCTGTTAAGATCATACGGTGAAAAACTCGAGGAAAAGCTTGGCAGAACCTTCATCGATGTGGTGGGTTCTGGTGCTGCTGGCGGTCTTGGCGCAGGGTTAATGGCATTTTGCAATGCTGAAGTGAATTCCGGTATCGAAAAAATATTGGAAATAATCCGTTTAAGGGAATATGTGGAGAGTGCAGACCTGGTCATTACAGGGGAAGGGAAAATGGATTTTCAATCAGTACAAGGTAAAGCACCTATTGGGGTTGCAAAGATTGCCAATGCTTTCAAAGTTCCTGTTGTAGCCGTTGTAGGGTCTGAGGGAGATCAAGCCAACCAAGTATATAAACATGGCATTGATCTGGTTATCGATATCATTAACAAACCAATGAAAATACAAGAGGCGATGAAAAACGTAGAAAAACTGACTGAAGATGCCGGAGAAAAGGTTATGCGGGCTTATCTCTTAAGAAAGTTCTTAGGAAGATGAAGGAGGAAAAAGTATGAGTAAAAAAGCCAAAGTTCTTTTTATCCTATTTAATGTAGCCTATTTTACTTTTGATTGGATGCTGATTCCATACATGCCGAATCCGTTATTATTCGGGTGGATGCCTCTTCAAATGTTCTTACTATTTGGTTTGCCGCTAGTTGCAGCAACCGTTTGGGCTATCTATTATAATGCTTTTTTCAAAACACAATCGCATGTGGATTATAAATGAGGAGATAAGGAGGCAAAGGTATGAATCCAAGTGTACTCATCGTCATAGGAATCTTAATCTATGCTGGTGCATTGATTTTACAGGGCTTCAGTTCTTTTAAAGAGACCAGTAAGTCTTCCGAAGCGTTTTTTACAGCAGACAGAGGAGTAAATCCGTTCGTATTATTAGCGACTACCGCCATTTCCGTATTTTCCGCTTTGGCATTCTATGGTGTACCGGCGGCCATCTACCGTGAAGGTATAGGATACTTTTCCAATACAGGTGGAATGGTTGCAGGACTGCTATTCGTACTTATCGGTTACCGTTTATGGATTCTTGGTAAAGAATATGGTTTTCTGACACCTGTTGATTATTTGAGATCACGCTATGGGTCCGAACTATATGGTTTGTTGGTTGCGGCCATTCTAATCCTATTCATTGTCCCATATGTAGCCATGCAGTTGATTGCCATCGGAGACGCGACAGTTGTAACCACGGATGGTTTGGTTCCTTATATTGTTGCAGTAGGTCTCGCCACAATTGTTGTATCCTTGCATATCATTGGCGGCGGTATGAAATCTGTCGCATGGATGGATACGTTCCATTTTATTTTAGGCGCCGGTACGTTGATCACATTGGTTGTCTACTTGACGATGGCTTATTTCCCGGATGGAGGGCTTGCACAGGCAGTGGATATCATGATGAAAAGTCCGGAAACGGCAGCTATTTTATCCCACCCTGGTCCAAATGGGACATTCAATTGGCAGGGAACCTTGTCAAATGTGCTTACAGGTGCAGTGGCAACAGTCGTTTGGCCTCATATCTTCATGAGAACTTATATTGCGGCAAATAAAGAAACTTTCAGATTCATGTCCTGGTCACTTCCAGTGGCTTACGTATTTGTTTATTTCTTTATTGTTCTTATTGGTGCCATTCTTGCGCCGGCCATCGTAGGCCCTGGCTTTGCCGATACAGACAACATTATCTCGATTTTGTCGACTGAGTATGCACCGCCTATTATTTCTTTCATATCTTTGCTGTGTCTATTCGCATTTGGTGTTTCAACAGCAGACTCCATGCTTTTATCAGCGAGTGCCATTGGATCCCGCGATGTATTTGTCCGTCATGCCTATGAGTTGAAGGGAAAAACGGTGGATCCGAAGAGAGTTGTTTACTTTGGGCGTGTTCTTTTGGTGATCTTAATGATTCTGACATTATTTGTTGTTGCGTTAAGACCGGCATATATTGTTGATTATGCCTATAAGCTGTCTTCTCCGTTCTTTGCACAGATTCTCCCTGCTACTGTAGGTGGATTATTCTGGAAGAGAGGAACAAAAGAAGGTGCTTTTGCAGGAACCATCTTAGGGTTGGTTGTTACAACGATTTTCACATTCTTTGTAACACCGCCATTGGGCTTCTCCGCACTAGTATGGGCATTGCTTGCCAATACTGCTGCCTATATTGTGGTCAGCCTTGTGACAAAAGCGCCGGAAGAAATTATCAACAAATATATCGTGCGTATAGACTCAATCATTAATTCCGGTACAGAAATCAATTCGGCTGTGGATGCATCTTTATCATCATTAAACAATAGAAAGGTCGCTAAAAATGATTAATAGTGTACCGTTAAACATTTATGGCATCCGTATCAACCATCCGGTGGATTGGCAAGTATTTGTCAATCCAAACAGTAAGTTCACGTTCGATGAAGGATTAATTAAGGTTGATAAAGTAAAGGGATCACAGAAAGCCAAAGCTTCTTTATCCATTCGCTGGGCGAAAATGGTGGATGATATCACGCTTGAAGAATATGTGGAAGAACTGGAAAAACAATTTAAGTGGAAGGAAAAAAGAAGCCGCCGTAAAGATCGGTACAAAATAGTGAGCAAATCCAAAATCCAGATGAATGGAACCGAGGGATGCTTATTGGAGAACGAGTTTGTCGCAAACCATAGCATTTACCGGATTTTTGGAAAAGACGAATTGGTAAAAGTACTCCAGGTATTCTTCTATTCCAAGGAAACCAAAAGGATGGTGGTCGCTTCCATGTCAATGTCGCCGGAGGAACTTAAAAGGAATAGAGACCAGTTTGTAGAGATTTTGACTACACTGCATGAGGATCTGAACACCGGCAGAACAGACTATCATCCATTACGGCTGGCCTATTAGTTCTTGGAACGCTCCTCTCCAGGGGAGCGTTCCAAGCTGCATCTTGCATGATCAAATATTGATTGGAGGTGGATACGTTGATAAAGGGAAATGATTATTGGGGCAAAGGCTTAACTGATGAAATGATGGTTAGAAAATTGAATAACAGAGAATATCATACGTTTAATGACATGAAAAGCAATATGTACCAAGTTCTCAAAGATAATGCGGAAGAATGCCCTAATAAAGTTGGAATCATTGATATCGATGGAAAATCGTACTCCTATCAAGACATGTTGGTTCTGACAGATCGATTGTCTGCTTACTTTGCTGAAAAGTATCACATACGAAAAGGGAGCCACATCGGATTACTTTTATATAATTCCATGGAGTTTGTGATCTCATTTTTAGCGGCTCAAAAATTGGGGGCGGTCATCGTTCCATTTCCAACAAAATATAAAGAGTCGGCCATTGATTCTTTAATCTCCAAGAGTGATTGTGATCTGCTTATTGTTGATGAAACATTTCAACCTTGGATGGAAAAGTTTAAAAATGAAGGCAAGCATGTTTTTGTTTTTACCAAGCCATCATGGCGTGACATTCCATACCATTATACAGAAACAACGGATGGCGGTTTATTGGAAGATACGGCGATTATAATGTTTACTTCCGGAACAACTTCATTCAGCAAAGGAGTTGTTATCAGGAATTTCAATTTACAACATGCCGTCATTTCATATAGGAAAATATTAAACTTGGGAGAAAGCGATTCTACCGTTCTATCCATACCAATTTATAATATTACCGGGCTTGCAGCCACATTGTGCTTGTTCCTGCAATGTAAAGGAACGGTTTATTTGCACAAGTTTTTTGATGCAGCCCGGCTATTGACGTATATCGAGAAATACAGCATCACTTTTTATCATGCATCACCTACGGTTTTTGCACTTTTATTAGAAAAGAAAAATGAATTTCCGAACCTTCCGACTCTCAAAACTTTAGGATGCGGAAGTGGAAATATGCCTGGTGAAATGATTGCCGAGTTAAAGAAGTGGCTGCCTCAAATGTCTTTCCGCACGATTTACGGACTATCAGAAACCACTTCTCCTGCCACTATATTTCCAGAAGATGCATCTGAAAGCGAGTATATTGGATCTTCCGGTATTCCCATTCCGGGTCTATGTTTAAAAATAGTGGATGAGTCCGGTGAGGAAGTGAAAGATGGAGACATTGGAGAAATCTACTTAAAAGGAACCAATGTCGTTGAAGAATATTACAAGCGGGAGACCGATTTAATATCCGCGGATAAATGGCTGAAGACTGGCGACATCGGTTATGTGAACGAGGCCGGATATCTTTTTATTGTAGATAGAAAAAAAGACATGATCAATCGCGGCGGCGAAAAAATATTCAGTTATGACATCGAGAATGAAATACGAAAGATTGATGGCATTCATGAAGTGGCAGTTGTCGGAAGGAAAGATCAAAAGTATGGAGAGGTTCCGGTCGCTGTTGTTTCAGTAAAAGCCGGTTATCTTGTAGAGGAGGATGATATACGGTCCTGCTTAAAAAGCCGGTTGGCAAGTTATGAAATTCCTGTTGAGTTTTTCTTTGTGGAGGAAGTCGATAAAACGCCTAACGGGAAAGTGGATAAAAAAGGTATAAGGGAACGCCTCACAAGGCTTAAAGGAGAGAGATGACTTGAAAGCACAGTTTATGAAGGCGGAAGAAGCTGCTGGTCTGATAAAGGATGGCGAGACAGTCACGACGGTCGGAATGACGCTGGTAGGTGCCGCAGAAGCGGTCTTAAAGGCGATTGAGACCAGATATCTGGAAACAGGGCATCCGAAAGATATCACGCTTGTTCACTCCGCAGGGCAAAGTGATCGCAAAGATGGAATTCAGCATTTTGCCCATGAAGGATTGGTTAAAAGAATCATAGGCTCACATTGGGGATTGCAGCCGAGATGGATGGACATGATTGCCAACAATAAAGTGGAAGCTTATTGTCTGCCGCAGGGGCAGATGGCTCAATTATACAGGTCAATGGCCTGCGGCCTTCCGGGAAAGATGAGTAAAGTGGGATTGGGGACCTTTATCGATCCAAGGGTGGAAGGCGGCAAGATGAATAATCGTACGGAGCCATTGGAGGATCTGTCCGAAATTATAGAATATGACAATGAAGAGTATATGTTCTATAAAAAAATTCCATTGGATGTATGTATCATTCGCGGTACAACGGCGGATGAAATGGGCAATATCACGATGGAAGAGGAAGCAATGAAACTGGAGGTTTTGCCTGCTGTGCTGGCGACAAAAAGGTTTGGGGGAAAAGTGATTGCCCAAGTCAAAAGAGTTGCCCAGACAGGAACGTTAAATCCTAAAGATGTTGTGGTTCCGGGTGTGTTTGTGGATGTAGTGGTGGAATGTGAAAACCCTTTTGAGGATCACAGACAAACGTCCTCTTGGTACTTTGACCCTTCTTATTCCGGAAGTCTGAGAGTTCCCCAGACATCAATCAAGCCGTTGGAATTGAACATCCGAAAATTCATTGGCAGAAGAGCAATGTACGAAATCAAAAAAGGGGACATCATCAATCTTGGAACCGGCATACCGAATGATGTCATTGGGAATATCGCAAATGAAGAAGGTATATCTGATGAGATGATGATTACCGTGGAGTCCGGGATTTACGGAGGAGTTCAAGCGGGCGGCATCGATTTTGGAATCGGACAAAATGTATACGCGATGATCAGCCACGATCAGCAAATGGATTACTATAATGGAACGGGCGTTGATGTCACTTTTATGGGTGCTGGCGAACTGGACAGGGAAGGGAATGTCAATGCGACTAAGATGGGCCCATTATGTACGGGGTCAGGCGGATTCATTGACATTACACAAAATGCCAAAAAAGTTGTTTTTTGTGCTACATTCAGCACCCGTGGTGCCAAAATCAACTTTGAGAATAACCAAATCAACATCGAGCAGGAAGGCTCAATCAAAAAAATGGTGTCAAAAGTCTCTCAAATCTCCTTCAACGGAAAATTGGCAAGGGAGAAAGGGCAGCAAGTAATTTTTGTTACAGAGCGGGCTGTTTTCAAGCTGGTCAAAGAAGGAGTCATGTTAATTGAAATTGCTCCCGGAGTGGATTTGCAAAAAGATGTGCTTGATATGATGGACTTTGAGCCGATTGTCAGTCGGGATTTGAAAGTTATGGATGTCGAACTCTTTAAAGACGGTCCATTCGGATTAAGAGATTTCATGACAAAAGAGTAGCGTAATGAAGGAGGCAGAAGAAATGGGAAGATTAGAAAATAAAGTGGCGATTGTAACAGGTGCCGCCAGGGGACTGGGAAAAGGTATCGCTGAGAAGCTTGGAAAAGAAGGCGCAAATGTGATTGTGGTAGATATGAATGAGGAAAGCTGCAAATCTGCAGTACAAGAGTTTACAGAACAAGGGTATAATGCTTCATACTATACTGCCAATATAGCAAAACAGGAAGAAGTACAGGGGCTGTTCAAGTACGCATTGGAAACTTTCGGAACGGTTGATATTTTAGTAAATAATGCCGGAATCAATAGAGATGTGACTCTCCATAAAATGACTGCCGAACAGTGGCAGCAGGTGATTGATGTGAATTTGACGGGTACTTTCTTCTGCACACAGGAAGCAGCCAAAATTATGCGCGAAAAAGAATACGGGAGAATTATTTCCATTTCTTCAGCGAGCTGGCTTGGCAACTATGGACAAGCCAACTATGCTGCTTCAAAAGCTGGTGTTGTGGGCCTTATGAAAACGGCCGCGCGTGAATTGGCGAAGAAAAATGTTACATGCAATGCCATTTGCCCAGGTTTCATTGATACCGACATGACAAGAGGAGTCCCTGAAAAAGTATGGGATATTATGGTCTCTAAAATTCCAATGGGAAGAGCGGGAAGCCCTTCTGATGTAGCGAACATGATTGCTTTCCTGGCATCAGATGAAGCCTCTTATATTACTGGTGAAGTCATTAATGTTGGCGGAGGAATGGTTCTTTAATCAAGCAGAAAGAAGGAGTGTTGTACAATGAGCAACTTGAAAGAAGTAGTAATTGTATCTGGTGCAAGAACACCCATTGGAAGATTCGGCGGCAGTTTAAAGGATATTCATCCAACTGATTTGGCGGCATATGCTGTTAAAGAGGCAGTCAAAAGAGCAGGCATTGACTCACATGTGGTTGATGAGCTGATTGTCGGAAATGTTGGACAGATTGCAGAGAACGGATTTATTGGCAGGGTCGTATCGTTGAAATCTGATTTACCCGAAGAAACAACTGCTTACTCCGTGAATAGACAATGCGGATCGGGATTACAGGCCATTGTAGACGGAATGCTTGAAATCCAAACAGGAAATGCCGATGTCGTGATTGCGTGCGGGACCGAAAATATGTCTCAGCTTCCGTATTATGACAAGGGTTCCCGTTTTGGATATAAAATGGGGAATGGTGTATTGGAAGATGGGCTTTTAACGATTTTGACATGGCCTGGCGGACCTTATCATAACGGGATTACGGCTGAAAATGTTGCTGATAAGTATGAAGTGACAAGAGAGCAGCAAGATGAGTTTTCTATTGACAGCCAGGAAAAAGCGATAAGGGCCATCAAAGAAGGGGTATTCAAGGATGAAATCGTGCCGATCAAAGTGACAGATAGAAAAGGCAATGTAACCGTTGTGGATACGGACGAACATCCTAGAGAAGGCCTGACAATGGAAAAGCTGGCAAAAATGAAACCTGCCTTTAAAGAAGGCGGGTCTGTGACAGCTGCCAATTCTTCAGGGATCAATGATGGAGCGGCTGCCGTAGTATTGATGTCAAGAGAGAAGGCAAAAGAGCTTGGAATTCAACCGATTTTGGCCATAAAAGGATATGCCGTAGCAGGAAACAGTCCGGATGTAATGGGGTATGCCCCAAAGCTGTCGACAGAAAAACTGGCCAAAAAGTTGAACGTGGATTTAAAATCAATCGATATTTTTGAGGTGAATGAAGCATTCGCTTCACAGGCGTGCGCAGTTGTGAGAGATTTGGATATTGATCCTGCCAAGGTCAACGTGAATGGCGGTGCCATTAGTTTGGGACATCCTGTAGGTGCTACCGGTACCATTTTGACGGTGAAACTTTTGTATGAAATGCAGAGGTCCAACTTGGATAAAGGAATCGTTACGATGTGCATCGGCGGTGGACAAGGAATATCAGCTCTCTTTGAAAGAGTAAAGTAATTCGTTCAGCCCAGTGGCCCCTCCTTGTACGCTCTTTATTGGGATCGGCGAGGGGCTGCTCTTCTTGAAAGAGGAGGCGGAAAGATGAAATGGTTTTATTTATTGCTAACTTTAGCCGGCGGCCTTGCAGTTGGAATGCAGGCAGCTATTAACGGTGGTCTTGGAAAAAAGGTGGGATCAATTGAAGCCACCTTTATTTCTTTTTGTATCGGTACAGCTGCATTGTTTTTTATGGTTGTATTCTGGGGGAAAGGCAATATTCTTGCAGTATCCGAGGTACCCAAACACCAATTGACAGGCGGCATTTTAGGTGCGTTTTATTTAGCCACTATTGTAGTTGCTGTTCCGAGAATAGGTGTTTCAATGTCTTTCGTGGCAGTGATAACAGGCCAACTCTTGATCAGCTCTCTGATTGATCATTTTGGATTGTTTGGCGCTCCAAAAATTCCATTGGACATGAAAAAGGGAATAGCTCTTTGTTTGATGTTGAGTGCGATTTATTTGTTTCATCATAAATGAAGGAGGATCTGTTTGAATGAAAACGGTTGCGGTGATTGGCGGAGGATTGATGGGATCTGGGATTGCACAAGTGATTGCGGAAGCCGGCAAAAAAGTATGCTTAGTGGAAGTGGATTCAGGCAGGGTACATAACAGCCTTGAAATCATATCAAACAATTTAAGCAAAAAAGTCAAAAAAGGAAAATGCACAAAAGAGTACATGGATGAAACGTTAGCCCGGATATCGGGGACGACAGATATGGAAGAAATTCGGGAAGCTCCATTTATTATAGAAGCTGTTCCGGAAAATTTGGATCTTAAGAAACAAGTATTCCGTCAGATAGAAGTGCATGCAGCGAAGGATGCCATTATTGCTTCTAACACTTCTGGCCTTTCCATAGCAGCCATCGGATCGGCTACCAAAAGACCGGAAAAAGTGATAGGCCTGCACTTTTTTTACCCGGCGCCTGTAATGAAACTGGTAGAAGTGATACCTTCATTACTTACTGACAAACAAACTTATGAAACTGCTAGTCAATTTGTCAGGGACATAAAAAAGGAGCCGGTTGAATGTAAAGATTATCCGGGATTTTTAGTTAACCGGATTCTTGTACCCATGATCAATGAAGCGATTTTCTGTTTGATGGAAGGCGTGAAACCTGAGGATGTAGACCAAGCCATGAAACTGGGAGCTAATCATAGAATGGGTCCTATCGCATTGGCTGACTTTGTAGGATTGGACGTTCTGCTGGCTACTATGGAAGGTTTGTATGAAGGATTTAGTGATTCAAAGTATCGCCCTGCTCCTCTTTTGAAAAAGATGGTCGAATCCGGAAATCTTGGTAGAAAAACAGGGAGAGGATTTTATGTATATGATGAGGAAGGTAAACCTGTAGAATCGTCTTTATAGGACTATTAGGGTTATAAAAGGCAGGCGGGGAAGAGCAATTTTTTTCTCAGCTTGCTATTTTTTTGTTCAAAATAAATACACCAAGTGATACCTTATTCAATGAGTGTCAAAGGCATGTAAGAGTTACGTATGGGGGATATGAAAAGGCGAATATTTCAAGGGTGTAGATCCAATTCTCTGGTATGAAAGTTGAATAAGTACATGATATTGTAATCTTCCTAAAGCTTGTTTATAAGGACAGTGATTATTCCTGAATATTTAAAACTGCCTCAGTCCGATTAGTCCGGGCTGAGGCATTTACCCTAAGTCACCTCTTTGACCTTCTTCCAGAGGGTTGTTCGGCTGATGCCCAACTTATTTGCAACGAGTGTTTTGTTTCCATCAAATTTGTTAAGAAGCTGCTCGTAGATTTCAGTTTCCATTTCTTGTAAACTGCCAACCTTTACCCGAATATAATCATCCATTGCAGCTTCTTCCGCTAAATTCGGTTGGAAGGCATGTTTGATGACGGTGAGGGGAACATCTTCATGGAGATGTTGTTTAATTGTGATGATTCGTTCAATAAAATTCTCTAGTTCTCTAATATTTCCTGGCCAGTTGTATCTCTTAAAGTCTTCTTTCATTTTATCTGTAATAAATTCCGGTTGACCGCCATATTTGGCGAATAATGCGTCTATAAGCAACTCTATATCTTCTATTCTTTTTCTTAGAGGGGGGATGTGGATATACAAAATGTTTAGTCGGTAATATAGGTCCTCTCTAAACTTTTGTTTCTCGACACTATCCTTTAAGTTCTTATTTGTTGCGGCGATGACTCGCACATCGACTGGTATAATTTTCTCTCCTCCAATTCTCATAACTTCCTTTTCTTGTAGTACCCTTAGCAGACGTGCTTGTAAGGATAGGGAAACTTCTCCAATCTCATCGAGGAAAATCGTTCCTTTATGGGCCATTTCAAATAGTCCGGGTTTCCCGCCCTTCTTTGCTCCGGTAAAAGCCCCTTCATCATAGCCGAATAACTCACTCTCCAACAGATTTTCCGGAAGGGCCGCACAATTTATAGCCACAAAAGGTCCCTTTGATCTGAAGCTTTCATTATGAATGCTTTGTGCGAATAATTCTTTTCCTGTCCCGCTCTCGCCGTAAATTAAAATATTTCCTTCTGATTTCGAGTAAGCTTTTGCTAAAGAAACCGTTTGTTTCATTTCCTTGCTTTTATGGATGATGTCCTCAAAATGATACTTGGCAAAAAATCCGCGGTTATACAATTTACTTCGGATATTGGAATCTGATTCAACGAGAGTCTCGACTTCTTGGAAGGTAATAACATAGCTTTCTTCACCTAAATGATTGCGGTTTAAAACAAACTTTTGGTTTCCATTATTGATGATATGTTTTGTAATATTTTGGCCGTCGCCAAAAAGCTTTTTTAATAGAGGGATATGAATGCTTTTGTAATAACGTTGAATGATTTCGTTTTCAAAAATACCGATATAGTTGGCTGCGACATCGTTACAAACAGTAATATAACCATCCTGGTTCGTCGATATCACCCCATCAAACGCATGGGAAATGATCGTTTCCAAATGCCGTTGCTTGATTTCTTCCTTTAGTAAGTTTTCCATCGCTTCTTTTGACCGGAGCAATGCTTCCGTGATCGATTCCTCCTGCGTATAGACAACCAAAGATTGCATCCCTTTTCTACCCGCGGTTGCAGCGACACATTCAGCTGTTCCGACAATGGATTGTAAGTCATTTTGAGAGGCGAGGGTATTGAGATGGCGGGTGATATCACGCTCATTCCCGAAGTATTTTACATCTAATTGGATATTCATTATTTCGCTGATTGTTTGAATATCTATCCGATTCTGGTCAGTAAAATGGTTCAATAATACGACAAAACTCTCTGTAATATCTGTACTTTTCAATGTTTTTATGACATCAAAATTGGTAATTTCAATTTTGATGATCGGTATATCCAGTTTTTCTCTTAAGTAGTCAGCCGTTGAAGCTCTTGCAATAATGACCTTTACTTTGTGAGTTTTGATCATATTTTTTGCTTTTCTTAAGCCTGAATTCAATGCGCCGACCTCAGCAACGATTGGAATGTTTAACCTTTTTGCGGTTATTTCGACTTCTCCTTTGAATTTAGAGTAGGGTGCGATGACGCCAATCATTACAGACACCTCTTTTTCCCTGCATATTTTCTGTATTATATATGAAAATTTTTAAAAATATTTTATTACAAAGAAGTTTAAGAAAAATTATAACAAATATTTACTGCATCATCAAAAACAAGCAGTAAAATAAACTTCAAAATAGTTAGATTCGTTCATTAGTTAAACAATACCGTTCATTTTATGAACGACTAATATAAATTTATTATTGAAAACGCTCTATTCTTGGCGTTTGGCATGTTGGCACGCTTCTTGCGATAATTCTAGTAGACAATATTTTAGGAGGTATGTTAAATGGAACATTTCTTGAATCCACCACAGCCAGAGGAATTAGATCTCAAATTTGTTAAGTATGAGAAAAAAGATGGAATCGCAACGGTTACGATAAATCGTCCTAAGGTGTATAACTGCCTGAACTTCCGCACTTTAAGAGAAATGTGCAGAGTGTTCGAATATGCATCATGGGATGACGAGGTAGGAGTCGTTGTTTTAACGGGGGCAGGAGATAAAGCTTTCTGTACAGGTGCCGATATGAAAGAACAAAACGCTGAAATTTTAGATCGCCCGCATAATTATTGGAAATGGATGGGGCAGTTTATTGAAGCCCATAAGAGATTACTAGATATTGGGAAGCCAACAATCGCGAAATTAAATGGAATGGCCGTTGGTGGAGGAAACGAGTTTAATATGAACTGTGATTTGGCTATTATGGCTGACCATGCATACATTAGACAAGTTGGAAACTCTCATGGAAGCGTTGCAGCTGGTGGAGCCACTCAGTGGTTGCCGATTATGGTGGGTGACCGCCGTGCAAGAGAAATTTTGTGGCTTAACGAAGAAATCAGTCCGGAAAAAGCACTTGATTGGGGACTTGTAAACCAAGTTGTCCCTTATGAGCAGCTTGATGATGCAGTGAATGAAATGGCGAAGAAACTTCTTAATAAGCTGCCGGAGTGTGTACGTTATACGAAAGAACAGACAAACTTCTGGAAGAAGATGTCCCTTGATTTGACTGTTGGTCATGCGAGAGATTGGCTGACTGTTCATACAGGCGCGTTTGAGACGCACGAAGCGATGAGAGCATTTAACCAAAAGCGTATGCCTGATTATGAGATGCTTAGAAACCGCTTGGCAACAGGAGACTCCTATGAGCATCTATGGGGAGCACCAATGCTTGAGTGTTCCGAGTGTGGAGCAAAAGACATTCCTGAGCACTTTAAGCATTGTGGTGTTTGCGGTTCTCCATTGGCGTAAATGACTGATGTAAAATGAAAGGTTCAGGTCTTTTTCCTTTTTTGAAAGACCTGAACTCTATTAGTAAGCGTTTACATTTTGGGTCAGAAAAGGGGGAAACGGATTTGAGAAAAAGTCTATCTGAAAGAGTAGCAGATTGGTATAGCAGATATTTTCCGGACGCATTTATATTTGCTTTAGTTTTGACATTGTTGGCTATGTTGTTTGCGGTTTTGTTCACTGATTCAGGCCCTATCTCAATTTTAGGATATTGGTTTGAAGGTGTACCAATGCTATTCACCTTTGCATTTCAGTTAATTATTACCTATGCTGCTGCATTGGTCCTTGTTGATACACCAGTCATGCAAAGGATCATTAAAAAAATGTCGAGCATGGTAAAAAGACCGACTTCTGCCTATGTTTCAGTAAGTATTGTGGGTGCAGTTACATCCTTTATTGGCTGGTATATTGGTCCGATAATTACAGCTCTATTTGCAAGGTCTATTGGCCAAAACGTTAAGGGAGTGGACTACCGACTTTTATCTGCGGTATCTTACGCCTCCTTTACAATCTCATTAACCGGAATTTCAGGAACAATTCCATTGTTTGTGGCAACTGAAGGTAATTTTACAGATATTTTAGGCGGGATTTATCCGTTACAGGCAACTACATTTTCAACTTTAAATATGGTAACTGCAATAGCTATTGTAGCTGTAACTACCACCATCTTTTACGTTATTGGAAAAAATAAGAAGGATATTGTGACTTTTCATGACCTGGCCATTAAACATGAAGGTGAAACTGCAGCTGCAATCGAAACAGCGGAAAATACCGAGGACATCCTTGTACAGAAAGGATCTATTTCGGATAAAATCAATAACTTTCGTCCAGCCATCTTGATTATCGGTCTGTTAGGTGTAGTCTATTTGTTTTATTTCTTTGCGATAAATGGCATCGATGGTTTGAATTTAAATTCGGTGGCATTTATAGCAATCATTTTAGGATTTTTAGTGCATAAAAACCCCATGACCTACATGGATTCTTTTTCAAAAAATATTACAGCAACTAGTAGTATCGCATTGCAGTTTCCTATTTACGGAGGTATAGCGGCAATACTCATTCAATCAGGCTTGGCAGATAAAGTTACACAGATGATTGTTAGTGTTGCTAATGAAACTACATTTCCATTATTTACGTTCCTCATATCTGGTGTGATTAACATGTTTGTCCCTTCTGCAGGATCACAATTTACAGCAACGGCGGCATTTATCATTCCTGCAGCTGAGGAGCTTGGCGTAGAAATTCCGAGAGCTATTCTTTCGATCACGTATGGAGATATTTGGACAAACTTGGTTCAGCCATTTTGGGCATTGTTGTATTTTCCGATTCTTGCAGTAGGTACTCGATTGACAGTAAGAGATTTTCTTGGTTATTGCTTACCTATCCTGCTTGCAGTAGGTGTCATTTGGGCGATTGGTTTAACGTTCTTGCCACTGTAAATAATTACAGAATATTCTGCCGAATAAAACATATTGACATTATAAAGGAGACGGAAAATGAACGTTGAGACAAAAATTCCTTACTATTATAAATCTGTAGACTTCGAAAAATTGGTAACAGAATATGAACCACCATTAGAGTTTATGGAAGGCACATGGAAGTGGAGCCGGGAAAAAATTGAAGAAACGCAATTAAAAAGATTAAAGGAGACGCTGGCAAAAGGTTCGGAGATTCCGTTTTTCCAACGGTTATGGGCCAAGCGTGATTTTTCTCCGAAAGATGTAAAAAGTCTAGATGATATTTCTAAAATCCCATCATACACGATCGATGACATCAGAGACAGCATCAATCTAGACCCACCGTTTGGGGATTATCAAAAATATCATTTTGAAGACGGCAAGCATACGCCGCTCCGTTTTTATACAAGCGGTGGAACGACAGGTTCGCCGAGACCAACAATCTACTCCGCCTGGGATAGAGAGATAGGCGCAATATTAAGTGCGAGAACGTTTTATATGCATGGCATACGTCCCGGCGATGCAGTCATGAACTCTTGGGCATACTCCACACACAATGCAGCTTGGATTATGGACCATGGGCTTTGGCAGTGGCTCGGCTGCACACCAATTACTACAGGAACAGGGGCAGTGACACCGACAGAGAAGCAAGTGGAGTTTGTTAAAACATTTGGTGCTTCGTCTATCTTGGCTACTTCCGATTATTTAATTCATATCGGAAATACAGCCAAGAAAATGGGCCTTGATCCGAAAGTCGACTTGAATATCAAAACGCTGTCAGCTTTTGGGCCGAAAGAAGAAGTGAAGAAAGTATGGGGTTGCCCGGTTTACGATTCGTATGCATTCCACGAAGTGCAGTATGTGGCAGCTGAATGTGAAGCAGAGGACGGCCTTCACGTATTTGAGGATGCTTTCATCGTGGAAATTGTCGATTTCGAAACAGGTGAAGTGCTGCCTCCTGGGCATAGAGGAAACATAGTCGTTACGGCTTTGTACAAGACAAGCACCCAGCAAATCCGCTACAACATTCAAGATATTTCTGCAAGTTATAAAGTTAAACAGTGTGCTTGCGGTAGCTGGCATAAAAAGATTGACTATTTCCAGGGCAGAAGCGATAACATGATTAAGCTAAGAGGAATTAATATATGGCCTGAAGCGATCGGCGAATACATTAAAGAAAACCCGAAGGTAAACGGCGAGTACTTTTGCTATGTAGAAAGAGTCGGCTCTCCTGCAAGGGATGAAATGACTGTTATAGCAGAGGCAAAACATGCGAGCAGTGATTATTTCTTACTAAAAAAAGAACTGGAAGAGCTTTTAAAGAGAAAAGTAGGCGTAAAAATCAATGTCAGCATTGTTGATGAAGATGAGTTACAGCCATTAACCGGACATGGCATACGGGCTAAGCTCAAACGATTCGAAGATCGCCGATAGGAGGAAGGACGATAAGCATGGGAGAACAGAAAATGACAGGTATTGTTCTGGAGAGCCACGGTGGGCCGGAAGAATTGTTATTTAAGAAAGAGGCGGATGTTCCTGAAATAAAGCCGAATGAGGTTTTGGTAAATGTGGAATATTGCGGCATGAATCATCTGGATATTTGGCTGCGAAAAGGTGGAACGGGTGATAAATTAACATTGCCCCGCATTCCGGGGAGCGATGTCGTTGGAAGGGTCACTGAAACCGGCACCGAAGTAAAATATCTCCAAAAAGGTGATTTTGTTGTTTTATACCCCGGGAAAGGTTGCGGTACTTGCCCATCCTGTATTAACGGGAGAGAAACTTTATGCCGGCGTTTTCAAATTCTTGGCTACCATATAGACGGTGGATACGCAGAATATGTAGTGACGGAAGAAAAGCGCGCCATAAAGATACCCGATCAGTTTACCAAGCAATGGGCGGGTGTACCTGTTGCTTACGTAACGGCATGGAACGCCCTTGTGACGAAAGGAAAGCTGACCGCTAATGACACCGCCGTCATATGGGGTGCCTCCGGAGGATTGGGTTATGCTGCCCTGTCAATCGCAAAAGGTATCGGAGCGAAGGCAATTGGCATTGTCGGAGAACAAAGTAAAATCGACTTTTTAAAGAAGAACGGATTTGAAACATTTGATTTTATGACAAGAGATGAAGACATTCCAAGAAAAGTCCGTGAGTTAACCGGGAAAAGCGGGGCTGATATTGTCTTGGATCATGTTGGCAGAAAAACATTTTCAACCAGTTTACAAATGCTTGCCAGAGGAGGGAGGCTCGCTTTTTGCGGCGTAACGACAGGGCCGATGACAGAAGTCGATTTGCGTCTGATTTTTGGTAAGCAAATCACGATTACCGGTTCATGGATGGGAGATTTGAAAGACTTCGTTGAAGTAGTGGCATTCTTACAAAGAAAAAATCTCTTCCCTCATATTGGCAAAATATTTTCTATTGCAGATGCGAAAACAGCTCATGAATTTATGGAAGAAGGAAGGTATATAGGTAAGTTGATACTAGAAAATCCAATCTTTCAAAAATAATTTAGAATTCGACTGAAGAGGCGTGATACACATGGAAATCAAAAACTTACTCGTAGTAGGCTCAGGATTAATGGGAAGCGGGATCGGTTATGTCAGTGGTGTTGGCGGCTTCCAAACCACGATTCAGGATATTCAGGAAGAGAGCCTGGAGAAATCCAAAAAAACGATTGAAGATACCCTGTCAAAGGGCGTGGAGAGAAACAAGCTGACGGCAGACGAAGCAGAAGCAGCCTTAAAACGGATCGAGTTTACAACGGATTTGAAAGCGAGTGCAGAAAAGGCAGACTTTGTGATCGAGGCGGTTCCAGAACTACAAAAAATTAAACAGAGTGTCTTTGAGAATCTGGATCAATACACACGGCCGGAGACGATTCTTGCAACAAATACATCAACGATGAGTCCAACAGAAATCGGGTCCTATACGACTAGGCCGGAGAAAGTTATCGCAATGCACTTTTTTAATCCGGTTCCCAAAATGAAGCTAGTAGAAATAGTAAAAGGATTGGAGACCACCGACGAGACAGCTGCAACCGTGAAGTGGGTGGCCGAAAAAATGGGGAAAGAAACAGTACGAATTAATGAATTTCCTGGATTTGTTACTAGCCGAATTAGCAGTTTAGTAGGCAATGAAGCTTTTAATATGTTAATGGAAGGTGTAGGGACGCCTGAGGAGATCGACAAAGCAATAGAACTTGGTTTAAATTACCCGATGGGACCATTCAAATTAGGAGATCTTGTTGGCCTTGATACAAGATTGAATAACTTGGAGTACCTTCATAAAACACTTGGTGAGCGCTTTCGTCCGAGCCCATTATTAATCAAGTATGTGAAGGCGGGCAGGCTTGGAAGAAAAACCGGAAAAGGTGTATATGACTACAAAGATAATTAACTTGGGGTGACAGAATGAATTATTCATCGCTGAATATAACAATTGACAATCAGATTGGCATCATTCAAATTTCAAGACCTGAAAAGCGCAATGCAATGGATCCCGCCAGTTGGGCTGAACTTGATCAGGCAGTCAAGGAGTTAAATTTAGATGATAACGTTAGGGTCATCATCATTACAGGCCGCGAAAAAACATTCGTGGCCGGAGCGGATATTAAATGGATTCATGACAGAAAGCCATTGGATATTTATGGACTAGCCGTACAAGATGTACTGCTAAATGTGTATCGTTCGGGAAAGCCGGTTATTGCAGCGGTAAACGGTTACGCTTTGGGAGGAGGATGTGAGCTTGCCCTCGCTTGCGATATTCGAATAGGTTGTGAGTCAGCAAAGTTCGGACAGCCAGAAATTAATTTAGGGATTTTACCCGCAGGCGGAGGAACCCAGCAATTAGCAAAAACCGTTGGATTGGCCAAGGCGAAAGAACTCATTTTTACTGGAGATATCATCTCCGCTGAGGAAGCCCAGCGACTCGGATTATTAAACCATGTCGTACCTGATAATTCGCTGATGGACAAAGTGATGGAGATCGCAGAAAAGATTGCAAGGAAACCGCCAGTAGCAATTAAAATGGTCAAAATTGCGGTTAACGAAAGTCCTACCGTTGATTTATCAGCGGGGTTGGCGTTGGAAAAAGCGTTGCAGGCTGTGTTGTTTAGCACTGGGGATAAAAAAGAAGGAACAGCCGCTTTTTTGGAAAAAAGAAAGGCCGCTTTTAAGGGGGAGTAATGTGTCACAAGAAGTGTATATTGTCGATGCGGTCCGAACGCCAATAGGGAGATACAAAGGTGCATTAAAAACGGTCAGACCTGATGATCTTGCAGCAATTGCCATTAAAGCATTGTTGGAAAGAAATCCAGGTCTGCATCCAGAGGAAATAGAAGAAGTTGTCTTGGGAAATGCAAATGGCGCCGGGGAAGAAAACCGTAATGTCGGAAGAATGGCGAGCCTCATTGCCGGCCTTCCGATCGAAACAGGCGGCACAACGTTAAATCGCCTTTGCGGCTCCGGACTGGATGCAGTGAATTACGCGGCTAGGGCAATTTTGGTTGGTGAAGGAGATGTATTCATCGCCGGCGGAACGGAGAGTATGACGAGAGCGCCGTTTGTCATGTTGAAGCCTGAGGTCGAGTTTCCGAGAGGAAATATGGAATTGGTAGATACAACGATTGGCTGGCGTTTTCCAAACCCAGCGATTGCCGAGAAATTTGGAACGGGCAGCATGCCCCAGACAGCGGAAAACGTAGCTAAACGCTATAATATCTCGCGGAAAGCCCAGGACGAATTTGCTTTTAACAGCCAAATGAAAGCAAAAGAAGCAATGGAGAGTGGTAAACTGGATGAGGAAATTGTTCCCGTGCCGGTTTCAGATGGACGGGGAAACGTCATTTATGTAGAGAAAGACGAACACCCGAGACCCGACACGACCTTAGAAAAGCTGAGCAAACTAAGGCCACTTTTTTCAGGCGGAACGGTGACGGCCGGTAACGCATCTGGAATAAATGACGGAGCAGCCGTCCTATTGATAATGAGCAAAGAAAAAGCGGAGCAATATCACCTTAAGCCATTGGCAAAATATGTCGTTTCAGCAACCGCCGGATTAGAGCCTGCGGTCATGGGACTCGGCCCCATCTACGCCATGAGAAAAGCGTTGAATAGAGCCGGATTAAATGTCGAAGACTTGGGTCTAGTGGAGCTTAACGAAGCCTTTGCTTCACAGTCCCTTGAATGTATCAAACAACTTAACCTGAACCCGGATATTGTCAACGTAAACGGCGGAGCCATCGCCTACGGGCACCCGCTTGGGGCAAGCGGAGCCAGAATTCTTACAACGTTGATCTATGAAATGAGAAGGAGAAGAGTAAAATACGGAGCCGCCACTATGTGTATCGGGGTTGGCCAGGGTATTGCGACAGTCGTAGAAAATTTAGACTGATGAAGATGTGGTAGCCTAAACATAGGATGTTGGCGGTCTATCTTAGTTTCGTACTTAACAATTGATTCGGTCCTCTCCCTTAAGCAGGCAGAATGAAACGTTTGCTTGAGGGGAGGTTATAGATGTTTTTCTGTTATTAAAACGGTTTAGTAGTTAGGTTGTATCAGATAACGCTGTCAAAGACGATATGTTTTTTGATAAGTGTTATAAGAGAGTCTGCAAAGAGGGCTCTAAGAAGGAGGAAATTTAAGGCATCAAAGTTTTATCCTTTTAATCTCAAGTTCGTTTCTAAACGTAAATGGTAGCTATAAACCGTATTTTTTCAGCTTCCTCACAATGGTTGGCTGACTGACTTTTAAAATCTTGGCCATTTTTGTTGTGCTAATGTATTTTTTACGGGCATCCTTTAATACCCTTATTTCTGTCTCTTCCACGATTTCTTTTAATGATTTATGGCCGATTCCAATTAATGGTGCTGCCAGATGGCCTGTATTTATATTTTCAGGAAGATGTTCAGGCAGTAACACATCTTCTTCAATTGTTAATACCAATCGTTCGACGATGTTTGAGAGCTCACGTACATTGCCGGGCCAGGAATAGCGAAGAAGGCAATCGATTGTTTCATGAGTTAATTCTTTATGCCTGTCATATCGTTTATTAAACCTCTCGGTCATATTCATTAAAAGGTTCAGCAAATCTTCCTGTCTTTCTCTTAAAGGTGGAATGGAGATATGGATGACGGATAGCCTAAAGTAAAGATCCTTCCTAAACGCTCCTTGTTTGATGAGTTCTTCCAGATTTACATTGGTTGCCGCCACGAGTCGGAAGTTCACTTCCCTTGGCTGCGAATCTCCGATTCGGTAAAACGTCTTTTCTTGAATAAGCATCAATAATTTTGCTTGTACATTGATTGGTAATTCACCAATTTCATCAAGAAAAAGGGTTCCATTTTGGGCTTTTTCCACTAGGCCCACTTTTCCTTTTTGGCTGGCGCCTGTGAATGCCCCAGGCTTATACCCAAACAACTCTGACTCGATTAAAGATTCAGGGATGCTGCTGCAATTGATTGCCACGAACTCTCCCTTTCTATTACTCTTCTTATGAAGCTGTTCTGCCAGAAGGCTTTTTCCCACACCCGATTCCCCAGTGAGAAGTACGGTTGCATCAGTATCGGCCACACGATCCATTACCGATAATACTTTTTGCATTTTAGGACTTTTCGCAACAAGGCGAGAATCTTCCATTTGAAGTTTTTGGTAGAATTGCAATTCTTTTTTGATGCTCTCCAGTTCGCCTTCCACTTTCTTGATATAAGACTTCAGCTTTTCTATTTCTGTAATATCTTGCGAATAGCAGACAATATATTCAATATTTTGCTTGCTGTCATAAATGATGTTCCCGGTTACAAGCAGCTTCTTGTCATTTCTTGTTTGTTGGATTAGGGTTTGTTTTTGTCCGCTTTCTAATACCATTCTTGCAACGGACGGGTAAAAAATTTTTTTCTTTTCTAATTCAAATACGCTATTTCCGATAATATCTCTTTTCTCCATATTGAACCAGTACTCTGTCGATTCGTTCGCATATACAATGACTCCTTCTTTGTCAGTAATAATCACATCCGTATAGAGTCCATCTACAATTTCTTTCCACCGCTCTCCTATCTCCAATGGCATCGTCTATACCCCCAACCTTAATTATTACTACAATTATACACATTCGTATAGGTTATACAATTTTGTATAGAGAGAAATATTATATAGGATATACAGGTTATTCCACTATTTTCTATACAATTTTGAATAAAGAGTAAGATATGATGCAAGGAGTTCCCTTTATTTTGCTGTGGTGTGTGTGTTGGCATATTAATTGCAATATATACATGTGAAGTCAATCATTACACTCATTCCAAACAACTAGGGGGACTGACGAATGCACGAAGAATTTAAAATATTTTATGGTGGAACCATTTTAACAATGGATGAGAAAGAAAAAGTGGAAGCTGTAGCAGTCCGGGGGGATCAAATCATCTTTGCCGGTTCATTGAAAGCGTGTGAAGAAGCGGTTTCGGGACATGAAGTGGAAAAAATAGATTTAGAGGGCCGCTGCTTGATGCCGGGCTTCATTGATCCACATGCCCATTTGATGATGCTTGGCATGTGCCATACATGGATTGATCTCAGCTATCCAAAAGTAAAAAGTATTGATGATATCGTTATGGAGCTTTCCAAGTTCAAAGATACGTTGAAAGATGGCGGCATTATCCGGGGATTTGGATTTGATCAGCGAAACCTTGCCGAGAAGCGCTATCCCACTGCAGATGACCTGGACCGGGTCACAACCGACTTTCCTGTTCAAATCATGCATGTCAGTGGGCACTCGAATGTTGTGAACCATTATTTTCTTAAACAACTGGGTGTAGATGAACATACAGGAGATCCGGAAGGCGGGGTTATTGGAAGAGATGAAAATGGAGTGCCCAATGGACAGTTGTATGACAGCGCTAACGACTTTTTTGCCAAAAATGCCGGCGTGGTGATTGGCAATAACGGGCCAAATATCCACATGCCGGATACTCCTGATAATTTGTTAACACTTGTGAAAGTGGGGCAGGAGCAATGTCTTGCAGCCGGTGTTACGACTATTAACGATCCACAAGTGACCAAGCAGGAGCTGGAAACATTTGAAAGTTCTCGGAAAAACGGCTTGCTAAAGATGCGCATTATCATGTCGTTTCTATCAACCTATTTAGATAAATTGATTGACCTTGGTTTCCGTTCCGGCTTCGGTGATGACCAGCTCTCCATCGGGTCGATAAAATTTTATGCGGACGGCTCGCTTAATTCAGGTACAGCTTATCTTTCTTCTGGATATTCAGACAGCAAAAGGACCCAAGGATACTTATACCATTCACCTGATGAGTTTAAAGAGATGTTTGTTAAAGCGCACAAACAGGGTTTTCAAACGATTACTCATGCACAGGGTGACGGCGCCATTCAGGTGGTAATTGATAGTGTCAGAGAGTCGCAGAAACAGCTATTGAGAGAGGATATCCGGCACCGGATCGAACATTGCGGCCTGCCAAGCAAGGAACAAATTAATGATCTGGCCGATCTTAAAATCTGGCCTGTTCCGCAGCCACAGCATGTTTACCAATTCGCGGAAGGTGTCGTCAGGGCAGTCGGTGATCATGGCATTAACTATTCACCGTACGGTTGGTTCAAGGAGAAAAATATCCCGATTGTTCTCTCATCAGACGCACCAGTAGCACCGCCAAATCCGATTCTTGCTGTATATGCTGCTGTTACCCGCAACACGCTGCAAGGTAATGTCATTGGAGCAGAGCATCGTATTTCACTGACTGAAGCTTTAAAGGGATATACCATTGAAGCGGCAAAAGCGATTCACAAAGAGAATATCATTGGTTCCGTCGAAGAAGGAAAGCTGGCGGATTTCGTTGTGTTGGAAAAAGATCCATATGAAGTTGAAATCAATGAATTAAAAAATATCGATGTTTGTGAAACTTGGATTTCAGGAGAAAAAGTATACGCAAAAGAAGAAATGCAAGAGGGAGTGGTCAGCAAATGATTTCAAAAAACAAACAACAAGTAATGGATTGGGTGGAGAACAATAAAAATACACTCTCCGACTGGAATCAAACCATTTGGCATTATGGAGAAACAGCCTGGAGGGAGTACAAATCTTCTGCTTGGTATGTAAAACAGTTAAGGGAACAGGGATTCGAAGTGGAAGAAGGCAGTGGCGGCATGCCTACTGCTTTCTGCGCCACTTGGAAAAATGGGGAAGGACCTGTGATTGGCGGTTATGCCGAGTATGATGCTGTTCCTGGAAACTGTCAGGCGGCTGACACGGTTGAACGGCCGCGAGACGGATTGAGTAAATATGCCGGAGGACATACAGACCCGCATTCTGCATTAGGCGTAGGCTCACTTGGCGGATTTTTGGCAGCGAAAGCGGTCATGGAACAATTTGATATTAAAGGAACGTTGAAATTTTTTGGTGAACCTGCGGAGAAATTAAGAGGATCAAAGCCAATCCACGCAGCGAAGGGATATTATGATGATCTAGATGCGGCAATCAGCTTTCATCCCTTCTACATGCTGCCTCTATGTAACACGGCACGTTGGGATACCCATTGTGCAGTCGCATTCTCAGCTATGTATACGTTTACTTGCGATGAACCAGAAAACTGGCTGTCGTCCGGTTCGGACTCGCCAATCCCGGCATCTCATGCCGAAGCTCGAGCTCCCGGTGCAACCGACGCGGTTGTAATCATGTACTCCCTTTCAAAAATGTATCGGGAACACATGCTTTCTAACGGAATGGGATGGTCCATGAACGAAACCATTTTAAACACCGGACAGGCAACAGCAGATAATATTCCGGGGCAAATGGCGCAAATTTACTATTTTATCCGTGTGCCCAACACTGAAATGGCCGAGAAAGTCATGGAAGTGCTTGACCGGAATGCCGAAAGTGCCGCAAAAGCTGCGCATTGTAACTGGAAGCGGAACTGGATTACGAAATCACGGACCGGATTGGCGAATCACACAATGGCAGAAACAACGTTTAATAATCTAAAAATTGCCGGTGCCCCTGTGTTTGATGAGCAGGCTATCAAGGTTGCTCAAAAAATTCAGGAGAAACTTGGTTTTGAACCGATGGAAAAGCCGTTTATAGATGAAATAGAGCAACTCATTGAGCCGGAAGAGGCGGAAAAGAAGCTAAGAGAGTCATTACCTGCTTGGCAGCAGCATTTCACATCTGACGATTATACGGAATACTGCTGGCATGCTCCTACAGTAAGATTGTATATTGGAAGACCAGCATTAAAGTCTCCTAAACCGGGCTATGCCTATCCAACTTGGGTGATGAACGCGCTGGGAGGCATTCGGGAATGTATCGATCCGATGATTGTAAGTGCATCCAAAACGGTTGGAATGACCATCATTGATTTGCTTACCCAGCCTGAATTATTAAAGAAGGCGCAGGACGAGTTTAAGGAGAGAACTGGCGGAGGAATTAATGGAAGCAAGTGGGAGGCTCCGCTTTGTGATTATGAACCGCCTATTCATTACCGTTGGCCGGAATATGTGACAACACAGCGTGGAGAAGAATGGGTTATACCAGCAATGAAAGAAAAGGAATAGCAGAAAGGGAGGGGTTTTATGGGTAAAAATATTGTGGTCATAGGGGCACTAACTTTAACTTTTATATTCGTGCTCTTTGGGATCATTGCTCCTGAAACATTGGGACAGGCCGCTAGTTATATTCTGAATACCTTTATCAGTGAGAACTTTGGCTGGTACTACATGCTCGCTGCTTTTACATTTGTCGTCATTTGCTTATATGTAGCTCTATCAAAATATGGAAATATTCGGTTAGGTAAGGATACAGATAAACCGGAATTTAACCGGTTTACATGGATTGCCATGCTGTACAGCGCAGGATTGGCCATTAGTTTGTTCTTTTGGGGTGTAGCAGAGCCTGTACTTATGTATATAGATCCGCCATTTGGCACAGGGGAAACACAGGAATCAGCAAAAACAGCAATGCAGTATACCTTTTTTCACTGGGGGCTGCATAGCTGGGGCTCCTATGCCATTATCGGCTTAATCATGGCGTACTTTCAATATAGAAAGAACACATTGCCGTTAATAAATGAAAGTCTGGAACCTTTGCTGGGAAAAAAAGCTTTCGGGCCAATCGGGAAATTTATTAATATACTTGCTATCTTTGCGGTAATAAGTGGTATTACTACCTCATTGGGGCTTGGCGTCAAGCAAATGGGTGCTGGATTTGATTATGTCTGGGGAATAGAAAATAATTTTACGAATCAAATCATACTCATTTTAATTCTCACCGTGCTATTTATAATATCTGCCAGTACCGGTATCAAACGTGGGATCAAGTGGTTGTCCAATATTAATATCGTGTTGGCGCTGATGATTATGATGTTTATTTTTATAGCCGGACCGACACGCAACATCCTTGGCATTCTTGTAAACACTACAGGCAATTATATGCAGAATTTCATTAGCATGAGTTTTCATTTGGAGCCATTTCTTAATGACTATACATGGCAGGCAGGCTGGGACTTTTTCTACTGGGGTTGGGCTATCAGCTTTGGTGTTTTCGTCGGTCTTTTTATTGCACGAATTTCTAAAGGGCGGACGATCCGGGAATTTATTTTCGGAGCCATGCTTATTCCGAGTCTAGCCACTATGATATGGTATTCAACCATTGGGGGAAGTGCACTATACAATATTGTAAACTTAGGTAACAACGAGCTGGCAAACAGGATATTGGAAAATATGGATACAGCGTTATTTTATTTCTTGCAGCTGTTCCCATTCAGTCCGGTTCTCATCTTCATGACAATGGTTTCCCTTATTATATTCTTTATTACATCTGCAGATTCTACTGTATATGTGCTTGGAATGTATAGTGAGGAAAACACGGATCCATCAAACAAAAGTAAAATTATGTGGGGGGTAGTTATCGCCGGGGTGGCTATTGCACTCTTGTTGAGTGGAGGATTAACGCCATTGCAAACGGTCTCAGCTGTAGCAGGATTGCCATTTTCTGTTGTTGTCTTGTTGATGTGTGTTTCATTCATCAAGTCATTAAGAAATGAAACTTTTGGGAGCAACAATAAAGTAGAATATGATAGAAAATCTTGTGATGTAGAAGAAAGGGAAGTGGGATAATCAAATTTTGCCGGAGTATCATATGATACTCCGATTTTTTTGGTTTAATGAAAATAAATAAAATTTAATTCAGGTTAATGCTTATAGCTGGATAGTAGTTCATTTAGATTAGCTGCGGTTTGGTTTTGTTAGATGAGTTATCCCTTATTTTTTAGTCTACTAAAGCAATCTACTTTAATTAATCTCATAAAAATTTATAAGGTTCTCCGTAATTAATATATCATTTTTTAAAAGGTTGACATGTACGGGTCTGGACATAATCTACTGTTGGAAGATCGGTAGCCATTTTAAATTTATGCTTAATGATCCAATTTGCCAAATAGTTACAAGTGCGAGCGGAATTATGCACAAAGTTATAGTGTTTCGGGCGTTGAGTCCATTTCTAATTAGATTTAGAGGAAAATTAAATTTTAATATAAAAAAAGTCGTCAAAATTGAATTTTGTCATTTTTTGACGAACGAATTCCCCTAATAACAGGCCCATTTTCCCAGGAAATATGTCAGAATATATGGCGAAAGGGGAGAAAAACAATATGGGTAAAAAGGTTTGTATAGGATTTTTTGGCTTATTAATTTTCTTATTATTGATCCCAAGCCAGTCCAGTGCCCATCCTGGAAGAACGGATGCAAACGGAGGTCATACTTGTAGGACCAATTGTGAAAAGTGGGGATTGGAGTATGGAGAGTATCATTATCATAATGGAGGGAACTCCGGTGGAAGTGGAGGTGCTATGAAGAAGGAAACCCCACCTCCAGCTCCAGCAACTACCGAGAAGGTGACCCCACCACCTGCTCAAGCTCCAAAGGTGGATCAAAAAAAATTAGAAGAACAACGTAAACAAGAGGAATTGGAGCGAAAAAGAGCGGAAGAAGAGGAGAAAGCTAGACAAAAAGCTAGACAAAAAGCGATAAAAGATCGTGGGTTGGGAGAAAAAGAAGGTGCTGAGAAAGCGAAAGATGACTTCGAGAATGAAGAAGAAAAAGATCCTGATAAGCACATAAAAGGTAAATCACCTCATTATGCAAAAGCTTTTAAGAAGAGCTATGCAGCAGCATGGAAAGAAAAAGAAGAGCAAAAAGAGTACTTTGATCAAGGTTATGAGCAAGGGTTAAGTCAAGAGAAAATGGATTTGAAAGAGGTCCCCAAGAAAAGGCAAGGTGTTTTTGAAGAGGGCTTTAAGAAAGGGAATAAGGAAAGAGTAAAAAAGATAAAAAAAGAACAATATGAATTGGGTAAAAAACATGGATTAAAGAAGAAGGAAATTAAACCTGGAAATAAAGACAGAAAGCAATATGTCGAAGCTTACAATGACGGCTATAAGGCTGGTATAAAGAAAACCATCACAAAAGAAGGGAAAAAGTCCGCAAACACTAATTATAGTGTGAAGATCCCAAAACAGTATAAGGATCATAAGGACTATTCCAAATGGTATAAGGAAGGCTTCGACTCAAATAAAAAGGCTGCAGAAGTTAGAAAAGCAGGGTTCAAAAAAGGTAAGAAGTTCTTCTCGACAAGCTGGGTTCCTAAAAAGTATAAAGAGTATAAAGGTCTATACAAGGCGGCTTATAAACAAGGAAAGCTGGCCAAGTGAAATAATTGATGTTTGGGGGATCAATTCGGGCCTTACCGTTTTCGGGTACATATACCCCTTAACTTGGGGATTCCACTTCCGGGGTGGCAAAGATCCGGGATATGCTGGTTCAAAGGGCAGTTAATCCTGCCCTCACATCTTCAGTACAGTTGTTAAACGTATAGTAGAATAAGACTCATGAGCCCTTGGGAAATCTAGGCGATGTTCCCAAGGGCTCTATGTGTTGTCTTGAATATTTGTCATCCGCCTGCTATCTTGCTCAGGTTCACTCTTTTATTTGTAGGACACAAAACGGGAATCTTCCTTCACGATAAGTTACCGTTTTTTCGACCTGGGACACAAAATGGGAACCTTCCTTCACGATAAGTTACCGTTTTTTCAAACACCGGCCCCAAACGGGAATCTTCCTTTACGATAAGTTACCGTATTTTCGACCTCGAGCCCCAACCGGTCACCTTTCCTCATAAATAGTACCCGTTTTTTCAAACATCGGCCCGAACCGGTAACCTTTCCTCAAGATTAGTTCCCGTTTTTTCGAACTTGAGCCCAAACCGGTCACCTTCTTCACGAATAGTACCCGTTTTTTCGACCTCGGCCCCAAACCGTAACCTTTCCACACGATTAGTTCCCGTATTTTCGAACACGGGCCCCAACCGGGAACCATTCCTCACGATTAGTTCCCGTATTTTCGAACACGGGCCCCAACCGGTCACCTTCCCTCACGATTAGTTCCCGTTTTTTCAAACACGTGCCCCAACCGGTCACCTTTCCACACGAATAGTACCCGTTTTTTCGAACTTGAGCCCAAACCGGTCACCTTCCTTCATGAATAGTACCCGTTGAATACCCGGGCGGCATTTATATCTATAATTGTAGGACTTACATCGGGATTGTTGGCGTTCGCTTTGATTCCGGATGATGAATTGAACTGGTTCATTGGGAATATGCTATCTCTAATACTTCCATTTATTTATAACGCCAATGACTTGTCCGTTTTCTTCTAAAACGGAATTTGCAACGGCCCCCATAACGCCAACACTTGCTCCGCCATAAACAAGTGTGATATTACGCCTTGCTAGTTCTTTACCAATTTTTTTTGCGTTTTCTATATAAACACTGGATGCTCCATTACTGGAACCTCAAAATATGGCTATCTTTTTCATATAATCTCCCCCTAGCGAAATCAGCGTTTACATTATACAAAAAACCCGATACTTTGTTAAACTTTATCATACCGGCATTTAAGGAGTGAGAAAATTGGATGTAGCTGAATTTCAACAATGGGTAAATGATTATTATGATAATAGGGGCTGGTCTGAATTAGACATTTTTATTCGAATCGGCTTTTTAGCAGAGGAAACGGGAGAAGTAGCACGAGCTATAAGAGCCCTTGAAATCGGTAGGGATAGACCAGACGAGGCAACAGAATCATTTGAGGAAAACAGACAGGAATTGGTAGAGGAGTTAGGAGACGTATTAGGCAACGTAATGGTTATTGCCAATAAATATAATATCTCTTTAGAAGAAGTATTTCATTCTCATAAGAGGAAGCTCTCAGAACGTTACTCTGAAGAATAAGTTATATGTTGACTAATTGAGATGGTAGCCATGGTGTTGATTTACTACATAGACTAAGGATATGAAGGTGGGGTTTTTACCCCACTTCCTGTGTTGTTGTTTTCTGATTATTCAAAATTATAAAAGTGATACCTGGAACAGTTAATGGCAAGAAGGAAGCTTCAACCATCCAGGGAAAGACTTTATCACCAGGCAGACCCTGTTCAAGGGTGGGAAAAGCATTGTCGGCTTCTAACCTTGTCACAAACTTTTTAGTAAGGAACTTATAAGGTGACATTATTATAAAAAAACCGAATAACCTAAAATAGGTCATTGTTTGGGATTAGATTGCCAAAGATTGGGAGGAAGCAATTGTACCCTTATCGATAATTGGCGGCAGGTTTAGGTTATGAGGGTTTTGTGATCACAATTCTGTATTAAACAAATGAGAAAAATTCTCAATTAGTTATTGACACTTGAGAAAGCGGTGTTATAATAAATACGAGCTCAACTGATAATGATTATCATTGTCGTTAAATCAGGGTAGGTGAATCTGGAAAATGTTATCTTGATAAGATAGATCTGAGATTGCTGGTACGCGGTTTAACAGCAGATATTTTTTCTGCTGGCATTCCTTATATGGATTTCATTTTACATATTTCAATGGATTAAAGGAGAATGGACAAATGAAAAAGTGGACTTTATTCATTATGCTTTTAGCTATGGCAGCTGTTTTTGCAGCTTGTGGATCAAAAGAAGAAAGCAAATCCGGAGCGAAAGAGCAGAATGACACGAATAAGCAGGCGGAAGAGATAACAATCAAGCATGAATATGGAGAAGCAAAAGTCAAGAAAAATCCTGGAAAGGTTGTTGTCTTCGATTTTGGTGTGTTGGATACATTGGATGAATTGGGAATCAAAGTAACCGGGGTACCACAAGCGACCATTCCTGCTTACCTCGAAAAATATGCAGGAGATGAATATACAAACGTTGGAAGTTTGAAAGAGCCGGATTTTGAGGCTATCAATGAATTAAAGCCGGATGTCATCTTCATTTCCGGACGGCAGGCTGAATTGTATGACCAATTTGCAGAAATAGCTCCTACTGTATACATGGGAGTTGATACTAATCAATACCTGGAATCCTTTGAAAAGAACATGAATACGATTGGTGAAATTTTCGGCAAGGAAGACCAAGTTAAAGCTGAACTGGAAGAGGTCGACAATCAAATTGCAGGTGTAAAAGAAAAAGCGGAATCCATCGATAAAAAAGCGCTGATTGTTTTGGCTAATGAAGGAAAAGTGAGTGCTTACGGACCTAAATCTAGATTTGGCTGGATCCATGATGTTCTAGGATTTAAAGCAGCCGATGAAAATATTGAAGTATCCCCACATGGACAGGGAATTTCATTCGAATACATTTTAGAAACCAACCCAGATATTCTGTTTGTCATTGACCGGAATGCTGCGATTGAAGAAGACTCTGAACCGGCCAAAGAAACGATTGAAAATGACCTTGTGAAAAAGACAAAAGCGTATGAAGACGGAAAAATTATCTACTTGGATGCTGATTACTGGTACCTTTCTGGTGGAGGGCTACAATCTATTAAAGCAATGATCAAAGGCGTTGAAGAAGCGTACTAATTCAGATAAACCTTGATTAACATGCTAAGACCTGAATAATATAGTTCAAAGTTTGATAATGCCATAGTTCAATTACCCCCTTTTTTATGAATCCGGTAGAGAGAACGATTCGTTCATTCTGCCGGATTCTTGTGTTTGTGGAGGGTTTTTAGTTGGGGACAGGCGGGATGTATTTTAAGAACAAGGGGATGTTCAGAAGGTTCACTTATTAATCAAACGAAAGTATGCAACGTTGGAACCCCTCTTGGTGCCCGCTTTTTGTAGTTTCCATTAAAAGCGGTCAGGTTTAGGGAGAAAGATCCCATCATGAGCGATTTTGCTAAAAAGCGGTCACCAATAGTGAAGAAAGGTTCCCGTTAAGAGAGGTTTCGAGAAAAAACGGGGAGGTGCCCGTTACGAGAGATTTTGGTAAAAAGCGGTCACCAATGTTGGAGAAAG